>NZ_JAATUR010000001.1 GCF_011881725.1 Escherichia coli | reverse complement strand
TTAGCGTGCTGATATGGCTCAGTTGGTAGAGCGCACCCTTGGTAAGGGTGAGGTCCCCAGTTCGACTCTGGGTATCAGCACCACTTTTTAGGTTAAAGTTCGGCAGATTAGAAAAGAATTTGTCTGGCGGCAGTAGCGCGGTGGTCCCACCTGACCCCATGCCGAACTCAGAAGTGAAACGCCGTAGCGCCGATGGTAGTGTGGGGTCTCCCCATGCGAGAGTAGGGAACTGCCAGACATCAAATAAAGCAAAAGGCCATCCAAAAGGATGGCCTTTTTGCGTTTCGAATCCATGTACAACTTAATGGATAACCTGCGATAAAAATGCCCTCGTACGCTCCGATTTAGGATGCGCAAAAAATTCATCCGGTGCAGCTTGCTCCACGATTTCTCCGCGATCCATAAAAATCACTCGATCAGCAACAGTTCGCGCAAATCCCATCTCATGCGTTACGCACAGCATCGTCATACCTGACTGCGCTAGCCCAATCATCGTATCCAGCACTTCTTTTACCATCTCCGGATCGAGCGCCGACGTAGGTTCATCAAATAGCATGATCTTTGGTTTCATACAAAGTGAACGTGCTATGGCAACGCGTTGCTGCTGACCACCGGAGATCTGTCCGGGAAACTTCTGCGCATGTTCGGCAATTCTTACCCGATCAAGGTAATGCATCGCCAGAGCTTCAGCCTCTTTCTTTGGCATCTTGCGCACCCAAATCGGTGCCAGGGTACAGTTCTGTAAAACGGTCAGATGAGGGAAAAGATTGAAATGCTGAAAGACCATTCCCACTTCCTGCCTGACACGCTCAATATTGCGAATATCTTCGTTAAGTTCGATGCCATCCACCACAATCCTTCCCTGTTGGTGTTCTTCCAGATGATTAATACAGCGAATGGTTGTTGATTTCCCGGAACCAGAAGGTCCACACAGTACTATTCGTTCTCCCGGTTGCACGGTTAAATTTATATTTTTCAGAACATGGAATTGCCCATACCATTTATTGACGTTTTCCAGCGTAATCATCGCGTTAGCAGGTTGCAGTAAAATTTGGCTCATAGTGTCCTCAATGCGGTGTACGCCCGGTGTTAAAACGTTTTTCCAGATGCTGGCTATAACGTGACATGCTGAAACAGAAGATCCAATAGATCAGTGCGGCGAAAACATACCCTTCCGTCGACATACCCAACCAGGCGGGATCAACGGTTGCCTGCTGAACGCTACTGAAAAGATCGAACAACCCGATGATGATCACCAGGCTGGTATCTTTGAAGAGTGCGATGATGGTATTTACCAGCCCAGGAATCACCAGCTTCAACGCCTGTGGCAAAATAACCAGCCCCTGGGTTTTCCAGTAACCCAAGGCCAGCGACTCCGCCGCTTCGTATTGCCCTTTGGGTAGCGCCTGCAATCCGCCTCGCACGACTTCTGCAACATATGCTGACTGAAACAGGATCACGCCGACTAACGCACGAATCAGTTTGTCGATACTGGTGCCTTCCGTCATAAAGAGCGGCAACATGACCGAAGACATAAACAGTACGGTAATCAGCGGTACGCCACGCCAGAATTCGATAAAAATGACTGACAAGATACGCACAATCGGCATATGGGAACGACGGCCTAGCGCTAATAGGATCCCCCACGGCAGTGCCCCCGCAATCCCAACAGATGCGATAATCAACGTTAGTGTCAGCCCGCCCCATTGTCGGGTTTCAACCCGCTCAAGACCAAGAAACCCGCCATACATCAGCCACCAGACAACGAGCGGGTAGATAACCGCCCATATAGCAATATAGCGACCGCGATGCGGGATTATTTTCCAGAACATAGGCGCAATAGAAACAAGGCCAATCAGTAATGCCAGATTAATTCGCCAGCGCTGGTCGTGCGGGTAAAGCCCATACATAAACTGGCCAAATCGTTCGTGGATGAAGACCCAACAGGCGCCGGCTTTTGTGCAGTCGGCACGCGTTGAGCCAATCCAGTTAGCCTGCAAAAATGCCCAGTTCAGCAGCGGTGGGATCAGTTCCCACATCAGCCACAGGCAGCCAATAGTCACCAGGCTATTGCTCCAACCGGAGAACAGATTTTTGCGCATCCATACCATAGCGCGGCTTGAGTTATGGCTCGCCGGGCGCGGGGGATGAGACAGCAATACTTTTGTCATCATGATTCCTTAGCGTTCAACGATCGCGATACGGTTGTTATAGATATTCATCAACAGCGAGATAGTCAGGCTGATAATCAGATAGACCGACATGGTCATGGCAATCGTCTCGATGGCTTGCCCAGTCTGGTTCAGCACGGTGCCAGCAAACAGCGAAACCATATCTGGATAGCCGATAGCGGCGGCAAGAGAGGAGTTTTTGACGATGTTGAGATACTGGCTGGTAAGTGGTGGAATAATTACCCGCAGCGCCTGGGGGATGATCACCTGGCGTAGCGTAACCGGGTTGGGTAATCCCAGCGAACGCGCCGCTTCGTGCTGACCATAAGGCACTGCCTGAATCCCGGCGCGAATAATCTCGGCGATAAATGCAGAGGTATAAACTGAAAGCGCTAACGTTAAGGCTGCCAGTTCAGGAATAAGTACCATTCCGCCGCGGAAGTTAAACCCTTGTAGTGCCGGAACATCCCAGTGCAGTGCCGCGCCAAAAAGCCATTGCGCCAGTGAAGGTAAGCCAATGATCAACACAATAGCGACCGGCCAGGTTCGGCGTAGTTGTCCGGTCTTTATCTGGTGTGTTTTATTAAAGCGGAATAGCCCAACAGAAAGGGCTATAGCTATAACAACAGCCAGGATAAACGCAAGAAACCCATCTCCCAGCTGCGGCGACGGAATATAAAGCCCACGATTGCTCAAAAAGGCCAGATCAAACGCACTCACAGCCTGTCGCGGTCCGGGCAAATTGCGCAACACGGCAAAGTACCAAAAGAAAATTTGCAGCAGCGGGGGAATATTACGGAAGATCTCAATATAAATTGTGGAAAGCTTTCGTAGCAGCCAGTTATCCGAAAGTCGCGCCAGACCGATAAAGAAGCCGAGAACAGAAGCGAACACAATACACAATGCTGAAACCAGCAGCGTATTGAGTAAGCCGACAATAAAAACGCGTCCGTAGGTGTCGCCCTGCTGGTAATCGATCAAATGCTGGACGATACCGAAGCCAGCGCCGCGATCCAGAAATGCAAAACCTGAAGTAATACCGCGATTACTGAGATTCGTTACGGTGTTGTGAAATAACCAACCAACAATGCCGACGACAGCAACAACGGCAAGGATCTGGAATAACCAGGCGCGAACCGTAGGGTTGACAAAGGAGAATGAGCCTTTAACGGTTGAGCGGCGATGAGACATAGAAACCTCGGAAACCATAACGCTGAAGAGAGCGCCGCCGTAGCGACGCTCGTTACCTCACACCGACTTAACGCACGGGCGGCGCGTACTGAATACCGCCGTTATTCCAGAGATTATTTTGCCCACGTTTAATTTTCAGCGGACTATCAGAGCCGACATTACGCTCAAAAATTTCCGAGTAGTTACCCACTTGTTTGATGATGTTGTAAGCCCATTTGTTATCCAGCTTTAGATCCTTGCCGTAATCGCCTTCTTTACCCAGCAGATGCGCCATATCAGGCGTAGCTGGATTTGCCGCTTTTTCATCGACGTTTTGTGAATTGACACCCATCTCTTCAGCATTCAGCATAGCGAACAGGGTCCAGCGCACAATAGAGAACCATTCATCATCGCCACGACGGACTACCGGACCAAGCGGTTCTTTAGAGATAACTTCCGGTAGTACAATCCATTCGGCAGGATTACTTAATTTGATGCGCAGGGCATACAGTTGTGACTGATCCGAGGCCAGCGTATCGCAGCGGCCAGACTCCAGAGCCTTCGCTGATTCGTCTGAGCGATCGAAAGTTACTGGCGTGTACTTCATATTGTTTGCCTTGAAGTAATCGGCGACGTTGAGTTCGGTATCAGTCCCCGCCTGAATACAGACCATTGCGCCATCCAGCTCTTTCGCGCTTTTTAACCCCGCTTTATCGTGCGTCAGGAAGCCAATGCCGTCGTAATAAGTGACGCCAGTAAATGCCATTCCCATTCCTGCGTCGCGGGATGAAGTCCAGGTCGTATTACGGGAGAGCAAATCCACTTCCCCTGACTGTAAAGCGGTGAAACGTTCTTTTGCTGTGAGCGGGGTATATTTCACTTTCGTGTCGTCGCCAAATACAGCAGCTGCAACACCACGACAAACATCTACATCAATACCTGAAAACTTACCGTCTGCATCGGCGTAAGAGAACCCAGGCAATCCATCACTGATCCCGCACTGAACAAACCCTTTCTTCTTTACGGCATCAAGTGTCGCGCCAGCATGCGCCTGATTTGCAACGGCAAGCAGCACGCTGGCGGCAGCCAGTGTGGCTATCATCATCTTTTTCATAATGCTTCCTGTGAGGCGAAAATTATCGTTATAGGACGTTTGGGAAACGTCTTTTACCTGTCTGTGGCCATCCTCTTATAAGCAAAAGTAGTGCCAGCTTTTGCGCACGATTACGCGTCGCAATAAGCTGAGTGTAGACAGGAAATAACAAAAACATCGCCCCGCAACGGTGCGAAAATGAAACATACGCCACATTTTAGCGCAAAATATTAATTCACCTTTTACTAAGCAGGATAATGATTGTTAGCGTGAGTATGTGTTTTAAATGAGGGTAAATTTTAATAGATGTGTTATTTCGAAGGTTCGAAATAAAATGCTAAATTAAAAGGGAATAAGCTAGCAGAATATCGTTGTATTTTATCTTACGGAGAGATTCTGTACCGTTAAACAGGGCGCGGAAGTCCGCGCCCTGTTCAGTTATTTTGACAGTGCGATGATCCCCATCGTCAGACCAGCGACAGCCGCCGCCCCGCCAGCAATGGCTCCGGCAGTTTCCCAGTTATCCTGAGTCGTACCTTTCATACAGGTATTGGTGTGAACCAGACGGCCCTGATCGTCATAAACCGGAACGCAGGGTGAATCGTGAGCGCAGCCCGCCAGCAATGCGGCGAGCAATGCGACAGGAATTAATCTTTTCATGGTGTTACCTCAGTAATAACGCTACCGTTTAATAAGCTAACTTTCTTATTAACGTGCTGAATTCTATTTTATCACCAGGAGTTATAATTCTTGCGAGATGAATAATGACAAATTATGTGAATTGTAAAAATAATGAAGGGAGAAAGAATGAATGCATTCAATTCAAAAGCTAATGAATCATTAACTCATTAAATTTTATAGTGTTAATTGCAAATTAAAAAGGCGTCCGAAGACGCCTTTGTGTTTTAAATTTACCCTTTAAAGCAACGGCGGATGACCACAAAGAACACGGGGACAAAGAAGATTGCCAGCAATGTTGCGGAAATCATGCCGCCCATGACACCAATCCCTACCGCGTTCTGCGCGCCGCTTCCCGCACCATTACTGATAGCCAGCGGCAATACGCCGAGAATAAAGGCGAGAGATGTCATCAGAATAGGACGAAGACGCATACGTACGGCCATCAGCGTCGCTTCAATAACACCTTTTCCCTCTTTTTCCATCAGGTCTTTGGCGAACTCAACAATCAAAATAGCGTTTTTAGCCGATAAGCCAATTGTTGTTAACAAGCCCACCATAAAATAAACGTCATTTTTCTGATGAAAGAGTGTCGCCGCCACCAGAACGCCGACAATCCCTAACGGCACGACCAACATAACCGAGACAGGAATTGACCAGCTTTCATAGAGTGCGGCAAGGCACAGGAAAACGACCACGAAGGAGATTGCTACCAGAGCGGGCGCCTGGTTGCCCGATAAGCGTTCCTGATACGACATACCTGTCCAGTCATAACCAATGCCTGAAGGTAGTTGTGATGCAAGGTTTTCCATCAACGCCATGGCATCGCCGGAACTGGTTCCTGGCGCGGCTTCCCCCTGAATTTCCATTGACGGCAGACCGTTGTAGCGTTCCAGTCGCGGAGAGCCATACACCCAATGTGAAGTGGTAAAGGAAGAGAATGGCACCATTTCGCCGTTGGCGCTGCGGACATAAAGTTTATCGACATCTTCTGGCAGCATACGGAATTTGGCATCAGCCTGAACATAAACTTTTTTCACGCGGCCACGATCGATGAAGTCGTTAACGTACGTTCCGCCCAGCGCCGTAGAGATGGTTTGGTTGATGTCAGAAAGCGAAACACCTAATGCCTGCGCCTTTTCCTGGTCAACTTCCAGTTTAAACTGTGCGGTATCTTCCAGACCATTGGGGCGCACGCTGACTAAGCTGGTAGGATGTTGCGCCGCCATGCCAAGCAGCTGATTACGCGCCTGGGTTAGCGCATCGTGCCCCAGCCCTGCCTGGTCAATTAACTCAAAGTCGAAACCTGTTGCTGTGCCCAGTTCAACAATGGCTGGCATATTGAACGGAATGACAAAACCATCGCGGATTTTGCCAAGCTCCATTTGGGCACGTTGGATGACCGCTTCCGCGCTGTTTACGTCACCACTACGCTCTTCCCACGGTTTCAGGCTGACGAAGGCCATCCCCGCGTTTTGCGCCTGGCCGCTGAAGCTAAAGCCGTTAACCGTAAAGACACTTTCAACGTTCGCTTTCTCGTTTTTCAGGTAGTAATCCGTCACTTGATCCAATACTTTTTGCGTCCGCTCTTGTGTCGCACCAGCGGGCAACTGAATCATGGTCAGAAACACCCCTTGATCTTCTTCCGGTAAGAAGGAAGACGGAAGACGTAAAAACAACACCACCATTCCGGCAACAATCAGCGCATAGATCAGTAAATATCGTCCTGTGGAACCGAGGATTTTGCCAACGCTATTGGTGTAGTGATTAACACTATGATCAAAAGTGGTATTAAACCAGCCGAAGAAACCGCCTTTTTTCTCGTGATGTTCAGCAGAGACGGGTTTCAGCAGCGTTGCACATAACGCAGGGGTGAGAATCAATGCCACCAGTACGGAAAGCGCCATTGCCGAAACAATGGTGATAGAGAACTGGCGATAAATTGCCCCTGTGGAACCGCCGAAGAACGCCATCGGAATAAATACCGCCGACAGCACCATCGCAATACCTACCAGTGCGCCCTGAATTTGCGACATCGATTTTTCCGTCGCTTCTTTTGGCGGTAGATTATCCTCCATCATCACGCGCTCGACGTTCTCCACCACCACTATCGCGTCATCGACGAGTAGCCCGATGGCAAGTACCATTCCGAACATCGTTAGTGTGTTGATGGAATAGCCAAAGGCGGCGAGGATGGCAAATGTCCCTAACAACACCACGGGCACAGCAATAGTGGGGATCAGCGTTGCTCGCATATTCTGCAAGAACAAATACATCACCAGGAACACCAGCATAATGGCTTCGAACAGTGTTTTTACCACTTCGTGAATAGAAAGTTGGACGAATGGCGTGGTGTCATAAGGGTAGAGAACCTTCATTCCCTGCGGGAAGAATGGCTGTAATTCCGCCAGTTTTGCCTTAATGGCTTTTGCCGTATCGAGTGCGTTAGCACCGGTTGCCAGCTTAATACCCAGACCTGCCGCCGGTTTACCGTTGATGCGAGCGATAACGTTATAGTTTTCACCGCCAAGTTCAACCCGTGCGACATCTTTCAGGCGCACCACCGAGCCATCGCTGTTCACGCGCAGAGTTACTTTGCCGAATTCTTCCGGATTTTTTAAACGCGTCTGCGCAATAATCGAGGCGTTTAACTGTTGACCTGGCAACGCTGGCGTTCCACCTAACTGTCCGGCAGCGATCTGATCGTTCTGTACCTTCAACTGGTTAATGACATCAACCGGTGTCAGCTTATATTTGTTTAGTAGATCGGCGTCCAACCAGATACGCATTGCGTACTGTGCGCCAAAGAGTTGTACGTCACCTACGCCATTCAGGCGGCTAAGCGTATCTTTAACGTTAGAGGCCACATAGTCCGAGATATCGTCTTGTGTGGTGCCGGGGTTATCAGAGACGAATCCTGCCACCATCAAATAGCTACTGCTGGACTTTTCAACGCTGATCCCCTGCTGTTGAACTTCCTGCGGCAGCAACGGTGTGGCGAGCTGAAGTTTATTCTGCACCTGCACTTGCGCGATATCTGGATCGGTTCCGGACTGGAAGGTGAGGGTAATTGTCACGCTACCGGCTGAATCGCTGGTGGAGGACATATACATCAGATTATCGATACCGTTCATATTCTGTTCGATAACCTGTGTCACCGTATCCTGCACAGTCTGCGCATCAGCGCCCGGATAGTTTGCCGACACGGAAACTGCAGGCGGCGCAATGGTTGGGTACTGGGCGACGGGCAATTGTAGGATCGCCAGTGCGCCCGCCATCATTAGAATAATGGCCAGCACCCATGCAAATATCGGTCGTCGAATAAAAAAGTTTGCCATGTCAGATTGCCTTACTTCGACGCAGTATCTGTGGGGGTATCGGTAGTGGTTTTAACCTGCTCTCCCGGACGTGCTTTTTGCAGGCCACTGACAATGACCTGATCGCCAGATTTAAGCCCTTCGCTAATTAACCATTTATCGCCAATCGCCTGGCTGGCAACGACAGGACGCGCTTCAACCTGACTTTTATCGTTAACAATCAGCACGGTTGCATCACCACGTGGCGTGCGGCTGACGCCTTGTTGAGGGATAAGAATGGCATCAGGTTGGACACCTTCATCAATCCGTGCACGCACAAACATACCCGGCAAAAGCGTATGTTGCGGGTTAGGGAAGACAGCACGCAGGGTTATGGAGCCGGTACTTTCATCAACGGTTACATCAGAGAATTGCAGAGTGCCTTTCAGGGGATAAGTTTGACCATTTTCCATGACCAGCTCTACGTTGCTGGCGGCGTTTTCTTTATGCAAACTACCTTGCTCTACGGACTGCTTCAGTCTCATAAAATCGTTACTGGATTGGGTAACATCGACGTAGATAGGATCGAGTTGTTGGACAGTCGCCAGCTCGGTCGTTTGCCCGTTAGTGACGAGAGCTCCTTCGGTCACCGAAGATTTGCCGATACGCCCGCTAATTGGCGCTGTCACTTTGGTATAAGCGAGATTGATGCGGGCGCTTTCGACCGTGGCTTTTGCGGCAATCACAGCGGCATCGGCCTGGCGAGCATCAGCAATGGCCTGATCGTACTCCTGCTGGCTGATGTATTTCGTACCCACGAGCGGAACATAACGTTTTACCGTCAAATGCGCGATGGAAGCGGCAGCTTCGCTTTTCGCCAGTTCGCCTTTCGCGCTGTCATAGCTTGCCTGATAAGTGGCCGGGTCGATCTGATACAGGGATTGACCTGCTTGCACATCGCTGCCTTCAGTGAAATTACGATTTAGCACAATCCCGCTAACCTGCGGGCGTACTTCGGCAATACGAAAAGCATTGGTGCGGCCTGGTAATTCAGTCTTAACTTCTAATGGGGCTGTTTTCACAATATGAACGGTAACCTGCGGTTCACCGACGTGAGCTTTCTCTTCTCCTTTATCGTTACAGCCCGCAATTAACGCTGCGGAGATCATGATAAAGGAGGACAGGAGGAAAAACCTGGCATGTTTCGTCATTACTATTCCTCAAAAAACCAAAAGCGCGTTATTAGCCAGAAAAAGGCAACGCGTTAACTCGCAGAAATAAAAATACAGTTCGCTATCCTACAAATTATCGTTCGGCGATGTAAGGAATAGTTATGAATAGCCGCGATTCAAGGCACGCAAACACAAAAAGAGATTAATATCCTAATGTTCTCATTTGATGTGAGTCGAAAAGAGTGGAAGCATTTTAATGCAAAATTAAATATATATTTATTAAGTGAATGTATTACAGGTAAACAATAGATTTCGCTTATTTAACGATTGATGGCAGATGGGATTTAGCTTCTCGTACAAATAAAAATTAGGTGATACATTGCTTCTCGTTGTTTCCCTTATGTCGAATATATTTATTTCTTGAATAATTAATTATGGCAAAACGAACCAAAGCCGAAGCCCTGAAGACCCGGCAAGAACTGATCGAAACAGCCATTGCTCAGTTTGCGCAGTATGGCGTAAGCAAGACGACGCTCAACGACATCGCCGACGCCGCCAACGTCACGCGTGGCGCAATCTACTGGCACTTCGAAAACAAGATTCAATTGTTTAATGAGATGTGGCTGCAACAGCCTTCATTGCGGGAGTTAATTCAGGAACGTCTGACGGCAGGGTTAGAGCATGAGCCTTTCCTGCAATTGCGTGAAAAACTGATTGTTGGCTTGCAATTTATTGCCGAAATCCCCCGCCAGCAGGCATTACTGCAAATCTTATATCACAAATGTGAATTTAGTGATGAAATGCTCGCCGAGGCAGTAATACGTGAAAAGATGGGGTTTAATCCGCAGATTCTCCGCGAAGTATTGCAGGCGTGTCAGCAACAAGGTTGTGTAGCAAACAACCTCGATTTAGATGTTGTGATGATTATTATTGATGGCGCCTTCAGCGGTATTGTTCAAAACTGGTTAATGAATATGGCGGGTTATGATCTTTATAAACAAGCACCCGCACTAGTCGATAACGTATTAAAAATGTTCACGCCAGATGAAAATATAACGAAATTAATTCATCAAACAAATGAATTAAGTGTCATGTAAATTCACATTCTGTCTTGAAAATTCAGATCATCACAGTTAACCAGTTTCAGTGGATTAACTGAGTTCATATTGCGGCATTTGTCGGTTTCTGTTGCCAGCAGTTCAATCCATTGCATCAGTAAAGTATCAAACAAAAAAACGAAAACAGCAAAAACAACGAGCCACCAATACTTGCGAATCATTACCTGAACCTGTGCATGTTTAATCAAGTCTGGCAGGAAATATACACGAAATGAATAATCTGAAAACCAGGATTACACTTCCTTTACTTTGCAATGAGATCGGGGTCAACTTCGCTGATCCGGCTTCGTTTTGACAGGTTGCCAGTCTTCCTTTTTTTCACTTTCGCCAACTCTTCTATGGAGTAATGTGACGCGATATCCAGCCGGCGTAGCCCCATCTTGATGTACTCGCTGTTAATCTCAATACCAATGAATTTTCGCCCGGTCGCGACGGCGACGGCACCAGTGGTGAAGCTACCAGCAAACGGATCGAGAACGACATCGTCTGGGTTAGAAGAGGCGAGAATAATGCGCTTTAGTAAGGCTTCAGGCTTTTGTGTCGGATGGTTTTCATATTCATCCATCAAATAACGTACGCGTGGAAAATCCCAGACGTTACCGGGCACTTTTTGGTGATTGTAAGGTTGTGGGGGATTTTTGCGATAATCGATTAACGCACGCTGTGCTCCGGTTTTGGCTTCTACCAGAATAGCATCGCTGTTAAATGTGTAGTTCTTTGCGTCTTTTACCATCATCAGGATGGGTTCATACATGGAGCCGTAAAATTTTTTGGCCTGAACGCCGGAACTGTCATACGACCAGACGATGCGACTTTTGATGGTAAAAAGCTGGCGGCACTGAAGGTCAATAAAGGGCATGTTTTCCGTGCTGTTCATGATGTACATGCTGCCCTGTTTTTTCAGAACGCGGTGGCACTCTGTAATTACTTCAAATAACCAGTTAATAAACAGATCTTCTTGCCACGCTTCGATCAAACCATCGAAATTTTTACCGATGTTATAAGGTGGATCGGCAAAGATAAGATCGACACTTTCTGCGGGAATCTTTTTAAGTTCAGCTAATGCATCACCGTGGATAATGGTCTTTGCGTTGTCGCCAAATCTGGTGGGCTCACATCCTGTTCTCATGGTCACTCCCTTTGTGACACCTATAAAAAAGGCGCTTCCCCATGCCGAGTAGCGCCTTTTAATCAAGCATTTAGCTAAACTGAATTAGTTCATGCCGTACTTTTTCAATTTTTTACGCAGCGTACCACGGTTGATGCCCATCATCAGCGCAGCACGGGTCTGGTTACCACGGGTGTATTGCATCACCATGTCCAACAGGGGCTGTTCTACTTCAGCCAGTACCAGCTCATAGAGGTCATTAACATCCTGACCGTTCAGTTGAGCAAAATAGTTCTTCAGTGCCTGTTTAACCGAGTCACGCAGGGGTTTTTGGGTTACCTGATCCTGAGAGTTAACGGTAGAAACGGTCAGTACGTCAGAATTTACGCGTTGTTCGAACATAGTTCTGTCAGCTCTTTATTTCTGTTTACGCAAAATTTTCGAAGTATGCCTCCAACGCCTCCAGCTGTTCGCTGGCATCCTCAATGGCGTTGAATGTGCGCCGAAACTGGTCATTTGGAGCGTGTTCCTGGAGATACCAGGAAACGTGTTTACGTGCAATTCGGTACCCTTTTGCCGGACCATAAAAGTCATGCAGTTCCCGAACGTGCGCGCAAAGCAAGCGCTTAACCTCTGCCAAAGGCAGCGGGGGCAGCAACTCCCCAGTGTCCAGATAATGCTGGATTTCCCGAAAGATCCAGGGTCTTCCCTGAGCTGCGCGGCCTATCATCAGGGCATCCGCCCCTGTATAGTCGAGCACAGCTCTGGCTTTAAGCGGGTCAGTAATGTCGCCATTCGCGATAACCGGAATGGAAACTTTCTGCTTAACTGCCCGAATACTGTCGTACTCAGCTTCTCCATTGAACAAACAGGCGCGCGTACGGCCATGAATGGTCAGAGCCTGAATGCCACAGTCTTCAGCCAGTTGGGCAATCTCTTCACAGTTACGGTGTTCCGGCGCCCAGCCGGTGCGAATCTTCAGGGTAACAGGAACGTCCACTGCATTGACGACCTCGGTAAGGATCGATTTAACGACATCCGGGTACTGCAAGAGGGCTGAACCTGCGAGCTTGCGATTCACTTTTTTAGCCGGGCAACCCATATTGATATCAATAATCTGGGCACCGCTTTCCACGTTAATACGTGCTGCATCTGCCATTTCTTTCGGATCGCTACCGGCAATTTGCACGGTGCGAATACCGGGTTCATCAATGTGCACCATCCGTAAACGAGATTTGTCGCTTTCCCAAACCTGTGGGTTAGAAGACATCATCTCGGATACCGTCAATCCGGCTCCCATCTCGTAGCACAACGTCCGAAAAGGTCTGTCTGTAATGCCAGCCATGGGCGCTGCGATCAGGCGATTTCTGAGCTGATATTGTCCGATGCGCATGAGTTAAGAAATGACCATACTGTGACTGCAAGGCGGCGTATATTACGCATTTTTTGCACGAGATGAAAGGCCAAACTTTGACCAATCATCTGAGATGGATCAAAGAATTGCATTTAAAATGAACTCTGCAGAATAATTAGTCATAAAAATCATCACATTAGAAATAAGTGATTAAAATTCACACTCAAAGAAATTTGAGTAAGTTCTCAATTTTTCTTTATGAATGAAAATTTTGGCACGCAAATTTGCCTAAATAATCAGCAAAATTACGTGCCTTTTGTGACGTTGCTCGCACTTCGCTCAGCATCACCATGCGGCGATACGACGGTTAATTCTTACGACCGGTAATGCGACACCACTCTTCTTTTTCTACCACTGGATCGAGCGTGAAGCTGTCGGCATAAGCTTCGCAAACGCTCTCCGCCTGGCTTGCCAGAATACCGGAAAGGCCCAGTAAACCGCCTGAAACCGGCAGGACGCTGATTAACGGTGCCAGTTCACGTAACGGGCCTGCGAGAATGTTAGCGACCACGACGTCGGCTTTCATCGCTTCAGGCTGATCTTTTGGCAAGTAGAGTTCCAGACGATCAGAAACACCATTACGTTCGGCGTTGTCGCGGCTGGCCTGAATCGCCTGTGGGTCGATATCAATACCGATCGCTTTTGCCGCGCCCAGTTTCAGCGCTGCAATAGCCAGAATGCCGGAACCACAGCCAAAGTCGATGACCGTTTTACCGGTTAAATCGAGGCTGTCGAGCCACTGCAGGCACAGAGAGGTTGTTGGATGGGTACCTGTACCAAACGCCAGACCTGGGTCTAACATCACGTTGACAGCGTTTTCGTCTGGCACATCACGCCAGCTTGGGCAGATCCACAGACGTTCACCAAAGCGCATTGGGTGGAAATTGTCCATCCACTCGCGCTCCCAGTCTTTATCTTCCAGTTGTTCGATTTTATGCGCGAAGCCCGTGCCGAGCAGCGGATGATTCTCCAGAATCGCCACGACTTCATTCATGTCGGTTTCAGCATCGAACAGACCAATCACATCGGTGTCGCCCCACAGGCGCGTTTCGCCCGGCAGCGGCTCAAATACCGGTGTATCGTGGGTATCCTGAAAAGTGATTGAAACGGCCCCTGCTTCCATCAGCGCATCGCTAAGATCTTCCGCGTTCGCGCCGGTAGTGTTCAGTTTCAGTTGGATCCAAGGCATGGCAAAACTCTTTATTTATCAGTAGTCAAAACGGTAGCTTGCGGGACGGATGTACCGAAACGGTTTCCGACCAGGAAAGCCAGCAAACTTAGCAGCAACGAGGGCACGATAGGGTGGAAGCCCAGGTACTGAATATTCAGTGTCGCGAGTACGGCATACAGTACACCGCCGACGATCATCGCACTTAGCGCGCCTTTGGCGTTGGCGCGTTCCCAGTAGAGGCCCAGCACCAGCGGCCACAGGAAAACGGCTTCCAGCCCACCGAAGGCCAGCAAATTTAGCCAGATGATCATTTCTGGCGGCTTCCAGGCCGCAAGCAGCAATAACGCACCGAGAACCAATGTGATCACCGCCGACATCCGTTTCAAACGTGTCTCGTTTTGCATTTGATCCGGACGGATATTCAGATAGAGATCTTTAATGATCGTAGCGGAACTTTGCAGCAATTGGGCGTTGATCGTCGACATGATCGCAGCCATAGGTGCTGCAAGGAAGATCCCGGCAGCAAACGGTGGCAGCACTTTTACCATCAACGTCGGGATCACCAGGTCCGGTACGGTGAGATCGGGGATTACCGCCCGGCCTAACGCACCAGCCAGGTGCATACCGAACATCAGGATTGCTACGACAATTGTACCGATGATGATCCCACGATGTACCGCTTTGCTGTCTTTATAAGAAATACAGCGCACTGCGGTATGTGGCAAACCAATCACGCCAAAGCATACCAGCACCCAGAACGACGTCATAAAGGCAGGCGACAGAATATTGTCAGCGCCTTGTGGTGTTACCAGTTGCGGATCGATGGTTTGCAGTGTCTCTACTGCATTACTTAAACCGCCTGCGGCATGTACCACGCCAATAAGCAGCACAATGGTGCCAATCAGCATCACCAGCCCTTGCATGGTGTCGTTCAGCACGCTGGCGCGAAAGCCGCCAAAGGCGGTATACAACGCAATGCTGATACCGAAAATCAGCAAGCCGGTTTCATAAGGAATACCCGCCGCGGTTTCCAGCAGGCGCGCACCACCGATAAACTGCACGGTCATCGCACCCACGAACGCAACCAGTAAACTTAAGCTCGCCAGCCACACCAGCAGACGGCTCTGGTAACGGGCAAAAAGCATATCGTTCAGTGTTACCGCATTGTAGCGGCGCGCGAGAATCGCGAACTTCTTGCCGAGAATACCGAGTGAAAGCCAGACCGCAGGTAGCTGAATCATCGCCAGCAATACCCAGCCCAGACCGTATTTATAAGCAGCTCCTGGCCCGCCGATAAACGAACTGGCACTGATATAGGTTGCGGTGAGCGTCATCGCCAGCACAATACCGCCCATAGAACGGCTACCGAGGAAATACTCATTAAGGAAGGTGCCGGTATTCCGTTTACGCATCGCGTAGACAGAGATCCCGAACACCACCACCAGATAGGCGACCAGCGGTAGAATTACTTCAAGCTGCATCGTCATCCTCCAGCGGGATATCGCGATAGATAAATTTCACCATCGCCCAGCACAGTCCAATAAACAGCAGCGGCGTCAGGATGCAGGCCATCTCAAACCAGCGCGGAAAGCCGGTAAAACCGGGGGCTACGCCAGGTAAGTAAGCGGCTACTAACCATACCGCCAGATACAAAAGGGTCAGCCCCAGCGCCCAACGCGCCTCTTTATGGGCCTGAACAAAACGAGTGTCCATTTTTTGTCCCTGATGGGTGAAGAAAGCGGGGATTGTACCTTATGGGGGTTGTCGATCCCCAGTAATAAAAAAGGCCGGAAAATCCGGCCTTTTGACGCTTTTGCAGTCTTATTTTTCCTGAAGACCGAGTTTTTTCTCCAGATAGTGGATGTTAGTCCCACCATGCTGGAAGTTCTCGTCGTTCATGATGCGGATCTGCAGATCAACGTTGGTTTTGATACCGTCGATGATCAGCTCCTGCAACGCATTCTTCATGCGCGCAATCGCCACGTCACGGTTTTCACCGTAGCAAATCAGTTTACCGATCATTGAGTCATAGTACGGCGGCACGGTGTAGCCCGCGTAGATATGAGACTCCCAACGCACACCAAAACCGCCAGGTGCGTGGAAACGGGTGATTTTGCCCGGGCTTGGCAGGAAGGTGTTCGGATCTTCGGCGTTGATACGGCATTCCACCGCATGGCCGCGAACGTGAACTTCTTCTTGCTTGATAGACAGCGGCTGACCTGCGGCGATACGCAGCTGTTCTTTGATCAGGTCAACACCGGTGATCATTTCAGTAACCGGGTGTTCTACCTGAATACGGGTGTTCATTTCGATGAAATAGAACTCGCCGTTTTCGAACAGGAACTCAAACGTACCTGCACCGCGATAGCCGATATCAACACACGCTTTAGCACAACGTTCGCCGATGTAGCGACGCAGTTCTGGGGTAATACCCGGTGCTGGCGCTTCTTCGACCACTTTCTGGTGACGACGCTGCATGGAGCAGTCACGTTCCGCCAGATAGATAGCGTTGCCCTGACCGTCAGCCAATACCTGAATTTCGACGTGGCGAGGATTTTCCAGGTATTTCTCCATATAAACCATGTCGTTGTTGAAAGCGGCTTTCGCTTCCGCACGGGTCATGGAGATGGATTGTGCCAGTTCAGCGTCGCCGCGCACTACACGCATACCACGACCGCCGCCGCCGCCGGAGGCTTTGATAATCACCGGATAACCAATGCGTTTAGCAATGGCGCGGTTTTTATCCATATCGTCGCCCAGCGGGCCGTCAGAACCCGGTACGCAAGGAACGCCTGCTTTTTTCATCGCCGCGATTGCCGACACTTTGTCGCCCATCAGACGGATTGTCTCTGCTTTCGGACCGATGAAGATAAAGCCGGAGCGTTCTACCTGCTCGGCAAAGTTGGCGTTCTCGGAGAGGAAGCCGTAACCCGGATGGATTGCTACTGCGCCGGTGATTTCAGCGGCGCTGATGATTGCCGGGATATTCAGATAACTTTTTACTGACGGAGCAGGGCCAATACAGACCGTTTCATCTGCCAGTAATACGTGTTTTAGATCGCGATCCGCGCTGGAGTGCACAGCGACAGTCTTGATGCCCAGTTCTTTACAGGCACGAAGAATACGTAATGCAATCTCGCCGCGGTTGGCAATAACAATTTTATCCAGCATGTTCGCCTCGTTACTCGATGACGACCAGCGGCTCGTCAAATTCTACCGGTTGTCCACTTTCGACCAGAATTGCTTTCACAGTACCGGATTTGTCTGCTTCGATCTGGTTCATCATTTTCATGGCTTCAACGATGCACAGGGTATCGCCCACGTTTACTTTCTGACCCACTTCGATGAACGCTTTCGCGTCCGGGCTTGGGGTGCGGTAGAAAGTACCAACCATCGGGGAACGTACGATGTGACCACTGATTTCCGCTGCTGCTGGCGCTTCCATGGAAGGAACGGTCGCCGGAGCGGCTGCGTTAGATTGAGCTGGCTGCTGCATCATTGGTGCAGCGTAAGCTTGTTGCATCATCGGGAAACTTGCGGCAGGTGCTGCACGGCTAATGCGTACTGACTCTTCGCCTTCAGAAATTTCCAGTTCAGAGATGCCTGATTCTTCAACCAGCTCGATCAGTTTTTTAATCTTACGAATATCCATGAGTGGGTTCCGTACTCTTTGTTTAGTGTGATTGTGACAGGCGTTTCACCGCCGTCTGTAAAGCGTATGCCCCGACAGCTGTATGCATAGCGGTAAATTCCAGCAGGCCGGGACGCCGGTCTATTTTGCCCCAGAGTGTCAATGTGATAATTGACGGACATTGTGCAGCGATCTGCTGCTATCCTCCGGCAAAAAACAAAATATACCTTCGTTGCGCCATTGTCACCTTTTCAGCAGCTTAAAAACTGCGTCAGGGAGAACGAGGTCGCACATTATAACGATTTCGTAGCAAATGGCAGCTAAATACTGGTCTTATCAGGGAAGATAATCAACAGCTAACATGTAAATAACTTTCAACGTCGCGTAATTTGCAATAAGCCGCACAGTTCACGAAATTAGCGCCGCCATTGACGGAACTTCTTATAACGTAAGGCTAAAAGCAGTAATGCCAGCCCGGCGTAGATGATCGGCTGCGGCGAGAGAACCTTCACTGACCACAGATAATGTATGGGGGCCAGGATCGCGACAAGATAGACGAAGTTATGCAACTGTTGCCAGTGTTTGCCTAGTTTTCGCTGCATTGCCTGTGTGGAAGTGAATGCTAAAGCAAGCAAAATCAACCAACTGATAATACCCAGGGTTAAATAAGGTCGGGTGATTAGTTCCTGACCGAATAACGCCAGGTTGTTCACACCAAGTTCCAGCAATGCATAACTGGTTAAGTGCAGCGTCGCCCAGGCGAAACACCATAAACCTAACAGGCGGCGGGTGCGTATCAATAATGGTTGCTTAGCGTAGCGCGCCAGCGGAGTAATTAACAATGTCGCCAATAAAAATTTCAGCGCAGTCCTACCGGTAAAATGCTGAATATCTTTCACCGGGTCGGCACTTAATCCGTCATGATTGATTGCCCAAACCAGCCAGACAAATGGCAAAAATCCGGCAAGATGCAGGCAAATTTTCAGCCAGGTAACCTGTTTTGCAGTCAGACGCACTTAGAAGTTCTCCCGTAGATCCAGCCCGCGATAGAGTGACGCTACTTCATCGGCGTAGCCGTTAAATAACAGTGTCGGCTGGCGTTGCACATCCAGGATGCCGCCTGAACCGATGAATCGCTCAGTCGCCTGCGACCAGCGAGGGTGATCAACATCCGGATTGACGTTGGCGTAAAAGCCGTATTCGTTGGGGGCCGAAAGATTCCAGGTGGTTGGTGGGCGTTCACGGGTCAGCTTAATACTCACTATCGACTTGATGCCTTTAAAGCCATATTTCCATGGCACAATCAGGCGTACCGGCGCGCCATTTTGCGGCGGCAACGCCTTGCCGTAGACGCCGACGGTCATCAGCGTGAGCGGGTGCATAGCTTCGTCGAGGCGTAATCCTTCTACATAGGGATATTTCAGACCGCCACCGATAAACCTGTCCTGCTGGCCGGGCATTTGTTCTGGTGCATAAATTGTTTCGAAAGCGACGTACTTCGCGTTGCTGTTCGGCTCTGCCAGCGCCAGCAATTTGTGCAGCGGAAAACCAATCCACGGAACCACCATCGACCACGCTTCCACGCAGCGCATCCGGTAAATCCGCTCTTCCAACGGGAATCGACGGGTTAGATCATCGTGGTCGAGGGTTAACGGTTTACTGACTTCACCACTGATTTTCAACGTCCACGGATCGGTTTTCAGGCTGCCAGCATTCGCGGCGGGATCCGCTTTATCCAGCCCAAACTCATAGAAATTGTTGTAGCCGGAAACTTTATCTTCCGGTGTCAGCGGCAGGTTATTTTGCCAGACAGCAGGCTTGCTGAACTCCAGGGGTTTTCCAGCAGGCGCAGGCGGGCGATCGTTCCCTTTGAACCAGCCAAGCAAATCCGCGTGGGCGGCATTTGGTAAAGAGAGGGCGGCGGCGCTGATGCCTAATGCTTTCAGAACTTGCCGACGTTGCATAAAAAAAGCCGATTCAGCAGTGACATCGGCTTCTGTAAGTTGACGAATTTTTTTCATAACAGACTCCTGGAATGCTCATGATTACTATGGCAGGGAGAATGTCAAAGTGCTGCTAAAATTCGTTAACGATATGTAAAGTAATTTTATGCTGACGCTGAGTTAATTTTTACCAGCGTACGGCCCTGAATCTGATTGTTAATAATGGCCTCGGCAAATTTTGGGGCATCAGCCAGTGAAATCTCTTTTGCAGCCTGTGAGTAGAATGATTCCGGTAAATCGGCAACCAGACGCTGCCAGGCTTGCGTACGGCGCTCTGCTGGCGTCATCACTGAATCCACGCCCTGCAAGCGAATGTTACGCAGGATAAACGGCATGACGGTGGTTGGCAGGGTAAAACCGCCAGCCAGACCACACGCTGCCACACAGCCGCCGTAGTTCATTTGCGCCAGCACTTTAGCCAGCACTTTGTCGCCGACAGTGTCAATCGCCCCGGCCCAAAGCTGTTTTTCTAATGGACGGGATTCAGCAAATTCATCGCGCGGCAGAATTCGGCTGGCACCTAAACTTTTCAGATACTCATGGGTACTTTCACGACCTGAAACGGCAACGACCTGATAACCCAACTTATGTAACAGCGCCACGGCAGTACTGCCAACGCCGCCACTGGCCCCCGTCACTACAATCTCGCCATCCTGCGGGCGAATACCTGCATCTTCCAGCGCCATCACGCACAGCATGGCGGTAAACCCAGCAGTACCGATAATCATCGCTTTACGTGCGTCCAGACCTTGCGGCATCGCAACCAACCAGTCACCTTTCACGCGCGCTTGTTCTGCCAGTCCGCCCCAATGATTTTCACCGACACCCCAGCCCGTGAGTAACACTTCCTGACCAGCATGAAAACGCGGATCTTCACTGGTGCGTACGGTTCCGGCAAAGTCGATGCCAGGAATCATCGGAAAATTGCGGATTATTTTTCCTTTACCGGTTATTGCCAGCGCATCTTTATAATTCAGGCTCGACCAGTGAACATCGACCGTCACATCGCCTTCCGGCAGGCGACTCGCGTCCAGAGTCTGTACAGATGCGAGGGTTTTGCCGTCCTGCTGTTCTAAAAGTAACGCCTGCATAAGAGGTCCTCATGTGCATGATGGATTGGAAAATAATTTCTGAAGACTATACTCGCTAATTGAAAAGCAAAGTCGATGAAGCGCAATAAATTGCGAGTTAAATCTGATTTGCTAGTATGCCAGCTTCCTCACTATCGGAGTTAACACAAGGATGAGATTAACGACGAAATTTTCGGCCTTTGTCACGCTGCTCACCGGGTTAACGATCTTTGTGACTCTGATGGGCTGCTCGTTAAGTTTCTATAACGCGATTCAGTATAAGTTTAGTCATCGCGTTCAGGCGGTGGCGACGGCGATCGATACACATCTGGTGTCGTCTGATTTCAGCTCGCTGAGGCCAAAAATCAGTGAACTGATGATGTCGGCAGATATCGTTTGTGTGGACCTGATGCATGATAACAAACAGGTTTATACCCTTTCCCGCAAGGGAAGTTACCGTCCTGTAGGTACCAGCGATCTGTTTCGCGAATTGACTGTTCCGTTGATTAAACATCCGGGGATGTCGCTACGTCTGATTTATCAGGACCCGATGGGAAACTATTTTCACTCGCTGATGACTACCGCGCCGCTCACTGGTGCAATTGGTTTTATCATTATTATGCTCTTCCTTGCAGTACGTTGGCTGCAGCGGCAACTTGCAGGGCAAGAACTACTGGAAATCCGCTCGACGCGCATCTTAAACGGAGAGCGCGGGCCGAATGTACTTGGCTCCATCTATGAATGGCCGCCAGGGACCAGTAGTGCGCTGGATATGCTGCTTTCAGAAATTCAGAATGCGCGTGAACAGCACAGTCGTCTTGATACGCTGATTCGCTCTTATGCCGCGCAGGACACCAAAACCGGCCTCAATAATCGTCTCTTTTTCGACAACCAGTTGGCTACATTACTGGAAGATCAGGAAAAGGTCGGGACTCACGGGATCGTGATGATGATCCGTCTACCTGATTTTAATATGTTGAGCGACACATGGGGGCACAGCCAGGCCGAAGAACAGCTCTTCAGTCTGACGAATCTGCTTTCGACATTTATGATGCGCTATCCAGGCGCTCTGCTGGCGCGCTACCACCGTAGTGATTTTGCTGCGTTGTTGCCGCATCGGACATTAAAAGAGGCGGAGAGCATTGCCGGGCAGTTGATCAAAGCGGTTGATACCTTGCCGAATAATAAAATGCTCGATCGTGAAGATATGATTCATATCGGCATCTGTGCCTGGCGTAGCGGCCAGGAAACAGAACAGGTAATGGAACATGCCGAATCCGCCACGCGTAATGCGGGATTACAGGGTGGTAATAGCTGGGCGATTTACGATGACTCATTACCAGAAAAAGGACGCGGCAACGTTCGCTGGCGTACACTAATTGAACAAATGTTGAGTCGTGGCGGTCCGAGGCTTTATCAAAAACCTGCGGTCACCCGGGAAGGGCAGGTTCATCATCGCGAAATTATGTGTCGCATCTTTGATGGTAATGAAGAGGTTAGCTCGGCGGAATATATGCCGATGGTGTTGCAGTTTGGGTTATCTGAAGAGTATGACCGTCTGCAAATCAGTCGTCTCATTCCGCTGCTACGCTATTGGCCGCAAGAAAATCTGGCGATTCAGGTGACCGTTGAGTCGTTGATCCGTCCGCGTTTTCAGCGCTGGCTGCGCGATACGTTGATGCAGTGTGAAAAATCGCAACGAAAACGCATAATTATTGAACTTGCAGAGGCTGATGTTGGTCAACATATCGGTCGCTTGCAACCTGTCATTCGTTTGGTGAATGCTTTAGGGGTTCGAGTCGCCGTTAACCAGGCTGGATTGACGTTGGTAAGTACCAGTTGGATCAAAGAACTTAATGTCGAATTACTCAAGCTTCATCCGGGGCTGGTAAGAAATATTGAGAAGCGGACGGAAAACCAATTGTTGGTTCAGAGCATGATAGAAGCCTGCTCCGGGACCAACACCCAGGTTTACGCGACTGGCGTACGTTCGCGAAGCGAGTGGCAGACCCTGACTCAGCGCGGGGTTTTGGGTGGTCAAGGGGATTTTTTCGCGTCCTCACAGCCACTTGATACTAACGTGAAAAAATATTCACAAAGATATTCGGTTTAACCTGCCGTTTGATCCTTTTTCACGTAGAATAACGCGCGCTGCGTTTCGTGGGAGTGTGCTTATCTGCTCGCCAGATTGTTGCAGCACATATGCAGATGAATGACCTTACGCAGTTGCAAGCAGGCGAGGAATGCTGTTGACGCATTTAGCCTTATCTGGACTCAGGCAGAGATTTGTAACAAAGGAAACGAACTGCACTAATTTTCACCGTAGCAGATGATTTTTGCGCCTTGTCGCTGCTGCGTGTGGTTGGTAAAGTAAGCGGATTTTCTTTTCCGCCCCAGCTTTCAGGATTATCCCTTAGTATGTTGAAAAAATTTCGTGGCATGTTTTCCAATGACTTGTCCATTGACTTGGGTACTGCGAATACCCTCATTTATGTAAAAGGACAAGGCATCGTATTGAATGAGCCTTCCGTTGTGGCCATTCGCCAGGATCGTGCCGGTTCGCCAAAAAGCGTAGCTGCAGTAGGTCATGACGCGAAGCAGATGCTGGGCCGTACGCCGGGCAATATTGCTGCTATTCGCCCAATGAAAGATGGCGTAATCGCTGACTTCTTCGTGACTGAAAAAATGCTCCAGCACTTCATTAAGCAAGTGCACAGCAACAGCTTTATGCGCCCAAGCCCGCGCGTTCTGGTCTGTGTGCCGGTTGGCGCAACCCAGGTTGAACGCCGCGCAATCCGTGAATCCGCGCAGGGCGCTGGCGCCCGTGAAGTGTTCTTGATTGAAGAACCGATGGCCGCGGCAATTGGCGCCGGTCTGCCTGTGTCTGAAGCGACCGGTTCCATGGTGGTTGATATCGGCGGTGGTACTACTGAAGTTGCCGTAATCTCGCTGAATGGCGTGGTTTACTCCTCTTCTGTACGTATCGGCGGCGACCGCTTCGACGAAGCTATCATCAACTATGTGCGTCGTAATTACGGTTCTCTTATCGGTGAAGCCACCGCGGAACGCATCAAGCACGAAATCGGTTCGGCTTACCCTGGCGATGAAGTGCGTGAAATTGAAGTTCGTGGCCGTAACCTGGCTGAAGGCGTTCCACGCGGCTTTACGCTGAACTCCAACGAAATCCTCGAAGCGCTGCAAGAGCCGCTGACCGGCATCGTTAGCGCAGTGATGGTTGCGCTGGAGCAGTGTCCGCCGGAACTGGCTTCCGACATTTCTGAGCGCGGAATGGTGCTCACTGGCGGTGGCGCATTGCTGCGTAACCTTGACCGTTTATTAATGGAAGAAACCGGCATTCCAGTCGTCGTTGCTGAAGATCCGCTGACCTGTGTGGCTCGCGGTGGCGGCAAGGCGCTGGAAATGATCGACATGCACGGCGGCGACCTGTTCAGCGAAGAGTAATCGGATGCAGGCAGGGGAAGCGTCTGTTCATCCTGCCTGGTCTGATGCGAGAATACGCATAACTTATGAAGCCAATTTTTAGCCGTGGCCCGTCGCTACAGATTCGCCTTATTTTGGCGGTGCTGGTGGCGCTCGGCATTATTATTGCCGACAGCCGCCTGGGGACTTTCAGTCAAATCCGTACCTATATGGATACCGCTGTCAGTCCTTTCTACTTTATTTCCAATGCTCCTCGTGAATTGCTGGATGGCGTATCGCAGACGCTGGCCTCGCGTGACCAACTAGAACTTGAAAACCGGGCGTTACGTCAGGAGTTGCTGCTGAAAAACAGCGATCTGCTGATGTTGGGACAATATAAACAGGAGAACGCGCGCTTGCGTGAGCTTCTGGGTTCCCCGCTGCGTCAGGACGAGCAGAAGATGGTGACCCAGGTTATCTCTACTGTTAACGATCCGTACAGCGATCAGGTTGTTATCGACAAAGGCAGTGTCAACGGTGTTTACGAAGGCCAGCCAGTCATTAGCGATAAAGGTGTGGTCGGCCAGGTGGTGGCGGTCGCAAAACTGACCAGCCGCGTACTGCTGATCTGCGACGCGACCCATGCGCTGCCGATTCAGGTGCTGCGTAACGATATCCGCGTTATTGCTGCGGGTAATGGGTGTACTGATGATTTACAGCTTGAGCACCTGCCAGCGAATACTGATATTCGTGTTGGTGATGTATTGGTGACTTCGGGCCTGGGCGGTCGTTTCCCGGAAGGTTATCCGGTGGCGGTCGTCTCTTCCGTGAAACTCGATACCCAGCGCGCATACACCGTGATTCAGGCTCGTCCGACTGCGGGACTGCAACGTTTACGTTATCTGCTTCTGTTGTGGGGGGCGGATCGTAACGGGGCCAACCCGATGACGCCGGAAGAAGTGCATCGTGTTGCTAATGAACGCCTGATGCAAATGATGCCGCAGGTGTTGCCTTCGCCAGATGCAATGGGGCCAAAACTGCCTGAGCCAGCAACGGGAATTACCCAACCAGGCCCGCAGCAACCTGCAACGGGAACTGCCGTTGATCGCTCTCCACAAAGGGCTACGCCGTCGCAAAGTGGTACTCAACCACCTGCGCGTACGTCAGGAGGGCAATAGTGGCGAGCTATCGTAGCCAGGGGCGCTGGGTTATCTGGCTCTCTTTCCTCATTGCGTTATTACTGCAAATTATGCCCTGGCCGGATAATCTCATCGTTTTCCGGCCTAACTGGGTTTTGCTCATCTTATTGTATTGGAGCCTCGCCTTGCCCCATCGCGTAAATGTGGGCACAGGTTTTGTGATGGGTGCCATACTGGATCTGATCAGTGGCTCCACGCTCGGTGTTCGGGCGTTGTCGATGAGTATCATTGCTTATCTGGTCGCGCTGAAATTCCAGCTTTTCCGTAATCTGGCACTGTGGCAGCAGGCGCTGGTCGTTATGTTGCTTTCGTTGGTGGTGGATATTATTGTTTTCTGGGCAGAGTTTTTAGTGATCAACGTCTCTTTCAGACCGGAAGTGTTCTGGAGTAGTGTAGTCAATGGTGTGCTCTGGCCGTGGATTTTCTTGTTGATGCGTAAAGTCCGTCAGCAGTTTGCAGTGCAATAAAGGTTTCTATGACTTCTCTGTATTTAGCTTCAGGTTCTCCGCGTCGTCAGGAGTTACTTGCGCAACTTGGCGTTACCTTTGAACGTATTGTTACGGGCATTGAGGAGCAGCGTCAGCCGCAGGAGAGCGCGCAGCAGTATGTTGTGCGTCTGGCGCGCGAGAAAGCACAAGCGGGTGTCGCGCAAGTCGCGCAAGATCTCCCAGTGCTGGGTGCGGATACCATTGTGATTCTGAACGGCGAAGTACTGGAGAAACCGCACGATGCAGATCATGCGGTGCAGATGTTGCGCAAATTATCGGGGCAGACCCATCAGGTCATGACAGCAGTGGCGCTGGCCGACAGTCAGTACATTCTCGATTGCCTGGTAGTTACCGATGTGACTTTCAGAACGTTAACAGACGAAGATATCGCGGGCTATGTCGCCAGCGGTGAACCGTTAGATAAAGCAGGTGCATACGGTATTCAGGGGCTTGGTGGTTGTTTTGTCAGGAAGATAAATGGCAGCTATCACGCCGTAGTCGGCTTACCGCTGGTTGAAACGTGTGAATTATTGAGTAATTTTAACGCACTGCGTGAGAAAAGGGATAAACATGACGGCTGAATTGTTGGTAAACGTAACGCCTTCGGAAACACGAGTGGCGTATATTGATGGCGGTATTCTGCAGGAAATTCATATTGAACGTGAGGCGCGACGCGGAATAGTAGGCAATATCTACAAGGGTCGTGTAAGTCGTGTACTTCCGGGTATGCAGGCGGCTTTTGTAGATATTGGGCTGGATAAAGCTGCGTTTCTACACGCTTCTGACATCATGCCGCACACCGAATGTGTGGCGGGTGAAGAACAAAAGCAGTTCACAGTGCGCGACATTTCGGAGCTGGTCCGCCAGGGGCAAGACCTGATGGTGCAGGTGGTGAAAGATCCGCTTGGTACCAAAGGCGCGCGCCTGACCACAGATATCACGCTACCATCTCGCTATCTGGTGTTTATGCCGGGAGCATCTCACGTTGGGGTTTCCCAACGTATCGAAAGCGAATCTGAACGTGAACGCCTGAAAAAAGTGGTTGCAGACTATTGCGACGAACAGGGCGGATTTATCATCCGTACTGCAGCGGAGGGGGTTGGCGAAGCCGAGCTGGCCTCTGATGCAGCCTACCTGAAACGCGTCTGGACCAAAGTCATGGAGCGTAAAAAGCGCCCCCAGACACGTTATCAACTTTATGGTGAACTGGCGCTGGCGCAGCGTGTTCTGCGTGATTTCGCTGACGCCGAGCTGGACCGCATTCGCGTTGACTCGCGCCTGACTTACGAAGCATTGCTGGAGTTTACGTCTGAGTACATTCCTGAGATGACCAGCAAGCTGGAGCATTACACGGGCCGCCAGCCGATTTTCGATCTCTTTGATGTCGAAAACGAAATCCAGCGGGCGCTGGAACGCAAAGTAGAACTGAAATCCGGTGGTTATCTGATTATCGACCAGACCGAAGCGATGACCACCGTGGACATCAATACCGGGGCGTTTGTCGGTCATCGCAATCTGGACGACACCATCTTCAATACCAATATTGAAGCGACGCAGGCTATTGCTCGCCAGTTACGGTTGCGTAATCTGGGCGGAATTATCATTATTGATTTCATCGACATGAATAATGAAGATCACCGTCGCCGTGTACTGCATTCGCTGGAACAAGCGTTGAGCAAAGACCGGGTGAAAACCAGCGTTAATGGCTTTTCGGCGCTGGGGCTGGTGGAGATGACGCGTAAACGCACCCGCGAAAGCATTGAACATGTACTGTGTAATGAATGCCCAACTTGCCACGGTCGCGGAACGGTGAAAACCGTGGAAACCGTATGTTATGAAATCATGCGAGAAATTGTTCGTGTGCACCATGCTTACGACTCAGACCGTTTCCTGGTCTATGCTTCTCCGGCAGTAGCTGAAGCCTTAAAAGGCGAAGAATCTCACTCGCTGGCGGAAGTGGAAATTTTTGTCGGTAAGCAGGTTAAAGTACAAATCGAACCGCTCTACAACCAGGAACAGTTTGACGTCGTCATGATGTAAACAAATGCTGGGCCGCCATCCGGCAAACGGTTTTTGAGTCATATTTTTAGTAGACAAGGAGTGACGGGTGAGGCGATTGCCGGGGATTTTACTGCTTACTGGAGCCGCGCTCGTTGTGATCGCTGCCCTGCTGGTTAGCGGCCTGCGTATTGCTTTACCGCATCTTGACTCCTGGCGTCCGGAAATCCTCAACAAAATAGAATCCGCGACTGGCATGTCGGTAGAGGCCAGCCAGCTCTCTGCCAGCTGGCAGAATTTTGGCCCGACGCTTGAAGCGCGCGACATCCGTGCAGAGCTAAAAGATGGCGGCGAGTTTTCCGTCAAACGTGTCACTCTCGCACTGGATGTCTGGCAGAGCCTGTTGCATATGCGCTGGCAGTTTCGCGATCTCACTTTCTGGCAGCTGCGCTTTCGCACCAATACTCCCATCACCAGCGGTGGGGGCGATGATAGCCTGGAAGCCAGTCACATCAGCGATCTGTTTCTACGTCAGTTCGACCACTTCGATCTCCGCGACAGCGAAGTCAGCTTCCTGACGCCATCCGGCCAGCGTGCTGAGCTGGCGATCCCACAACTCACCTGGCTGAACGATCCACGTCGACACCGTGCGGAAGGCCAGGTAAGCCTCTCCAGTCTTACCGGACAGCACGGCGTGATGCAGGTGCGTATGGATCTGCGTGATGACGAAGGGCTATTAAGCAACGGTCGCGTCTGGCTCCAGGCGGATGACATCGACCTGAAGCCGTGGCTGGGTAAATGGATGCAGGACAATATTGCGCTGGAAACGGCGCAGTTCTCTCTTGAAGGCTGGATGACGATCGACAAAGGCGATGTAACCGGCGGCGACGTCTGGCTGAAACAGGGCGGAGCCAGCTGGTTGGGCGAGAAGCAAACGCATACGCTGTCGGTAGATAATCTGACCGCGCACATTACGCGTGAAAATCCGGGCTGGCAGTTCTCTATTCCCGATACCCGTATCACGATGGACGGCAAACCCTGGCCGAGCGGAGCATTGACACTGGCCTGGATACCGGAACAGGATGTTGGCGGCAAAAACAATACACGCAGTGACGAGCTGCGGATTCGCGCCAGCAATCTGGAGCTGGCAGGCCTGGAAGGCGTACGCCCGCTGGCCGCGAAACTTTCACCTGCACTCGGTGACATCTGGCGGTCCACACAACCGAGCGGCAAGATCAACACGCTGGCGCTGGATATCCCGCTTCAGGCGGCAGACAAGACCCGTTTTCAGGCATCGTGGAGCGATCTGGCCTGGAAGCAATGGAAATTATTACCGGGTGCGGAACAATTTTCCGGAACGCTTTCCGGTAGCGTAGAAAATGGTTTGCTTACCGCATCGATGAAACAGGCAAAGATGCCTTACGAAACGGTATTCCGTGCGCCACTGGAAATCGCCGATGGTCAGGCAACTATAAGTTGGCTGAACAATGACAAAGGTTTCCAACTGGATGGGCGTAACATTGACGTCAAAGCCAAAGCCGTCCATGCGCGTGGCGGTTTCCGTTACCTGCAACCAGCTAACGATGAGCCCTGGCTGGGCATACTGGCTGGCATCAGTACCGATGATGGTTCGCAAGCCTGGCGCTATTTCCCGGAAAACCTGATGGGTAAAGACCTGGTCGATTACCTAAGTGGCGCGATTCAGGGCGGTGAAGCGGAAAACGCGACGCTGGTTTATGGCGGCAATCCGCAACTCTTCCCCTATACACACAACGAAGGTCAGTTTGAAGTGCTGGTGCCGCTGCGTAACGCGAAGTTTGCCTTTCAGCCAGACTGGCCAGCGTTAACTAACCTCGATATTGAACTGGACTTTATTAACGACGGTTTATGGATGAAAACCGATGGCGTTAATCTGGGGGGCGTGCGGGCCAGTAATCTCACCGCAGTGATCCCTGACTACTCGAAAGAAAAACTGCTGATTGACGCTGACATTAAAGGTCCGGGTAAAGCCGTTGGCCCTTACTTTGATGAGACACCGCTGAAGGACTCGCTGGGGGCGACTCTTCAAGAACTCCAGCTCGACGGCGATGTGAATGCTCGCTTACATCTCGATATCCCGCTGAATGGCGAATTGGTAACAGCGAAAGGTGAAGTGACGCTGCGCAACAACAGCCTGTTTATTAAACCACTCGATAGCACCCTGAAAAATTTGAGCGGAAAATTCAGCTTTATCAATGGTGATCTGCAAAGTGAACCACTGACAGCAAGCTGGTTTAATCAGCCACTAAATGTGGATTTTTCCACTAAAGAAGGGGCAAAAGCCTATCAGGTTGCGGTGAATCTCAACGGTAACTGGCAACCAGCGAAAACCGGCGTTCTGCCTGAAGCGGTAAACGAAGCGTTAAGTGGCAGCGTTGCCTGGGATGGAAAAGTGGGCATTGAGTTGCCTTATCATGCTGGCGTGACCTATGACGTAGAGCTGAACGGCGATCTGAAGAATGTGAGCAGTCACTTACCTTCACCGTTAGCCAAACCTGCGGGCGAACCGCTACCGGTAAACGTTAAGGTTGATGGCAATCTTAACAGCTTTGAATTAACCGGACAGGCTGGTGCGGATAACCATTTCAATAGCCGCTGGTTGCTCGGTCAAAAGCTGACGCTCGATCGTGCCATTTGGGCGGCAGACAGTAAAACACTCCCGCCGTTGCCGGAACAAAGTGGCGTTGAGCTCAATATGCCGCCGATGAATGGTGCCGAGTGGCTGGCCTTGTTCCAGAAAGGCGCGGCGGAGAGTGTCGGTGGTGCAGCGAGTTTCCCACAACACATTACGTTACGTACACCTATGTTGTCGCTGGGAAATCAGCAATGGAATAACCTGAGCATTGTTTCGCAACCGACGGCAAATGGCACCGAGGTTGAGGCACAAGGGCGTGAAATTAACGCCACGCTGGCGATGCGTAATAACGCGCCGTGGCTGGCGAATATCAAATATCTCTATTACAACCCGAGCGTGGCGAAAACCAGTGGCGGCTCAACGCCTTCATCACCTTTCCCTACAACGGAACGCATTAACTTCCATGGCTGGCCGGACGCGCAAATACGTTGCGCAGAGTGTTGGTTCTGGGGGCAAAAATTCGGTCGCATTGACAGCGATATCACTATTTCTGGCGATACGTTAACGCTGACCAATGGGCTGATAGATACCGGTTTCTCGCGACTCACTGCCGATGGTGAATGGGTTAACAATCCGGGGAATGAACGCACCTCGCTGAAAGGAAAACTGCGCGGGCAGAAACTTGATGCCGCCGCAGAATTTTTTGGTGTCACGACGCCCATACGCCAGTCATCATTTAATGTGGATTACGATTTACACTGGCGCAAAGCGCCGTGGCAACCGGATGAGGCGACGTTGAATGGCATCATTCATACTCAACTGGGTAAAGGCGAAATTACCGAAATCAGCACTGGACATGCCGGACAATTACTGCGCTTATTGAGTGTTGATGCCCTGATGCGTAAGCTGCGTTTTGATTTCAGGGATACCTTTGGCGAAGGTTTCTATTTTGACTCCATTCGCAGCACCGCGTGGATTAAAGACGGCGTTATGCATACTGACGACACGCTGGTGGATGGCCTGGAAGCGGATATCGCCATGAAAGGGTCGGTAAATCTGGTACGCCGCGATCTGAATATGGAGGCGGTTGTCGCACCAGAGATTTCCGCAACGGTGGGTGTGGCTGCGGCCTTTGCGGTTAACCCCATTGTTGGCGCGGCAGTGTTTGCTGCCAGTAAAGTGTTGGGGCCGCTGTGGAGTAAAGTCTCCATTTTGCGCTATCACATTTCGGGGCCGCTGGACGATCCGCAAATCAACGAAGTGTTGCGCCAACCGCGTAAAGAAAAAGCGCAATGATTTGACGAGGGCGCGTAATTGCCCCAATCTCATAAGATAATCGTTGCCAAAAGCCAACGAGCCGGAACATAACCGTAGGCCGGATAAGGTGTTCACACCGCATCCGGCAGCCATTGCCTGATGCGACGCAGTGCGTCTTATCAGGCCTACAAGCTGAAATATAACCGTAGGACGGATAAGGTGTTCACACCGCATCCGGCAGCCATTGCCTGATGCGACGCAATGCGTCTTATCAGGCCTACAAGCTGGAATATAACCGTAGGCCGGATAAGGCGTTCACGCCGCATCCGGCAGCCGTCAAACATCTTCTACCGCAGTAACTAACGAGTAGCAAAAACGATGAGTCTGAACCTGGTAAGTGAACAATTGCTAGCGGCGAACGGCCTGAAACATCAGGACTTGTTCGCGATCCTCGGTCAACTGGCCGAACGTCGCCTTGATTACGGCGATCTCTATTTTCAGTCGAGCTATCACGAATCCTGGGTTTTAGAAGACCGTATTATCAAAGATGGTTCTTACAACATCGATCAGGGCGTTGGTGTGCGTGCAATTAGCGGTGAAAAAACCGGTTTTGCGTACGCTGACCAAATCAGCCTGCTGGCGCTGGAACAGAGCGCGCAAGCGGCGCGTACCATCGTCCGTGATAGTGGCGATGGCAAAGTACAGACGCTGGGCGCGGTAGAGCATAGCCCGTTGTATACCTCGGTTGATCCGCTGCAAAGCATGAGCCGCGAAGAGAAACTGGATATCCTGCGTCGTGTCGATAAAGTTGCCCGTGAAGCGGACAAGCGTGTACAGGAAGTCACAGCCAGCCTCAGTGGCGTCTATGAATTAATTTTGGTTGCGGCGACTGATGGCACCCTGGCAGCGGATGTCCGTCCGCTGGTGCGTCTTTCTGTGAGCGTTCTGGTCGAAGAAGACGGCAAACGCGAACGCGGTGCCAGTGGGGGCGGCGGTCGTTTTGGTTATGAGTTCTTCCTTGCCGATCTTGACGGTGAAGTTCGCGCCGATGCATGGGCGAAAGAAGCGGTGCGTATGGCGCTGGTCAATCTTTCTGCCGTAGCAGCGCCGGCGGGGACCATGCCTGTGGTACTTGGCGCTGGTTGGCCGGGCGTGCTGTTGCATGAAGCAGTGGGGCACGGTCTGGAAGGTGACTTTAACCGCCGTGGTACTTCAGTCTTTAGTGGTCAGGTCGGCGAACTGGTGGCTTCTGAATTGTGCACCGTAGTGGATGACGGCACGATGGTCGATCGCCGTGGTTCGGTGGCGATTGATGACGAAGGTACGCCAGGCCAGTACAACGTGTTGATTGAGAACGGCATCCTGAAAGGCTACATGCAGGATAAACTCAACGCGCGCTTGATGGGTATGACGCCGACTGGTAACGGTCGCCGTGAATCCTACGCTCACTTGCCCATGCCGCGTATGACCAACACCTACATGCTGCCGGGTAAATCGACCCCGCAGGAAATTATTGAATCCGTTGAGTACGGTATCTATGCACCGAACTTCGGTGGCGGTCAGGTGGATATCACCTCCGGCAAATTTGTCTTCTCCACCTCAGAAGCGTATCTGATTGAAAATGGCAAAGTGACGAAGCCTGTGAAAGGCGCAACGTTGATTGGTTCTGGTATCGAAACCATGCAGCAGATTTCGATGGTGGGCAACGACCTGAAACTGGATAACGGCGTGGGTGTCTGCGGTAAAGAAGGTCAGAGTTTGCCGGTTGGCGTGGGCCAGCCAACGCTGAAAGTCGATAACCTGACCGTTGGCGGTACAGCGTAATCTATCCAGGCCGGATACGGCGTAAACGCCTTATCCGGCTTACTCACATGAATTACTTCTCTTTCCCGCGTCCATGCATCTCCTGAAACAACTTACCGACCTCAACAAAATAATCCGTCAGTGAGTTGATCACGACTTGCACCTTCAACGGCAGTTTATCTTTTTCGGTATACAGCGCATAAACCGGGCGCGGATCTGACTGATAACGCGGCAGCAGGATCTCCAGCTCCCCGCGATTGATCTCGTTGATCACCCACATCAGTGGCACGTAGGCGATCCCGGCTCCAGCCGTCAGCCAGCGCACCAGCGTCATCGGATCATTAGTCACAAATCGCCCTTGTGGGATCAGTCGAGTCGAGATCCCTTCTGGCGCGATCAGTTCAAATTCATTGTCCGGACGCACGCTGTATTCAAGCCATGAATGACTACTTAAATCGGCGGGTTTTTCCGGTATTCCATTTTGTGTGAGATAGCTTTTAGCGGCGCACACCACCATCGGCATCGCCCCCAGACGTCGGGAAAACAGGCTGGAATCCTGCAACGCACCGACGCGGATCACCACATCCAGACCGTCGGCAATCAGGTCGGGGGCAGGAATACCAGTAACCAGATTGACACTTAGACCCGGATACTCTTTCAGCATTTTTGCTGTCAGCCCGGCGAGAACATTTTGAGCCATGGTTGAAGAACAGCCAATGCGCAACGCCCCGATAGGCGTGTTATTGAAGGCATACAACTGCTCATGAACATCCTGCACTTCATGGAGCATACGACGACAGCCTTGATAATAAATTCTTCCTGCCTCGGTCAAACCAATGCTGCGAGTACTGCGATTTAGCAGCTTAACCTGCAACTCATCTTCCAGTTTAGATACCGTCTGACTGATGGACGAAACGCTCATCTGTAGCTGTCTGGCGGCGGCGGTAAACGAGCCAAATTCAACGACTTTGGCGAAAACCGACATGCGTTTTAGTCGTTCCATTATTCACTCTGACTTAAAAGTGATTTAGATCACATAATATAGATAACAGCATAACAGTTACGCTAATATATTAAATATCAATCTACAGCAATGTTGCTCTCGCCCGGCTTTCCATGCCCTTCTCTGCGGCGACAGATGCTGAAAATAATAACGCCTGCTCTCTCTATACAACCAAGGTCAACATGAGTCTGTTTCCCGTTATCGTGGTGTTTGGGCTGTCCTTCCCACCGATATTTTTCGAATTGCTTTTATCACTGGCGATTTTTTGGCTGGTGCGCCGGGTACTTGTACCTACAGGTCTTTACGACTTTGTCTGGCACCCGGCGTTGTTCAACACCGCGCTCTATTGCTGCTTGTTTTATTTGATATCGCGACTGTTCGTTTGAGGTTGAAGTGAAAACACTAATAAGAAAATTCTCCCGTACGGCCATCACGGTCGTATTAGTCATTCTGGCCTTCATCGCAATTTTTAATGCCTGGGCCTATTACACTGAATCCCCATGGACGCGTGACGCGCGCTTTAGCGCCGATGTTGTCGCGATCGCACCGGACGTCTCCGGACTCATCACCCAGGTGAATGTTCATGATAACCAGCTGGTGAAAAAAGGACAGGTTCTGTTCACCATCGACCAGCCACGCTATCAAAAGGCGCTCGAAGAAGCGCAAGCCGACGTTGCTTATTATCAGGTACTGGCACAGGAGAAACGCCAGGAGGCTGGACGTCGTAACCGTCTCGGCATACAGGCGATGTCCCGCGAGGAGATCGACCAGGCCAACAACGTACTGCAAACGGTCCTGCATCAGTTAGCTAAAGCGCAGGCGACCCGCGATCTGGCAAAACTGGATCTTGAACGCACGGTGATCCGCGCGCCAGCAGATGGCTGGGTGACCAACCTCAACGTCTATACCGGTGAGTTTATTACCCGTGGTTCAACGGCCGTTGCGCTGGTCAAACAGAACTCCTTCTATGTACTGGCCTATATGGAAGAAACTAAGCTGGAAGGTGTACGCCCTGGGTATCGCGCAGAGATCACGCCGCTTGGCAGCAACAAAGTGCTGAAAGGAACTGTTGATAGCGTCGCAGCCGGGGTAACCAACTCCAGCAGCACGCGAGATGATAAAGGTATGGCCACCATCGATTCTAACCTTGAATGGGTGCGTCTGGCGCAACGTGTTCCGGTACGTATTCGTCTCGACAACCAGCAAGAGAACATCTGGCCTGCGGGCACCACCGCTACGGTGGTGGTCACTGGCAAACAGGATCGCGACGAAAGCCAGGATTCGTTCTTCCGTAAAATGGCCCATCGTCTGCGTGAGTTTGGTTAATCACGATGGCTATTTTCTCTATAGCTAACCAACATATTCGCTTTGCGGTAAAACTGGCGACCGCCATTGTGCTGGCGCTTTTTGTTGGCTTTCACTTTCAGCTGGAAACGCCACGCTGGGCAGTACTGACAGCGGCGATTGTTGCCGCCGGTCCGGCCTTTGCTGCCGGTGGTGAACCGTACTCTGGCGCGATTCGCTATCGTGGCTTTTTGCGCATCATCGGCACATTTATCGGCTGTATTGCCGGGCTGGTGATCATTATCGCGATGATCCGTGCGCCATTATTGATGATCCTGGTGTGTTGTATCTGGGCTGGTTTTTGTACCTGGATTTCCTCGCTGGTACGAGTAGAGAACTCCTATGCGTGGGGGCTTGCTGGTTATACTGCGCTGATCATTGTAATTACTATTCAGCCGGAACCGCTGCTGACACCGCAGTTTGCCGTTGAACGCTGTAGCGAGATCGTTATCGGTATTGTGTGTGCGATTATGGCCGATCTGCTCTTTTCTCCGCGATCGATTAAACAAGAAGTGGATCGAGAGCTGGAAAGTTTGCTGGTCGCGCAATATCAATTGATGCAACTCTGTATCAAGCATGGCGATGGTGAAGTTGTTGATAAGGCCTGGGGCGACCTGGTTCGACGCACCACGGCGCTACAAGGTATGCGCAGCAACCTGAATATGGAGTCTTCCCGTTGGGCGCGGGCCAATCGACGTTTAAAAGCGATCAATACGCTATCGCTGACGCTGATCACCCAGTCCTGTGAAACCTATCTCATTCAGAACACTCGCCCGGAGTTGATCACCGATACCTTTCGCGAATTTTTTGACACGCCGGTAGAAACTGCGCAGGACGTCCATAAGCAGCTAAAACGCCTGCGGCGAGTGATTGCCTGGACCGGGGAACGTGACACGCCCATCACTATTTATAGCTGGGTCGCGGCGGCAACGCGTTATCAGTTGCTCAAGCGCGGCGTCATCAGTAACACCAAAATTAACGCCACCGAAGAAGAGATCCTGCAAGGAGAGCCGGAAGTAAAAGTAGAATCCGCCGAGCGTCATCATGCAATGGTTAACTTCTGGCGTACCACGCTATCCTGCATGCTGGGGACGTTGTTCTGGCTGTGGACCGGATGGACCTCCGGCAGTGGCGCAATGGTGATGATTGCCGTCGTAACGTCGCTGGCAATGCGTTTACCGAATCCACGCATGGTGGCGATCGACTTTATCTACGGGACGCTGGCGGCGCTGCCGTTAGGGCTACTCTATTTTCTGGTGATTATCCCCAATACCCAGCAGAGTATGTTATTGCTGTGTATTAGTCTGGCAGTGCTGGGATTCTTCCTCGGTATAGAAGTACAGAAACGGCGACTGGGCTCGTTGGGGGCGCTGGCCAGCACCATAAATATTATTGTGCTGGATAACCCGATGACCTTTCAGTTCAGTCAGTTTCTCGATAGTGCGCTGGGGCAAATCGTCGGCTGTGTGCTCGCGTTCACCGTTATTTTGCTGGTGCGAGATAAATCGCGCGACAGAACCGGACGGGTACTGCTTAATCAGTTTGTTTCTGCCGCTGTTTCCGCGATGACCACCAATATTGCTCGGCGTAAAGAGAACCATCTGCCAGCGCTTTACCAGCAGTTGTTTTTGCTGATGAATAAATTTCCCGGCGATTTGCCGAAGTTTCGTCTGGCGTTAACGATGATTATCGCTCACCAGCGATTGCGTGATGCGCCAATACCCGTGAACGATGATTTGTCGGCATTTCACCGACAAATGCGCCGTACAGCGGACCACGTGATTTCTGCCCGTAGCGATGATAAACGCCGCCGTTACTTCGGTCAGTTGCTTGAAGAACTGGAAATCTACCAGGAAAAGCTACGCATCTGGCAAGCGCCGCCACAGGTCACGGAACCTGTGCATCGGCTTACCGGCATGCTCCATAAGTATCAGCATGCGTTGACCGATAGTTAAGTCAAAACCGACGCCAAAAGCGTCGGTTTTTTCATGGCTATACTTAGCGATGATCGGCAGAACTTTCCGCGAAACGTGACGGTGGCAAGAGATGAATATCTATAGCTTTGATTTTGATGAGATTGAGAGTCAGGAGGACTTTTATCGCGACTTTAGCCACACCTTTGGTTTGGATAAAGATAAGGTGCGCGATCTCGACTCTCTGTGGGACGTATTAATGAATGATGTTCTGCCGCTACCGCTGGAGATTGAATTTGTTCATTTAGGGGAGAAAACGCGTCGGCGTTTTGGCGCGTTAATATTGCTTTTTGATGAGGCGGAGGAAGAGCTGGAAGGGCATTTGCGTTTTAATGTTCGTCACTAGCGCAAAAAAAGCCCCCGAACCGGGGGCAATATCGTCGGACAAGACGATGAGGGTTTATTTGTACAGTTCAGCAGTGGCGTGCCAGGTATCGCCGCTACGCGCTTCGGTAATCTGGTAGGCAGTTGCGCCTTTCTCTTCCGCTTTTTTGTTCAGCATTTCACGCATATCCATTGGCGAAGAAGCTACACCGCTGACGGACACGGTGCCGATGGCTTCACGATTTTGTGCTTGAGAAGCATCAATGGAATCGGCAGCGAAAGCACCGAAAGAGAGAACAGAGAGCACACTTAATGCAACAACAGTAGTTTTGATTTTCATGATTTTTACCTCGACATAATCTTTTCGCTGGGTCTTTGTTTCGTGACCCATATCACATAATTAAGTATACACTAATTATCTGGCTAATTAATGCCTGACTAACTGTTTGGTGTGATGCTAAGTGTTAAAAAATTTTATTTTTATAACTTAAAGGAATTAAAAAAATTACTGAACTTGGTGAAAAATCTTTTATATCAATAAAATATGAGATTTTTGCAAAATGTGCGTTATTCGTTCTATACATTCATTTTGTGAATGATATGTCATAGTAAAAGGCACTATTTGTTAAATATCAGGCAGGAAGAAACAGGGGATCGAGAGGAAATAACAATATTTTCCCCGCCGCAAAGCGCGACGGGGTAGAGATTAAAGCTCCTGGTCGAACAGCTCTAAAATTGCTTCGTACAGGTCTTTGACGGTGAAACCTTTCGCTGGGGTGGTAAAGATGGTGTCATCACCTGCGATGGTGCCAAGAATACCTTCAGCTTTGCCCAGAGAGTCCAGCAGACGCGCAATCAACTGCGCCGCACCAGGGCTGGTATGTATTACAACAACAGCATCGTTGTAGTCGATATCCAGCACCAGGTTCTTCAACGGACTGGAAGTGGTAGGTACGCCCAGTTCAGCTGGCAGGCAGTAAACCATTTCCATTTTTGCATTGCGGGTACGTACAGCACCAAACTTGGTCAACATCCGCGAGACTTTAGACTGATTAATATTGTCAAAGCCTTGCTCCTGCAATGCGGCGACGATTTCGCCCTGGGAGCTAAATTTCTCTTCTTTAAGTAACGCTTTAAACGCTTTAACTAATTCTTCTTGCTTAGACGAGCTTCGCATAAGTCACCCGATATGGTGGTTGATACAACATTATTGTGCATACAGATGAATTTTTATGCAAACAGTCCACCCTGGAGAGGGCTGAAATAATGTTATGAAAGAGCGGAATTTTATCAAATTTCGTGATTGAGAAACATGCCTGCGTCACGGCGTGCAAATTTCGCTTAAAGGTAAATTAATTGTTATCAAATTGATGTTGTTTTGGCTGAACGGTAGGGTATATTGTCACCACCTGTTGGAATGTTGCTCTAATGCATAAGCGGCTGTTAATTACGTAAGTTAGGTTCCTGATTACGTCAATTAAATGCATAAACGCCAAATTTGCGTGACTACACATTCTTGATAAGTGGTCATTGTAAACCGTTAATTTGTGGATTAAGGTCGCGGCAGCGGAGCAACATGTCTTAGTTTATCAATATTATAAGGAGTTTAGGATGAAAGTCGCAGTCCTCGGCGCTGCTGGCGGTATTGGCCAGGCGCTTGCACTACTGTTAAAAACCCAACTGCCTTCAGGTTCAGAACTCTCCCTGTATGATATCGCTCCAGTCACTCCCGGTGTGGCCGTCGACCTGAGCCATATCCCTACTGCTGTGAAAATCAAAGGTTTTTCTGGTGAAGATGCGACCCCTGCGCTGGAAGGCGCTGATGTGGTTTTAATCTCCGCAGGTGTAGCGCGTAAACCAGGGATGGATCGTTCCGACCTGTTTAACGTAAATGCCGGGATCGTGAAAAACCTGGTACAGCAAGTTGCGAAAACCTGCCCGAAAGCGTGCATTGGTATTATCACTAACCCGGTTAACACCACTGTGGCTATCGCGGCAGAAGTGCTGAAAAAAGCCGGTGTTTATGACAAAAACAAACTGTTTGGCGTTACCACGCTGGATATCATTCGTTCTAATACGTTTGTCGCCGAACTGAAAGGCAAACAGCCGGGCGAAGTTGAAGTTCCGGTTATTGGCGGTCACTCTGGTGTTACCATTCTGCCGCTGCTGTCTCAGGTTCCTGGTGTAAGCTTTACCGAGCAGGAAGTAGCTGATCTGACCAAACGTATCCAGAACGCGGGTACGGAAGTGGTTGAAGCGAAAGCGGGTGGCGGGTCTGCAACCCTGTCTATGGGTCAGGCTGCTGCACGTTTTGGTCTGTCTCTGGTTCGCGCGCTGCAGGGCGAACAAGGCGTTGTAGAATGTGCCTACGTTGAAGGCGACGGTCAGTATGCGCGTTTCTTCTCTCAACCGCTGCTGCTGGGTAAAAACGGCGTGGAAGAGCGTAAATCAATCGGAACCCTGAGCGCATTTGAACAGAATGCGCTGGAAGGTATGCTGGATACTCTGAAGAAAGATATCGCCCTGGGCGAAGAGTTCGTTAATAAGTAATTGATTAGCGGATAACAAAAAACCGGAGCACAGACTCCGGTTTTTTGTTTTTCAGGCTGGCTTTAATTGGTCGCTGGATATTCCTGAATGGTGACCTGCAATGTTAACTGCTTATCATCACGCATTACTACAACCGGGATCACCGAACCAGGTCGAATTTCTGCCACCTGATCCATTGTCTCCAGAGCGGAGATTGCAGGCTTGTTGTCCACCGAGATAATTAGATCGTTGACCTGAATACCCGCATTCGCCGCCGGGCCGTCAGGTGACACTTCATTAACCACGATCCCTTGCAGTTGATCGATGCCGCCGCCCTGCGCGTGCAGAGGCGCGATCTCTCGTCCTCCAATGCCAATATATCCACGGATCACGCGACCATCACGGATCAGCTTATCCATAATTTTGGTTGCTAACTGGAAAGGAATTGCAAAGCCGATACCTTCCGGCGTTTCGCCATCGTTACTCTTATCAAACGACAGCGTGTTAATGCCCATCAGCTCACCCAGCGAGTTCACCAGCGCGCCGCCAGAGTTGCCGTGGTTAATGGAAGCATCGGTTTGCAGGAAGTTTTGCCGCCCGGTCGGGTTCAGACCGATTCGACCCGTGGCACTGATAATCCCCTGGGTAATGGTCTGCCCGAGGTTGTACGGGTTACCGATCGCCAGTACCACATCGCCAATGTGCGGTACGCGACGCGCATTTATTGGAATGGTAGGTAAACCGCCAGTGGCATTAATTTTAAGTACCGCCAGATCGGTTAGAGAGTCAGATCCCACCAGTAACGCTTCAAATACACGTCCATCCTGTAAGGCGACGATGATCTGATCGGCGTCGTTGATTACGTGTTTATTGGTGATGATATAACCGCGCTGATCCATGATCACACCGGATCCCAGTGTGCGAATCTCAAGCTGGTTGTGAGAATTGGTGTTCAACCCACGGTTGTAAACGTTAACCACCGCTGGCGCGGCGCGGCGAACCGCCAGGTTATAGCTGGCAGGCGTCTCATCGGTACTATCAAATTGCGGAGTGGAAAGCGGGTTAATGCTGCGCAGCGAAGGCATGGCAACCAGCAAAATAGCGCCGACAATTAATCCAATCGCAACGGAACGTAAGAGCTTCACAAACATGATGGAGGCGTCATTAAAAAAGGGAACGGCAGCAGCATACCACGAGTTAACCGGACATCACACGTCAGCCTGATGCCCGGTTTATGACATTAACGCATTAGCAGGTAAATGCTTTCATTACCGCGCATGATTTGCAGGGCAATAATAGCCGGTTTGGTTGCCAGCACTTTGCGCATCTCAGCAATCGAGTTCACCCGATTGCTGTTCACGCCAATAATCACATCATCTTTCTGCAAACCTGCCTGAGCAGCGGGGCTCTCTTTGACAACGTCGTCGATCTTAATGCCCTTTCCGCCATCTTTTAGCTGACTGTCGCTCAACGTTGCGCCTTCCAGCGCCGGTGTAATCATCTCTGCACTGGCTGAAGAAGATGTGCTGGTATCAAGCGTCACTTCCACTTCCAGCGGTTTGCCGTTACGTAACAGACCAAGCTTTACTTTAGTACCAGGCTCAGTGGTGGCAATGCGGGAACGCAACTCGGCGAAGCTACTGAGCGATTTACCGTTGAGGCTGGTAATAATATCGCCTGCTTTCACGCCAGCTTTCGCCGAGCCAGAACCGGGCAGTACTTCGCTGACAAACGCGCCACGCTGCACATCTAAATTAAACGCTTTGGCGATATCGGCACTCATCTCTGTACCTTTAATGCCTAGCAGGCCGCGTTTAATTTCACCAAAGTCGATAAGTTGCTGTGCCAGGGTACGCGCCATATTGCTGGGGATAGCAAAGCCAATCCCGACGCTACCTCCACCAGGAGCAAGAATTGCGGTGTTAATACCAATCAACTCGCCGTTAAGGTTTAACAACGCACCGCCGGAGTTACCCCGGTTAATGGAAGCATCGGTCTGGATAAAGTTTTCCAGACCTTCGAGATTTAACCCGCTGCGGCCTAATGCGGAAACAATGCCTGAAGTCGCGGTTTGCCCAAGGCCAAACGGGTTACCGACCGCGACGGCAAAATCACCGACGCGCAGTTTGTCGGAGTCGGCAATGGCGATTTGCGTTAATTTGCTCGGATTCTGAATTTGTAGCAGAGCGATATCGCTCTGGTCGTCGCTGCCAATCAACTTCGCATCGAACTCGCGCCCATCATTGAGCTGGATACTGATTTTCTGCGCCTGATTGATGACGTGATTGTTGGTCAGTACATAACCTTTATTGGCATTGATGATGACACCGGAGCCTAAACCTTCAAAGGGTTGCGCAGGTTGATCTGGTAAATCATCACCAAAAAACTTTTTGAATTCTTCTGGAATTTTCTGTCCCTGGCTGGCCGTTCCTTCCACCCGTACGCTTACCACTGCGGGAAGCACTTTTTCCAGCATCGGGGCCAGGCTGGGCAATGGCGCCTGACCGGCAACCTGGCCGGGAATCGACGCGACGGCCTGAAATGACGCCGAGAGAGTTAACCCGACACTTAACGCTAATGCACTCAACAGCTGGGTTTGTTTTTTCATTATTCCTGCTCTCGTACCTGAATGATAAGAAAAAGAGATTCAAAACAGTTTGATGTTATTGAATTTTCAGACGGCTAACAATGAGACACCAGATTAAATGATAGTCGGGGAGGGAGAGAAGAGGAGGGCGCAATGGCTGCGCCCGCAAAATAAATTAGTCGCGCTTTGCGCCAGTGCGCAGCAGGCCAGATGCGCCTTCAGAATAGTCACGCGGCATCTGCACCGGAGCCTGATCGTTGCTGGCTTCGGACTCCGCCAGACGATTGCGGAACGGGTTGGCTTCTGCGGACAGTTCCGGAAGCAGGTTACTGGAGCTTTTCGCCATATGTTGATACAACTGGCGATAGTCATGCGCCATGGTATCCAGTAATTCCGCGCTGCGGGCAAAGTGGTTAACCAGCTCTTCGCGATACTCGTCCAGTTCAGCTTTATTCTTTTCCAGTTCGTACTGCAACGCCTGTTGCTGGCGTAGTTTACGATTACCAAAACGCATGGCCACAGCACCAATAATGATGCCGACGACTAACCCAATTAGCGCATATTCCCAGGTCATGAACATCTCCCGTTGTTTTTTGTTTCCGTAGGGTGTTGGCTTCAGGCTCCATGCCTGCGGCTGATTATGCCACTATAACCGTTAATTCCACAGAAGTGGAATCCCGACTGCATATCGCGTAGTGTAGAACGGCCTTTTTTTCGTCAACCGTGAACATCGGCGCACCGATTATTCAAGGAATAACAATAAGATCATGCAAAGCGTTACCCCAACATCGCAATACCTCAAGGCGCTCAATGAGGGCAGCCATCAACCCGACGACGTACAAAAAGAGGCAGTCAGTCGGCTGGAGATTATCTACCAGGAATTAATCAACAGTCCGCCGCCCACTGCGAGGGCGAGTGGGTTAATGGCGCGAGTCGGTAAACTGTGGGGTAAGCGCGAAGAGGCAAGTAGTGCGCCAGTGCGAGGCTTATATATGTGGGGCGGCGTCGGAAGAGGAAAAACCTGGCTGATGGACCTTTTCTATCAAAGTTTGCCGGGAGAGCGGAAACAGCGCCTGCACTTTCACCGTTTTATGCTGCGGGTACATGAAGAACTGACTGAATTACAAGGGCAGACCGATCCTCTGGAAATTATTGCCGATCGCTTCAAAGCAGAAACTGATGTCCTCTGTTTTGATGAATTTTTTGTTTCTGATATTACCGATGCCATGCTGCTGGGCGGCCTGATGAAAGCATTGTTTGCTCGCGGTTTAACGTTGGTGGCGACGTCAAATATTCCTCCGGATGAGCTATATCGAAATGGCCTGCAACGTGCGCGTTTTCTTCCGGCCATTGACGCCATTAAACAGCATTGCGATGTAATGAACGTGGACGCCGGTGTTGATTATCGACTGCGTACGCTCACCCAGGCGCATCTGTGGCTTTCGCCACTCAACGATGAAACCCGGGCGCAAATGGATAAACTATGGTTGGCGCTGGCGGGAGTGAAACGAGAAAACTCACCGACGTTAGAAATCAATCATCGACCGCTAGCGACAATGGGCGTAGAAAACCAGACGCTGGCGGTCTCTTTTACTACGCTGTGCGTCGATGCTCGCAGCCAGCATGACTATATTGCGCTCTCACGCCTCTTTCACACGGTCATGTTGTTTGATGTACCAGTCATGACGCGGTTGATGGAGAGCGAAGCGCGGCGCTTTATTGCGCTGGTGGATGAGTTTTACGAGCGCCATGTCAAATTAGTGGTGAGCGCAGAAGTGCCTTTGTATGAAATTTATCAGGGCGAGCGACTGAAGTTTGAGTTCCAGCGTTGCCTGTCACGTCTGCAAGAGATGCAAAGCGAAGAGTATCTGAAGCGCGAGCATTTGACAGGTTAAAACCTGCCACAAATCACAAAAAGGGGTCGATCTTTGACCCCGACTTCTCTATAATCCTGCGACCCCACGTTACAAGAAAGTTTTTTTCCCAAAACTTTTTGTGTGCTGGCATAGGCTATTCGAAGGGGTAGGTTTGCCGGACTTTGTCGTGTGAACCTCAACAATTGAAGACGTTTGGGTGTTCACCAACGTGTAACTATTTATTGGGTAAGCTTTTAATGAAAACTTTTACAGCTAAACCAGAAACCGTAAAACGCGACTGGTATGTTGTTGACGCGACCGGTAAAACTCTGGGCCGTCTGGCTACTGAACTGGCTCGTCGCCTGCGCGGTAAGCATAAAGCGGAATACACTCCGCACGTAGATACCGGTGATTACATCATCGTTCTGAACGCTGACAAAGTTGCTGTAACCGGCAACAAGCGTACTGACAAAGTGTACTATCACCACACCGGCCACATCGGTGGTATCAAACAAGCGACCTTTGAAGAGATGATTGCTCGCCGTCCTGAGCGTGTGATTGAAATCGCGGTTAAAGGCATGTTGCCAAAAGGCCCGCTGGGTCGTGCTATGTTCCGTAAACTGAAAGTTTACGCGGGTAACGAGCACAACCACGCGGCACAGCAACCGCAAGTTCTTGACATCTAATCGGGATTATAGGCAATGGCTGAAAATCAATACTACGGCACTGGTCGCCGCAAAAGTTCCGCAGCTCGCGTTTTCATCAAACCGGGCAACGGTAAAATCGTAATCAACCAACGTTCTCTGGAACAGTACTTCGGTCGTGAAACTGCCCGCATGGTAGTTCGTCAGCCGCTGGAACTGGTCGACATGGTTGAGAAACTGGATCTGTACATCACTGTTAAAGGTGGTGGTATCTCTGGTCAGGCTGGTGCGATCCGTCACGGTATCACCCGCGCTCTGATGGAGTACGACGAATCCCTGCGTTCTGAACTGCGTAAAGCTGGCTTCGTTACTCGTGACGCTCGTCAGGTTGAACGTAAGAAAGTCGGTCTGCGTAAAGCACGTCGTCGTCCGCAGTTCTCCAAACGTTAATTGGCTTCTGCTCCGGCAGAATACAATTTGCGAAAAAACCCGCTTCGGCGGGTTTTTTTATGGCCTAAGTCCGGATCCAGCCTCTGTTCCTTCTCTCTACAGCATTATTCTCTTTAAACGGTATTTTCCACGCACTGTAGAAAAGGATATTGCGATGGGAATTTTTAATGCATTGTTTAATAAGAAAGAATCATTAACGCTGTCGAATAAATGGGAGTTCTTTATTACAACGGTGGATGACCGTGTCACGGGCATACGTGTTGATACAGGTGCCATCCAGGACGAACGATTTGATCGACTTAACCACACCTGGTTCTTTCGTGTACGTTATACCCATTGTTATGAAAACGGTTTACCGCAGCCTGATGAAACACAACGTTTAAATCGTATAGAGGACTGGCTTGAGGAGAGGGGGAAGGCATTACCGATTTGGTTGGTGGGAGTGGTAACACAAGAGGGCTGGCGCGATTTTGTTTTCCAGTCGGAAAAAGAGTTGGACTGGGAAAGAACGCTGGATAAATTGCTCGCGGGTGGCCCGGAAGTCTCTTGCAGCTATAGTGTGAGTAAAAACGATAACGGAAATTACTATCGCCAGTTCCTGTACCCGTCGAAATATGACTGGAACTGGATACACGATTCCCGCGTATGCCGTGGGCTGCTGGAACATGGTGACGATTTGACGCTCCCACGTACCATTGATTACTACGCGATATTGCCGACAGAAGCTGCTGCCCGTGCCTTTGCGGAAGACGTGGCGATATTGCCATATGGCATTACGCTAGTGAGTATTCGGATGAACGACCAACAGCAAGGGTATATGGCGTCATTGACTAACATTGATGCTCCGGAACAATGGCATATAACTGAAATTACATGCCAGCTTACAGATTTGTCTGAAAAGCATGGTGGTTGTTTTGATGGCTGGGGGGCTCCGATAGCAACGGCATAAAGGTTAATAACAACATTCCCGGTGGGGGCTAAGTCAAGCATTTAACGCTAAAGCGCATCTCTTTTTCCCCATTTCCGGCATCGACTCACCACAAAGGTCGCAAAATCTGGTAAACTATCATCCAATTTTCTGCCCAAATGTCGGGTATTGCTTGTTTTTTGTTTGTTTTTCGAACAAAGAGAGTCGTTCCTTACTGGGTAACACAACTTCTGACCGGTCACCTGGTGGCTGGTAGCAGTAAAAATTCTGACTATACCTGGAGGTTTTCATGGCTGTCGCTGCCAACAAACGTTCGGTAATGACGCTGTTTTCCGGTCCTACTGACATCTATAGCCATCAGGTCCGCATCGTGCTGGCTGAAAAAGGTGTAAGTTTCGAGATCGAACACGTGGAAAAGGACAATCCGCCTCAGGATCTGATTGACCTCAACCCGAATCAGAGCGTTCCGACCCTGGTGGATCGTGAGCTGACCCTGTGGGAATCTCGCATCATTATGGAATACCTGGATGAGCGTTTCCCGCATCCGCCACTGATGCCGGTTTACCCGGTAGCTCGCGGTGAAAGCCGCCTGTACATGCACCGCATCGAAAAAGACTGGTACACGCTGATGAACACCATCATCAACGGTTCAACTTCTGAAGCGGATGCCGCACGCAAGCAACTGCGCGAAGAACTGCTGGCCATCGCGCCGGTCTTCGGTCAGAAGCCGTACTTCCTGAGCGATGAGTTCAGCCTGGTCGATTGCTACCTTGCCCCGCTGCTGTGGCGTCTGCCACAACTGGGCATCGAGTTCAGCGGCCCGGGTGCGAAAGAGCTGAAAGGCTATATGACCCGCGTATTTGAGCGTGACTCCTTCCTTGCTTCCTTAACAGAAGCTGAACGTGAAATGCGTCTGGGCCGGAGTTAATCTGTATGGATTTGTCACAGCTAACACCACGTCGTCCCTATCTGCTGCGTGCATTCTATGAGTGGTTGCTGGATAACCAGCTCACGCCGCACCTGGTGGTGGATGTGACGCTCCCTGGCGTGCAGGTTCCTATGGAATATGCGCGTGACGGGCAAATCGTACTCAACATTGCTCCGCGTGCAGTCGGCAACCTGGAACTGGCGAATGATGCAGTGCGCTTTAACGCGCGCTTTGGTGGTATCCCGCGTCAAGTTTCAGTACCGTTGGCTGCCGTGCTGGCTATCTACGCCCGTGAAAATGGCGCAGGCACAATGTTCGAGCCTGAAGCTGCCTACGACGAAGATGCCAGCATCATGAATGATGAAGATGTATCGGCAGATAATGAAACCGTTATGTCGGTCATTGATGGCGATAAGCCCGATCATGATGATGAAAGTAATCCTGATGACGAGCCGCCACAGCCGCCACGCGGTGGTCGCCCCGCATTACGCGTTGTGAAGTAAAACAAAAACAGGCCTTAGTGGCCTGTTTTGCTATCTGACATCTTTTCGCCTGATTTTGATACTGTGTTACGATAACTTCGTTATTTTCCGCTAACGCATCTTCCAGAATGAGCCTTATGAACGCATTTGATTCGCAAACCGAAGATTCTTCACCAGCAATTGGTCGTAACTTGCGTAGCCGTCCGCTGGCGCGCAAAAAACTCTCCGAAATGGTGGAGGAAGAGCTGGAGCAGATGATCCGCCGTCGTGAATTTGGCGAAGGTGAGCAACTGCCGTCTGAGCGCGAACTTATGGCGTTCTTTAACGTTGGGCGTCCTTCAGTACGTGAGGCGCTGGCGGCGTTAAAGCGTAAAGGTCTGGTGCAAATTAATAATGGTGAGCGCGCTCGCGTCTCACGTCCTTCTGCGGATACCATCATCGGCGAGCTTTCCGGCATGGCAAAAGATTTTCTTTCCCATCCTGGCGGGATAGCCCATTTCGAACAGTTACGTCTGTTCTTTGAATCCAGCCTGGTGCGCTACGCGGCGGAACATGCCACCGATGAACAAATCGATTTGCTGGCAAAAGCCCTGGAAATCAACAGTCAGTCGCTGGATAACAATGCCGCGTTCATTCGCTCAGACGTTGATTTCCACCGCGTTCTGGCGGAGATCCCGGGTAACCCAATCTTTAAGGCGATACATGTTGCCTTGCTTGACTGGTTGATCGCCGCGCGTCCGACGGTCGCTGATCAGGCGCTGCACGAGCATAACAACGTTAGCTATCAACAGCATATTGCGATCGTTGACGCGATCCGCCGCCACGATCCCGACGAAGCCGATCGCGCGTTACAATCGCATCTCAACAGCGTTTCTGCCACCTGGCACGCCTTCGGTCAGACCACCAACAAAAAGAAATAATGCCACTTTAGTGAAGCAGATCGCATTATAAGCGTTCTGTATGATGTGTTGCTTATTCGATCTGGTATAACAGGTATAAAGGTATATCGTTTATCAGACAAGCATCACATCAGAGGTATTTATGGCAACGAATTTACGTGGCGTGATGGCCGCACTCCTGACTCCTTTTGACCAACAACAAGCACTGGATAAAGCGAGTCTACGCCGCCTGGTTCAGTTCAATATTCAGCAGGGTATCGACGGCCTGTATGTAGGTGGTTCGACCGGTGAAGCCTTTGTGCAGAGCCTTTCAGAGCGTGAACAGGTACTGGAAATCGTCGCCGAAGAGGCGAAAGGTAAGATTAAACTCATCGCCCACGTCGGTTGCGTCAGCACCGCCGAAAGCCAGCAGCTTGCGGCATCAGCCAAACGTTATGGCTTTGATGCCGTCTCCGCCGTTACGCCGTTTTACTATCCTTTCAGCTTTGAAGAACACTGCGATCACTACCGGGCAATCATTGACTCGGCGGATGGTTTGCCGATGGTGGTGTACAACATTCCGGCGTTAAGCGGCGTTAAACTGACCCTGGATCAGATCAACACGCTGGTTACGCTGCCTGGTGTAGGTGCGTTGAAACAGACCTCCGGCGATCTCTATCAGATGGAACAGATCCGTCGTGAACATCCGGATCTGGTGCTCTATAACGGTTACGACGAAATCTTCGCCTCCGGCCTGCTGGCGGGCGCAGACGGCGGTATCGGCAGTACTTACAACATCATGGGCTGGCGCTATCAGGGCATCGTTAAAGCGCTGAAAGAAGGGGATATCCAGACCGCGCAGAAATTGCAAACTGAGTGCAACAAAGTCATTGATTTGCTGATTAAAACCGGCGTATTCCGCGGCCTGAAAACTGTCCTGCATTATATGGATGTCGTTTCTGTGCCGCTGTGCCGCAAACCGTTTGGTCCGGTAGATGAAAAATATCTGCCAGAACTGAAGGCGCTTGCCCAGCAGTTGATGCAAGAGCGCGGGTGAGTTCTTTCCCCTCGCTCGCCCCTACCGGGTGAGGGGAAAAAAACGCATCTGTACCCTACAATTTTCATACCAAAGCGTGTGGGCATCGCCCACCGCGGGAGACTCACAATGAGTACTACAACCCAGAATATCCCGTGGTATCGCCATCTCAATCGTGCACAATGGCGGGCATTTTCCGCTGCCTGGTTGGGATATCTGCTTGATGGTTTTGATTTCGTTTTAATTGCCCTGGTACTCACTGAAGTACAAGGTGAGTTCGGGCTGACAACGGTACAGGCGGCAAGTCTGATTTCCGCAGCCTTTATCTCTCGTTGGTTCGGCGGCCTGATGCTTGGCGCTATGGGCGACCGCTACGGGCGTCGTCTGGCAATGGTCACCAGTATTGTTCTCTTCTCAGTCGGGACGCTGGCTTGTGGCTTTGCGCCTGGCTACGTCACTATGTTTATCGCGCGTCTGGTGATTGGCATGGGAATGGCAGGTGAATACGGTTCCAGCGCCACCTATGTGATTGAAAGCTGGCCAAAACATCTGCGTAACAAAGCCAGTGGTTTTCTGATTTCTGGCTTCTCTGTGGGGGCTGTCGTTGCCGCCCAGGTCTATAGTCTGGTGGTTCCGGTCTGGGGCTGGCGTGCACTGTTCTTTATCGGCATCTTACCGATCATCTTTGCCCTCTGGCTGCGAAAAAACATCCCCGAAGCAGAAGACTGGAAAGAGAAACACGGGGGCAAGGCTCCAGTGCGGACGATGGTGGATATTCTCTACCGTGGTGAACATCGTATCGCCAATATCGTGATGACGCTGGCGGCGGCCACTGCGCTGTGGTTCTGCTTTGCCGGTAATCTGCAAAATGCCGCAATCGTTGCTGTTCTCGGGCTGTTATGCGCCGCAATTTTTATCAGCTTTATGGTGCAGAGTACGGGCAAACGCTGGCCAACGGGCGTAATGCTGATGGTGGTTGTGTTATTTGCTTTCCTCTACTCATGGCCGATTCAGGCGCTGCTACCAACGTATCTGAAAACCGATCTTGCTTATGACCCGCATACTGTCGCCAATGTGCTGTTCTTTAGCGGCTTTGGGGCGGCGGTGGGTTGCTGTGTCGGCGGCTTCCTCGGTGACTGGCTGGGAACGCGCAAAGCCTACGTTTGTAGCCTGTTAGCTTCGCAATTGCTGATTATTCCGGTATTTGCGATTGGCGGCGCAAACGTCTGGGTGCTTGGTCTGTTACTGTTCTTCCAGCAAATGCTTGGTCAGGGGATCGCCGGGATCTTACCGAAACTGATTGGTGGTTATTTCGACACCGACCAGCGTGCGGCGGGGCTGGGCTTTACCTACAACGTTGGCGCCCTTGGCGGCGCACTGGCCCCCATCCTTGGCGCGTTGATCGCTCAACGTCTGGATCTGGGGACTGCGCTGGGATCGCTCTCGTTCAGCCTGACATTCGTGGTGATTTTGCTGATTGGTCTGGATATGCCAACCCGCGTTCAGCGCTGGTTGCGTCCGGAAGCATTGCGTACTCATGACGCTATCGACGGTAAACCATTTAGCGGTGCCGTGCCGTTTGGCGGTGCCAAAAACGATTTAGTCAAAACCAAAAGTTAATCCTGTTGCCCGGTCATGTACCGGGCCTTTTGTTAAGGGAAGAAGTATGTCGTTACTTGCACAACTGGATCAAAAAATCGCTGCTAACGGTGGCCTGATTGTCTCCTGCCAGCCAGTTCCGGACAGCCCGCTCGATAAACCTGAAATCGTCGCTGCCATGGCATTAGCGGCAGAGCAGGCGGGAGCGGTTGCTATTCGTATTGAAGGTGTGGCAAATCTGAAAGCCACGCGTGCGGTGGTGAGCGTGCCGATTATCGGGATTGTGAAGCGCGATCTGGAGGATTCTCCGGTACGCATCACGGCCTATATTGAAGATGTTGATGCGCTGGCGCAGGCGGGCGCGGACATTATCGCCATTGACGGCACCGATCGTCCGCGTCCGGTACCTGTTGAAACGCTGCTGGCGCGTATTCACCATTACGGTTTACTGGCGATGACCGACTGCTCAACGCCGGAAGACGGTCTGGCTTGCCAAAAACTGGGTGCAGAAATTATTGGTACTACGCTTTCGGGTTACACCACACCTGAAACGCCGGAAGAGCCAGACCTGGCACTGGTGAAAACGTTGAGCGACGCCGGATGTCGGGTGATTGCCGAAGGGCGCTACAACACGCCATCCCAGGCCGCAGACGCAATGCGCCACGGCGCATGGGCGGTGACGGTCGGATCTGCTATTACGCGTCTTGAGCACATTTGCCAGTGGTACAACACAGCGATGAAAAAGGCGGTGCTATGACCACACTGGCGATTGATATCGGCGGTACTAAACTTGCCGCCGCGCTGATTGGCGCTGACGGGCAGATCCGCGATCGCCGTGAACTTCCTACGCCAGCCAGCAAGACTCCGCAAGCACTGCGTGATGCTTTAGCCGCGTTAGTCTCCCCGTTGCAAACTCATGCGCAGCAGGTTGCCATCGCTTCAACCGGAATTATTCGCGACGGTAGCCTGCTGGCGCTGAATCCGCATAATCTCGGTGGATTGCTACACTTTCCGTTAGTCCAAACGCTGGAACAACTGACCGATTTGCCGACGATTGCCATTAACGATGCGCAGGCAGCTGCATGGGCGGAGTACCAGGCGCTGGATGGCGATATATCCGATATGGTGTTTATTACCGTTTCCACGGGTGTTGGCGGTGGTGTAGTGAGCGGCGGCAAACTGCTTACCGGCCCTGGTGGTTTGGCGGGGCATATTGGTCATACGCTGGCTGATCCGCAGGGTCCGGTCTGCGGCTGTGGACGCACTGGTTGCGTGGAAGCGATTGCTTCTGGTCGCGGCATTGCGGCGGCAGCGCAGGGTGAACTGGCGGGCGCGGATGCGAAAACCATTTTCACGCGCGCCGGGCAGGGCGACGAGCAGGCGCAGCAACTGATTCACCGCTCCGCACATGTGCTGGCAAGACTAATCGCTGATATTAAAGCCACAACTGATTGCCAGTGCGTGGTGATTGGCGGCAGCGTTGGTCTGGCAGAAGGATACTTGGCGCTGGTGGAAACGTATCTGGCGCAGGAACCAGCGGCATTTCATGTTGATTTACTGGCGGCGCACTACCGCCATGATGCAGGTTTACTTGGGGCTGCGCTGTTGGCCCAGGGAGAAAAATTATGATGATGGGTGAAGTACAGTCATTACCGTCTGCCGGATTACATCCAGCACTACGGGATGCATTAACGTTGGCATTAGCCGCCAGACCGCAAGAAAAAGCGCCGGGCCGTTATGAATTACAGGGCGACAATATCTTTATGAATGTCATGACGTTTAACACTCAATCGCCCGTCGAGAAAAAAGCGGAATTGCACGAGCAGTACATTGATATTCAGCTGTTATTAAACGGTGAGGAACGGATTCTGTTTGGCATGGCAGGCACTGCGCGCCAGTGTGAAGAGTTTCACCATGAAGATGATTATCAGCTTTGCAGCGTCATTGAGAACGAGCAAGCCATCATCCTGAAACCGGGAATGTTCGCCGTGTTTATGCCGGGAGAGCCGCATAAGCCGGGATGTGTTGTTGGCGAATCCGGTGAGATTAAAAAGGTGGTGGTGAAGGTTAAGGCTGAGTTAATGGCTTAAACTTAGTTCGTTTTAAAGATTCTGCAGACACTGTCTGCAGAATTCGAAACCGCTGAAATTAACGGCGTCTATAGCCTTCCTCTAGCACCGCCTGTGTTCGAACGAGTTCATCCGCGAGTCGCTTTTCATCAGGTAGTTGCATCTTATATTCGCTTGCCAGAACGGTGTTAGGCAAACCAGCCAGAGCATAATGCGCTTCTCCGGCTCCTTTCTCTGCACAGAGAACCAGACCGATGGGAGGATTTTCATCCGGTAGTGTCCAGTGCTCTTTGGCGTAGTTGAGATACATATTCATCTGCCCGGCATCGCTATAGCTGAATTTGCCCACTTTTAGATCCACGATTAACAGGCAGCGTAAACGGCGGTGGAAAAACAACAGATCGACCCGAAACCAGTTGTCATCAATGCGTAACCTTCGTTGTCGACCGACAAAGGCAAAATCATCCCCAAGTTCCAGCATGAAATCCATCAGATGGTTGATCAGCGCCTCCTCAAAATCGGATTCTGAGTATTCATCTTTCAATTCCAGAAATTCGAGCACAAAGGGATCGCGTATCGCCTGTTGCGGAAGAATATGCGTCTTGGCAGGAGCGTGTTGTTGCAGCATGGCTGATTTGTCATGTGACAGTAGTGTCCGCTCATAAAACTGGGTCGCAATTTGCCGTTCGAGCTGACGGACAGACCAGCCACAGCGGAGCGTCTCTTTCTCATAAAAGCTGCGAGCGTCAGCGTTTTTAACGGAAAGTAAACGGACGTAGGTAGAACATGGCAGAGGGAAAGATTTGGCAGACAGCGTCTGCCAAATCTTTCCCAATGGAAATTCGGCAGACACTGTCTGGTGAATTTCAGCATGTTGAAAAAAGAGGTAAAACAGCCTCATTTGGCGTAAGTTTTTTGCAGAGAACCCACGCTTATACCTAAGACTTAAATCCTTTGATAGCCGCGTGATTAGCTGCGCACCATACGCAGCCCGAGCCTCACCGCCTTGTTCAAATTCGACAATTCGTCGTCCAATTTCCTAGTACGTGGCGGTCATTAACGCGTTAACACTACGTACCGTTTCCGTCCGGGCACTATCGACCAGGTAAATAATGCCGTCGTGGATTTGCTGGTAGCCTGCTGTGGTTCTCTCTGAGAGCGATTCCATTATCTGTCCCTTTAAATGGCGCTGCGTTGAAGAATGGAATCAGCTATACGCCGGACATCTGCCGGTAACAATCCAGATGTGCGTATTACACTGGTTTTCTTCAGATTATGCGAGGCGTTTTCCAGAAAGAAAGGAGAATTTCAGCGCCGACTCTTTTCTGAGGAGGCGGCGCTGGGGCAGGACTTAAACTTCCAGCCAGTTCATAATGCCGTCTGCTGCCTTACGGCCTTCGGCGATGGCGGTAACGACCAGATCGGAACCACGCACGATGTCTCCACCGGCAAAGATTTTCGGGTTGCTGGTCTGGAAGGCATTTTCGTTACCTTCCGGGGCAATGATACGGCCTTGCGAATCCAGTTCGACGCTGTGTTTTGCCAGCCATTCCATGCTGTGTGGGCGGAAACCAAACGCCATAATCACGGCATCTGCCGGAACAATATGTTCAGACCCTGCCACGATCTCCGCGCGGCGACGGCCTTTAGCATCGGGCTCGCCCATTTCGGTACGCACCATTTTCACGCCGCTGACTTTACCGTTGCTATTCACTTCAATACCCAGCGGCTGGACGTTGAATTTGAACTCTACGCCTTCTTCCCGCGCGTTTTTTACTTCGCGGCGAGAGCCGGGCATGTTCTCTTCATCACGGCGATAGGCACAGGTAACGTGCTTCGCCCCCTGGCGTACAGACGTGCGTACGCAGTCCATCGCGGTATCGCCGCCGCCAAGTACCACCACGCGTTTGCCTTCCATGCTGACGAACGGTTCATCACCGGTTTCGCCAAAACCCATCAACTGTTTGGTGTTGGCAATGAGGAACGGCAGCGCCGCGTATACGCCGTCGGCGTCTTCATTCTCCAGCCCGCCACGCATTGACTGATAAGTCCCGACGCCAAGGAATACGGCATCGTAATCACTTAGCAGATCGTCCAGTTGTACGTCACGGCCCACTTCGGTATTAAGTTTGAACTCAATACCCATGCCGGTGAAAATTTCACGGCGGCGCGTCATGACCTCTTTTTCCAGCTTGAAGGCCGGAATACCGAAGGTCAGCAGGCCACCAATTTCTGGATGGCGGTCGAACACAACGGCTTTCACACCGTTGCGCGTCAGTACATCCGCACACGCCAGACCCGCCGGGCCTGCGCCGATAATCGCCACTTTTTTACCGGTCTGTTTCACGCCGGACATATCCGGACGCCAGCCCATTTCGAACGCTTTATCATTGATATAACGCTCAATGTTGCCGATGGTTACCGCGCCGAACTCATCGTTCAGAGTGCAGGAACCTTCGCACAGACGATCCTGCGGGCAAACGCGTCCACACACTTCCGGCAGGGTGTTGGTTTGATGTGACAGTTCTGCTGCTTCAAAAATCCGCCCCTCGTTGGCGAGCTTTAGCCAGTTCGGGATGTAGTTATGTACCGGGCATTTCCACTCGCAGTATGGGTTGCCGCACGACAGGCAGCGATCAGCCTGCGCTTTGGCCTGGCCTTCGGAAAACGGCTCGTAAATTTCAACAAACTCAATTTTGCGGATCTTCAGCGGTTTTTTGGGCGGATCAACGCGCTGCAGGTCGATAAATTGATAAACATTCTGACTCATTGTTGCTACCCCTTACTGCGCCTGCACACGCAACTCTGCTGCGCTACGACTACGGTGACCCAGCAGTGCTTTTACATCACTGGACTTCGGTTTAACCAGCGCAAATTTAGTGGCGAAGGTTGACCAGTTTGCCAGAATTTCTTCACCACGCTGAGAACCGGTATGCTGCACATGTTCGGTGATAAGACCACGAAGATGCTCTTCATGGATCGCCAGATCGTCAACGCTTAATACTTCCACCAGTTCCGGGTTAACGCGTTTGCGGAAATCACCACTTTCGTCGAGAATGTAAGCGAAGCCGCCGGTCATACCCGCGCCGAAGTTAACGCCAGTTTTACCCAGAATACAGACAATACCACCCGTCATATATTCACAGCCGTTGTCGCCAATGCCTTCAACAACGGTAATCGCACCCGAGTTACGCACACCGAAACGTTCACCTGCGCGCCCTGCGGCATACAGACGACCGCCAGTAGCGCCGTACAGGCATGTGTTGCCAATAATGCTCGCTTCATGACTGCGGAATGCTGAACCAACCGGCGGACGGATGGCGATTAAGCCGCCCGCCATGCCTTTACCAACATAGTCGTTAGCATCACCCGTCAGATACAGCTCCACGCCACCCGCGTTCCACACGCCGAAACTCTGGCCTGCGGTGCCGTTGAAGTACGCTTTAATCGGATCGGCAGCCAGTCCCTGATCGCCGTGCGTCTGGGCGATATAACCTGAAAGCGACGCACCCACGGAACGGTCGGTGTTGCGAATATCGAACCAGAAGGTTTTGCTCTGGCGTTCATCGACAAACGGTTTCGCCTGTTGAAGCAACTGCGCATTCAACAGGCCGTTGTCAAACGGCGGGTTGTTTTCGGTGCAGTAGAGCGCCTTACCTGGATGTGGCTCGGCAGTCTCCAGCAGCTTCGACAGCGCCAGTTTCTGTTGTTTGGCGGTGAAGCCGTCCAGCTCTTTCAGCAAGTCGGTGCGACCAATCAGATCCACCAGACGTGTTACGCCCAGCTGTGCCATCAGCTCACGGGTTTCACGGGCGATAAATTCAAAGTAATTGGTCACTTTGAACGGCAGGCCGTGATAGTGATTCTTACGCAGTTTGTCATCCTGAGTTGCTACGCCGGTGGCGCAGTTGTTCAGGTGACAAATACGCAGATATTTACAGCCGAGCGCGACCATTGGGCCAGTGCCGAAGCCGAAGCTTTCCGCGCCAAGAATCGCGGCTTTGATGATATCCACGCCTGTTTTCAGGCCGCCGTCGACCTGCAAACGGATTTTATGACGCAGACCGTTAGCAACCAGTGCTTGTTGCGTTTCAACAAGTCCCAGTTCCCACGGGCAACCCGCGTATTTCACCGAGGAAAGCGGGCTTGCGCCGGTGCCGCCGTCATAGCCCGCGATGGTGATCAGGTCCGCGTAGGCTTTCGCCACACCGGTAGCAATGGTGCCAACGCCCGGTTCGGACACCAGCTTCACGGAGATCATCGCTTTCGGGTTGACCTGCTTGAGGTCGAAAATCAGCTGCGCTAAGTCCTCGATAGAATAAATATCGTGGTGCGGCGGCGGGGAGATCAGCGTCACGCCCGGCACCGAATAGCGCAGTTTGGCGATGTAAGGAGTGACTTTATCGCCCGGTAACTGACCACCTTCGCCCGGCTTCGCGCCCTGGGCGACTTTAATCTGAATCACGTCGGCGTTAACCAGATACGCCGGAGTAACACCGAAGCGTCCGGAAGCGACCTGTTTAATGCGAGAGACTTTGTTGGTGCCGTAGCGTGCCGGATCTTCACCACCTTCACCGGAGTTGGAGTTGCCGCCGATGCTGTTCATCGCTTCCGCCAGCGCCTCGTGGGCCTCCGGGCTTAATGCGCCGATAGACATCGCGGCGGTATCGAAGCGTTTAAACAGTTCGCTTGCCGGTTCAACATCAGCAATATTGACCGCGTTTTCACCCGGCGTAATCGCCAGCAGATCGCGCAGCGTGGTTGCCGGACGCTCATTAACCAGCTTCGCGTATTCCTGATAGTCGCTGTACTCGCCGCTTTGCACCGCCTGTTGCAGCGTGCGCACCACGTCCGGGTTATAGGCGTGATACTCGCCGCCGTGGACGTATTTCAGCAGGCCGCCCTGGCTGATGGGCTTACGCGCCAGCCAGGCACGTTTCGAAAGGTTCAGCAGATCCTGCTGGAAGTCTTCAAAGCTCGCCCCGCCAATGCGGCTAACCGCGCCCTGGAAGCACAGGCCCACGACATCATCATGCAGACCGACCGCTTCAAACAGTTTCGAGCAGCGGTAAGAGGCGATGGTGGAGATGCCCATTTTGGACATGATTTTGTACAAGCCTTTGTTGATGCCGTTACGGTAGTTCAGCATCACGGTACGATAATTTTTGGCAATTGCCTGAGTGTCGATCAAGCGGCCCAGCGTTTCATAGGCAAGGTACGGATATATAGCCGTCGCGCCGAAGCCCAGCAGTACGGCGAAGTGGTGCGGATCGCGGGCGCTGGCCGTTTCAACAATAATGTTGGCATCGCAACGCAGGCTTTGATCGACCAGACGAGTCTGGATCGCGCCGACCGCCATTGGCGCAGGAACTGGCAGGCGATCTTTACCGATATTCCGGTCGGAGAGCACCAGCAACACGGTGCCGCTACGTACCATTTTTTCGGCTTTGTCGCACAACTCTTTGACAGTCGATTCGAGCGTGGTTTTGGTTACGTCAAAGGTGATATCCAGCGTGTCTGCACGATAGTGCTCCTCTTTCATCGTCGTGAGCTGTTTGAAATCGGAGTAGAGCAGGATCGGCGATTTAAAGCTTAAACGGTGCGCCTGGCCTTCTGCTTCACAGAAGACGTTCATTTCGCGCCCGATGCTGGTGGCGAGCGACATGACATGCGCTTCACGCAGCGGGTCGATTGGCGGGTTAGTGACCTGCGCAAACTGCTGGCGGAAGTAGTCGTAAATTATGCGCGGCTGGCTGGAGAGCACGGCGAATGGGGTGTCGTCGCCCATCGAACCGACCGCTTCCTGGCCATTTTCGCCCAGTACGCGGATCACCGAATCCAGCTCTTCAGCGCTGTAGTTAAACTGTTTCTGGTAGCTGGCGAGCGTGTCGTCGTCCAGCTCACGGCTACCGACTTCTTCGTCGGGCAGATCTTCAAATGGCACCAGGCGGCGGACGTTTTTCTCCATCCACTCTTTATAAGGGTGGCGGCTTTTCAGATCGTCATCAGTTTCTGCCGAGTGCAGAATGCGCCCACTGCGGGTGTCAATCACCATCAGTTCGCCTGGTCCAACGCGGCCTTTTTCCACCACTTCGTCAGGTTGATAATCCCAGATGCCGACTTCAGAGGCGCAGGTGATCAGCTTATCTTTGGTGATAACGTAGCGCGCCGGACGCAGACCGTTACGGTCGAGGTTACAGGCAGCGAAGCGACCATCGGACATTACTATGCCCGCCGGACCATCCCACGGTTCCATATGCATGGAGTTAAAGTCGAAGAACGCGCGCAGTTCCGGGTCCATATCCGGGTTGTTCTGCCAGGCGGGTGGTACTAACAGACGCATGGCGCGGATGATATCCATCCCGCCCGCCAGCAGCAGCTCCAGCATGTTATCCATGGAACTGGAGTCAGAACCGGTTTCGTTGACGAACGGCGCGGCGTCGTGCAGGTCAGGGATCAGCGGCGTCTGGAATTTATAGGTACGCGCACGCGCCCACTGACGGTTACCGGTGATGGTGTTGATTTCACCGTTGTGCGCCAGGTAGCGGAACGGCTGCGCCAGAGGCCAGCGCGGCACAGTGTTAGTGGAGAAGCGTTGGTGGAACAGGCAGATGGCCGATTCCAGGCGCAGGTCCGCAAGATCCAGGTAAAAGCGCGGCAAATCTGCCGGCATACACAGACCTTTATAGATATTGACCAGATTCGACAGGCTACAGACGTAGAAGTCTTTATCGGCTTCGAGGCGCTTTTCGATGCGACGGCGGGCGATAAACAGACGGCGTTCCATATCACGCGGACGCCAGCCAGCCGGAGCGTTAACGAAAATTTGCTCAATACGCGGCAGAGAGGAGAGGGCGATTTCACCCAGCACGCCTTCGTTGGTGGGGACATCACGCCAGCCCACAATCGACAAGGTTTCGCGTTGCAGCTCTTCTTCAACGATGCGGCGCGCGGCAGCGGCGAGTTCAGGATCTTTATTCAGGAAGATCATCCCAACGGCATAATTTTTGGCTAAACGCCAGCCGCGCTCCTGCGCAACGATGCGAAAAAAGCGATCCGGTTTTTGTAACAGCAAGCCGCAACCGTCACCGGTTTTTCCATCGGCGAGGATCGCGCCACGGTGCTGCATGCGGGCCAGTGCGTGTATTGCAGTACGCACTACCTTGTGGCTAGGTTCGCCTTCTATGTGGGCGATCAGGCCGAAACCACAGTTATCCCTCTCAAGGGATTTATCGTACAACATATCGTGAACCTCCCCCAGGCTCTGCGGGAACCCCACTACCGAACCGCTGCGCACGGGCACAGAAAGAGCGTGGCGACGGGGGTTGCGTTTCATACGCTTACCTCGCATTCGCCCCCTTTTTTGTCCTTTTCGCATCGGTTAATACGGTGAAGAGGGGAACTCAATTACTGCATAAATATGATAAGCAGGCTGCTTATCCAGAAAGCTTCCAGCGGATTTCCAACTTATCGGGAAAGCTGATACAGGTCAAATGGCAAGCTTATTGGTATAGAAATGTGCTTTAACGCAAAGTTCTTTATTAATTTATTGAAATTAAAGGATATATGCTCTCGATGGTTAAAGGGGGGCTCATTAGGGAAACATTCAATTCCTGACTGTCATAAAGGCGTGTTAACCCTTATCCTGCCTTGAACTAACGAGAAATCTAGTATTTTATACTGCATTAATTGGTAATGACGTTTTATGCTACTGTTTTTGACTAAAATCCATAAGGAGATAAAAAAATCTGACACATGATAAGCAAAAGTGATTTATGTAATTATGCATGAAATTTCGGTAATTGTGATTGGTTATGCAATTGATAAAAGTGGGGCGGGGCGATTGATCCAGGTCATCGCCGATTTGAGCTAAAAATGGCAGGCTTTGGCCTCTTTTCAAGGCGCGGTCTATCAGATTATGCAGTTACAGAAATTAGTCAATATGTTTGGTGGTGATCTCACCCGTCGTTATGGGCAAAAGGTGCATAAGCTGACGCTGCACGGCGGTTTTAGTTGCCCGAATCGTGACGGTACCATCGGGCGCGGCGGCTGTACGTTCTGTAATGTAGCCTCGTTTGCCGATGAAGCGCAGCAGCACCGCTCTATTGCCGAACAACTGGCGCACCAGGCGAATTTAGTGAACCGCGCGAAACGCTATCTGGCTTATTTTCAGGCCTACACCAGCACATTTGCAGAAGTTCAGGTACTGCGTTCTATGTATCAGCAGGCGGTGAGCCAGGCCAATATTGTCGGTTTGTGTGTTGGTACCCGCCCGGACTGCGTGCCGGATGCGGTGCTGGATCTGCTTTGCGAATATAAGGACCAGGGCTACGAAGTGTGGCTGGAGCTGGGGTTGCAAACCGCACACGACAAAACGCTGCATCGCATCAATCGTGGACATGATTTTGCCTGCTATCAGCGCACGACTCAGTTGGCGCGTGAGCGTGGACTGAAGGTGTGTTCTCACTTAATTGTCGGCCTGCCTGGCGAAGGGCAGGCCGAATGTTTGCAAACGCTGGATCGAGTGGTTGAAACTGGTGTAGACGGTATAAAGCTGCATCCGCTGCATATTGTGAAAGGCAGCATTATGGCGAAAGCGTGGGAGGCGGGGCGTTTGAACGGTATTGAACTGGAGGATTACACGCTCACTGCCGGAGAAATGATTCGCCATACGCCACCGGAAGTGATCTACCACCGCATTTCCGCCAGCGCCCGTCGCCCGACGCTACTTGCACCACTATGGTGTGAAAATCGCTGGACGGGAATGGTCGAGCTGGATCGCTATCTGAATGAACATGGCGTACAAGGATCGGCGTTGGGACGTCCGTGGCTACCTCCAACGGCGTAGGCCATTGAGGGGAATTCCGCATTTCTAACACAATTTATAACGTAACTGCCAGAATTGGGTATTATTGGGGCAGGTTGTCGTGAAGGAATTCCCTAATGAAGCAAATTCGTCTGCTGGCGCAGTACTATGTTGACCTGATGATGAAGTTAGGTCTGGTGCGCTTCTCAATGCTGCTGGCATTGGCCCTCGTCGTACTCGCCATTGTGGTACAAATGGCGGTGACCATGGTGCTGCATGGCCAGGTCGAAAGCATTGATGTTATCCGCTCTATTTTCTTTGGATTGTTGATTACGCCATGGGCGGTCTACTTTCTTTCGGTAGTCGTTGAGCAACTCGAGGAGTCACGGCAACGCCTGTCACGTCTGGTACAAAAGCTGGAGGAGATGCGCGAGCGCGATCTAAGCCTCAACGTACAGCTGAAAGATAATATTACCCAGCTTAATCAGGAAATTGCCGTTCGCGAAAAAGCAGAAGCCGAATTGCAGGAAACCTTCGGTCAGCTAAAAATTGAAATCAAAGAGCGCGAAGAGACGCAAATTCAGCTCGAGCAACAATCCTCATTCTTACGTTCCTTCCTTGATGCTTCACCCGATCTGGTTTTTTACCGTAACGAAGATAAAGAGTTTTCCGGCTGTAACCGCGCAATGGAACTGCTGACCGGAAAAAGCGAAAAACAGTTGGTGCATTTGAAACCTGCAGACGTTTACACGCCGGAAGCCGCAGCGAAAGTCATTGAAACCGACGAGAAAGTGTTCCGTCATAATGTGTCATTGACCTATGAACAGTGGCTGGATTATCCGGACGGACGCAAAGCCTGCTTTGAGATCCGTAAAGTGCCGTACTACGACCGCGTGGGTAAACGCCACGGCTTGATGGGCTTTGGCCGCGACATTACCGAGCGTAAGCGTTATCAGGATGCGCTCGAACGCGCCAGCCGCGATAAAACAACCTTTATCTCCACTATCAGTCATGAGTTGCGTACGCCGCTGAACGGTATTGTCGGCCTAAGTCGCATTCTGCTGGATACAGAACTCACCGCCGAGCAGGAGAAATATCTCAAAACTATCCATGTTTCTGCCATCACTCTCGGGAATATCTTCAACGATATTATCGATATGGATAAGATGGAGCGACGTAAAGTCCAGCTCGATAACCAGCCGGTGGATTTCACCAGCTTCCTGGCCGATCTGGAAAATCTCTCCGCACTGCAAGCGCAGCAAAAAGGCTTGCGCTTTGTTCTTGAACCAACATTGCCGTTGCCGCATCAGGTCATTACCGATGGGACTCGCTTACGCCAGATCCTGTGGAACTTAATCAGTAACGCTGTGAAATTCACCCAGAAGGGCCAGGTATCTGTTCGCGTACGTTATGACGAAGGCGACATGCTGCATTTTGAAGTGGAAGACTCTGGCATCGGTATTCCACAGAATGAGCTGGATAAAATTTTCGCCATGTATTATCAGGTGAAAGACAGCCACGGCGGCAAACCCGCGACCGGTACTGGTATTGGTCTGGCGGTTTCTCGTCGGCTGGCGAAAAATATGGGCGGTGATATCACTGTCACCAGCGAACAAGGTAAAGGCTCGACCTTTACCCTGACTATCCACGCGCCGTCGGTGGCGGAAGAAGTGGATGACGCGTTTGACGAAGATGATATGCCTTTACCTGCGCTGAATGTGCTGTTAGTAGAAGACATTGAGCTGAACGTCATCGTTGCCCGCTCGGTGCTGGAAAAACTGGGCAACAGCGTTGATGTTGCGATGTCCGGTAAGGCAGCACTGGAGATGTTTAAGCCGGGCGAATACGACCTTGTATTGCTGGATATTCAGTTACCAGATATGACCGGGCTGGATATATCACGCGAACTGACGAAGCGTTATCCGCGTGAAGATTTACCACCGCTGGTGGCTTTAACCGCCAACGTGTTGAAAGATAAACAAGAGTACCTTAATGCTGGAATGGATGATGTGCTGAGTAAACCACTTTCAGTACCGGCGCTAACCGCGATGATCAAGAAATTCTGGGATACCCAGGATGATGAGGAGAGCACGGTGATGACAGAAGAGAGTAGCAAATCAGAAGCATTGCTCGATATTCCCATGCTGGAACAATATCTCGAACTTGTAGGACCGAAGTTGATTACTGACGGGTTGGCGGTGTTTGAGAAGATGATGCCGGGCTATGTAAGCGTACTGGAGTCGAACCTGACGGCACAGGACAAAAAAGGCATCGTTGAGGAAGGACATAAAATAAAAGGCGCAGCGGGTTCAGTGGGGCTACGCCATCTACAACAGCTTGGCCAGCAAATTCAGTCACCAGACCTTCCTGCGTGGGAAGATAATGTTGGTGAATGGATTGAAGAGATGAAAGAAGAGTGGCGTCACGACGTAGAAGTGCTGAAAGCGTGGGTGGCAAAAGCCGCTAAAAAATGACCCCGGCTAAACCGGGGTGCGCGAATACTGCGCCAACACCAGGGAAACCTTGGCTGCGCCGTAAATTTTTATGATAAGTAACAAAGGCACAGCACTGTTTTTCAGGCCGCATGCAGTTAAGATAGCAAATCTTAAATGATTTGTTACATGAATCAGTTGAATGTGTGATGTATAGCGTTTTTATTAAAAAAATTAATGTATTTCAGTCAATTGCGAAAGGATGATAACAATGAGGAAAATTGGCGTAGTTCTGAGCGGATGCGGCGTCTATGACGGTTCTGAAATTCATGAAGCGGTGTTGACGTTATTAGCGATATCACGCAGCGGCGCGCAGGCAGTTTGTTTTGCTCCAGATAAGCAGCAGGTTGATGTCATCAACCATTTAACCGGTGAAGCAATGGCGGAAACGCGCAATGTGTTGATTGAAGCGGCGCGTATTACGCGTGGTGCGATCCGTCCTCTGGCGCAGGCTGATGCCGCCGAACTTGATGCGTTAATTGTGCCGGGCGGATTTGGCGCGGCAAAGAATTTAAGCAATTTTGCCAGTCTTGGCAGTGAATGCACCGTTGACCGTGAATTAAAGGCGCTGACGCAAGCAATGCATCAGGCCGGAAAACCGCTTGGCTTTATGTGCATTGCCCCGGCAATGTTGCCGAAAATCTTCAATTTCCCGCTGCGTTTGACCATCGGCACAGATATCGATACAGCAGAAGTACTGGAAGAGATGGGCGCAGAACATGTGCCATGTCCGGTCGATGATATTGTCGTTGATGAAGACAATAAGATTGTCACCACGCCTGCATATATGTTGGCACAGAACATTGCGGAAGCAGCAAGCGGCATTGATAAGCTGGTTTCCCGCGTGCTGGTTCTGGCTGAATGAGCAAACGTCGCGTAACGGCGTTCGGTTTCGTCCGCCGTTTCATTCTGCGGTTAGTGATTATCCTCGTTGTGTTTTGGGGCGGGGGGATAGCGCTGTTTAGTATAGCGCCAGTCCCGTTCTCTGCGGTGATGGCCGAGCGACAGCTAAGTGCCTGGCTGCACGGTAACTTTCGTTACATGGCGCATTCTGATTGGGTCAGTATGGATCAAATCTCGCCGTGGATGGGGCTGGCAGTGATTGCCGCAGAAGATCAGAAATTCCCCGAGCACTGGGGCTTTGATGTCGCTTCCATTGAGAAAGCCCTGACGCACAACGAGCACAATGATAACCGCATTCGCGGCGCATCAACAATTTCGCAGCAGACAGCCAAAAATCTCTTTTTATGGGATGGGCGTAGCTGGGTACGAAAAGGGCTGGAAGCCGGATTAACGCTGGGGATAGAAACGGTCTGGAGCAAAAAGCGCATCCTGACGGTTTACCTGAATATCGCTGAATTTGGTGATGGTGTGTTTGGCGTTGAAGCTGCGGCACAACGTTATTTTCATAAACCAGCCAGTAAGCTCACCCAGTCGGAAGCGGCGTTACTGGCGGCAGTGTTGCCGAGCCCACTACGTTTTAATGCTTCCGCACCGTCAGGCTACGTGCGTAGCCGTCAGGCGTGGATTTTACGGCAAATGCATCAGTTGGGCGGTGAGTCGTTTATGCGGCAACACCAGCTGTATTAAGCTTCGCGTGAGGTGAAGGTTAGCTTTTTGCTTTCACGAGGTAGCCCCTCTTTTTGCAGAGCAACAGATAACGCTGGGTGAGCGATAAAACGTCGCCACAGCCGCTGTTGTTTACGCAAGCAACACCACTTCGACCAGGTCGCCAGTGGAATCAACGTGCTTTCACCAATGTTGTCACAGACGACAGGGATAATTTCTGACTCACTGATGCGGTGGCAGAGGATATTCTGCGGCTTCAGCGACATCGTCACGATGTGGTTATCCTGCAAATAACGCTTTAACTGTTTCAATAACTGACGCAGTTGCGCGATATCTTCTTCGTAATGGCACTGTTTAGCAAATTCGCTCAGTGTAATAGATGGTTTGCCATCGAAATCGGCAATGACGTCGTAGATATAACCGATGCCGCAATCAGTCTCAACCGTACCGTGATAGCGCGGAATACCGCTCCAGTCTTTCAAACGACGACCAAGATGCGCATAGTACTTTAACTCACGGCGGATCTCTTTATCACCACCATCGCCACGGTGGTAGACAATCTTAATACAGCGTTGGGCATCATCCGGATGCGCATAACATTTCCGATGTCTTCCGGTGCCCAGGGGATTTTGTTCAGATAAGCGAATCATGCCATCTCCTGAAGGTATTTTCTGACTGTCTCCAGTATGAGGACTTAACTTAAACAAAACCTAAACAACCACTTCTTAAGGTTTTCTTAAGGTTTTATACTTACAGAAAAGCGCACGAAATGTACAATTGCGAGAAATGGGGCATTTTGGACTTGTGCTTTTTTCGCCCGTTGGGCGGATGGTGCGTATCTGGGGGAACTAAGCGTCAGAATGACGAAGATTAATCTTCGTCGAAACCTGAGTTAAAGAGGGCGATGACCGCGGCCAACGCTTCGACTTCCTGCGGACCGGTGGCTTCCACTTCAATCTGTCGTCCTTTGGCAGAATCCAGCATCAACAGCGCAATAACGCTGTTGGCTTCAGCCTCGGTGCCTTCGTCATTACGTAAAAGCACTTCGGCGTCAAAACCCTGCATTAATTCAAACAGTTTCATAGCAGGCCGGGCATGCATGCCCAGCTTGTTAGTGATTTCAACAGTTTGTTTGACGGTCATGGTTTACGTTTTTCCAGCGTGCGATGGCGTGACTGGACGTTTTTACCGCGTGAGCGGAAATAGTCTGCCAACTGTTCTGCAATATACACCGAACGGTGTTTCCCGCCAGTACAACCAATGGCGACTGTCAGGTAGCTACGGTTGTTGGTTTCCAGCATAGGTAACCATAGCTCAAGATAGCTACGCGTCTGGTAGATAAAATTGTGTACTTCTGTGTGTCTGTCGAGGAATGCGGCGACAGGTTTATCAAGGCCAGTCATCGGACGCAGTTTCGGATCCCAGTGTGGGTTCGGCAGGAAACGTACGTCAAAAACGTAATCTGCGTCGATAGGAATACCATGCTTGAAGCCGAAGGATTCAAAGACCATTGTCAGTTCACGCTCGCGTTTACCCAGCAGACGGGTACGCAGCATCTCTGCCAGCTCATGAACGGACATTTCAGACGTATCGACAATCAGATCTGCGCGCGAGCGGAGTGGCTCCAGAAGGTCGCTTTCTTTGTCGATAGCACTTTCCAGCGACAGGTTTTTGCTGGAAAGCGGATGCAGGCGGCGCGTATCGCTGTAACGACGAATCAGCGTGTTACGATCGGCATCGAGAAACAGGAGTTGCGGTGAGAAAGCATCAGGCAGGTTGCTCATCGCCTGTTCGAATATTTCTGGCGATTCTGGCATATTGCGAACATCAATGCTGACGGCGGCAGAAATCTCGCGATCGGCCAGAGTCCGAGCCAGATCGGGTAACAACACCACGGGAAGGTTATCCACGCAGTAAAAACCCATATCTTCCAGCGCACGCAGGGCGACAGATTTACCTGAGCCTGAACGTCCGCTGACGATCATCAGTACCATGTACTGTTTCTCCTCACAACGTCTAAAAGAGACATTACTGAATAACTACGTTTCATCCGGAGTACCTTCGGTATCCGTAATGATTTGATACAGCTCTTCATCGCTCTGGGCTGCACGTAAACGGCGACAGATAGTTTTGTCCGCCAGACGTTTCGCGACCAGCGAAAGAGTATGCAGGTGCGTTTTGGTTTGGTCTGCGGGTACCAACAGGGCAAAAAGCAAGTCTACCGGCTGGTTGTCGATGGCATCGAAAGCAATTGGTGTTTCTAGCTGAACGAAAACGCCAACAGCGCGTAGGGTATCTTCTTCCAGTTTGCCGTGCGGAATGGCAATGCCATTACCAATACCGGTACTGCCCATTTTTTCCCGCGTCAGAATAGCTTCAAAGACCACCTGCGGCGGCAGGCTAAGTTGTTTTGCCGCCAGTTCGCTGATGATTTCCAGTGCGCGTTTTTTGCTCTGACAGTGGACGCGGCTTCGCGTACATTCCCTGTTAAGAACACTGCTAATCTGTAGAGTTGTATCATTATTTGTCATAATTTCACCTAAGAATCTGCCCTCCCAAACAATGGGACAGATTCGGAGCATTAACCGTACAATTGGCCTGTTGTGCTATACAACAGGCCGCCATGCACTTGCTAATTGCCCGGACAATTAGTGTTGTTTCAATTTATCTTTATGCTTGGTTAGCTGACGTGCCAACTTATCAATTAAGCCATCAATGGCGGCGTACATGTCCTGACCTTCCGCGCTGGCATGAATTTCGCCACCGTTAACATGCAGTGTTGCATCTGAGGTGTGGGTGACTTTCTCCACTTTCAGAACAACATAAACCTGGTTGATTCGGTCAAAATATTGCTCAAGTTTGGCAAACTTTGAGGTGACAAATTCGCGCAGGGCCTCGGTGATCTCGACGTTATTTCCGGTAATGTTGAGCTGCATAGTGTCTTCCTTATCAGTTGGGTCAAACGAGTTGTTTACGCTGGTTTGACGGCGGAATGGATAAAGACTCTCGGTACTTCGCAACAGTGCGGCGTGCCACCATGATACCTTGTTCCGACAGCAAAGAGGTTAACTTACTGTCGCTCAACGGTTTCGCTGGGTTTTCTGCCGCGATTAATTTCTTCACCAGTGCACGAATCGCCGTGGAGGATGCTTCGCCGCCGCCCTCGGTATTGACGTGGCTGGAAAAGAAATACTTCAGTTCAAAAATGCCTCGTGGACTATGCAGGTACTTTTGCGTGGTCACGCGAGATATCGTCGATTCATGCATCTCCACGGCCTGGGCGATATCAGCCAGCACCATCGGTTTCATATATTCTTCGCCTTGCTCAAAGAAGGCTTGCTGTTGTTCAACAATACAGCGACTGACGCGCAGTAGTGTATCGTTACGGCTTTCCAGACTCTTGATCAACCATTTGGCATCCTGCAGATTGCTGCGGATAAACTGGTTGTCGCCATCGTTGCGTGTACTGTTACACATTGAGGCATAATGCTGGTTAATTTGCAGACGTGGAATACTGTCGCTGTTGAGTTCAACCGTCCAGTGGCCGTTATGCTTACGCACCAGCACATCAGGGATGACATATTCTGGTTCACCGGTCTGGATCGACTGGCCGGGGCGTGGATCGAGTGACTGGATCAGATTGACGGCTTCTTTCAGCACATCTTCTTTCAGACGAGTGACGCGCATTAATGAGCGAAAGTCGTGATTGGCCAGCAGATCGAGATGATCGCTAATGATCAATCGGGCCTCTTCCAACCACGGCGTGTTTTTGTCGAATTGGGAGAGTTGGATCAACAGACAGTCACGCAGATCTTTCGCCGCCACACCGACCGGGTCAAAACGCTGAATGCGTTTAAGAACGGCTTCAACTTCATCGATGTCGATCTCTTCATCACCCATGCTTTCGAGAATATCTTCCAGCGGGACAGTCAGATAACCGGTGTCATCAACGGCATCGACAATGGAGGTGGCGATAGCGCGATCGGTGTCAGAAAACGGCGTCAGCTCGACCTGCCACATCAGGTAATCTTGCAAGGTCTGTGTTGTTTCGCCCTGATAGACCGGCAGTTCGTCGTCGATGTAGTCACCACTGGTGCCAGAGGGCGTACCGGCAGTGTAGATGGTGTCCCAACTGGCATCGAGCGGCAGTTCTTCCGGCATCTCTTTTTGTTCGAGCGCGTCGGCGGTGTCCAGCGTTTCGCTGTCCGCCGTTTCACGAGTATCGATTTCATCATGAGTGTCGATTTGCTCAAGCAGTGGATTACTTTCCAGCGCCTGCTGTAGCTCCTGCTGAAGTTCCAGCGTGGACAACTGCAACAGACGAATCGCCTGTTGTAGCTGAGGCGTCATCGCCAGTTGTTGGCTAAGCCTGAGTTGCAAACCTTGCTTCATGTTCAGAATCGTACTCTCCTGCTAAAACGTCGCAAACTTCTACCCTATCAGAGTCTGAAGTCTTCCCCAAGATATACACGCTTAACATGTTCATCTTGTAAGATTTCTGTCGGCGTGCCATGAGCGATTAAATGCCCCTGACTGACGATATAAGCGCGTTCACAAACAGCCAGCGTTTCACGCACGTTATGGTCGGTGATAAGCACGCCCAGGCCGCTGTCGCGCAGGTGTTCAATGATGCGTTTGATGTCGATAACCGAGATCGGGTCGACCCCGGCAAACGGTTCATCGAGAAGGATAAATTTCGGATTCGCAGCCAGTGCGCGCGCAATTTCTACTCGACGGCGTTCACCACCGGAAAGTGATTGCCCCATGCTGTCGCGCAAATGCTCAATGTGGAACTCTTCCATCAACTCGTTCGCGCGGTCTTCACGCTGTTCAGCGGACAAGTCATCGCGAATTTGCAGTACCGCCATCAGGTTATCGTAAACGCTGAGGCGGCGGAAAATGGAGGCTTCCTGCGGCAAATAGCCGATACCGCGACGCGCGCGCGCATGCAGCGGCAGCAGGCTGATATCGTCGTCATCAATAATAATGTTGCCCGCATCGCGCGGCACAATGCCAACAACCATGTAGAAAGTCGTGGTCTTACCGGCACCGTTTGGCCCCAACAAACCGACAATCTCCCCGGAGTTGACGGTCAGGCTAACGTCTTCGACCACGCGGCGGCCTTTATAGGCTTTTGCAAGGTTCTTTGCAGTTAATGTTGCCATAACGAATTAATTACCCTTCTTCTGCGCCGGGGTCTGGCCTTTGTTGTTTTTGTCCTGCAACTGTGACGGCACCAGAACGGTGGTCACACGCTTACCTTTGTCGCTGAAAGCCTGCATTTTCTGCTCTTTCACCAGGTAAGTGATCTTATCGCCCTTAATGTTGCTATCGACCTGTTGCAGATAAGCATTACCGGTGAGCACGACGAAATCTTTCGCCAGTTCGTAATGCATCTGGGATGCATGGCCTTCGACCGGCTTGCCGTTATCCTGCATTTGATAGAAGGTGGCCGGGTTGCCGTAACCGTCGATGACTTCCTTGCCTTGTTCACCACCCGGACGGGTGACGACCACTTTATCGGCATTGATTTTAATGGTGCCTTGAGTCACGACGACATTACCGGTGAAGGTGACCACGTTGCCTTGCATATCAAGAGATTGCTGGTCCGATTCGATGTGGATCGGTTGGTCAGTGTCTCCGGTTACGGCAAATGCCGGAATGCTGGCGGCCAGAAGTGAGCTGGCTAGCACAAGATTAAGGCTGAGTTTGTTTGTTTTGAATTTCATAGGATGTTCTAACCTTTTCAATCAGCTCGGCATTCTTGCTGCGTAAGTTGCCGCGCATTTTCAGACCGCTGGAGTTAAATGTTGTACCGTATAACGTGACGAGGTCTTCAGAGGTAACATCCTGCGTCACCAGATTGATCTGCGCGTTATCCGTCGTGATTCTGCGAAGTTGAGAGTCCGGCACGAGTGCGTTGACTTCAACGTGTCCATATAAATAGAGCATCCGATCATTGGTTAGCTTGGCTTTATCTGCTTTAACCGACCATGTCGGGATTTTATCCTTATCAAATGTGGTAAGTACTGGTTGCGTAAACCACGAAACGGCCTGATCGGAATAATATTCAACGTGTTGAGCAATCAATCGATAGCTTAGAGCTCCTTCTGGGTTATAGACGAGCGTGTCCGTATGCTCGCTTTTATAGGTGGGATCATTGTTGTTGACGACCACCTGTGCAGTATCGTCTTTCTCGGTCATGTTAACGCCGATCATCACCAGAACCGCCAGTGATAGTACAATGATAACCCAACGTCTGGCTTTACTCATATTGATTGCCCTTTGGCTTCATCCAGTTTGCCCTGCGCCAGGAGTAATAAGTCGCAAACTTCACGAACCGCGCCGCGACCGCCAGCAATGCGCGTCACATAATCAGCGCGTGGAATCAACAGCGGATGCGCATCGGCTACGGCCACGCTTAAGCCCACTTTTTCCATCACGGGCCAGTCGATAAGATCATCACCTACGTAAGCCACGTTTTCTGGGACAATCGCCAGTTTTTCCAGCAGATCGGCAAAGGCGATAAGCTTGTTTGACTGCCCTTGATACAGATGGGTGATCCCTAACGTTGCACACCGATCCTCTACCAGTTTAGCCTTTCGTCCAGTAATGATGGCGACTTCAATATCAGAGGTGAGCGCACAGCGGATACCATAACCGTCACGAACGTTGAACGCTTTCAGCTCTTCGCCATTGTTACCCATATAAATCAGGCCATCTGACAATACGCCATCAACGTCGAGGATCAGCAGACGAATGTTCTCTGCTTTTGCCACCACATCGGTGCTAACAGGGCCGTAACAGGTCGCAAGCGACGCACCTGCTTTACTCATTGTTGTTTATCCTTGAATCTTTACACTACGCCAGCACGCAATAAATCGTGCATATGTAACACACCGAGTAAATGGTCGCCATCAGCAACCATTACTGAGGTGATATGGCGGGACTGCATTAAGTTCAGCGCCTCAACGGCCAGAATGCCAGGGCGTACACGAATTCCCCCTGGCGTCATCACATCAGCAATACCTAACTGACGGACATCTACGCCCATATCGAAGACACGGCGTAAATCACCGTCGGTAAAGATGCCTTCAATCATCATATTGTCATCGCAAATGACGGTCATACCAAGGTTTTTGCGGGTGACTTCCAGCAGCGCATCACGCAGACTGGCTGATTTCCTGACATGCGGGATCTCGTCTCCCGTATGCATAATATCGCTGACGCGCAGCAGAAGTTTACGACCTAGTGCGCCGCCTGGATGCGAAAGTGCAAAATCCTCGGCGGTAAAGCCGCGTGCTTTCAACAAGGCGACGGCAAGTGCATCTCCCATGACCAGCGTAGCTGTGGTGCTGCTGGTTGGGGCCAGCCCTAACGGACAGGCCTCCTTCGCTACTTTAACACACAGATGCACGTCTGCTGCGCGAGCCATGCTGCTCTCAGGACGACCAGTGATGCAAATTAACGGCACATGCAGGCGTTTGAGTACCGGGATTAAGGCTGTGATTTCGCTGGATTCACCTGAGTTAGAAATCGCAATGACCACGTCCTGCGGGGTGACCATGCCTAAATCGCCATGTGCGGCCTCACCGGGATGGACGAAAAATGACGGAGTACCGGTGCTGGCAAAAGTTGCTGCCATTTTGCGCCCAATGTGCCCCGATTTACCCATTCCCATGACCACGACTTTACCTTTACACCAGAACATCTTTTCACAGGCGAGCGTGAAATTCTGATTGATATATTGATCAAGCTCTGCCAGGCATTCACGTTCAATCGCCAGGACTTCTTTACCTGCTTGCTGAAAGTCAAAACCCGGTTGCAACTCTACGTGCGACATAATCCGTTTCCAGTTATTCAACGAGTATTGGCGATAACCAGTACAACATCGCCAGCCATACGACAAATCCGCCTGTTAATAATACCCCAATGCCACGGCCAGGTTGTGGGGAACGTCGCCAGCATAGCAACGCAAAAATAATGCTAACCAACAGCATCACGCTGCAGTCACGGCTGTACGCTAGTGGGTTAACCTCCCCGGGCGTTATCAGCGCGGGTAAACCCAGCACGATGACAATATTAAAAATATTCGCGCCAATGATATTACCGACAGCGATATCGTTTTCACCTTTGCGAAAACCAGCTATCGCGGTTGCCAGTTCCGGCAGACTAGTGCCGATAGCGATTGCCGTCAGACCAATAGTCAACTCGCTGATGGCAAAGTAATTCGCCAGTACGGTGGCGTTATCAATCACCATCCGCGTTGCCACCGGCATGATAATCAATGCAATGCCGAGCCATAAAAACGCAACAGGCAAACCACCTTCGCGCGGTAGCTCTGCAAGCTGTTCTCTGGTCAGGCTGTCAGTCCCCTGGCGTTCTGCCTGACGTGCAAGTTTAACAATGAACAGCAGCCATAGCACAGCCAGAGAGAGGAGAAAGATACCATCGCTGCGACCAAGTTGTCCGTCATAGAGTACGGAACCGGCCACCACACTGGCTAATAACATTAATGGTAATTCACGGCGCAGAACATCGGAATGGACGGTAAAAGGGCGCACCAGCGCAGCCAGACCGAGAATCAGTAAAATATTGATTATGTTCGAGCCGAGTGCTGTGCCGACGGCTAAATCTCGTTGTTCATGCAGCGACGCGGCAAGCGAAACGATTATTTCTGGAAGTGATGTGCCAATACTGACTACGGTCATGCCAATGATCAGTGGCGGGATGCCAAAAGTACGGCAAAGAATAGAGGCGGCAAATACCAGACGGTCGGCACTGTAAACGACCAAAAGTAAACCAACAATTAACAGTGCCGTAGCTAAAAGCATCTAACGTCCTTTCTTCAGGTATACTCGCCGGTCGCTGAAGATTTTCAGAAAGCCGAGACGGATTCTTAATTTTGACTTTATGCGACTAAAAAGTAAAACAAATGCCAGCTTTCGCTAACCGCGGCGGGTAATATTCTGTAAATATGTTGGGTTCAAGGTTAAATTGAGCGCCATGCTTAGAAAATTAACGCAAGACGAAGGGTGAATTATGGAGCAGTCTGTGGCGAATTTAGTCGATATGCGCGATGTCAGTTTTACGCGTGGCAATCGCTGCATCTTCGATAATATTTCCCTGACCGTGCCGCGAGGGAAGATCACGGCGATCATGGGGCCATCGGGCATCGGTAAAACGACGCTACTCCGTCTGATTGGCGGGCAAATCGCACCAGATCATGGTGAGATCCTTTTCGATGGTGAGAATATTCCGGCGATGTCTCGTTCTCGCCTGTATACAGTGCGTAAACGGATGAGCATGTTGTTTCAGTCTGGGGCGTTGTTCACAGATATGAACGTATTTGACAACGTTGCCTATCCACTGCGCGAACATACCCAACTTCCCGCGCCATTGTTACATAGTACGGTGATGATGAAGCTTGAGGCCGTGGGGTTGCGCGGGGCGGCTAAACTTATGCCTTCTGAACTCTCTGGCGGGATGGCGAGACGTGCAGCGCTGGCGCGTGCAATTGCGCTGGAGCCGGATCTCATCATGTTTGATGAACCATTTGTTGGGCAGGATCCCATCACTATGGGCGTACTGGTAAAGCTGATTTCTGAGTTAAACAGCGCGCTGGGCGTGACTTGTGTGGTGGTTTCTCATGATGTGCCGGAAGTGTTAAGTATTGCTGATCACGCCTGGATTCTGGCAGACAAAAAAATTGTCGCTCATGGCAGCGCCCAGGCGTTGCAGGCGAATCCTGATCCGCGCGTACGTCAGTTTCTGGACGGGATAGCTGACGGGCCAGTTCCGTTTCGCTATCCTGCCGGCGATTATCACGCTGATCTTTTACCAGGGAGTTAAGCCACTCATGCTGTTAAATGCGCTGGCGTCGCTTGGACATAAAGGGATTAAAACCCTGAGAACGTTCGGGCGGGCCGGGTTAATGTTATTCAATGCGCTGGTCGGCAAACCGGAATTTCGCAAACATGCGCCGCTGTTGGTGCGTCAGCTCTATAATGTCGGCGTCCTGTCGATGCTGATTATTGTGGTTTCTGGCGTGTTCATCGGAATGGTGCTGGGGCTGCAAGGTTATCTGGTTCTGACCACTTATAGTGCGGAAACCAGTCTGGGTATGCTGGTAGCGTTATCGCTACTGCGTGAACTGGGGCCGGTGGTTGCCGCGTTGTTGTTTGCCGGGCGTGCCGGTTCGGCGCTAACCGCAGAAATCGGCTTGATGCGCGCCACAGAGCAACTATCCAGTATGGAGATGATGGCCGTGGATCCATTACGCCGGGTTATTTCTCCTCGTTTCTGGGCTGGGGTTATTTCATTACCACTGCTGACGGTCATTTTTGTCGCCGTGGGGATCTGGGGCGGATCGCTGGTCGGCGTCAGTTGGAAAGGCATTGATAGCGGGTTCTTCTGGTCGGCGATGCAAAATGCTGTCGACTGGCGGATGGATCTGGTCAACTGTCTGATTAAGAGCGTGGTGTTCGCCATTACGGTGACGTGGATTTCGTTATTTAACGGCTACGATGCCATCCCGACGTCTGCCGGGATTAGCCGGGCAACCACGCGCACCGTTGTCCACTCGTCTCTGGCTGTTCTGGGGCTGGATTTTGTGCTGACCGCATTGATGTTTGGGAATTGAGTTCATGCAAACGAAAAAAAATGAAATTTGGGTGGGTATCTTTTTATTAGCAGCACTGCTGGCGGCGCTGTTTGTTTGCCTGAAGGCGGCGAACGTGACGTCCATACGTACTGAACCGACCTACACGCTTTATGCGACGTTCGATAACATTGGCGGCCTGAAAGCACGCTCTCCGGTCAGCATTGGGGGGGTTGTCGTAGGCCGGGTGGCAGATATTACACTGGACCCGAAAACCTATCTACCGCGCGTGACGTTGGAAATTGAACAACGTTATAACCACATTCCTGATACCAGTTCGTTGAGCATTCGTACTTCCGGTTTGCTTGGAGAACAATATCTGGCATTAAACGTCGGTTTTGAAGACCCGGAACTGGGGACTGCTATTCTGAAAGAGGGGGATACGATTCAGGACACCAAATCTGCGATGGTTCTGGAAGATCTCATTGGTCAGTTCCTTTATGGCAGTGGCAGTAAAGGTGATGACAATAAGAATAGTGGCGATGCGCCAGCCGCTGCGCCAGGTAATAATGAAACCACTGAACCTGTGGGTACAACGAAATAATTTCAGGAGAACCGACGCATGTTTAAACGTTTAATGATGGTCGCTTTGCTAGTGATTGCACCGCTGAGTGCGGCAACCGCGGCAGACCAGACCAATCCGTATAAGCTGATGGACGAGGCGGCGCAGAAAACGTTCGATCGCCTGAAGAATGAGCAACCGCAAATTCGGTCCAACCCAGATTATCTTCGTACCATTGTTGATCAGGAACTGCTGCCATATGTACAGGTGAAATACGCCGGTGCGTTGGTACTGGGCCAGTATTACAAGAGCGCGACCCCGGCTCAGCGTGATGCTTACTTTGCCGCTTTCCGTGAGTACCTGAAGCAGGCTTATGGTCAGGCATTAGCGATGTATCACGGTCAGACTTATCAGATTGCACCAGAACAACCGCTGGGTGATAAAACCATTGTGCCTATTCGCGTTACCATTATTGACCCTAATGGCCGCCCACCAGTGCGTCTGGACTTCCAGTGGCGTAAAAACTCCCAGACGGGTAACTGGCAGGCTTACGACATGATCGCCGAAGGCGTCAGCATGATCACCACCAAACAAAATGAGTGGGGAACGCTGCTGCGTACCAAAGGTATCGACGGTCTGACTGCGCAACTGAAATCGATTTCTCAACAGAAAATCACGCTGGAAGAGAAAAAATAATGAGCGAGTCACTAAGCTGGATGCAGACGGGGGAGACTCTGGCGTTATCCGGAGAGCTTGATCAGGACGTTCTGCTGCCACTTTGGAAAATGCGTGAGGAAGCAGTAAAGGGGATTTCCTGTATCGATCTTAGCCGTGTTTCCCGTGTAGATACGGGGGGGCTGGCGTTGTTGCTCCACCTTATCGATCTGGCGAAAAAGCAGGGCAACAGTGTGACACTTCAGGGGGTAAACGACAAAGTATATACCCTGGCGAAATTGTATAATTTGCCTGCTGATGTTCTGCCTCGTTAAATTTTTTCAGGCCGGATATGGCGTTAACCGCCTGTTCGGCAAACCTGCCTGCAAGTTGAGCCTTGTCTGATTTATCAGCGAGGCTTTTTGCTTATTTATGCCAGCGCAACTTTGCTCTAAGATGTTTCGCTGGTTTATTAACTGATGATTGAAGATCCCATGGAAAATAATGAAATTCAGAGCGTGTTGATGAACGCTCTCTCCCTCCAGGAAGTCCACGTTTCCGGCGATGGCAGCCACTTTCAGGTTATTGCCGTGGGTGAGTTGTTTGACGGCATGAGTCGGGTTAAAAAACAGCAGACGGTCTATGGCCCACTGATGGAATACATTGCGGATAACCGCATTCATGCTGTATCGATCAAAGCGTATACCCCGGCGGAGTGGGCGCGCGATCGCAAACTGAACGGCTTTTGAGCTATGGGCGACTCGCCGGTAGCGGATATGAATTGTTAACTGAGAACAAACTAAATGGATAAATTTCGTGTTCAGGGGCCAACGAAGCTCCAGGGCGAAGTCACAATTTCCGGCGCTAAAAATGCTGCTCTGCCTATCCTTTTCGCTGCACTGTTGGCGGAAGATCCGGTGGAGATCCAGAACGTCCCGAAACTGAAAGACGTCGATACATCAATGAAGCTGCTTAGCCAGCTAGGTGCCAAAGTTGAACGTAATGGTTCTGTGCATATTGATGCCCGTGACGTTAATGTCTTCTGCGCGCCTTACGATCTGGTTAAAACCATGCGTGCCTCTATCTGGGCGCTGGGGCCGCTGGTGGCTCGTTTTGGTCAGGGGCAGGTTTCTCTGCCAGGCGGTTGTACGATTGGTGCTCGTCCGGTTGATTTACATATTTCCGGCCTTGAGCAATTAGGCGCTACCATCAAACTGGAAGAAGGTTACGTTAAAGCTTCTGTCGATGGTCGTCTGAAAGGCGCACACATCGTGATGGATAAAGTCAGTGTTGGTGCAACCGTGACCATCATGTGTGCTGCAACCCTGGCGGAAGGCACCACGATTATTGAAAATGCGGCGCGTGAACCGGAAATCGTCGATACCGCGAACTTCCTGGTTACGTTGGGCGCAAAAATTAGCGGTCAGGGTACCGATCGTATTGTCATCGAAGGGGTGGAACGTTTAGGTGGCGGCGTCTACCGCGTTCTGCCTGATCGAATTGAAACCGGTACTTTCCTGGTTGCTGCGGCGATCTCTCGCGGCAAAATTATCTGCCGTAACGCCCAGCCTGATACCCTTGACGCTGTGCTGGCGAAACTGCGTGACGCCGGGGCAGACATTGAAGTGGGTGAAGACTGGATTAGTCTGGATATGCACGGCAAACGTCCGAAGGCCGTTAACGTACGTACCGCGCCGCATCCGGCGTTCCCGACCGATATGCAGGCCCAGTTCACGTTGCTGAACCTGGTGGCAGAAGGAACCGGATTCATCACCGAAACGGTCTTTGAAAACCGCTTTATGCACGTACCAGAGCTGAGCCGTATGGGCGCACATGCCGAAATTGAAAGCAATACTGTTATTTGTCACGGTGTTGAAAAACTTTCCGGCGCACAGGTAATGGCAACCGATCTACGTGCGTCAGCAAGTCTGGTGCTGGCTGGTTGCATTGCAGAAGGCACTACGGTTGTTGATCGTATTTATCATATCGATCGCGGTTATGAACGCATTGAAGACAAACTTCGCGCGCTTGGTGCTAACATTGAGCGAGTGAAAGGCGAGTAATCGTGTGATAGCTGGCAGCCCCGTTCGCGGGGCTACCGCCAGGCTACTCATTTTTGCGGTTTGGTGTAGCTGCGCATCAACTGCGATCTGTCGATAAACTCATGGGTCAGGGGGTCATGATAGCGTGATGGCCAGATAACCCAAGGATCAGTTCCTAATGCTTTCGCAATAATCATCTCTCCTTTCGGCCACGGGCGCGATAATGCATTCGCCAGCGTTGAGGAGCTTAAACCATTTCTGCGAGATTCCGCCGCCATTGACGTTCCTCTTTTTCGCAAACCCGCAATGATATCGGCGGGATGCCAGTCAATGAAATTATTCTCCATCTTTCCTCACTCCTTAAGTTAGTCGCTCTCATTCAGAACATGTGTTCTGTAGAACATCACTATACTCCCGATGACGCTTTGCTCTAAAAAGTTCCTGTAAAGAGTGTGAATATTCAGAATATATCAAGATAAGTCGTCTGTATTTCAGTCGGATTTATGCTAAATGGAGCTTTTTGGGATTTTACTGGAATTATCCCGCGCGGTACGCGGGATAACAGGAGGGGATTAACGATCGCGTTGAACAGCAATGTGTGCGAGGCCAATTAACGCTTCTCGCCACGGGGTATCTGGCAACACTTGCAATGCAGCAATGGCTTTGTCTGCTTCTTGCTCTGCACGCTGACGAGTCCATTCCAGAGAGCCGCAAGCGTTCATCGCTTCCAGAACCGGTTCCAGAAGATGTCGACCGTTCCCTTGTTCGATGGCAGTACGGATCATCTGTGCCTGTTCTGGTGTGCCATGATGCATCGCATGCAACAACGGCAGCGTTGGTTTTCCTTCGTTCAGGTCATCCCCGACGTTTTTACCCAATTGTTCGCCATCGGCATTGTAATCAAGTAGATCGTCGATTAACTGGAAAGCGGTGCCGAGGTAACGACCATAATCTTGCAGACCTTTTTCCTCTTCCGGCGTACAGCCTGCCAGAATACCGGAACACTGAGCAGCAGCCTCGAACAGACGTGCGGTTTTGCTGTAAATAACCCGCATGTAGTTTTCTTCACTAATGTTCGGATCATTAACGTTCATCAGTTGCAGAACTTCACCTTCCGCGATGACGTTTACGGCTTCTGACATCACTTCCAGCACTTTGAGCGAGCCGAGGCTGGTCATCATCTGGAACGCACGGGTATAAATAAAATCGCCTACCAGCACACTGGCAGCGTTACCAAACGCGGCGTTGGCGGTAGCTTTCCCTCGGCGCATATCTGATTCATCCACAACGTCGTCGTGAAGCAGAGTCGCCGTGTGGATAAACTCAATTAGGGCAGCAATGGTGACATGTGCATTCCCCTCATAGCCAACAGCTCGTGCAGCCAGTACAGCAATCATCGGACGAATACGTTTACCGCCGCCGCTGACGATGTAATAGCCTAACTGATTGATCAGCTGGACGTCGGAATTAAGCTGCTCGAGAATTGCCGCATTAACACCCGCCATATCTTGCGCGGTTAACTCATTGATTTTTTCTAAATTCATCGCAAAAGCCGGGCTTTTCGCCCCGATTACCTTACTGTGAACAGAGGCAACTTAGGGTTTATGGTTAGGAATATAGAGTGATTGTACTGAAAAAATGGCACAGATAAACGTTACCGTACAAGTTGTGTTTTTTTTCTTCGTGTATTGACTGTAGCACTTGTCAAAGGCGTGCGTTTTGCGTAATATTCGCGCCCTATTGTGAATATTTATAGCGCACTCTGAATCATTGAAAAGGTGTGCGCGGAAGCGGAGTTTTATATGTACGCGGTTTTCCAAAGTGGTGGTAAACAACACCGAGTAAGCGAAGGTCAGACCGTTCGCCTGGAAAAGCTGGACATCGCAACTGGCGAAACTGTTGAGTTCGCTGAAGTTCTGATGATCGCAAACGGTGAAGAAGTCAAAATCGGCGTTCCTTTCGTTGATGGCGGCGTAATCAAAGCTGAAGTTGTTGCTCACGGTCGTGGCGAGAAAGTTAAAATCGTTAAGTTTCGCCGTCGTAAACACTATCGTAAGCAGCAGGGCCATCGTCAGTGGTTCACTGATGTGAAAATTACTGGCATCAGCGCCTAAGACCTGAGGAGAGATTTCAAATGGCACATAAAAAGGCTGGCGGCTCCACACGTAACGGTCGCGATTCAGAAGCTAAACGCCTGGGCGTTAAGCGTTTCGGTGGCGAATCCGTTCTGGCGGGTAGCATCATCGTTCGTCAACGTGGTACCAAATTCCACGCTGGCGCTAACGTAGGTTGCGGTCGTGACCACACTCTGTTTGCTAAAGCAGACGGTAAAGTGAAATTCGAAGTTAAAGGCCCGAAAAACCGTAAATTTATCAGCATCGAAGCTGAATAAGTTTTTCGCGTCCCGGTAACGGATGAAAGCCCCGCAACACGTTGCGGGGCTTTTTACATTCGATAACCGGTAAAAATGCGCATGGTGCGGCGTTAATCCGCAAATGTGCTTTGTAGGGAATACGGTATGAAGCAGCAGGCAGGCATTGGTATTCTTTTGGCGCTCACTACCGCAATTTGCTGGGGTGCATTGCCAATCGCAATGAAGCAGGTGCTGGAGGTGATGGAGCCTCCGACGATCGTGTTTTACCGTTTCTTAATGGCGAGTATAGGTCTTGGCGCCATTCTTGCGGTGAAGAAGAAGTTACCGCCATTGCGAGTGTTTCGTAAGCCGCGCTGGCTGATTTTGCTGGCTGTAGCAACTGCCGGGCTGTTTGGGAACTTCATCCTGTTCAGCTCATCCCTACAGTATCTGAGTCCGACTGCCTCGCAGGTGATTGGGCAACTCTCACCAGTAGGCATGATGGTTGCCAGCGTATTTATTCTGAAAGAAAAAATGCGCAGCACCCAGGTTGTGGGGGCATTGATGCTCCTGAGCGGCCTGGTGATGTTTTTTAACACCAGTCTGGTCGAGATATTTACAAAGCTCACTGATTACACCTGGGGAGTTATCTTTGGGGTCGGTGCGGCGACGGTTTGGGTGAGTTATGGCGTGGCGCAAAAGGTTTTATTGCGTCGGCTGGCCTCACCGCAGATCCTGTTTTTGCTGTACACTTTGTGTACAATTGCGCTCTTCCCACTGGCGAAGCCTGGGGTAATAGCGCAGCTTAGCCAATGGCAGCTCGCATGTTTAATTTTTTGCGGACTGAATACCTTAGTAGGATATGGCGCCCTGGCGGAAGCGATGGCTCGCTGGCAGGCAGCTCAGGTGAGCGCGATCATCACGCTTACCCCACTGTTTACGCTGTTTTTTTCAGATCTTTTATCACTGGCCTGGCCCGATTTCTTCGCCAGACCGATGTTAAACCTTTTAGGTTATCTCGGTGCGTTTGTCGTGGTTGCGGGCGCGATGTATTCCGCCATTGGTCATCGTATTTGGGGCGGATTACGTAAGTATACAACGGTGGTATCGCAACCCCGCGCAGGCGAATGATTTACGGAGAATAAAATGAAGTTTGTTGATGAAGCATCGATTCTGGTCGTTGCAGGTGATGGCGGTAATGGTTGCGTGAGCTTCCGCCGCGAAAAATATATTCCGAAAGGCGGCCCGGATGGCGGCGACGGCGGTGATGGTGGTGACGTATGGATGGAAGCCGACGAGAACCTGAACACGCTTATCGATTATCGTTTTGAAAAATCTTTCCGCGCAGAGCGCGGTCAGAACGGCGCAAGCCGCGATTGTACCGGTAAGCGCGGTAAAGACGTCACGATTAAAGTGCCGGTTGGTACGCGCGTTATCGATCAGGGGACCGGCGAAACCATGGGCGATATGACCAAACACGGTCAGCGTCTGCTGGTTGCCAAGGGCGGTTGGCACGGTCTGGGCAATACCCGTTTCAAATCGTCAGTTAACCGTACACCACGGCAGAAAACCAACGGTACGCCGGGTGATAAGCGTGAGCTGCTGCTGGAGCTGATGCTGCTGGCTGACGTCGGTATGCTGGGGATGCCGAATGCCGGTAAATCGACATTTATCCGCGCTGTCTCGGCGGCTAAACCGAAAGTAGCCGACTATCCGTTTACCACTCTGGTGCCAAGTCTGGGCGTGGTACGTATGGACAACGAGAAGAGCTTCGTTGTTGCCGATATCCCTGGGCTGATTGAAGGCGCTGCGGAAGGTGCAGGTTTGGGGATCCGCTTCCTCAAGCACCTGGAACGTTGCCGTGTCTTGTTGCACCTGATCGATATCGATCCGATTGACGGCACTGATCCGGTTGAGAATGCGCGCATTATTATCAGTGAGCTGGAAAAATACAGCCAGGATCTGGCGGCGAAACCACGTTGGTTAATCTTCAACAAGATCGACCTGCTGGATAAAGCAGAAGCCGAAGAGAAAGCGAAAGCGATCGCTGAGGCGCTGGGCTGGGAAGATAAATATTATCTGATCTCTGCGGCGAGCGGACTGGGTGTGAAAGATCTCTGCTGGGATGTGATGACCTTTATCATTGAAAACCCGGTCGTGCAGGCAGAAGAAGCGAAACAGCCTGAGAAAGTCGAATTCATGTGGGATGATTATCACCGTCAGCAGCTTGAAGAGATTGCTGAAGAGGATGATGAAGACTGGGATGACGACTGGGACGAAGACGACGAAGAAGGCGTTGAGTTCATTTACAAGCGTTAATCAGCAAAACCCCGGCCATGCGCCGGGGTTTCTCTTTAAACTAATTGTTCTGGTAAATATCTTTATACAAACGGCTTTCAAAACGTACCAACGGAATACGGCGATTACGCTGATCTGCTGGTTCAACTGCATAACCAGAAAGATATTGTACGAATGCCATTCGTTGCCCACTTGCTGTGGTGATGAATCCCGCCAGGTTATACACTCCCTGCAACGAACCTGTTTTCGCTGAAACTTTACCATCTACGCCCGCTTGATGCAGACCAGCACGGTACTGCAAAGAGCCGTCATAGCCCGCCAGTGGCAACATGGAGATAAAGTTAAGTTCATTGTCGTGTTGGGCAATGTATTGCAGCACCTGCATCATAGTGGCGGGTGCAATCAGGTTATGCCGCGAAAGTCCTGAACCGTCGGCAATAATAGTGTTACCAATATCGACACCAGCTTGCTTGCGCAGGATTTGGCGTACGGCGTCAGATCCTGCTCGCCATGTACCTGGCACGTTAAAACGCGCATGACCAATCATGCGGAAAACCGTATCGGCGATCATGTTGTCTGACTTTTTCAGCATAATCTTAAGCAGATCGTGCAAAGGGGCCGACTGTTTACTGGCAACTATCGTTCCCGGTTCGTTAACCTGCGTCTGGCGCAGTAACGTCCCGCTATAGGTAATGCCAGCCTGCTTTAACTCATCTTTCAAAATCGCTCCGGCATAGCTGGCACCATCCTGCACGGCAAAAGCCAATGGGAGCGGCTCAGAACGTTGTGGCAGGCACCCAGTCAGCGTAAAGCGATTAAGGTCGCCTGGTACCACATCCAGCTCGCAATATTGCGCTTCGGCAGAACCTCGGGGGAGAGTGCGTACCTGACTGAACATAGTAACGGGGTAATAAGAGGCCACGCGAATAAAGGCCATATCACCGGGTTTTTGGGCACTGTAGAGCGAGACGGAAAAGCAATTTCGGTCAACAATTGCGGCGGCAGGCGGGGCGCTAAAGCATTGTGTCATATCATTCCACGGCCAGCCGGGGGCTTTATCGTGACTGGCAAAAATGGAAGTGTCTATGAATACATTGCCATCGATTTGGTTGACGCCAGATTTTTTCAAAGTCGTGACCATATTGCGAATATCCTGACGTTTTAACGTCGGATCGGCACCAAATCGCGCTACTAAGTCACCCTTGAGCACACCGTTTTCCACGTTACCTTTGGTTTCAAGCGTAGTGGTAAAACGAAAATCGGGCCCGAGTTGAATCAACGCTGCCAGCGCAGTAATCACTTTCTGCGTACTGGCGGGCAGCGCCATTTGCTGACTGTGGTAATCAATAGCGGGGGCAGACGCGCCGACTTTTTGCACCATCAGGGCAAGGTTGGCGCCAGCGGGGAGTTGAGTAATGTACTCATCTACATTCGCGGCCTGGACACTGAACGCTATACAGCTGGTCAATCCGATGATAAATCTGGAAAATCGCATAATCTCGCGCTAACAACCTGGAATCGAGCCGTCATACTACGGCGCAACGCCCTATAAAGTAAACGATGACCCTTCGGGAACTTCAGGGTAAAATGGCTATCAAAATGTGAATTATTGCTGACCTGGGGCCTGCTCCCGGGTTGGTATTTTTTTGCTTCTGGTCCCGACGAGGAGTTGTGCCGGGCATGCCGAACAGCCGGGGCGAGTGGAGACTCGCCCCATCAGGAATATTCAAGAGGTATAACAAATGCAAGCTATTCCGATGACCTTACGCGGCGCTGAAAAATTACGCGAAGAGCTGGATTTTCTGAAATCTGTGCGCCGTCCTGAAATCATTGCTGCTATCGCGGAAGCGCGTGAGCATGGCGACCTGAAAGAAAACGCCGAATACCACGCAGCTCGTGAACAGCAGGGCTTCTGCGAAGGCCGTATCAAAGATATCGAAGCCAAGCTGTCGAACGCGCAGGTAATTGATGTCACCAAAATGCCAAACAATGGTCGCGTGATTTTTGGCGCAACCGTGACGGTTTTGAACCTGGATTCTGATGAAGAACAGACATATCGCATCGTAGGCGATGACGAAGCCGATTTTAAACAGAACCTGATTTCTGTTAACTCGCCTATTGCTCGTGGCTTGATTGGCAAAGAAGAAGATGATGTTGTGGTCATCAAAACGCCGGGCGGCGAAGTAGAATTTGAAGTAATTAAGGTGGAATACCTGTAAGAATTACCCAATACTCAAAATGTTGATGTATTGTAAAGAATGGAAAAAGGCCGCTATGCGGCCTTTTATCAACGAACAGAGCGTGGCATTTTGCTCTCCTGCCTGCGGAAAACCCCTCGTTTTACACAGTAAATGTGTGTAACTTTAGGATAATCTTAGCGTGGCAGCGAGATTTTACGTTCTTTAGTTGGGCGATAAAGCACCAGCGTTTTACCGATGACCTGTACATTACAGGCGCCGGTTTCGCGCACGATAGCTTCCACGATCAAGGTTTTAGTTTCGCGATCTTCGGTGGCGATTTTCACCTTGATGAGTTCATGGTGCTCTAACGCTTGTTCAATCTCGGCCAGCACCCCTTCGGTCAAACCATTACTGCCAAGCAGAACAACTGGCTTGAGCGGATGTGCCAGACCTTTCAGGTGCTGTTTTTGTTTAGTACTCAGATTCATCGTATTTTTTTGCTTACGTTGGGATTGAAAACGGGTCATTCTACCGCCATCTCCCATATATCACCAAATAGGCGCGTAAAAATTTACGCAATTGGTTACGATGAGTTATCCCAATGGGAAAGTTAAATGACAGGTAAGAAGCGTTCTGCCAGCTCCAGTCGCTGGCTTCAGGAACACTTTAGCGATAAATATGTTCAACAGGCACAGAAAAAGGGGTTACGTTCCCGAGCCTGGTTTAAACTTGATGAAATACAGCAAAGTGACAAACTTTTTAAACCGGGAATGACGGTTGTCGACCTTGGTGCTGCTCCAGGTGGTTGGTCACAATATGTGGTCACCCAAATTGGCGGCAAAGGCCGCATCATCGCTTGTGATCTTTTACCTATGGATCCTATCGTTGGTGTGGACTTTCTTCAGGGCGATTTTCGTGATGAACTGGTGATGAAAGCACTGCTGGAACGCGTAGGCGACAGTAAAGTCCAGGTTGTCATGTCCGATATGGCACCAAACATGAGCGGAACACCGGCGGTGGATATCCCCCGTGCCATGTATCTGGTGGAACTGGCGCTAGAAATGTGTCGTGATGTATTAGCGCCGGGTGGCAGTTTTGTAGTGAAGGTGTTCCAGGGCGAAGGTTTCGATGAGTATCTAAGGGAAATTCGCTCCCTGTTTACGAAGGTCAAAGTTCGTAAGCCGGACTCTTCTCGCGCACGTTCGCGGGAAGTGTATATTGTAGCGACCGGGCGTAAACCCTAACCGGGAGATTTCAGACGAAAGTTTGAAAGATGCTGGATATAGAGTATCCTGACGCTGTTTTTAACACAGTTGTAATAAGAGGTTAATCCCTTGAGTGACATGGCGAAAAACCTAATACTCTGGCTGGTCATTGCCGTTGTGCTGATGTCAGTATTCCAGAGCTTTGGGCCCAGCGAGTCTAATGGACGTAAGGTGGATTACTCTACCTTCCTACAAGAGGTCAATAACGACCAGGTTCGTGAAGCGCGTATCAACGGACGTGAAATCAACGTTACCAAGAAAGATAGTAACCGTTATACCACTTACATTCCGATTCAGGATCCGAAGTTACTGGATAACCTGTTGACCAAGAACGTCAAGGTTGTCGGTGAACCGCCTGAAGAGCCAAGCCTGCTGGCTTCTATCTTCATCTCCTGGTTCCCGATGCTGTTGCTGATTGGTGTCTGGATCTTCTTCATGCGTCAAATGCAGGGCGGTGGTGGCAAAGGTGCCATGTCGTTTGGTAAGAGCAAAGCGCGCATGCTAACGGAAGATCAGATCAAAACGACCTTTGCTGACGTGGCGGGCTGCGACGAAGCAAAAGAAGAAGTTGCGGAGCTGGTTGAGTATCTGCGTGAGCCGAGCCGTTTCCAGAAACTCGGCGGTAAGATCCCGAAAGGCGTCCTGATGGTCGGTCCTCCGGGTACCGGTAAAACGCTACTGGCGAAAGCTATTGCAGGCGAAGCAAAAGTTCCGTTCTTTACCATTTCCGGTTCTGACTTCGTAGAAATGTTCGTCGGTGTTGGTGCATCCCGTGTGCGTGACATGTTCGAACAGGCGAAGAAAGCGGCACCGTGCATCATCTTTATTGATGAAATCGACGCCGTAGGCCGCCAACGTGGCGCAGGCCTGGGCGGTGGTCACGATGAACGTGAACAAACCCTGAACCAGATGCTGGTTGAGATGGACGGCTTCGAAGGTAACGAAGGTATCATCGTTATCGCTGCGACTAACCGTCCGGACGTTCTCGACCCGGCGCTGCTGCGTCCTGGCCGTTTCGACCGTCAGGTTGTGGTTGGCCTGCCAGATGTTCGCGGTCGTGAGCAAATCCTGAAAGTTCACATGCGTCGCGTACCATTGGCTCCGGATATTGACGCGGCAATCATTGCCCGTGGTACCCCTGGCTTCTCCGGTGCAGACCTGGCGAACCTGGTGAACGAAGCGGCGCTGTTCGCTGCTCGTGGCAACAAACGCGTTGTGTCGATGGTTGAGTTCGAGAAAGCAAAAGATAAAATCATGATGGGTGCGGAACGTCGCTCCATGGTGATGACGGAAGCGCAGAAAGAATCGACTGCTTACCACGAAGCGGGGCACGCGATTATCGGTCGCCTGGTGCCAGAACACGATCCGGTACATAAAGTGACGATTATCCCGCGTGGTCGTGCGCTGGGTGTGACCTTCTTCCTGCCTGAAGGCGACGCAATCAGTGCCAGCCGTCAGAAACTGGAAAGTCAGATTTCTACGCTGTACGGCGGTCGTCTGGCGGAAGAGATCATCTACGGGCCGGAACATGTTTCTACCGGGGCGTCCAACGATATTAAAGTTGCGACCAACCTGGCGCGTAACATGGTGACCCAGTGGGGCTTCTCTGAGAAATTGGGTCCGCTGCTGTACGCGGAAGAAGAAGGTGAAGTATTCCTCGGCCGTAGCGTGGCGAAAGCGAAACATATGTCCGATGAAACTGCACGTATCATCGACCAGGAAGTGAAAGCACTGATTGAGCGTAACTATAATCGTGCTCGTCAGCTTTTGACCGACAATATGGATATTCTGCATGCGATGAAAGATGCGCTTATGAAATATGAGACCATCGACGCACCGCAGATTGACGACCTGATGGCTCGTCGCGATGTACGTCCGCCAGCGGGCTGGGAAGAACCAGGCGCTTCTAACAATTCTGGCGATAATGGTAGTCCAAAGGCTCCGCGTCCGGTTGATGAACCGCGTACGCCGAACCCGGGTAACACCATGTCAGAGCAGTTAGGCGACAAGTAAGTTCCCGCATCAGATGACTGTATTTGTACCGAAAACCCCGGGGCGTGCTCCGGGGTTTTTTCTTATCAATTTATACCAGGGATAACACCATGAAACTCTTTGCCCAGGGCTCTTCACTGGACCTTAGCCATCCACACGTAATGGGGATCCTCAACGTCACGCCCGATTCTTTTTCTGACGGCGGCACGCATAACTCGCTGATAGATGCGGTGAAACATGCGAATCTGATGATTAACGCTGGTGCGACGATCATTGACGTTGGTGGCGAGTCCACGCGTCCAGGGGCGGCGGAAGTCAGTGTTGAAGAAGAGTTACAACGTGTTATTCCCGTTGTTGAAGCGATTGCACAACGATTTGAAGTCTGGATCTCGGTTGATACCTCCAAACCAGAAGTCATTCGTGAGTCAGCGAAAGTCGGCGCTCACATTATTAACGATATCCGCTCCCTTTCCGAGCCTGGGGCTCTGGAAGCGGCGGCTGAAACGGGTTTGCCGGTTTGCTTGATGCATATGCAGGGGAATCCAAAGACCATGCAGGAATCCCCGAAGTATGACGATGTCTTTGCCGAGGTAAATCGCTACTTTGTTGAGCAAATAGCACGTTGCGAACAGGCAGGCATCGCAAAAGAGAAATTGTTGCTCGACCCCGGATTCGGTTTCGGTAAAAATCTCCATCACAACTATGCATTACTGGCGCGTCTGGCTGAATTTCATCATTTCAACCTGCCGCTGTTGGTGGGTATGTCACGAAAATCGATGATTGGACAGTTGCTGAACGTGGGGCCGTCCGAGCGCCTGAGCGGTAGCCTGGCCTGTGCGGTAATTGCCGCAATGCAAGGCGCGCATATTATTCGTGTACATGACGTCAAAGAAACCGTAGAAGCGATGCGGGTGGTGGAAGCCACTCTGTCTGCAAAGGAAAAAAAACGCTATGAGTAATCGTAAATATTTCGGTACCGATGGGATACGTGGTCGTGTAGGGGATGCGCCGATCACGCCTGATTTTGTGCTTAAGCTGGGTTGGGCCGCGGGTAAAGTGCTGGCGCGCCATGGCTCCCGTAAAATTATTATTGGTAAAGACACGCGTATTTCTGGCTATATGCTGGAGTCGGCGCTGGAAGCGGGTCTGGCGGCAGCCGGTCTTTCCGCACTCTTCACTGGCCCGATGCCAACACCGGCAGTGGCTTATCTGACGCGTACCTTCCGCGCTGAGGCCGGAATTGTAATTTCTGCATCGCATAACCCGTTCTACGATAATGGCATTAAATTCTTCTCTATCGACGGCACCAAACTACCGGATGCGGTAGAAGAAGCCATCGAAGCAGAAATGGAAAAGGAGATTAGCTGCGTTGATTCGGCAGAATTGGGTAAAGCCAGCCGTATTGTTGATGCTGCGGGTCGCTATATTGAATTTTGTAAAGCTACGTTCCCGAATGAACTTAGCCTCAGTGAACTGAAAATTGTGGTGGATTGCGCAAACGGCGCAACGTATCACATTGCGCCGAACGTGCTGCGTGAGCTGGGTGCGAACGTTATTGCTATTGGTTGTGAGCCAAACGGCGTAAACATTAATGCCGAAGTGGGAGCAACTGATGTTCGTGCGTTACAGGCACGCGTACTGGCTGAAAAAGCAGATCTCGGCATTGCTTTTGACGGTGATGGTGACCGCGTGATTATGGTTGACCATGAAGGCAATAAAGTTGATGGCGATCAGATCATGTATATCATCGCGCGTGAAGGTCTTCGTCAGGGCCAGCTGCGTGGTGGCGCTGTGGGTACATTGATGAGCAACATGGGGCTTGAACTGGCGCTGAAACAGTTAGGAATTCCATTTGCGCGCGCGAAAGTGGGTGACCGCTACGTACTGGAAAAAATGCAGGAAAAAGGCTGGCGCATCGGTGCAGAGAACTCCGGTCATGTGATCCTGCTGGATAAAACCACTACCGGTGACGGCATCGTTGCTGGTTTGCAGGTGTTAGCAGCGATGGCGCGTAACCATATGAGCCTGCACGACCTTTGCAGCGGCATGAAAATGTTCCCGCAGATTCTGGTTAACGTGCGTTACACCGCAGGTAGCGGCGATCCGCTGGAGCATGAATCCGTCAAAGCTGTGACCGCAGAAGTTGAAGCGGCGCTGGGTAGTCGTGGACGTGTGCTGTTGCGTAAATCCGGCACTGAGCCGTTAATTCGCGTGATGGTCGAAGGTGAAGACGAAGCGCAGGTGACTGAATTTGCACACCGCATCGCTGACGCAGTAAAAGCCGTTTAAAGCGAAAAATAACTGGCTAAAAAGGCGGCGATCGTCGCCTTTTTTCTCAGCGAGCACATCGCTTTTGCTGTTTTTTTCCGCAGTTGATACAATGCGATAAAATTGCCCTTGCGAAGGTCATTCGCTTTGGTTAGTATTCACACCCGCTTCAGTGGGAAAGATTAAAAACTCCCGCTTTATTGGTTGAAGCATTGGTACGCGGCAACTCCGCAAGGAACAGGTTGATTATGTACGAAGCTCTTTTAGTAGTTTTCCTTATTGTAGCAATTGGCCTTGTTGGTCTGATCATGCTGCAGCAAGGTAAAGGCGCTGATATGGGAGCCTCCTTCGGAGCAGGCGCTTCCGCTACGCTGTTTGGTTCAAGTGGTTCTGGTAACTTCATGACCCGCATGACGGCGCTGCTGGCAACGTTATTCTTCATCATCAGTCTGGTGCTGGGTAACATCAACAGCAATAAAACCAATAAAGGTAGCGAATGGGAAAACCTGAGTGCTCCGGCGAAAACCGAACAGACTCAGCCAGCTGCTCCGGCTAAGCCGACCAGCGATATCCCGAACTAAAAAGTAGTATCCGTGCCGAGGTGGTGGAATTGGTAGACACGCTACCTTGAGGTGGTAGTGCCCAATAGGGCTTACGGGTTCAAGTCCCGTCCTCGGTACCAAATTCCAGAAAAGAGACGCTGAAAAGCGTCTTTTTTCGTTTATCTCCCAGCATTGTTATTTGCTGGACAACTTGATCCCTTCACTCCTCGCTATTTGCTTCCTGACTCCGCATAAACTCCTCTAAATAAGATCTGAATCACTCTTATTTGATAGAACATACAAGCTAAGAGTAAACATTTTCAAATGATATGGATCAGCACTTCAGTTTTTCTAAGGTATAAAATTGCACGCTATCGATATTTACTCTTTTCTTCTCAACGGGGCTTGGGATGTCTGCACATAACATATTTCGAAAAATTAAAAGAAATTGGCTTATAATTTTTTGTATAATTATTTTTGCTCTCATTAATCTCTTTGCTTCTTCAGGAGCACATCTGGTCCATCGGACATTTTTTTTTACACTATTTATCCTTGTTATAAAACGCACAACTTCTTTCCCTTTGCGCTTATTATTTGGTGTCCCATTTATGCTGCTGGCTGCGGCGGATCTCTGCATCAGCCTCTACGCATGGTGTACCTTTGGCACAAGTTTCAATGATGGCTTTGCGATAAGCGTATTGCAAAGTGATCCTGATGAGATAACAAAGATGCTGGGGCTATATATTATTTATTGCATTATTTTCATTGCCCTGTTCGCACTCTTTTTATCCTCGATAATAAAATACGATGCTTCTCTTCCGGGTAAAAAAATTACAGTAACTTTGTTACTGATTCTGGTTGCGATAAGTTTGTTTTCTTCTGTCAAGTTTGCCATTAAGGATGCAAAAGAAAAGAAAACGGCAGACCTTTATATTGTGGCATCCCGATTCGCAACATATACACCCTTTTTTAACTTAAATTATTTTGCTTTAGCCGCAAAGGAATACCACAGGCTGATGACCATTGCTGACAAAGTGCCAGCCTATCACTTAGAATTAAACGATAATGGCATCGATGACTATGTATTAATTGTTGGGGAATCAGTTCGCGCTGCTAATCTGTCCATCTATGGGCATTACAGATCGACAACGCCACAGCTCGAAAAACAGAAGGATCGCATTAAGCTTTTTACTCAGGCGATAAGTGGCGCGCCTTATACTGCGTTAGCCGTTCCCCTTACTTTAACGGCGGATACTGTATCTGACCACGATATCCAGCATTACCCTGACAACATCATTAATATGGCTAATCAGGCTGGGTTTGACACATACTGGCTTAGTGCTCAGTCTGCATTCAGACAGAATGGGACTGCGGTTGCCAGTATTGCGATGCGAGCGAAAGAAAGAGTCTATGTCAGAGGATATGACGAATTGTTGCTTCCGCATCTGGCTGAGGCATTAAATAAAAAATCGCCAAATAAGAAACTGATTGTTCTCCATCTGGTTGGTAGTCATGAACCTGTTTGCACCACATATCCAAAAGCCAAAGCTGTGTATTATCCATTGGATAACCAGGATGCCTGTTATGACAACTCAATTCATTACACCGATAGCATTTTAGGGCAGGTCTTTGCGCTACTTAAAGATAAGCGAGCCTCCGTTATGTATTTTGCTGACCATGGGCTTGAACACGATCCCACGGCAAAAAATAGCTATTTCCACGGTGGGAAGAAGCCGAGTCAGGAGGCATATCATGTGCCAATGTTTATCTGGTATAGCCCAATGCTCGGTGAGAATGTTGATCGTTCGACAGTAACTGATATTTTTTCCACCGCTTATAACGACTATCTTATCAATGCGTGGATGGGCGTTACCCGACCAGAGCAACCTAAAACACTTAAAGAAGTGATCTCTCACTATCAAGGGGATTCGAGGGTGGTTGACGGATGCTATAAGATGTTTGATTACCGGACATTAAGACGAAATTTTAATGCGGACAAGCAGTAACTGAATGACCCTGCCCATAAAGGGCAGGGAACAATTGAGGTTTTATTTCGCTTTATTTTCCAGATTCTCAACCTGCGGCACACCTGAAGTGGCAGAAGAGGAAAGCAGGCCTGTTTTTGCATAACCGAACAGTTTTTCGCGAGTATCTGTGATATCCAGGTTACGCATGGTCAGTTGGCCAATACGATCTTCAGCCGTAAACATAGAGTCGCCTTTCTCCATGGTCAAACGCTCTGCTTTATAGGTCAGATTGTCAGAGACGGTGTTGAGGATCGAGTAGTCGTTACCGCGACGCAGTTCCAGGGTAACTTCGCCCGTTATCTGGCTGGCAACCCAGCGTTGCAGGGAGTCACGCAGCATCAGCGCCTGGGAATCAAACCAACGTCCCTGATACAGCAGACGGCCCAACTGACGACCATGCGCGTGATATTGCTCAATGGTGTCTTCGTTGTGAATACCGGTCAGCAGACGTTCATAAGCGATATGCAGCAGCGCCATCCCCGGAGCTTCGTAAATACCGCGGCTTTTCGCTTCGATGATCCGGTTTTCGATCTGGTCGCTCATGCCCAGGCCGTGACGGCCGCCGATACGGTTAGCTTCCAGCATCATTTCTACGTCGTCGCTAAAGGTTTTACCGTTCAGCGCCACTGGATGACCTTGCTCAAAACGCACTGTGACTTCTTCTGCCGGGATCTTCACGCTCTCATCCCAGAACTTCACGCCCATAATCGGGTTGACGATTTTGACGCTGGAGTTGAGGTATTCCAGATCCTTCGCTTCGTGTGTAGCGCCAAGCATGTTGGAGTCGGTGGAGTAAGCTTTCTCGACAGACATTTTGTAGTCGAAACCGCAGGCAATCATAAATTCAGACATTTCATGACGACCGCCTAGTTCATCGATAAAGTTGGTATCGAGCCATGGTTTGTAAATCTGCAGTTCTGCGTTGGTCAGCAGGCCGTAACGATAGAAACGCTCGATATCGTTACCTTTATAGGTGCTGCCATCACCCCAGATATTCACGCCATCTTCTTTCATGGCAGCAACCAGCATGGTACCAGTCACGGCGCGGCCCAGCGGAGTGGTGTTGAAATAGGTCAGACCGCCGGTAGTGTTATGGAAAGCGCCACACTGAATAGCGGCAATACCTTCGGCGACCAGCTGCTTGCGGCAGTCGATCAGACGTGCGTTCTCCGCGCCGTATTCCATGGCACGACGAGGGATCGCATCATAATCCTCTTCGTCTGGCTGGCCCAAATTTGCAGTATATGCATAAGGAACCGCTCCCTTTTTTCGCATCCACAGCAGTGCGGCACTGGTGTCCAGACCGCCCGAAAAAGCGATACCAATACGTTGACCTACCGGGAGATGCTTGAGAATCGTCGTCATAAAATAACACCCTGCTTAATTAACTGATGATGAGCCTGGATTTCCGCTCTCACTGAATTTTTATGCAAAATAAATGAGTTTTCATTTAATCATCTTTTATCGGAGACAGGAAGAGTTTAGTGTGTTTTTTGTAAAATAATGCGCTTAAGGGAGAGCAGGAGAGGGCAAAAGTATTCAACAAATGAAAGTGAACTGGATATTCATTCACGTGATTTGCAATAAACGTTGACAAAATGTGGCGTGAATCACTATAATGCCCGCAGATTTTACGTCCCGTCTCGGTACACCAAATCCCAGCAGTATTTGCATCTTTTACCCAAAAAGAGTAGAATTTGCCACGTTTCAGGCGCGGGGTGGAGCAGCCTGGTAGCTCGTCGGGCTCATAACCCGAAGGTCGTCGGTTCAAATCCGGCCCCCGCAACCACTTTCCCTTAGAGTCCTTTTTCAAATATACTGTGAAGACTTCGGCCTTCGTAGTGGGATTTGAAAAAATCCTTCTGGAAAGTGCTCCAGACCGCAGTTGCGGTTATAGGGTTCAGTTATATAAAGCCCCGATTTATCGGGGTTTTTTGTTATCTGACTACAGAATAACTGGGCTTTAGGCCCTTTTTTTATGTCTTGGGGGTGGGCTTGTCCACATTAGAGCAAAAATTAACAGAGATGATTACTGCGCCAGTTGAGGCCCTGGGTTTTGAACTGGTTGGCATCGAGTTTATTCGCGGTCGCACATCCACACTGCGCATCTATATTGATAGTGAAGATGGCATCAATGTTGATGATTGTGCTGATGTGAGCCACCAGGTAAGTGCTGTGCTGGATGTTGAAGATCCCATTACCGTTGCTTATAACCTGGAAGTCTCCTCACCGGGTCTCGATCGCCCACTGTTCACGGCTGAACACTACGCCCGTTTTGTCGGAGAAGAGGTGACTCTGGTTCTCCGTATGGCGGTACAAAACCGTCGTAAATGGCAGGGCGTTATCAAAGCGGTAGACGGTGAAATGATCACAGTTACCGTCGAAGGTAAAGATGAAGTGTTCGCGCTGAGTAATATCCAGAAGGCGAACCTGGTTCCCCACTTTTAATAGTCTGGATGAGGTGAAAAGCCCGCGATGAACAAAGAAATTTTGGCTGTAGTTGAAGCCGTCTCCAATGAAAAGGCGCTGCCTCGCGAGAAAATTTTCGAAGCGTTGGAAAGCGCGCTGGCTACAGCAACCAAGAAAAAATACGAACAAGAGATCGACGTTCGCGTACAGATCGATCGCAAAAGCGGTGATTTTGACACCTTCCGTCGCTGGCTGGTAGTTGATGAAGTCACCCAACCGACGAAAGAAATCACACTTGAAGCTGCGCGCTTTGAAGATGAAAGCCTGAACCTGGGCGATTACGTTGAAGATCAGATTGAGTCTGTTACCTTTGACCGTATCACCACCCAGACGGCAAAACAGGTTATCGTGCAGAAAGTGCGTGAAGCCGAACGTGCGATGGTGGTTGATCAGTTCCGTGAACACGAAGGTGAAATTATCACCGGCGTGGTGAAAAAAGTAAACCGCGACAACATCTCTCTGGATCTGGGCAATAATGCTGAAGCTGTGATCCTGCGTGAAGATATGCTGCCGCGTGAAAACTTCCGCCCTGGCGACCGCGTTCGTGGCGTGCTCTATTCTGTTCGCCCGGAAGCGCGTGGCGCACAACTGTTCGTCACCCGTTCCAAGCCGGAAATGCTGATCGAACTGTTCCGCATTGAAGTGCCGGAAATCGGCGAAGAAGTAATTGAAATTAAAGCAGCGGCTCGCGATCCGGGTTCTCGTGCGAAAATCGCGGTGAAAACCAACGATAAACGTATCGATCCGGTAGGTGCTTGCGTAGGTATGCGTGGCGCGCGTGTTCAGGCGGTTTCTACTGAACTGGGCGGCGAGCGTATCGATATCGTTCTGTGGGATGATAACCCGGCGCAGTTCGTGATTAACGCGATGGCACCGGCAGACGTTGCTTCTATCGTGGTGGATGAAGATAAACACACCATGGATATCGCCGTTGAAGCCGGTAACCTGGCGCAGGCAATTGGCCGTAATGGTCAGAACGTGCGTCTGGCTTCGCAGCTGAGCGGTTGGGAACTCAACGTGATGACCGTTGATGACCTGCAGGCTAAGCATCAGGCGGAAGCGCATGCAGCGATCGACACCTTCACTAAATATCTCGACATCGACGAAGATTTCGCGACTGTCCTGGTAGAAGAAGGCTTCTCGACGCTGGAAGAACTGGCCTACGTGCCGATGAAAGAGCTGTTGGAAATCGAAGGCCTTGATGAGCCGACTGTTGAAGCACTGCGCGAGCGTGCTAAAAATGCACTGGCCACCATTGCACAGGCCCAAGAAGAAAGCCTCGGTGATAACAAACCGGCTGACGATCTGCTGAATCTTGAAGGGATGGATCGTGATTTGGCATTCAAACTGGCCGCCCGTGGCGTTTGTACGCTGGAAGATCTCGCCGAACAGGGCATTGATGATCTGGCTGATATCGAAGGGTTGACCGACGAAAAAGCCGGAGCATTGATTATGGCTGCCCGTAATATTTGCTGGTTCGGTGACGAAGCGTAATAAACTGTAGCAGGAAGGAACAGCATGACAGATGTAACGATTAAAACGCTGGCCGCAGAGCGACAGACCTCCGTGGAACGCCTGGTACAGCAATTTGCTGATGCAGGTATCCGGAAGTCTGCTGACGACTCTGTGTCCGCACAAGAGAAACAGGTTTTAATTGACCACCTGAACCAGAAAAATTCAGGGCCGGACAAATTAACGCTGCAGCGTAAAACACGCAGCACCCTTAACATTCCTGGTACCGGTGGAAAAAGCAAATCGGTACAAATCGAAGTCCGCAAGAAACGCACCTTTGTGAAACGTGACCCGCAAGAGGCCGAGCGCCTTGCGGCGGAAGAGCAAGCGCAGCGTGAGGCGGAAGAGCAAGCCCGTCGTGAGGCAGAAGAATCGGCCAAACGCGAGGCGCAACAAAAAGCTGAACGTGAGGCCGCAGAACAAGCTAAACGTGAAGCCGCTGAACAAGCGAAACGTGAAGCTGCGGAAAAAGACAAAGTGAGCAATCAACAAGACGATATGACTAAAACCGCCCAGGCTGAAAAAGCCCGCCGTGAGCAGGAAGCTGCAGAGCTCAAGCGTAAAGCTGAAGAAGAAGCGCGTCGTAAACTTGAAGAAGAAGCACGTCGCGTTGCTGAAGAAGCACGTCGTATGGCGGAAGAAAACAAATGGACTGATAACGCGGAACCGACTGAAGATTCCAGCGATTATCACGTCACAACTTCTCAACATGCTCGCCAGGCAGAAGACGAAAGCGATCGTGAAGTCGAAGGCGGCCGTGGCCGTGGTCGTAACGCGAAAGCAGCGCGTCCGAAGAAAGGCAACAAACACGCTGAATCAAAAGCTGATCGCGAAGAAGCACGTGCAGCAGTACGTGGCGGTAAAGGCGGGAAACGTAAAGGTTCTTCGCTGCAGCAGGGCTTCCAGAAGCCAGCTCAGGCTGTTAACCGTGATGTCGTGATTGGCGAAACCATTACCGTTGGCGAACTGGCTAACAAAATGGCGGTTAAAGGCTCTCAGGTCATCAAAGCGATGATGAAACTGGGCGCAATGGCAACCATCAACCAGGTTATCGACCAAGAAACCGCACAGTTGGTAGCCGAAGAGATGGGCCACAAAGTTATCCTGCGTCGTGAAAACGAGCTGGAAGAAGCGGTAATGAGCGACCGTGACACTGGTGCTGCGGCTGAACCGCGCGCACCGGTTGTGACCATCATGGGTCACGTTGACCACGGTAAAACGTCTCTGCTGGACTACATTCGTTCAACGAAAGTGGCCTCTGGCGAAGCTGGCGGCATTACTCAGCACATCGGTGCATACCACGTTGAAACTGAAAATGGCATGATCACCTTCCTGGACACCCCGGGGCACGCCGCATTTACTTCAATGCGTGCACGTGGTGCGCAGGCAACTGACATCGTCGTTCTGGTTGTTGCTGCAGACGACGGCGTGATGCCGCAGACCATCGAAGCAATCCAGCACGCGAAAGCGGCGGGTGTGCCGGTTGTGGTTGCAGTGAACAAAATCGATAAGCCAGAAGCCGATCCCGATCGCGTTAAGAACGAACTCTCTCAGTACGGCATCCTGCCGGAAGAGTGGGGCGGTGAAAGCCAGTTCGTACACGTGTCTGCGAAAGCGGGTACGGGTATCGACGACCTGCTGGATGCGATCCTGCTGCAGGCTGAAGTTCTGGAACTGAAAGCAGTACGTAAAGGTATGGCGAGCGGTGCGGTTATCGAATCTTTCCTCGATAAAGGTCGTGGTCCGGTTGCTACCGTTCTGGTACGTGAAGGTACTCTGCACAAGGGCGATATCGTTCTGTGTGGCTTCGAATACGGTCGTGTTCGTGCAATGCGTAACGAACTGGGTCAGGAAGTGCTGGAAGCGGGTCCGTCCATTCCGGTGGAAATCCTTGGCCTGTCCGGTGTTCCGGCAGCGGGTGACGAAGTTACCGTAGTACGTGACGAGAAGAAAGCGCGTGAAGTTGCACTGTATCGTCAGGGCAAATTCCGCGAAGTTAAACTGGCGCGTCAGCAGAAATCTAAACTCGAGAACATGTTCGCCAACATGACCGAAGGCGAAGTTCACGAAGTGAACATCGTCCTGAAGGCAGACGTACAGGGTTCTGTGGAAGCGATCTCCGACTCCTTGCTGAAACTGTCTACTGACGAAGTTAAAGTGAAGATCATCGGTTCTGGCGTAGGTGGTATCACCGAAACTGATGCAACCCTGGCGGCGGCGTCCAACGCAATCCTGGTTGGCTTCAACGTACGTGCTGATGCCTCTGCACGTAAAGTGATTGAGGCGGAAAGCCTGGATCTGCGTTACTACTCCGTCATCTATAACCTGATCGACGAAGTTAAAGCGGCGATGAGCGGTATGCTGTCTCCGGAACTGAAACAGCAGATTATCGGTCTGGCGGAAGTTCGTGACGTGTTCAAATCACCGAAATTTGGTGCTATCGCAGGTTGTATGGTTACCGAAGGTGTGGTTAAACGTCACAACCCGATCCGCGTTCTGCGCGACAACGTGGTTATCTACGAAGGCGAGCTGGAGTCCCTGCGCCGCTTCAAAGATGACGTTAACGAAGTCCGTAACGGTATGGAATGTGGTATCGGCGTTAAGAACTACAACGATGTCCGCACTGGCGATGTGATCGAAGTGTTCGAAATCATCGAGATTCAGCGTACGATTGCCTAAGGTTGATTGGGTGTAGGTCGGATAAAGCGTTTGCGCCGAATCCGGCAGCCGTTGCCTGATAAGACGCTCGCGTGTCTTATCAGACCTACGTGAACAGCCCTTCCACCTAAAATTAATTTTAAAAAGGGGCTTATGGCCCCTTTTTTGTCAGGAGAATTTATTATGGCGAAAGAATTTGGTCGCCCGCAGCGTGTAGCGCAGGAAATGCAAAAAGAGATCGCTCTCATCCTGCAGCGTGAAATTAAAGATCCTCGTCTGGGCATGATGACCACCGTTTCCGGTGTCGAAATGTCTCGCGACCTGGCGTATGCCAAAGTATATGTGACGTTCCTCAACGACAAAGATGAAGACGCGGTTAAAGCGGGCATCAAAGCGTTGCAGGAAGCTTCTGGTTTCATCCGCAGCCTGCTGGGGAAAGCGATGCGCCTGCGTATCGTGCCGGAACTGACCTTCTTCTACGACAACTCTCTGGTTGAAGGGATGCGCATGTCAAACCTGGTGACCAGCGTGGTCAAACATGACGAAGAACGTCGTGTTAACCCGGACGACAGCAAGGAGGACTAATGAGTCGTCCTAGTCGTCGCGGTCGCGACATTAACGGCGTTTTGTTGCTGGATAAACCGCAGGGTATGTCCAGCAACGATGCACTGCAAAAAGTGAAACGGATTTATAACGCTAACCGTGCCGGGCATACTGGTGCGCTGGATCCGCTGGCGACCGGCATGTTGCCGATTTGCCTCGGGGAAGCGACGAAGTTTTCCCAGTATCTGCTGGACTCCGACAAACGCTATCGGGTTATTGCACGTCTTGGACAGCGTACCGATACTTCTGACGCTGATGGACAAATCGTTGAAGAACGTCCTGTAACCTTTAGTGCAGAGCAGTTGGCTGCAGCGCTGGATACCTTCCGTGGCGATATCGAACAGATCCCTTCGATGTATTCAGCACTGAAATATCAGGGCAAAAAACTGTACGAATATGCGCGCCAGGGCATTGAAGTTCCGCGTGAAGCACGCCCGATTACCGTTTATGAGTTGCTGTTTATTCGCCACGAAGGCAATGAACTGGAGTTGGAAATTCACTGCTCCAAAGGCACTTATATTCGTACTATCATTGACGATCTGGGTGAAAAACTCGGCTGTGGCGCGCATGTTATTTACCTGCGTCGTCTGGCGGTAAGTAAATACCCGGTTGAACGGATGGTGACCCTGGAACACCTGCGTGAGCTTGTTGAGCAAGCCGAACAGCAGGATATTTCGGCTGCGGAGTTACTTGATCCATTACTGATGCCAATGGACAGTCCAGCTTCGGACTATCCGGTGGTGAATCTTCCGCTAACATCTTCTGTTTACTTCAAAAATGGTAACCCCGTTCGTACATCTGGCGCACCGCTGGAAGGACTGGTTCGTGTTACAGAAGGTGAGAACGGTAAGTTTATTGGTATGGGCGAAATTGACGATGAAGGCCGCGTTGCGCCTCGTCGCCTGGTGGTTGAATACCCGGCGTAATGTTAACCGTCTTGCGATAACAGGTCGCTACGAGTAGAATACTGCCGCTTAACGTCGCGTAAATTGTTTAACACTTTACGTAACGTACACTGGGATCGCTGAATTAGAGATCGGCGTCCTTTCATTCTATATACTTTGGAGTTTTAAAATGTCTCTAAGTACTGAAGCAACAGCTAAAATCGTTTCTGAGTTTGGTCGTGACGCAAACGACACCGGTTCTACCGAAGTTCAGGTAGCACTGCTGACTGCACAGATCAACCACCTGCAGGGCCACTTTGCAGAGCACAAAAAAGATCACCACAGCCGTCGTGGTCTGCTGCGCATGGTTTCTCAGCGTCGTAAACTGCTCGACTACCTGAAACGTAAAGATGTAGCACGTTACACCCAGCTCATCGAGCGCCTGGGTCTGCGTCGCTAATTCTTGCGAGTTTCAGAAAAGGGGGCCTGAGTGGCCCCTTTTTTCAAGCTGACGGCAGCAATTCACTGGAAACTAATGTATTGTTGCTATGAATGATCTTCCGTTGCAGAGGTTCGCGCGGCTAATGAGAGGCTTTACCCACATTTGGCTGGGTTAGGGTTGTCATTAGTCGCGAGGATGCGCAGAAGATCGGGTATTAACACCAGTGCCGTTAAGGTACTGTCTAAGAAAGAGAAAGGATATTACATTGCTTAATCCGATCGTTCGTAAATTCCAGTACGGCCAACACACCGTGACTCTGGAAACCGGCATGATGGCGCGTCAAGCCACTGCCGCTGTTATGGTTAGCATGGATGACACCGCGGTATTCGTTACCGTTGTCGGCCAGAAAAAAGCCAAACCAGGGCAGGACTTCTTCCCGCTGACCGTTAACTATCAGGAGCGTACCTACGCTGCTGGTCGTATCCCGGGTAGCTTCTTCCGTCGTGAAGGCCGTCCAAGCGAAGGCGAAACCCTGATTGCGCGTCTGATTGACCGCCCGATTCGCCCGCTGTTCCCGGAAGGCTTCGTCAACGAAGTTCAGGTTATCGCCACCGTAGTTTCTGTTAACCCGCAGGTTAACCCGGATATCGTCGCGATGATTGGTGCTTCCGCAGCACTGTCTCTGTCTGGCATTCCGTTCAATGGCCCGATTGGTGCTGCCCGCGTAGGTTACATCAATGACCAGTACGTACTGAACCCGACTCAGGACGAGCTGAAAGAGAGCAAACTGGATCTGGTTGTTGCCGGTACTGAAGCTGCCGTGCTGATGGTTGAATCTGAAGCTGAACTGCTGAGCGAAGACCAGATGCTGGGCGCAGTAGTGTTCGGTCATGAACAACAGCAGGTTGTTATTCAGAACATCAATGAGCTGGTGAAAGAAGCCGGTAAACCGCGTTGGGACTGGCAGCCGGAGCCGGTAAACGAAGCGTTGAACGCTCGCGTTGCTGCACTGGCTGAAGCTCGTCTGAGCGATGCTTATCGCATCACCGACAAACAAGAGCGTTATGCGCAGGTTGATGTCATCAAATCAGAAACCATCGCGACGCTGCTTGCTGAAGATGAAACCCTGGACGAAAACGAACTGGGTGAAATTCTGCACGCTATCGAGAAAAACGTTGTTCGTAGCCGCGTACTGGCAGGTGAACCGCGTATCGATGGTCGTGAAAAAGATATGATCCGTGGTCTGGATGTGCGTACTGGCGTGCTGCCGCGTACTCACGGTTCTGCGCTGTTCACCCGTGGTGAAACGCAGGCGCTGGTTACCGCAACGCTGGGTACTGCACGTGACGCGCAGGTTCTTGATGAACTGATGGGCGAACGTACTGACACCTTCCTGTTCCATTACAACTTCCCTCCGTACTCCGTAGGTGAAACCGGCATGGTCGGTTCTCCGAAGCGTCGTGAAATTGGTCACGGTCGTCTGGCGAAGCGCGGCGTGCTGGCAGTAATGCCGGATATGGATAAATTCCCGTACACCGTACGTGTGGTTTCTGAAATCACCGAATCCAACGGTTCTTCTTCTATGGCTTCTGTGTGCGGTGCCTCTCTGGCGCTGATGGACGCAGGTGTGCCGATCAAAGCAGCTGTTGCGGGTATCGCAATGGGCCTGGTGAAAGAAGGCGACAACTACGTTGTACTGTCTGACATTCTGGGCGATGAAGATCACTTGGGCGATATGGACTTCAAAGTTGCGGGTTCCCGCGACGGTATCTCTGCACTGCAGATGGATATCAAAATTGAAGGTATCACCAAAGAGATCATGCAGGTTGCGCTGAATCAGGCTAAAGGTGCGCGTCTGCACATCCTGGGCGTAATGGAACAGGCGATCAATGCGCCGCGCGGTGATATCTCTGAGTTCGCTCCGCGTATCCATACCATCAAGATCAACCCGGACAAGATCAAAGACGTTATCGGTAAAGGCGGTTCTGTAATCCGTGCTCTGACCGAAGAAACTGGCACCACCATCGAAATCGAAGATGACGGTACTGTGAAGATCGCAGCGACCGATGGCGAGAAAGCGAAACACGCTATTCGTCGTATCGAAGAGATCACTGCAGAAATCGAAGTGGGCCGCGTCTACAATGGTAAAGTGACCCGTATCGTTGACTTTGGCGCATTTGTTGCCATCGGCGGCGGTAAAGAGGGTCTGGTACACATTTCTCAAATCGCCGACAAACGCGTTGAGAAAGTGACCGATTACCTGCAGATGGGTCAGGAAGTGCCGGTTAAAGTTCTGGAAGTTGATCGCCAGGGCCGTATCCGTCTGAGCATTAAAGAAGCGACTGAGCAGTCTCAACCTGCTGCGGCACCGGAAGCTCCGGCTGCTGAACAGGGCGAGTAAGGTTGCCATTTGCCCTCCGCTGCTGCGGAGGGCTTTTAACCGGGCAGGACGCCTTGTTAGCAACCGGGAACAGGACGTTCATTCAACCGTGGTCTTCGGGAGTGGGAAATGAAGCCTTTTTTGCGCTGGTGTTTCGTTGCGACAGCACTTACGCTTGCAGGATGCAGTAATACTTCCTGGCGTAAAAGTGAAGTCCTCGCGGTACCATTGCAACCGACTTTACAGCAGGAAGTGATTCTGGCACGTATGGAACAAATCCTTGCCAGTCGGGCTTTAACCGATGACGAACGCGCACAGCTTTTATATGAGCGCGGAGTGTTGTATGATAGTCTCGGTCTGAGGGCATTAGCGCGTAACGATTTTTCGCAAGCGCTGGCAATCCGACCAGATATGCCTGAAGTATTCAATTACTTAGGCATATATTTAACGCAGGCAGGCAATTTTGATGCTGCCTATGAAGCGTTTGATTCTGTACTTGAGCTTGATCCAACTTATAACTACGCGCACTTGAATCGCGGGATCGCATTATATTACGGCGGTCGTGACAAGTTAGCGCAAGATGATCTGCTGGCGTTTTATCAAGACGATCCCAATGATCCTTTCCGTAGTCTGTGGCTTTATCTCGCCGAGCAGAAGCTCGATGAGAAGCAGGCTAAAGAAGTGTTGAAACAGCACTTCGAAAAATCGGACAAGGAACAGTGGGGATGGAACATTGTCGAGTTCTACCTGGGCAACATTAGCGAACAAACGTTAATGGAAAGGCTCAAGGCGGACGCAACGGATAACACCTCGCTCGCTGAGCATCTCAGTGAAACCAACTTCTATTTAGGTAAGTACTACCTAAGTCTGGGGGATTTGGACAGCGCCACGGCACTGTTCAAACTGGCGGTTGCCAACAACGTTCATAACTTTGTTGAGCACCGATACGCATTGTTGGAATTATCGCTCCTGGGCCAGGACCAAGATGACCTGGCAGAATCGGACCAGCAATAGCTGACGTACACATCAGCCCGTAATCTTATTTGATTGCCATCACCTTAACGGGTGAGGGCGTTGTTGTTCGTTAATACACCTACTTTGAGCCGGTTCACACTTTTCAATGAAAATTGCTGATCAATTTCATGATGAGTTATGTAGACTGGCCGCCATTAATTTTGAGGCACACGTACTACATGGCTGAATTCGAAACCACTTTTGCAGATCTGGGCCTGAAGGCTCCTATCCTTGAAGCCCTTAACGATCTGGGTTACGAAAAACCATCTCCAATTCAGGCAGAGTGTATTCCACATCTGCTGAATGGCCGCGACGTTCTGGGTATGGCCCAGACGGGGAGCGGAAAAACTGCAGCATTCTCTTTACCTCTGCTGCAAAATCTTGATCCTGAGCTGAAAGCACCACAGATTCTGGTGCTGGCGCCGACCCGCGAACTGGCGGTACAGGTTGCTGAAGCAATGACGGATTTCTCTAAACACATGCGCGGCGTAAACGTGGTTGCTCTGTACGGCGGCCAGCGTTATGACGTGCAATTACGCGCCCTGCGTCAGGGGCCGCAGATCGTTGTCGGTACTCCGGGCCGTCTGCTTGACCACCTGAAACGTGGCACTCTGGACCTCTCTAAACTGAGCGGTTTGGTTCTGGATGAAGCTGACGAAATGCTGCGCATGGGCTTCATCGAAGATGTTGAAACCATTATGGCGCAGATCCCGGAAGGTCATCAGACCGCTCTGTTCTCTGCAACCATGCCGGAAGCGATTCGTCGCATTACCCGCCGCTTTATGAAAGAGCCGCAGGAAGTGCGCATTCAGTCCAGCGTGACTACCCGTCCTGACATCAGCCAGAGCTACTGGACTGTGTGGGGCATGCGTAAAAACGAAGCACTGGTCCGTTTCCTGGAAGCGGAAGATTTTGATGCGGCGATTATCTTCGTGCGTACTAAAAACGCGACTCTGGAAGTGGCAGAAGCTCTTGAGCGTAACGGCTACAACAGCGCCGCGCTGAACGGTGACATGAACCAGGCGCTGCGTGAGCAGACTCTGGAACGTCTGAAAGACGGTCGTCTGGACATCCTGATTGCGACCGACGTTGCGGCCCGCGGCCTGGACGTGGAGCGTATCAGCCTGGTGGTAAACTACGATATCCCGATGGATTCCGAGTCTTACGTTCACCGTATCGGTCGTACCGGTCGTGCAGGTCGTGCGGGCCGTGCGCTGCTGTTCGTTGAGAACCGTGAGCGTCGTCTGCTGCGCAACATCGAACGCACCATGAAGCTGACCATTCCGGAAGTAGAACTGCCGAACGCAGAGCTGCTTGGCAAACGTCGTCTGGAAAAATTCGCCGCGAAAGTACAGCAGCAGCTGGAAAGCAGCGATCTGGATCAATACCGTGCACTGCTGAGCAAAATTCAGCCGACTGCAGAAGGTGAAGAGCTGGATCTCGAAACGTTGGCAGCCGCACTGCTGAAAATGGCACAGGGTGAGCGTACTCTGATCGTGCCGCCAGATGCGCCGATGCGTCCGAAACGTGAATTCCGTGACCGTGATGACCGTGGTCCGCGCGATCGTAACGACCGTGGCCCGCGTGGCGACCGTGAAGATCGTCCGCGTCGTGAACGTCGTGATGTTGGCGATATGCAACTGTACCGCATTGAAGTGGGCCGCGATGATGGTGTTGAAGTTCGTCATATCGTTGGCGCGATTGCTAACGAAGGTGACATCAGCAGCCGTTACATCGGTAACATCAAGCTGTTTGCTTCTCACTCCACCATCGAACTGCCGAAAGGCATGCCGGGTGAAGTGCTGCAACACTTTACGCGCACTCGTATTCTGAACAAGCCGATGAACATGCAGTTGCTGGGCGATGCACAGCCGCATACCGGTGGTGAGCGTCGTGGCGGTGGTCGTGGTTTCGGTGGCGAACGTCGTGAAGGCGGTCGTAACTTCAGCGGTGAACGCCGTGAAGGTGGTCGTGGTGATGGTCGTCGTTTTAGCGGCGAACGTCGTGAAGGCCGTGCGCCACGTCGTGATGACTCTACTGGTCGCCGTCGTTTCGGTGGTGATGCGTAATCATTGCTGAACAGCGAACACTGTCTGTAAAATAATCTATACAGCCCCGATTTTAACCATCGGGGTTTTTTTTCTGTCTTTTGTACTCGCGTACTGGTACAGTGCAACACATAACAACGCAGTCGCACTATTTTTCACTGGAGAGAAGCCCTCATGGCAACACTAACCACCACCCAAACGTCAGCATCACCGTCGCTCCTTGGCGGCGTGGTGATTATCGGCGGCACCATTATTGGCGCGGGGATGTTCTCCCTGCCAGTGGTCATGGCGGGTAGCTGGTTCTTCTGGTCAATGGCGGCGCTGATCTTCACCTGGTTTTGTATGCTGCATTCCGGCTTGATGATTCTGGAAGCTAACCTGAATTACCGAATCGGTTCGAGTTTTGACACCATCACCAAAGATTTGCTGGGCAAAGGCTGGAACGTGGTCAACGGCATTTCCATTGCCTTTGTGCTCTACATCCTGACCTACGCCTATATTTCCGCCAGCGGTTCGATTCTGCATCACACCTTTGCAGAGATGTCGTTGAACGTTCCGGCACGGGCGGCGGGATTTGGTTTTGCACTGTTAGTGGCGTTTGTGGTGTGGTTAAGCACCAAAGCCGTCAGCCGCATGACGGCGATTGTGCTGGGGGCGAAAATCATTACCTTCTTCCTCACTTTCGGCAGCCTGCTGGGGCATGTACAGCCGGCAACATTGTTCAACGTCGCCGAAAGTAACGCATCTTATGCGCCATATCTGCTAATGACCCTGCCGTTCTGTCTGGCGTCGTTTGGTTATCACGGTAATGTACCGAGCCTGATGAAGTATTACGGCAAAGATCCGAAAACCATCGTGAAATGCCTGGTGTACGGTACGTTGATGGCGCTGGCGCTGTATACCATCTGGTTGCTGGCGACGATGGGTAACATCCCACGTCCGGAATTTATCGGCATTGCAGAGAAGGGCGGTAATATTGATGTGCTGGTACAGGCGTTAAGCGGTGTGCTGAACAGCCGTAGTCTGGATCTGCTGCTGGTCGTGTTCTCAAACTTTGCAGTAGCGAGTTCGTTCCTCGGCGTCACGCTGGGCCTGTTCGACTATCTGGCGGATCTGTTTGGTTTTGACGACTCGGCCCTGGGACGCTTTAAAACGGCATTGCTGACCTTTGCCCCGCCTGTTGTTGGTGGCCTGCTGTTCCCGAACGGATTCTTGTATGCCATTGGTTATGCTGGCTTAGCGGCTACCATCTGGGCGGCAATTGTTCCGGCGCTGCTGGCCCGCGCATCACGTAAACGCTTTGGTAGCCCAAAATTCCGTGTCTGGGGCGGCAAGCCGATGATTGTGTTGATTCTGGTGTTTGGCGTTGGCAACGCACTGGTGCATATTTTATCGAGCTTTAATTTACTGCCGGTGTATCAGTAATCAGCGGTGCCTTATCCGACATTTCTGCTGCCTACACAATGCCTGATGCGCTTCGCTTATCAGGCCTACGCAGGACAGCGTTGCCAGCTCGGATAAGGCTTTCCATATTAAAACACACTATCCCAACAACTCTTCCTTCACATCCATCGCCAGTTCAAACGAATGCAGGCGCGCCTGGTGATCGAAAATCTGTCCGTTAACCATAATCTCATCGGCGTCGGTTTCGCGTAGGATTGACTGCAAGCCATGACGCACCTTCGCTTTATCACCCACCAGCGACATACTCAGTGCCTGCTGCACGCCATACTGCTCAGACGGCGACCAGAACTGATCCATATTTTGAATCGGTGGTGGTAGTTGCCCTGTTTCGCCGCGGCGCAGCTTCACAAAGGCTTGTTGCATTGAGGTAAACAGGAATTCGGCATCGCGGTTGCTGTCGGCGGCGATGATATTGATGCACACCATCGCGTACGGTTTCTCCAGCCGTGCGGATGGTTTGAAGTTGCTGCGATAAAGATGTAGCGCCTGGAACAGCATATCCGGCGCGAAGTGCGAGGCAAACGCGAACGGCAGACCAAGCTGCGCCGCCAGTTGCGCGCTGTAAAGGCTGGAGCCTAACAACCACACCGGGATTTTCTCGCCGTAGCCCGGCACCGGGCGAACATGCGGATTGGGATCGCGGGCGTCAAACCAGTCCACCAACTCCGCCACATCGCGGGGGAAATTATCAATATCGCCGCTCATATGGCGGCGTAGCGCCATTATAGTTCGCTGATCGCTACCCGGCGCGCGACCCAGACCCAAATCGATTCGCCCCGGATAGAGCGTATTGAGCGTGCCGAACTGTTCGGCAATGACCAGGGGGGAGTGGTTCGGTAACATCACGCCGCCAGAACCCAGATGCAGCGTGGTGGTATTCGCCGCCAGATAGCCAATTAACACTGATGTGGCAGCACTGGCAATGCCGGTCATATTGTGGTGTTCCGCCAGCCAGTAGCGATGATAGCCGCGCTTTTCAGCCAGACGGGCGAGGTCGAGAGAGTGGGAGAACGCTTCTCGTGCTGAAGAACCTTCGGGGATCGGGGCCAGATCGAGTAGCGAAAACGGAATGGTTTTATCAGTCATAACAGCTCACTTTGTTACCGATTAATCTTTAATACTGCATTAAAGAGTAGTTAAAGTTGTTAACAAAGTGAGCTATTTACTTACGCTTGCAACTCCAGCCCCGCCAGCCGTCTCCAGTAACCGTTACAATCGTTGTTTGCCGTCAGCGGTAGTGGCGCAGCGCCATTTTCATTGGCACGGAAGGCGTCGAGCATAGCGAAAGTGTCAGTACCCTGCGGAGACAGGCGGACCACATCGACCAGCCCTTGCATTGACGTCAGCTCATTACCGAGGTTGTAAACGTAGCCGCTCATGGTCTGAATGCCGTTGAGCACAAACACTTGCTGATTCTCCTGCGACAGCACGTTGCGCCCGTTGGGATACTTAATGCAGCAGGTTTCACACTCATCTTTCGGGCGGTCTTCCGAGCGCGCGGTAAAGCAGCGGGCGGAGTACGCCAGCGGCAGATGACCGTAGCTCAAGACTTCCACTTCAAACTGATTGCGAATCCCCAGCTCATCGCACTGATTAAGCAGATTCACCAGCCAGTCGCGGGAAAGTTCCACCGGCATACACCAGCGCATCATGCCCTGTTTGAGCAATATTTTCAGCGTCACCGCGTTGTAGCAGTTCAGCGCATGCCCGGCGACGAACGGCAGCTTGCGTTCAGCGCACATATTCACCACGCCGAGATCACTGGCTTCAATCAGAAACTCACCGTTTTCAACATAACGTTTCAGTTCGCCCAGTTCGGAGGAGGCTTGCACCAGCGCCAGCGTGGAGAGCACAATCTGTTTGCCACTTCCTGCGAGCGATTTTGCCATTTCCAGCCAGTCGCCAACTTTGGTTGCCCGGCGCTTGCTACAGACCGCTTCACCAAGATAAATCACGTCGGCGCAGCTGGTGGCTGCCTGCTGATAAAATTCTTCCAGCGTCTCTTTTGGCCAGTACCACAGCACCGGCCCTAAGGAATATTTCATTGCTTTTCTCACTGCCATTTACGGTGATACGCGCCAAGGGTGGTTTGCGTGCCTTCGGACATCGACCCGAGCGTCTCCATCCACGCGCTTTGCGGCACGAAGTTTTGCGGATCGGCTTTACAACGGTCGATAGCCTGACGCCAGACCTTCGCCACCTGACTCACATACGCCGGGCTACGCTGGCGGCCTTCAATTTTCACCGAAGCAATATTCGCCGCCATTAACTCCGGCAGCAGTTCAAGTGTATTGAGACTGGTTGGTTCTTCCAGGGCGTGATAACGTTCGCCATCCACCAGATAACGGCCTTTACACAGCGTCGGGTAACCTGCGTTTTCGCCGTCCTGATAACGGTCGATCAGCACTTCATTAAGGCGGGATTCCAGCCCCTGCGGCGTTTGTTGCCAGCGCACGAAGCGGGCCGGAGAACACGCACCTACGGTGTTGGGCGACTCACCCGTCAGATACGACGACAGATAGCAACGGCCTTCCGACATAATGCACAGGCTACCGAAAGCGAACACTTCCAGCGGAACTGGCGTCACGCGTGCCAGTTGTTTCACCTGATGAATCGACAACACGCGCGGCAACACTACGCGGGCAACGTCAAAATGGCGGTGATAAAAGTTAATCGCCTCTTCATTGGTCGCCGAAGCCTGCACCGATACGTGACGTTCAATATGCGGGTAACGCTCGGCAGCGTACTCCAGCATGGCGAGGTCGGCGAGGATCAGCGCATCGGCACCCAGTTGCGCCGCCATATCCACGGCGCGTTGCCAGCGGGCGTAACCGTCCGGATGCGCAAAAGTGTTAATTGCTATGTGAAGTTTGCGGTGATGTTGATGGACAAAATTCACCGCTTCCTGCAATTTTTTCTCGGTAAAGTTAAGGCCGGCGAAGTGACGGGCGTTGGTATCATCTTTTAGCCCGATATAAACAGCATCTGCGCCGTTTTCGATGGCCGCCTTAAGCGCCGGTAGATTTCCGGCAGGGCAGAGCAGCTCCATAATTTTTCCTGAAGGTTGCGCTATCAAAACGCAAAAATGTTAACGAACTGGGATTTTAGTTAACCTGGCTGCGACAATTTTTGATTTAAGGCAGTTAAAGTTGTATTGGTGGTAGCAGCAATTTCATATGGAATTGTTGATTTATACCGCTATGTTATTTTTCTGATATGGCAAAATAGGATGATTGTTGAAACAGGGAGTAAAACTCGTGTTGGATAAACTGCGTTCCCGCATTGTGCATTTGGGGCCATCTCTGTTGAGTGTACCGGTAAAACTGACGCCATTTGCGCTAAAACGCCAGGTTCTTGAGCAGGTTTTAAGCTGGCAATTCCGTCAGGCGCTGGAGGAAGGCGAGCTGGAGTTCCTTGAAGGCCGCTGGTTAAGTATTCATGTGCGTGATATTGACCTGCAATGGTTTACCTCGGTGGTGAATGGCAAATTGATTGTCAGCCAGAACGCGCAAGCTGATGTGAGTTTTAGTGCCGACGCCAGCGATCTGCTGATGATTGCGGCGCGTAAACAAGATCCGGATACGCTCTTTTTCCAGCGTCGGCTGGTGATTGAAGGCGATACGGAGCTGGGGCTGTATGTGAAAAACCTGATGGACGCCATTGAACTGGAGCAAATGCCGAAAGCCTTACGCATGATGCTGCTGCAACTGGCGGATTTTGTTGAGGCGGGAATGAAAACCACGCCTGAAACCAAACAGACATCGGTAGGTGAACCATGCTAATTCGAGTAGAAATTCCCATTGATGCGCCGGGTATTGATGCCCTGCTGCGTCGTTCATTCGAAAGTGATGCGGAAGCGAAGCTGGTTCACGATCTACGTGAAGATGGCTTTCTGACGCTGGGGCTGGTGGCGACAGATGACGAAGGTCAGGTCATTGGCTATGTGGCATTTAGCCCGGTTGATGTACAGGGCGAAGACCTGCAATGGGTCGGTATGGCACCGCTGGCGGTAGATGAAAAATACCGTGGGCAAGGGCTGGCACGCCAGTTGGTCTATGAAGGACTCGATTCGCTTAATGAGTTCGGCTATGCCGCAGTGGTGACGCTGGGCGATCCGGCGCTGTACAGCCGTTTCGGCTTTGAACTGGCGGCACATCACGATCTGCGTTGTCGCTGGCCGGGCACTGAAAGCGCCTTCCAGGTACATCGTTTAGCGGATGACGCGCTGAACGGCGTAACCGGACTGGTCGAGTATCACGAGCACTTCAATCGCTTTTAATCTCCGGGGGTTGCAGGCTGCTTAGCAGTTCTGCAAACCCTGCGCCTTCCGCTACCAGACGCTCTTTCTGCCTTTTGGTCAGTTGCTTGACGCGATATTCCGCCCGTAATGCCAGCGAACGATCGCCCACTGGCGCGGAAAACGCCAGCGTCAGTTCGCCTTTCCCACGCAGTGCTTTCGCCCCTTTACCGCTTTGATGTTGCTGATAGCGGCGTTCGACATCCGTGGTGATCCCGGTATAGAGCTTATTGTCGGCGGTACGGATCAAGTAAAGGAACCAGGGTGTCATTGTCTGCGTCACATGTTAAGGTCAGGCCAACAGTATAAAAGAGAACAGCAATGGAAACACTCACCGCCATCAGCCGTTGGCTGGCAAAACAACATGTTGTCACCTGGTGTGTGCAGCAGGAAGGGGAACTCTGGTGCGCCAATGCCTTTTATCTTTTTGATGCGCAGAAAGTTGCCTTCTACATTTTGACGGAAGAGAAAACGCGCCATGCGCAGATGAGCGGGCCGCAGGCGGCAGTTGCCGGAACGGTAAACGGTCAGCCGAAAACGGTGGCATTAATTCGCGGCGTGCAGTTTAAAGGTGAGATCCGCAGACTGGAAGGTGAGGAAAGCGACCTCGCACGCCAGGCGTACAATCGTCGCTTTCCGGTTGCCAGAATGCTGTCGGCCCCGGTGTGGGAAATCCGGCTCGATGAAATCAAATTCACTGACAACACGCTGGGCTTTGGTAAAAAAATGATTTGGCTACGCGGCTCAGGCACCGAGCAGGCGTAACGCCTCGCGGTTAAACGCTGGCAGATCGTCCGGCTGGTAACCAGCTGATCTTTATCGACCACGACTTCCTGATCGTAAAATTCCGCGCCCGCGTTTTTAACATCAATCACAATCGGTTTAACCGCAGTCAGTTTGCGTCCCCGAATCACATCGGCGCTGATCAGCAGCTGTGGGCCATGACAGATGGCGAAAACAGGTTTGCCGCTATTCACAAAATCACGGGTGAAGGTGACATAACGGTTGTCGCCACGCAGATAATCCGGTGAATGACCGCCTGGTAGCAGCAGGGCATCAAATTCTGCTGGCGTCACTTCATCGATGGATTTGTCGATGGTCACGCTGGCTTCACCTTTTTTGCCTTTCACCGTTGTACCCGCTTGTTTTTCAATGGTTATCACTTCGTGTCCGGCTTTACGGAACTCGTCAGCAGGTGAAGTAAATTCTGAATCTTCAAATTCATCAGTGATTAAAACGGCAATCTTCTTACTCATGTTTCCTCCGCGTTGTTGCATTGGATGAGGTGAATTTCTCACGATCGGGGATAATTACCTCGTAGACTATTAAGCCTGGTGCATGTACCGGGGAGCGCAATGCAGACAATTCTGTAAAGGAGCGAAGATGAGTCAGGTACTGATTACAGGCGCAACGGGGCTGGTGGGCGGTCACCTGCTGCGGATGTTGATTAATGAACCGAAAGTAAACGCCATTGCCGCGCCGACGCGACGTCCGTTGGGCGATATGCCTGGGGTGTTCAATCCCCATGATCCACAACTGACCGATGCACTGGCGCAGGTCACAGATCCCATCGACATTGTTTTTTGTTGTCTCGGCACAACACGACGAGAAGCAGGGAGCAAAGAGGCGTTTATTCATGCCGATTACACGCTGGTAGTAGACACCGCATTAACCGGACGGCGACTGGGCGCGCAGCATATGCTGGTGGTTAGTGCTATGGGTGCCAATGCCCACTCGCCGTTTTTCTATAACCGCGTTAAAGGGGAGATGGAAGAAGCCTTAATTGCTCAGAACTGGCCGAAATTGACCATTGCCCGTCCATCGATGCTGCTGGGCGATCGCAGCAAACAGCGGATGAATGAAACGCTTTTTGCGCCGCTGTTCCGTTTGCTACCAGGTAACTGGAAATCTATTGATGCACGAGATGTAGCACGGGTCATGCTGGCAGAGGCGATGCGGCCAGAGCATGAAGGGGTGACTATTTTATCCTCTTCGGAATTACGCAAAAGAGCTGAATAATTATTCCCAAGAATTGATAGTAGGCGTAATATTCACGCGCTCAATTATCATAACTTATTCCTGGGGAATGCTATGGCTGGTCAGTCTTCATCTCAGGCGGCAACGCCCATTCGGTGGTGGAAACCCGCGCTTTTCTTTCTCGTTGTCATTGCCGGACTCTGGTATGTGAAATGGCAACCTTACTACGGCAAAGCGTTTACCGCCGCCGAAACCCACAGCATCGGTAAATCTATCCTCGCACAGGCGGATGCTAATCCGTGGCAGGCGGCGTGGGATTACGCGATGATCTATTTCCTCGCGGTATGGAAAGCAGCGGTGCTGGGGGTGATCCTCGGTTCGTTGATTCAGGTGCTGATCCCGCGTGACTGGTTGCTGCGTACGCTGGGGCAATCGCGCTTTCGCGGCACGCTGCTGGGAACGCTGTTTTCGCTGCCGGGTATGATGTGTACCTGCTGTGCGGCACCGGTCGCGGCGGGAATGCGTCGCCAACAGGTGTCGATGGGCGGTGCACTGGCATTCTGGATGGGGAATCCGTTATTAAACCCGGCAACGCTAGTGTTTATGGGGTTTGTCCTTGGCTGGGGCTTTGCCGCGATTCGTCTGGTGGCGGGTCTGGTGATGGTGTTGCTGATTGCGACACTGGTGCAAAAATGGGTGCGTGAGACACCGCAAACGCAGGCGCCGGTCGAAATTGACATACCGGAAGTGCAGGGCGGATTTTTTACCCGCTGGGGCAGGGCGTTATGGATGCTTTTCTGGAGTACGATCCCGGTTTATATCCTGGCGGTACTGGCGTTGGGTGCCGCTCGTGTCTGGTTATTCCCCCATGCCGATGGAGCTGTCGATAACAGCCTGATGTGGGTGGTGGCGATGGCGGTAGCGGGATGCTTGTTTGTCATTCCCACGGCGGCAGAAATTCCAATTGTGCAAACGATGATGTTGGCAGGCATGGGAACTGCTCCGGCGCTGGCATTGTTGATGACGCTTCCGGCGGTAAGTTTGCCGTCACTGATTATGCTGCGCAAAGCGTTCCCGGCGAAAGCCTTATGGCTGACGGGAGCGATGGTCGTGGTGTCAGGTGTGATTGTCGGTGGGCTGGCGCTGTTGTTCTGATTTGAAAAAACATGTCGGATGCGGCGTTAACGCCTTATCCGATCTACAGTTTGCGTCGTTGTAGGCCTGATAAGGCGCGGCAAGCGTCGCATCAGGCAACGGCAGTCGGATGCGGCGTTAACGCCTTATCCGATCTACAGTTTGCGTCGTTGTAGGCCTGATAAGACGCGGTAAGCGTCGCATCAGGCATTACAAGGGGCTGCTATTTAATAAACGTAAACGCCGTGGTTACCCGCTTCACGCCGCTCACCCGGCTGGCAATATCTGCCGCCGCTTTCGCTTCACGTTCTGTCACCAGTCCCATCAGGAACACTTCACCGTTTTCGGTGGTCACTTTCACGTTGGACGATTTCACCAGATCGCTGGTTAAGAGCTGAGAACGCACTTTGGTGGTGATCCACGTATCGTTAGACGCTTCGCCCAGACCAATCGGCTGGCCCTGACGGATCTCGTTATATACTTCGTTGGCACCGTCTACGCCCATTGCAATCTGCTTGGCTCGAGCCGAAAGTTCAGCGTTTGGTGACTGCCCAACCAGCAGCACTTTGCCCTGATAGGCCGTTACATTAATGCGAGCTTCTTTCTTAATCTGTTCGTCTTTCGACAATGCACTGTTCACGCGCACTTCCAGGGTACCATCGTCCACCTGGGTGCCGACACTACGGGGATCGGTCGCCGCTTTGGTGCCGACAGCCGCGGTGCCTACTACGGCAGCAGCAACACAACCTTGCAACAGCAGCGCGGAAATAAGGACTGCGATTGGCGATAATGCCTTCATGTATTCTCCTTAATCATCCTGGTGAGGGAAAAGCGTGTTATCGATCAGATCGCACAGGCAATTAACCGTCAGCATATGCATTTCCTGAATGCGAGCACTACGATGCGAAGGAATGCGGATTTCCACGTCCTGTGGCCCTAACAAACCTGCAAGTTCGCCGCCGTCATAGCCGGTCAATGCCACAATGGTCATATCACGCGTAACGGCAGCTTCCACCGCTTTTACGATATCGCGGCTGTTACCACGGGTAGAAATGGCTAATAACACATCTCCCGCATGCCCCAGCGCCCGCACCTGTTTTGCATACACTTCATCATGTAAGCGATCGTTGGCAATCGCCGTTAAGACAACATTATCAGTATTTAGTGCAATGGCAGGTAAGCTGGGCCGCTCCGTTTCGAAACGGTTGATCATGCTGGCAGCAAAATGCTGTGCGTTGGCAGCGGAAGTTCCATTACCACAACAGAGGATTTTGTTGCCATTGAGCAGAGACTGAACCAGCGTCATGGCTGCACGGGAGATGGCATCCGGAAGCGCCTCTGCCGCCGCAATTTGAGTTTGAATGCTTTCAGTGAAGCAAGCTTTAATTCTTTCTTGCACGCTAATCCTTAAACCTTAATTATGAGTGGTCATTAAAGGCATCTTTAATCCACTCAACCTCATTTCCGGTGAAGGCTACCACATCGAACCGGCAATCCACAGTATCAAAACTCCCATTATGACGCGCGAGCCACAAGCGGGCAGTCTGTAATAATTTGTGTTGTTTGCTGCGGGTCACACTGGCTGCCGCGCCGCCATAAAGCGCAGAGCGGCGGTAACGCACCTCGACAAAAACGGTAGTCTGGCCTTCACGCATAATCAGATCGATCTCGCCGCCACGCTCGTTCACGTTGGCGGCAACAAACCGCAGTCCTTTGCCTTCCAGCCAGCGACGCGCTTGTGCTTCCCACGCGTCGCCGGTCTGTTTGGTGGTTAACTGGCGGGGACTACCTGACCTTGTTGGTACTGTAGCCATGATAACTTCCTGTTAATCACGCAATCCGGGTTCGCCGTCAGGCTACCGGTATTACCGTTGATTTCAAAACCCTGCACCTGGCGCATTTGTGAGAAATGATTTGCCAGCGACCAGGCATCAACGCCCATCGCATACATACGAGCCAGCGAATAATCGTTATTCACCGCGCTGAGCGCCTGCTGCATTAACGGCAGATTACCGCCCGCTAGCATCGGGATTTCGCTATATTGCAAACCTTCCATTTCCAGACGGAAATCCGGGCCAGCGGTCCCTTGCGCACTGCGGGAGCTGGCGTACAGCGTTGCACCGCTCTGGCTACCGTTACGCATGGCGATCATCGGTTTGATAAAAGCGATTTCGCCCGGTGTTGCCACAATATACACCGCATCGACACGACCGCCATTATTGGTGAACTGGTCATCGGTTGGCGTGGTTTGCAGCGTCGGATTGGTGGTCGTTATGCCGGAATCGGTTGTCGCTCTGGGAGTAATCGGGCTACCTGTTAAAGCGATACCTGAACCGCCGTTCACGCCCGCGCGTAATTCGCTGGTGGAACCAAATTTTTGTTGCAGAACGGTGCCGCCGCCGAGTTTCTGCCACTCTTGCGCAAACGCATTTGCTACGCGATCGCCCAACGAACTGCGTGGGATCAGCACCAGCGGCGCTTGTTTACCCTGGTCACGAATATGACGTGCTGCATCACGCGCTTCGTCTTCCGGTGAAAGCGCGAAGTAACAAATATTGACGCGGTTTTCGATATTTTCCGGCTGATTCAGTGCCAGCACGTTCAGCGAGGTGTTGCTCTTCAGCAATTCTTCAACGTTATTTTTCAGTAACGGACCGACCACAATGCTCGCGCCATCTTGCTGAACCTGGTTGAGGATCTGGCTAAGCGGTTGTGATGAGGTATCGTAGATTTTCAGCTCTGCGGATGGATTCGCTGGTGCACTTACCGCCGCAGTGCTTGCCGCCGGAGCGCTTACAGGCACCGGCTGTACCGCAGGCTGTTCACCGGTCAGATCGCTAACCGAGGCTTGTGCCGGGCTGGCAACGCCATCCACGGTTTGCGCCTCGGATTGTTCTGCAACGTCAGTGGCAGGCGCGGCAGCTACCTGAGCAGCAACAGGCTGAGTGCCGATATTCTTCGCCGCTTCAAAGCCTTGCTGAATTGTGCGGCCAAATACCGCGGCCTGACCATTCAACGGCAGCAGCAGAGCGATTTTGTTGGTTGACGCTGGTTTAAACGCTTTTACATTTACCAACTGCGTTGGCAGCATTTTCGCGCCCGGATTGTTCGGATAACGTTTCTGCCAGTCGGCAATCCCGGCTTTCATCATGTCGGGATCGTTACGGTTATCAAACCAGACGCGCTGCAGATCCAGCCAGCCTTGCAGGATATTTTCGTCGGCGTTGATCACCAGCGTATTTGCCTGTTCTTGGGTCATGGCGGAGAGCGCCTGCCACGTGGCGTCGATATTCTGCTGCTTTTCCTTCGCGCCGAGCAGAGGCTCCTGGGCGACTAACGCACGTAGCAATTCAATGGAAGGACGTCCCTGGCTGGCATCAATTTTCGCCTGCCAGTAGCGTGCCTGTTGGTTTTGTTCTAAATCGGTTGGCGTGATTTTTGCCAACAAGGTCTGTGCGCCAGTAAAATCTTTTTGCGCCAGCTTGATTTCTACCGCCAGCAACGTTTTCTCGCGACGCTGGGTATCGTTGAGTTCTTGCGGCAGCTGATTAAACAACTCCACCGCCTGCCCGGTTTTACCTTCTTTCACCAGTGCACGAATGGCGAGTAATTGCCAGTTGATCCTGGTATCATCAGAGCTTTGCTGCATCTGTTGAAGATAAAAGGCAGAATCGGCCTGCGCCGTCCCCTGCATGTAGGCAGTGGACTGATCGGGGGTATGGGTGCCACAACCGGCGAAAATCAGGGCTGCCAGAACAACAGGCAGACAACGCGCGGCTTTCAAACGAGAAAATGTTGAGGGTACCATAATGTATCCAGTGATATTTTTTTTACGCAATGCTCAATATTAAATCGGCAATACGGACGACACAATGAAACAACACCAATCGGCGGATAATTCTCAAGGCCAGCTCTATATTGTACCTACGCCAATCGGTAATCTGGCGGATATCACCCAGCGTGCGTTGGAGGTATTACAGGCCGTTGATCTGATTGCCGCCGAGGATACTCGTCATACCGGTTTACTGCTGCAGCATTTTGGGATAAACGCCCGGTTGTTCGCGCTTCATGACCATAATGAACAACAAAAAGCCGAAACGCTGCTGGCGAAGCTGCAAGAAGGGCAAAACATTGCACTGGTGTCCGATGCCGGAACGCCTCTGATAAACGACCCAGGCTATCACCTGGTGCGCACCTGCCGTGAAGCGGGAATTCGCGTCGTGCCGCTACCTGGGCCGTGTGCTGCCATCACGGCGTTAAGCGCCGCGGGTTTACCATCCGATCGTTTTTGTTATGAAGGCTTCCTGCCTGCCAAATCAAAAGGCCGTCGTGATGCGCTAAAAGCCATTGAAGCGGAGCCACGTACGCTGATTTTTTATGAATCCACCCACCGTCTGTTAGATAGCCTGGAAGATATCGTTGCGGTGCTGGGTGACTCCCGCTACGTGGTGCTGGCCCGCGAACTGACTAAAACCTGGGAAACCATTCACGGTGCGCCCGTCGGCGAGCTGCTGGCGTGGGTAAAAGAAGATGAAAACCGGCGTAAAGGCGAGATGGTGCTGATTGTCGAAGGCCATAAAGCACAGGAAGAGGAGTTACCCGCCGATGCACTGCGTACGCTGGCGCTGTTGCAGGCAGAACTGCCTCTGAAAAAAGCGGCGGCGCTGGCTGCAGAAATTCACGGCGTGAAGAAAAATGCGCTGTATAAGTATGCGCTGGAGCAGCAGGGGGAGTGACAGAACTCCGTGGCCCCATTTGAAGACCCCTGGGGCCACTAGCTAAACAATCAGTCTTTTTAGCGAACCGAACAGAACGATACCGATAGCATTTGCAAAGCTAAAAACAACGCGTTTTTTTTTTGACAATTTTGCATATCCGCATCCAGAAAACGCAAAAAAGTAACCATAGTATGATCCTCCTGTTCATTTCCCACTCGGGTTATAAATACTCGCCTACCGGGAAGAATTTCGTACTGAACGCTATCTTGCTCCGGAGTGACCTTTAAAGCTTCACTGACTGGTGTGGGTAGAGTGGTTTGACCGCGTACTGTTACCTTTGATTCAGTGGCTATTGGCTAAATAATGATCGCCCGACAAGGTAATGCAAATGTATGGTGAGTAAAGGCGGGGACTTTAAATAATAAAAACATGGCACTAAGGCCATGTTTTGCGAGGCGCTTTCCAAAGGAAATCAGGTCACTGGTGCCGGGTTAAATACCGCCAGTTGGTTATGCAGTCCCCATTGATCCGAGAAGGTTTTCTTCTTCCCGCTAGCGACGTCGAGAATAAAGTGGAACAGCTTCCAGCCAACCTCTTCAATGGTCTCTTCACCGGTGGCAATGGTACCTGCGTTGATATCCATTAAATCAAACCAGCGGTTCGCCAGTTCGGTACGTGTTGCCATTTTAATGACGGGGACTGCCATAAGGCCGTACGGCGTGCCGCGACCTGTCGTAAACACTTGCACGGTAATCCCTGAAGCCACCTGTTGCGTGCCGCAGACAAAATCGCTGGCTGGCGTCGCGGCGTAAATTAATCCGCGTTTGGTCGGGCGTTGACCGGGCGACAGCACTTCAACAATCGCGCTTTGGCCTGATTTCGCAATGGAGCCAAGTGCTTTCTCCACCACGTTTGCCAGACCGCCTTTCTTGTTCCCGGGAGAAGGGTTGGCGCTGCGGTCGGTTTTCCCCATATTGAGATAGTTATCGTACCACTCCATCTCTTCCAGCAGCCGTTTGCCGACCTCTTCGTTAACGGCGCGCGGTGTCAGCAGATGGATCGCGTCACGCACTTCCGTTACTTCCGAGAACATCACCGTTGCACCACAGCGCACCAGTAGATCAGAGGCGTAGCCAACCGCCGGATTGGCTGTCACACCAGAAAATGCATCGCTGCCGCCGCATTGCATGCCGACAACCAGTTCTGACGCTGGGCAGGTTTCTCGCTGACGTTGATTCAGTTTCTGTAGATGGCGTTCGGCGACCTGCAAAATATCCTCGACCATTGATTGAAAGCCGACATGCTTTTCATCTTGCAAACTGACAATGCTGGCGCTTTCTACTGGAATAGCTTGCACATCATCCGTTCCAATTAGCAAACGCTCAGGCTGTAGCTTCTCGCAACCCAGGCCAATCACCATCACCTCACCGCCAAAATTCGGATTGAGCGAAATATTGTGAATGGTACGAATTGGCACCACCGCCGCCGGAGCATTAATCGCCACGCCACAACCGTACAAATGATTCAGACCCACTACGCCATCGACGTTCGGGTATTTTGGCAGCAGATCACGTTCAATGATTTTCACCACGTAATCTACCACGCCTGCCACACAGTGGACGCTGGTGGTAATGCCGAGCAGGTTTTTGGTGCCCACACTGCCATCGGCATTGCGATAGCCCTCAAAGGTGTAACCTTCCAGCGGCGGTAAGGCTTCCGGGACTTTGGTTGCCAGTGGCAGCGTATGTAACGGCGGCGCTTCTGGCAGTACCACCATCGATTCGTCGATCCAACTTCCACGCGGGATCGCGCGCACGGCGTATCCAATCACTTCGCCATAACGAATAATTTCGCCATCAGCCGGAATGTCCACCAATGCGACTTTATGCCCCTGAGGAATATGTTCAATTAATTCCAGACCGTCCGGAAAACGCGTTCCTGCTTTCAGGCCATTATCATTAACAATAATTGCCACATTATCTGTGTCGTGAACTTTTATATAAAACGCAGTTGGCGTTTCTTGTCTGATTTCGATGTTGGCCATTGTGCAATATTCTCCAGCCAGGGGTTATTAAAATGAGGACCTGGTCTCATTTAAAAATAAATGACTTCATTGGGTGAAATAAGAATGTCAGGAGTTTAAATACAGAAATGTGATCAATGTCAATCATTTCAGGAATTGCTGTGCCGCCCGGCAAGGCAAAGCGTAAATCTGTGCTTTAGCGCGCAGCCTTATGTGCATATGCTCAAAATAATATTTAAATAGTGTTAATTAAATTAGCATTTGCACAATGATTATTATTCTCGCGCTGCTTATACTAATTCCCGAGTTCATTGTCGTTACGGCATAAATCAAACTCATAAATAACACCTTCCGCATAATAATAAAAATCAGCATAAGTACCCGAGGTAAATAAAATGATTCTGGACACCGTTGACGAAAAAAAGAAAGGCGTGCATACCCGCTATTTAATATTACTGATTATTTTTATTGTTACCGCCGTTAACTACGCCGATCGTGCAACGCTGTCGATTGCCGGTACTGAGGTGGCAAAAGAGTTGCAATTGAGTGCGGTTTCGATGGGTTACATCTTCTCCGCTTTTGGTTGGGCCTACCTGCTGATGCAAATCCCCGGCGGCTGGCTGCTTGATAAGTTTGGTTCGAAAAAAGTTTACACCTACAGCCTCTTTTTCTGGTCGCTGTTCACCTTCCTTCAAGGCTTTGTCGATATGTTCCCGCTGGCCTGGGCAGGGATCTCCATGTTCTTTATGCGCTTTATGCTGGGGTTCTCGGAAGCGCCGTCATTCCCGGCGAACGCCCGTATTGTCGCTGCCTGGTTCCCGACTAAAGAACGTGGTACTGCCTCCGCCATCTTTAACTCGGCGCAATATTTTTCGCTGGCGCTCTTCTCGCCGCTGCTTGGCTGGCTGACTTTCGCCTGGGGCTGGGAGCACGTCTTTACCGTTATGGGGGGAATTGGTTTTGTGCTGACGGCGCTGTGGATCAAGTTGATTCATAACCCGACAGACCACCCACGCATGTCCGCAGAAGAGCTGAAGTTTATCTCTGAAAATGGCGCGGTTGTCGATATGGACCACAAAAAGCCGGGCAGTGCGGCAGCAAGCGGTCCCAAACTGCATTACATCAAGCAATTGCTCTCTAGCCGCATGATGCTGGGTGTATTTTTCGGACAATATTTTATCAACACCATCACCTGGTTCTTCCTTACCTGGTTCCCGATTTATCTGGTGCAGGAAAAAGGCATGTCGATACTGAAAGTGGGCCTGGTCGCCTCGATTCCGGCACTGTGTGGGTTTGCTGGCGGCGTAATGGGTGGTGTCTTCTCGGATTATCTGATTAAACGCGGCGCTTCTCTGACTCTGGCGCGTAAGTTACCGATTGTGCTGGGAATGTTGCTGGCTTCCACCATCATCTTATGTAACTACACCAATAACACCACGCTGGTGATCATGCTGATGGCGCTGGCCTTCTTTGGCAAAGGATTTGGCGCGCTGGGCTGGCCGGTGATTTCAGACACCGCGCCGAAAGAGATTGTTGGCCTCTGCGGCGGCGTATTTAACGTCTTTGGCAATGTTGCCTCCATCGTCACTCCACTGGTGATTGGCTATCTGGTAAGTGAGCTGCACTCCTTCAATGCGGCACTGGTTTTCGTGGGATGTTCGGCGCTGATGGCGATGGTCTGCTATCTCTTCGTGGTTGGCAACATTAAACGTATGGAATTGCAGAAATAAGCAAAGGTATAAGCGATGAATAACGATATTTTCCCTAATAAATTCAAAGCCGCATTGGCCGCGAAACAGGTTCAAATTGGTTGCTGGTCAGCCCTTTCTAACCCGATTAGTACAGAAGTTCTTGGTTTGGCTGGTTTTGACTGGCTGGTATTGGATGGCGAACATGCGCCAAATGATATCTCCACGTTCATTCCACAGCTGATGGCCCTTAAAGGCAGTTCCAGTGCGCCAGTGGTGCGGGTACCGACCAACGAACCGGTGATTATTAAGCGTCTTCTGGATATCGGTTTCTATAACTTCCTGATCCCGTTTGTTGAAACAGAAGAGGAAGCGGTACAGGCGGTAGCATCAACCCGTTATCCACCAGAAGGTATTCGCGGCGTCTCCGTTTCTCACCGCGCCAATATGTTTGGCACCGTGGCGGATTACTTTGCCCAGTCGAACAAAAACATCACCATTCTGGTCCAGATTGAAAGTCAGCAAGGCGTAGATAACGTCGATGCCATCGCTGCAACCGAAGGCGTAGATGGCATTTTCGTTGGTCCCAGCGATCTGGCGGCGGCATTAGGCCATCTCGGCAATGCATCACATCCGGATGTACAAAAAGCCATCCAGCATATTTTTAACCGTGCCAGAGCGCACGGCAAACCCAGCGGTATCCTCGCACCGGTCGAAGCCGATGCGCGCCGTTATCTGGAATGGGGCGCTACGTTTGTGGCCGTTGGTAGCGATCTCGGCGTGTTCCGCTCTGCCACCCAGAAACTGGCAGATACCTTTAAAAAATAACCACCACCGCAACAAGAGAGATGATTGATATGACTATGAAAGTTGGTTTTATTGGCCTGGGTATTATGGGTAAACCAATGAGTAAAAACCTTCTGAAAGCAGGTTACTCGCTGGTGGTTGCTGACCGTAATCCAGAAGCTATCGCTGAAGTGATTGCTGCAGGTGCAGAAACAGCTTCTACGGCTAAAGCGATCGCCGAACAGTGCGACGTCATCATAACCATGCTGCCAAACTCCCCTCATGTGAAAGAGGTGGCGCTGGGTGAAAATGGCATTATTGAGGGCGCAAAACCAGGTACGGTATTGATCGACATGAGTTCTATCGCACCGTTGGCAAGCCGTGAAATCAGCGAAGCGCTGAAAGCGAAAGGCATTGATATGCTGGATGCTCCGGTTAGCGGTGGTGAGCCGAAAGCGATTGATGGCACTCTGTCAGTGATGGTGGGTGGCGATAAGGCTATTTTCGACAAATACTATGACTTAATGAAAGCGATGGCGGGGTCTGTGGTACATACCGGGGAAATCGGCGCAGGCAACGTCACCAAACTGGCAAATCAGGTCATTGTGGCGCTGAATATTGCTGCGATGTCAGAAGCGTTGACGCTGGCAACCAAAGCGGGCGTTAACCCGGATCTGGTTTATCAGGCAATTCGTGGTGGGCTGGCGGGCAGTACCGTACTGGATGCGAAAGCGCCAATGGTGATGGACCGCAACTTCAAGCCTGGTTTCCGTATTGATCTACATATTAAGGATCTGGCGAATGCGCTGGATACCTCCCACGGCGTTGGCGCACAACTACCACTGACCGCGGCGGTTATGGAGATGATGCAGGCGCTGCGTGCCGATGGTCTGGGAACAGCAGACCATAGCGCCCTGGCGTGCTACTACGAAAAACTGGCGAAAGTCGAAGTTACTCGCTAATGACGTCGTGCCCGGATGGCGTATTGCTATCCGGGCCAGGAATCCAGGCCGAATAAGAGAAACGCCCCCCGGCGTCATGTGGTAACAGGCAAAGGTATGAAAATCGTAATCGCCCCAGACTCTTATAAAGAAAGTTTATCAGCCAGCGAGGTTGCGCAGGCGATAGAAAAAGGATTTCGGGAAATTTTTCCTGATGCACAGTACGTTTCTGTTCCTGTTGCCGACGGTGGCGAAGGAACGGTGGAAGCGATGATTGCAGCCACCCAAGGGGCTGAACGTCATGCCTGGGTTACAGGGCCGCTGGGCGAGAAAGTGAATGCCAGTTGGGGGATCTCCGGCGACGGTAAAACTGCGTTTATCGAAATGGCGGCGGCCAGTGGGCTTGCGCTGGTACCGCCGGAAAAGCGTGATCCGCTGGTAACCACTTCACGCGGCACAGGGGAGTTAATCCTGCAGGCGCTGGAGAGTGGCGCAACAAGTATCATTATCGGTATTGGCGGCAGCGCCACCAACGATGGCGGTGCAGGAATGATGCAGGCTCTGGGAGCGAGGTTAAGCGATGCCAATGGTAATGAAATTGGCTTTGGCGGCGGCAGTCTTAATACTCTGAATACCATTGATATCTCTGGTCTCGATCCACGTTTAAAGAACTGTACGATTCGCGTCGCCTGTGATGTCACCAATCCGCTGGTGGGTGACAGCGGCGCCTCACGTATTTTTGGTCCGCAAAAAGGGGCGAATGAAGCCACGATTGTCGAGCTGGACAAGAATCTCTCCCACTATGCTGATGTCATCAAAAAATCTCTGCATGTTGATGTGAAAGACGTCCCGGGTGCAGGAGCGGCGGGCGGAATGGGCGCGGCACTGATGGCATTTCTTGGTGCAGAGTTAAAGAGCGGCATTGAGATTGTAACTACGGCGCTCAATCTGGAAGAACATATTCATGATTGCACGCTGGTTATCACCGGAGAAGGGCGCATTGATAGTCAGAGTATCCATGGCAAAGTACCGATTGGCGTGGCGAATGTGGCGAAGAAATACAATAAACCTGTCATTGGTATTGCGGGTAGCCTGACGAAGGATGTCGGCGTTGTGCATCAGCATGGAATCGATGCAGTATTCAGTGTGTTAAACAGTATTGTTACGCTGGATGAAGCTTTCAGCGGGGCTTATGACAATATTTACCGCGCTTCGCGCAATATTGCTGCAACACTGGCGATTGGAATGCGTAACGCGGGGTGACAAGGGCGTGCAAACCCTCTATACTGCGCGCCGAAGCTGACCAGACAGTCGCCGCTTCGTCGTCGTCCTCTTCGGGGGAGACGGGCGGAGGGGAGGAAAGTCCGGGCTCCATAGGGCAGGGTGCCAGGTAACGCCTGGGGGGGAAACCCACGACCAGTGCAACAGAGAGCAAACCGCCGATGGCCCACGTGAGTGGGATCAGGTAAGGGTGAAAGGGTGCGGTAAGAGCGCACCGCGCGGCTGGTAACAGTCCGTGGCACGGTAAACTCCACCCGGAGCAAGGCCAAATAGGGGTTCATAAGGTACGGCCCGTACTGAACCCGGGTAGGCTGCTTGAGCCAGTGAGCGATTGCTGGCCTAGATGAATGACTGTCCACGACAGAACCCGGCTTATCGGTCAGTTTCACCTGATTTAACGAAAACCCGTCAGTGCAAACTGGCGGGTTTTTGCTTTTCGCGGCAGTAAGATGAATGACTGTCCACGACGCTATACCCAAAAGAAAGCGGCTTATCGGTCAGTTTCACCTGATTTAACGAAAATCCGTCAGTGCAAACTGGCGGGTTTTTGCTTTTCGCGGCGGTAAGATGAATGACTGTCCACGACGCTATACCCAAAAGAAAGCGGCTTATCGGTCAGTTTCACCTGATTTAACGAAAACCCGTCAGTGTAAACTGGCGGGTTTTTGCTTTTCGCGGCAGTAAGATGAATGACTGTCCACGACGCTATACCCAAAAGAAAGCGGCTTATCGGTCAGTTTCATTTTTCAGTATAAATACTCTTTTTTTCCACCCTTGTAGCCTCTCCGGATTACTTATCTTCAAATATGAATTATTAGTTTTGTGATCATCAACACAAAATGCTATCGACGCATCATGAGGGTAGTAGAAACCATGGTGAACGATTGAATTCACGAAATGACGTCCTGTTATGGTGGTAAAAATTGATGTTAATCAATTATTCTAAATGATCAATATCTGTATTCAACTTTTTAAAATATTGATAAAATAAATGTTTTGCGACCAACAAATACCGCGAAAAAATGTGACGCGACGCATTATTTATCTGTAAATATGATTTATTTATAATAAAATTTGATATCTTGCGCATTAAATTTAACTTAAAGTTCGCCTGAGAAATACACGATAATTGCTTGAAATATCGTCTCAGTGTCTTTTTTAATAAGCCATAAAAAGCGTGTTGTTATCGCCATAAAATATGGTTATCCCCCCCTTTGTTTTTTGATAAAAGTCAGGCTTTATGTTGATTTTATTATGTCAACCCATTGATATTAAAGGGTTATGTTGATTTAAGTAGATGCCTGGGAATCAATTGAAAGTTAATTTGTGAGTAGTCGCACATATCCTATTCATTCCATTTTGATACACTTCATACCGTCAATGAGGTAATTAATACAGGTCGATATGAGTACTATTCTTCTTCCTAAAACGCAGCACCTGGTAGTCTTTCAGGAAGTCATCAGAAGTGGCTCTATTGGCTCGGCTGCAAAAGAATTAGGTTTAACCCAGCCTGCTGTAAGTAAAATCATTAACGATATAGAAGACTATTTTGGCGTGGAATTAGTGGTACGGAAAAATACCGGTGTAACGCTGACGCCAGCCGGTCAATTGTTGCTCTCACGTTCCGAATCCATTACCCGTGAAATGAAAAATATGGTTAATGAGATAAGCGGTATGTCCTCTGAAGCTGTTGTGGAAGTCTCATTTGGTTTTCCTTCGCTGATTGGCTTTACCTTTATGTCCGGGATGATCAACAAATTCAAAGAGGTGTTCCCGAGAGCGCAAGTCTCAATGTATGAAGCACAGTTGTCTTCGTTCTTACCTGCTATCCGCGACGGACGCCTCGATTTTGCGATTGGTACGTTAAGTGCAGAAATGAAGCTTCAGGATTTACATGTTGAGCCGCTGTTCGAATCCGAGTTTGTACTGGTGGCCAGCAAGTCCCGAACATGCACCGGCACTACCACGCTGGAGTCGTTGAAAAATGAACAGTGGGTATTGCCGCAAACCAATATGGGATACTACAGCGAACTTCTCACCACGTTACAAAGAAATGGCATCAGCATCGAAAACATCGTTAAAACTGACTCAGTCGTGACAATTTATAATCTTGTTCTCAATGCTGATTTCTTAACCGTGATTCCTTGTGATATGACTTCACCTTTTGGTTCTAATCAATTTATTACTATTCCGGTTGAAGAAACGTTGCCTGTGGCGCGATATGCCGCGGTATGGTCAAAAAATTATCGTATTAAAAAAGCAGCATCGGTTTTGGTGGAGTTAGCCAAAGAGTATTCATCTTATAATGGGTGTAGACGAAGACAATTAATAGAAGCTGGTTAGTTATTTGTTTTTTTCTAAAACATAAATAATCCACCTGTCTTTTTGCGGGTGTCGGTTACGGTTACCTACGTATTTAATTCAGGTTAAGAGGTTTATAATGCATATTACATACGATCTCCCGGTTGCTATTGATGACATTATCGAAGCAAAACAACGACTGGCTGGACGAATTTATAAAACAGGCATGCCTCGATCCAATTATTTTAGTGAACGTTGCAAAGGCGAAATATTCCTTAAGTTTGAAAACATGCAGCGTACTGGTTCATTTAAGATTCGTGGCGCATTTAATAAATTAAGCTCCTTAACCGATGCGGAAAAACGCAAAGGTGTGGTGGCCTGTTCTGCGGGTAACCATGCGCAAGGGGTTTCGCTCTCCTGCGCCATGCTGGGCATCGATGGGAAAGTCGTGATGCCGAAAGGCGCACCAAAATCTAAAGTCGCGGCAACGTGCGATTACTCCGCTGAAGTTGTGCTGCACGGCGACAACTTCAACGACACCATCGCTAAAGTAAGCGAAATTGTTGAAATGGAAGGCCGTATTTTTATTCCACCGTATGATGATCCGAAAGTGATTGCCGGCCAGGGAACCATTGGTCTGGAAATTATGGAAGATCTCTATGATGTCGATAACGTGATTGTGCCAATCGGCGGTGGTGGTTTAATTGCTGGTATTGCGGTGGCGATTAAATCTATTAACCCGACTATCCGCGTTATTGGTGTTCAGTCAGAAAACGTTCACGGCATGGCGGCGTCTTTCCACTCTGGAGAAATAACCACGCACCGAACTACCGGCACCCTGGCGGATGGTTGTGATGTCGCCCGCCCGGGTAATTTAACTTACGAAATCGTTCGTGAATTAGTCGATGATATCGTGCTGGTCAGCGAAGATGAAATCAGAAACAGTATGATTGCTTTAATTCAGCGCAATAAAGTCGTCACCGAAGGCGCAGGTGCTCTGGCATGTGCTGCATTATTAAGCGGTAAATTAGACCAATATATTCAAAACAGAAAAACTGTCAGTATTATTTCCGGCGGCAATATTGATCTTTCTCGCGTCTCTCAAATCACCGGTTTCGTTGACGCTTAATTAATTCGTTGAGGATAGGATATGAGTACTTCAGATAGCATTGTATCCAGCCAGACAAAACAATCGTCCTGGCGTAAATCAGATACCACATGGACGTTAGGCTTGTTTGGTACGGCAATCGGCGCCGGGGTGCTGTTCTTCCCTATCCGCGCAGGTTTTGGCGGACTGATCCCGATTCTTCTGATGTTGGTATTGGCATACCCAATCGCGTTTTATTGCCACCGGGCGCTGGCGCGTCTGTGTCTTTCTGGCTCTAACCCTTCTGGCAACATTACGGAAACGGTGGAAGAGCACTTTGGTAAAACCGGCGGCGTGGTCATCACGTTCCTGTACTTCTTCGCGATTTGCCCATTATTGTGGATTTATGGCGTCACCATTACCAACACCTTTATGACCTTCTGGGAAAACCAGCTTGGCTTTGCGCCATTGAATCGCGGCTTTGTGGCGCTGTTCCTGCTGCTGTTAATGGCCTTCGTTATCTGGTTTGGTAAGGATCTGATGGTTAAAGTGATGAGTTACCTGGTATGGCCGTTTATCGCCAGCCTGGTGCTGATTTCTCTGTCACTGATCCCTTACTGGAACTCTGCGGTTATCGATCAAGTTGACCTCGGTTCGCTGTCGTTAACCGGCCATGACGGTATCCTGATTACTGTTTGGTTGGGGATTTCCATCATGGTCTTCTCCTTTAACTTCTCGCCAATTGTCTCTTCCTTCGTGGTTTCTAAGCGTGAAGAGTATGAGAAAGATTTTGGTCGTGATTTCACCGAACGTAAATGTTCACAAATCATCTCTCGCGCCAGTATGTTGATGGTTGCAGTAGTGATGTTCTTTGCCTTCAGTTGCCTGTTTACTCTCTCTCCGGCAAACATGGCGGAAGCGAAAGCGCAGAATATTCCGGTGCTTTCTTACCTGGCTAACCACTTTGCGTCCATGACCGGTACCAAAACGACGTTCGCTGTTACACTGGAATACGCGGCTTCCATTATCGCACTGGTTGCTATCTTCAAATCTTTCTTTGGCCACTATCTGGGAACACTGGAAGGTCTGAACGGTCTGATTCTCAAGTTTGGTTATAAAGGCGATAAAACTAAAGTCTCGCTGGGTAAACTGAACACTCTCAGCATGATTTTCATCATGGGCTCCACTTGGGTTGTTGCCTACGCTAACCCGAACATTCTGGACCTGATTGAAGCCATGGGCGCGCCGATTATCGCATCCCTGCTGTGCCTGTTGCCGATGTATGCCATCCGTAAAGCGCCGTCTCTGGCGAAATACCGTGGTCGCCTGGATAACGTGTTTGTTACCGTGATTGGTCTGCTGACCATCCTGAACATCGTATACAAACTGTTTTAATCCGTAACTCAGGATGAGAAAAGAGATGAATGAATTTCCGGTTGTTTTGGTTATTAACTGTGGTTCGTCTTCGATTAAATTTTCCGTGCTCGATGTCAGTGACTGTGAAGTATTAATGTCAGGTATTGCCGACGGTATTAACTCGGAAAATGCATTCTTATCCGTAAATGGAGGTGAGCCAGCCCCGCTGGCCCACCACAGCTACGAAGGTGCATTGAAGGCAATTGCATTTGAACTGGAAAAACGGAACTTAAATGACAGTGTGGTCTTAATTGGCCACCGCATCGCCCACGGCGGCAGTATTTTTACCGAATCCGCCATTATTACCGATGAAGTCATTGATAATATCCGTCGCGTTTCTCCATTAGCGCCGTTACATAATTACGCTAATTTAAGTGGTATTGAATCGGCGCAGCAATTATTTCCGGGCGTAACTCAGGTAGCGGTATTTGATACCAGTTTCCACCAGACAATGGCCCCGGAGGCTTATTTATACGGCCTGCCGTGGAAATATTACGAAGAACTGGGTGTGCGGCGCTATGGCTTCCACGGCACCTCTCACCGCTATGTTTCCCAGCGTGCGCTTTCTCTGCTGGATCTGGCGGAAGATGATTCCGGCCTTGTGGTGGCGCATCTTGGCAATGGCGCGTCTATTTGCGCGGTTCGTAACGGCCAGAGTGTTGACACCTCAATGGGGATGACTCCACTGGAAGGCTTGATGATGGGTACGCGTAGCGGCGATGTCGACTTTGGCGCGATGTCCTGGGTGGCCAGTCAAACCAACCAGAGTCTTGGCGATCTGGAACGTGTGGTAAATAAAGAATCGGGATTATTAGGTATTTCCGGTCTTTCTTCTGACCTGCGTGTACTGGAAAAAGCCTGGCATGAAGGTCATCAACGTGCACAACTGGCAATTAAAACTTTTGTTCACCGAATTGCCCGTCATATTGCCGGACACGCTGCCTCATTACATCGTCTGGATGGCATTATATTCACCGGTGGAATAGGTGAGAACTCAAGTTTAATACGTCGCCTGGTCATGGAACATTTAGCTGTATTAGGTGTAGAGATTGATACAGAAATGAATAATCGATCTAACGCTTATGGTGAGCGAATTGTTTCCAGTAAAAATGCGCACGTAATATGTGCCGTTATTCCGACTAATGAAGAAAAAATGATTGCGCTGGATGCAATTCATTTAGGCAAAGTTAAAGCGCCCACAGAATTTGCATAATTTAGTTGAATTATTGTAGAGAGATTATTTTTCATGAAGGTAGATATTGATACCGGCGATAAGCTGTACGCCGACGCATGGCTTGGCTTTAAAGGTACGGACTGGAAAAACGAAATTAATGTCCGCGATTTTATTCAACATAACTATTCACCGTATGAAGGTGATGAATCTTTCCTTGCCGAAGCTACGCCAGCCACTACGGAATTGTGGGAAAAAGTAATGGAAGGCATTCGTATCGAAAACGCAACCCACGCACCGGTTGATTTCGATACCAATATTGCTACCACCATTACCGCTCATGATGCGGGATATATTAACCAGCCGCTGGAAAAAATTGTTGGTCTGCAAACGGATGCCCCCCTGAAACGTGCGTTGCATCCATTCGGTGGCATCAACATGATTAAAAGTTCATTCCACGCGTATGGCCGTGAAATGGATAGCGAATTTGAATATGTGTTTACCGATCTGCGTAAAACCCATAACCAGGGTGTATTTGATGTTTACTCACCGGATATGCTGCGCTGCCGTAAATCTGGCGTACTGACCGGTTTACCCGATGGTTATGGCCGTGGACGTATTATCGGTGACTATCGCCGCGTAGCGCTGTATGGCATTCGTTATCTGGTGCGTGAACGCGAACTGCAATTTGCCGATCTTCAATCTCGGCTGGAAAAAGGCGAGGATCTGGAAGCCACCATCCGTCTGCGCGAGGAGTTGGCAGAGCATCGTCATGCGCTGCTGCAGATTCAGGAAATGGCGGCGAAATACGGCTTCGACATCTCTCGCCCGGCGCAGAATGCGCAGGAAGCGGTACAGTGGCTCTACTTCGCTTACCTGGCGGCGGTGAAATCGCAAAATGGCGGGGCGATGTCGCTGGGCCGTACCGCATCGTTCCTCGATATCTATATTGAACGTGACTTCAAAGCTGGTGTGCTCAACGAGCAGCAGGCGCAGGAACTGATCGACCACTTCATCATGAAGATCCGTATGGTGCGCTTCCTGCGTACACCGGAATTTGATTCGCTGTTCTCCGGCGACCCCATTTGGGCCACGGAAGTGATCGGCGGGATGGGGCTGGACGGTCGTACGCTGGTAACCAAAAACTCGTTCCGTTATCTGCATACCTTGCACACCATGGGGCCAGCACCGGAACCTAACCTGACCATTCTGTGGTCGGAAGCATTGCCGATTGCCTTCAAAAAATATGCGGCACAAGTCTCCATCGTCACCTCTTCCTTGCAGTATGAAAACGACGATCTGATGCGTACTGACTTCAACAGCGACGATTACGCGATTGCCTGCTGCGTTAGCCCAATGGTGATTGGTAAGCAGATGCAGTTCTTCGGCGCACGCGCCAACCTTGCCAAAACGCTGCTGTATGCAATCAACGGCGGGGTGGATGAAAAGCTGAAGATTCAGGTCGGCCCGAAAACGGCACCGCTGATGGACGACGTGCTGGACTACGACAAAGTGATGGACAGCCTCGACCACTTCATGGACTGGCTGGCGGTGCAGTACATCAGCGCACTGAACATCATCCACTACATGCACGACAAATACAGCTACGAAGCCTCGCTGATGGCGCTGCACGATCGTGATGTTTATCGCACCATGGCGTGCGGCATCGCGGGCCTGTCGGTGGCGACGGACTCCCTGTCTGCCATCAAATATGCCCGCGTGAAACCAATTCGTGACGAAAATGGCCTGGCGGTGGATTTCGAAATTGACGGCGAATATCCGCAGTATGGCAACAACGACGAGCGCGTAGACAGCATTGCCTGTGACCTGGTTGAACGCTTTATGAAGAAAATTAAAGCTCTGCCAACCTATCGCAACGCCGTGCCGACCCAGTCGATTCTGACTATCACCTCCAACGTGGTGTACGGTCAGAAGACCGGTAACACGCCGGATGGCCGTCGCGCCGGAACACCGTTCGCGCCGGGCGCTAACCCGATGCACGGTCGTGATCGTAAAGGCGCCGTAGCCTCGCTGACGTCGGTAGCGAAACTGCCGTTCACCTACGCCAAAGATGGTATCTCGTACACCTTCTCAATCGTCCCTGCGGCGCTGGGCAAAGAAGATCCGGTACGTAAAACCAACCTTGTCGGTCTGCTGGATGGGTATTTCCACCACGAAGCCGATGTCGAAGGTGGTCAGCACCTCAACGTCAACGTAATGAACCGGGAAATGCTGCTTGATGCCATCGAACACCCGGAAAAATACCCCAACCTGACAATCCGTGTCTCTGGCTACGCCGTGCGCTTCAACGCACTGACCCGTGAACAGCAGCAGGATGTGATTTCACGTACCTTTACCCAGGCGCTTTGACGCCGGAGGATGTATGAAAAAGATTATCGAAACGCAACGTGCGCCAGGCGCAATCGGCCCGTATGTTCAGGGCGTTGATTTAGGCAGCATGGTCTTCACCTCCGGACAAATTCCGGTTTGCCCACAGACCGGTGAGATCCCAGCAGATGTAAAAGATCAGGCGCGTTTAAGCCTCGAAAATGTCAAAGCGATCGTGGTTGCCGTGGGGTTGAGCGTGGGCGATATCATCAAGATGACCGTGTTCATCACCGATTTGAATGATTTTGCCACTATCAATGAGGTTTATAAGCAGTTCTTCGATGAGCATCAGGCGACCTACCCGACCCGTAGCTGTGTGCAGGTCGCGCGTTTGCCGAAAGATGTGAAGCTGGAAATTGAAGCCATCGCAGTACGTAGTGCGTAAAGCCTCGTGAGCGGGACGATCGCAGGGTCGTTCCGCTCCACTTCACTGAACGGCAATCCGAGGGTGTGGATATGATTAGTGCATTCGATATTTTCAAAATTGGGATTGGTCCCTCCAGTTCGCATACCGTAGGGCCAATGAATGCCGGTAAAAGTTTTATTGATCGGCTGGAAAGTAGCGGCTTATTAACCGCAACGAGCCATATTGTGGTCGATCTGTACGGGTCGTTGTCACTGACGGGCAAAGGCCATGCCACGGATGTCGCCATCATCATGGGACTGGCAGGAAACAGTCCGCAGGATGTTGTTATTGATGAGATCCCTGCGTTTATTGAGTTAGTGACGCGCAGCGGGCGATTGCCAGTAGCATCTGGAGTGCATATTGTTGATTTTCCTGTAGCAAAGAACATTATCTTCCATCCCGAAATGTTGCCTCGTCATGAGAACGGAATGCGGATCACTGCCTGGAAGGGACAGGAAGAGCTATTAAGTAAAACTTATTACTCTGTCGGCGGCGGGTTTATTGTCGAAGAAGAACACTTTGGCCTGTCGCACGATGTCGAAACCCCCGTACCTTACGATTTTCATTCAGCTGGTGAACTGCTGAAAATGTGTGATTACAACGGCCTGTCTATTTCTGGCCTGATGATGCACAACGAGCTGGCACTACGCAGTAAAGCGGAAATTGACGCTGGTTTTGCCCGTATCTGGCAAGTAATGCATGACGGCATTGAACGCGGGATGAACACTGAAGGCGTGCTGCCAGGTCCACTCAATGTGCCGCGCCGTGCAGTGGCGTTACGTCGCCAGCTGGTTTCCAGCGATAATATTTCTAACGATCCGATGAACGTCATCGACTGGATCAACATGTACGCGCTGGCGGTCAGCGAAGAAAACGCTGCTGGCGGGCGCGTAGTGACAGCACCGACTAACGGTGCATGCGGCATTATTCCGGCAGTGCTGGCTTATTACGATAAGTTTCGTCGCCCGGTGAACGATCGGTCAATTGCCCGCTATTTGCTGGCAGCGGGTGCTATCGGCGCGTTGTATAAGATGAACGCCTCCATCTCTGGCGCGGAAGTCGGCTGTCAGGGAGAAATTGGCGTAGCCTGTTCAATGGCGGCGGCAGGGTTAACCGAACTGCTGGGCGGCAGTCCGGCACAGGTATGCAATGCGGCGGAAATCGCGATGGAGCATAACCTTGGGTTGACCTGCGATCCGGTTGCCGGGCAGGTGCAAATCCCATGCATTGAACGTAATGCCATTAATGCCGTGAAAGCGGTAAACGCCGCGCGGATGGCGATGCGCCGCACCTCGGCACCGCGTGTTTCACTCGATAAAGTTATCGAGACGATGTACGAAACCGGCAAAGATATGAATGATAAATACCGCGAAACATCACGCGGAGGACTGGCCATTAAAGTGGTCTGCGGCTGACATTGCTGTCAGCCTTCACTCTTGGGTGCACAAATGTGCACCTTTTTTTTGTGATCTGCCGCAGATAGAGAATAAATATTCTTCTATTGATTATTTAGTAGAAAATTCTTATCCATCCCCGTTATTTCAAAGTCTTGATTGTGAAGATTTTCTCTGACCTCGCGCGTATCATTTCTTTATTCTAATAACTCGCCTGCAAAAACGTAGACCGCATATCGCCTTGATGCGGCACGGAAAAAAATAATAAACCCTACAAAATATTGAGCGAGAAATTATGGAAATTGTATCGAATAAAGGCGTCATCGCAGACGCTTCGACCCCGGCGGGTCGTGCTGGAATGAGTGAGAGCGAGTGGCGAGAAGCGATCAAATTCGACAGTACCGACACCGGTTGGGTGATTATGAGTATCGGAATGGCGATTGGCGCGGGGATTGTTTTTCTCCCGGTGCAGGTCGGATTGATGGGATTGTGGGTATTTTTGCTCTCATCAGTGATTGGCTACCCGGCAATGTATCTGTTTCAGCGGTTATTCATTAATACGCTGGCAGAATCACCAGAATGTAAAGATTACCCCAGCGTCATCAGCGGTTATTTAGGTAAAAACTGGGGCATCCTGTTAGGTGCGCTTTATTTCGTAATGCTGGTGATTTGGATGTTTGTGTATTCAACCGCCATTACCAACGATAGTGCATCCTACTTGCATACCTTTGGCGTGACAGAAGGGTTGCTGTCAGACAGCCCCTTTTATGGACTGGTACTGATTTGCCTTCTGGTAGCGATCTCTTCACGCGGCGAGAAACTGTTATTCAAAATTTCGACCGGCATGGTACTGACCAAACTGCTGGTGGTCGCGGCGCTGGGGGTATCGATGGTAGGGATGTGGCATCTGTATAACGTCGGTTCGCTGCCGCCGTTGGGGCTGCTGGTGAAAAACGCCATTATCACACTGCCGTTTACCTTGACCTCGATTCTGTTTATCCAAACGTTAAGCCCGATGGTGATTTCCTATCGCTCCAGGGAGAAATCGATTGAAGTGGCGCGGCATAAAGCGTTACGGGCAATGAATATTGCGTTCGGCATTTTGTTTGTCACCGTCTTTTTCTACGCAGTGTCGTTCACTCTGGCGATGGGACATGACGAAGCGGTAAAAGCCTACGAACAGAATATTTCCGCGCTGGCGATTGCGGCCCAGTTTATTAGCGGCGACGGTGCAGCATGGGTGAAAGTGGTCAGCGTCATCCTCAATATCTTTGCCGTAATGACTGCATTCTTTGGCGTCTATTTAGGCTTTCGCGAAGCAACGCAAGGGATCGTAATGAACATCCTGCGCCGCAAGATGCCAGCTGAGAAGATTAACGAAAATCTCGTTCAGCGCGGCATCATGATTTTCGCCATTTTACTGGCCTGGAGCGCCATCGTACTGAATGCGCCTGTGTTGAGCTTTACCTCTATCTGTAGCCCGATTTTCGGCATGGTAGGGTGCCTGATCCCGGCGTGGTTGGTTTACAAAGTACCGGCATTGCACAAATACAAAGGTGCCTCTCTGTACCTGATTATCGTCACCGGTTTATTGCTTTGCGTTTCACCGTTCCTGGCATTTTCTTGATTTACCTGAAATTTTAAGGTTTTTATTATGTTTGATTCGACTTTAAATCCGTTATGGCAGCGTTACATCCTTGCAGTTCAGGAGGAAGTAAAACCGGCGCTGGGATGTACTGAACCGATTTCTCTGGCGCTGGCGGCGGCGGTTGCTGCAGCAGAACTGGAAGGTCCGGTTGAACGTGTAGAAGCCTGGGTTTCGCCAAATCTGATGAAGAACGGTCTGGGCGTCACCGTTCCCGGTACGGGAATGGTGGGACTGCCGATTGCGGCGGCGCTGGGGGCGTTAGGTGGGAATGCCAACGCCGGACTGGAAGTGCTGAAAGACGCGACAACACAGGCGATTGCCGATGCCAAAGCATTGCTGGCAGCGAGGAAAGTCTCGGTTAAGATCCAGGAACCTTGCGACGAGATCCTCTTCTCTCGTGCCAAAGTCTGGAACGGTGAGCAGTGGGCGTGTGTCACCATTGTCGGTGGACATACCAACATTGTTCATATTGAGACGCACAATGGCGTAGTGTTTACCCAACAAGCATGTGTGGCAGAGGGCGAGCAAGAGTCACCGCTGGCAGTGCTCTCCAGAACGACGCTGGCAGAGATCCTGAAGTTCGTCAATGAAGTGCCGTTTGCGGCGATCCGCTTTATTCTCGATTCTGCGAAGTTAAACTGCGCATTATCGCAAGAAGGTTTGAGTGGTAACTGGGGGCTGCATATTGGCGCAACGCTGGAAAAACAGTGCGCACGCGGTTTGCTGGCGAAGGATCTCTCTTCATCTATTGTGATTCGTACCAGTGCGGCATCCGATGCGCGTATGGGAGGCGCAACGCTCCCGGCAATGAGTAACTCCGGCTCAGGTAACCAGGGGATCACCGCGACAATGCCTGTGGTGGTGGTTGCGGAGCACTTCGGCGCGGATGATGAGCGGCTGGCGCGGGCACTGATGCTTTCACATTTGAGCGCGATTTATATCCATAATCAGTTGCCGCGTTTGTCTGCACTGTGTGCTGCAACGACGGCTGCAATGGGCGCTGCCGCCGGTATGGCATGGCTGGTGGATGGTCGCTATGAAACGATCTCGATGGCGATAAGCAGTATGATCGGTGATGTTAGCGGTATGATTTGCGATGGCGCGTCGAACAGTTGCGCGATGAAGGTTTCGACCAGCGCTTCTGCAGCGTGGAAAGCGGTGTTAATGGCGCTGGATGATACCGCTGTGACTGGCAATGAAGGGATTGTGGCGCATGATGTTGAGCAGTCAATTGCCAACCTGTGCGCGCTGGCAAGTCATTCCATGCAGCAAACGGATCGGCAGATTATCGAGATTATGGCCAGTAAGGCCAGATAAGCGCCAGGTTTTGTACCTGATGTATATATTGTGCAATTTGTTGGTTTTGTAGGCCGGATAAGGCGTTTACGCCGCATCCGGCAACCTGTTTTACGCGGTAGCTTCATCCTCGGCTAACCGTGTTTCGGCGTCGGCTACTATCGCCTCCAACTCACTCAACATCTCTTCATAACCAAAACTTTTGGTAGCGCGGGTGGTTTCTTTCGCTGCAACGGACTTTACTGGCTGACGTTTCTTCGCCGATTTTTTACTCATCATCTTCTCCCTGTAAAAAAACTAGACAGGTAAATCTATCAGCAAAGCGCGCAGCGGGGAATCAGCAACGAGTGTAATGTTAGCCTCGTCACGAATAAATGCGCCATCACCGCAGGTCAGCGCTGCTTTCTCTTCGTGATGCGTAATTGCATGAAATTGACCGTGGATCGATTGCAAATACGCACGCGGACCGTGTAGCTGAAAGTTCGCGCTTTCTCCTTCGGCGAGCACAATATGATGCAGCCACACCTGCTGGCGTAGTTGCAGGCTTCCCATTGCACCATCTGGCGAGGCGATTAATTGCTGTTTGCTCATATTAAGCGTCAGTTTTTGAATCAGCGGATTCTCTCGCTGTGGGCAGGCATCCAGCCAAAGCTGCATTCGCGTTAATGGTTTGTCTTTGCTGATATTATGTTCGCTATAACTCACGCTCGGCTGAGTAGAAAGCAATAAGGCTTCACCGGCACGGGCCTGAACATGATTGCCTTCGCTGTCCCGATATTCTGCTTCGCCATCCAGAATCACATTCAAAATATCAACTTTTGGGTAGGTACGCGGCTGGAAGGCGGCACCAGGGGCCAACACTTCCTGGTTAAGCACGCGCAGGGAGGCATAGCCTAATAATTTAGGGTCGAAGTAGTGTCCAAAGGAAAAAGTATACCGGGCCTGCAACCATCCGTAGTCTGCTTGTCCACACTGCCTGGCAGTTCGGGTAGTAATCATAATTCTTGACCTCTCTTTACTTCCTTTTATGGTAAGGGGCTGGACGCTACATTGTTAGCCAGATATTCTGCCCGGTATGTTCAAATTTACTGAATGAGAACGAAATGGCCAAAGAAAGGGCATTAACGCTGGAAGCACTAAGGGTTATGGATGCGATCGATCGCCGTGGTAGTTTTGCGGCGGCGGCGGATGAACTGGGACGTGTGCCTTCCGCGCTTAGCTACACCATGCAAAAACTGGAAGAAGAGCTGGATGTGGTGCTGTTTGACCGCTCGGGCCATCGTACTAAATTCACCAATGTCGGGCGAATGTTGCTGGAGCGGGGGCGCGTTCTGCTGGAGGCGGCAGATAAACTGACCACTGACGCCGAAGCCCTCGCGCGTGGTTGGGAAACGCATCTCACCATTGTGACTGAGGCGCTGGTGCCTACGCCTGCCTTCTTTCCGTTGATCGACAAACTGGCGGCGAAAGCCAATACTCAACTTGCCATCATTACAGAGGTGCTGGCGGGGGCCTGGGAGCGGCTGGAACAGGGGCGAGCAGATATTGTTATCGCGCCGGATATGCATTTTCGTTCCTCGTCGGAAATCAACTCGCGTAAGCTTTATACCTTGATGAATGTCTACGTGGCAGCGCCGAATCACCCGATTCATCAGGAGCCGGAGCCGCTATCTGAAGTAACGCGCGTGAAATATCGCGGAATTGCAGTGGCAGATACCGCCCGTGAGCGCCCGGTATTGACCGTGCAGTTACTGGATAAACAACCGCGTCTGACGGTCAGCACCATTGAAGATAAACGTCAGGCTTTACTGGCAGGGCTTGGCGTGGCGACGATGCCATATCCGATGGTCGAAAAAGATATTGCTGAAGGGCGGTTGCGTGTCGTCAGCCCGGAATCGACCAGCGAGATCGACATTATCATGGCCTGGCGTCGCGACAGTATGGGGGAAGCGAAATCCTGGTGTCTGCGGGAAATCCCAAAACTTTTTAGCGGGAAATAAACGATTAAGCGCCTTTTACAAGGTGATTCTGATTGCTGGCAAACGCAAAACTGCCTGATGCGCTACGCTTATCAGGCCTACGCGGTCCCTGCAATATATTGAATTTTGACGGTTTTGTAGGCTGGGTAAGGCGTTTACGCCGCATCCGGCATAAACAAAGCGCACGTTGTTCACAATCTAAAGCACCTTTTACAAGGTGCTTAATGATTATTCCTGTTCCAGTTTCGGGTCTGGTCCAAATCGGTTTTCGCCTGGCGTACCCGCCTGGCAGTTAAATACGATGATAATCAGCCAGCCGATGAACGGGATTAAGAACAGCAGTGCCCACCACGCCGAGCGGTCGGTGTCGTGCAGGCGGCGGAACTGAACTGCCCACCACGGCAAAAACACCAGGATACCGTATATTGTCGTCAGAATGCCTTCGCCACCGGCGCGTTGCCAGCCTAACATTTTATCCAGCAGCCCCAGCACGAACGTAAAGATGATATTGACCAGAATAAACATCCAGTACTCTTTGCGCCGTGCACGTCCCCGGAAACCGACATAATTTTTTAGTACTTTCAGATACCAGTCCATTTTTGCCTCAATTTAGCTCAATCACTTGTTTTTAAAGCAGCAAATTAAGAATAGACATGAATGAAATGGCAGTAAATATTTGTTCAATGAATTTATAAGGCGCAATGAACGGAATCTCAGACTGATGGCAAGGGCAAAATCGTCAGAGCACTACGTTTATCTGGCCTACGCGGTCTCTGCAATATATTGAATGTACAATATTTTTTTGGGGTTGGATAAGGCGTTCACGCCGCATCCGACATGAACAACTCGCACCTGGGCAACAATCAGAGGCACCACGTAGGATGCCTTTGTTTAACCGAAGCGAACATCTCGTCCGTGCGGTTCATCGAGATCCTGCCACGGACCAATTGAAATAATCCCCGTAGGGTTGATGGTCTTATGGCTGCGGAAGTAGTGATTGCGGATGTGATCGAAATTGACGGTTTCGGCAATTCCAGGCATCTGGTAGATATCGCGCAGGAAGCCATATAGGTTCAGGTAATCGCTGATGCGGTGCTTATCGCACTTGAAGTGGGTGACATACACTGGATCAAAACGGACCAGCGTGGTCCACAGGCAAATATCGGCTTCGGTTAGCTGGTTGCCGGTCAGGTAACGATGCTGACCTAAAATCTGTTCCAGTCGCGCCAGCGATTCAAACACTTTTACCACCGCCTCGTCGTAGGCTTCCTGGCTGGTGGCAAACCCGGCTTTATACACTCCGTTGTTAACAGTGTCATAAATCCAGCCATTAAGTTCGTCAATTTTCGTTTGCAGAGCTGGCGGGTAGTAATCTCCGGCTTTCGCGCCCAGCGCATCAAACGCGGTATTGAACATGCGGATAATTTCCGCTGATTCGTTGCTGACGATGGTGTGGTTCTTTTTGTCCCACAGTACGGGAACAGTAACTCGTCCGCTGTAGTGTGGATCGGCGTGGAGATAAAGCTGATACAGGAATTCATGTTGATAGAGCGTATCGCCGGTTGCCCCAGGGAAACTGTCATCAAAGGTCCAGCCGTGTTCCAGCATCAGCGGATTGACCACGGAAACGGAAATAAACGGTTCCAGTCCTTTGAGTTTACGCATGATTAGCGTGCGGTGCGCCCACGGGCAGGCGAGTGAAACATAAAGATGATAACGATCTTTCTCTGCGGCAAAACCGCCTTTGCCAGTGGGGCCTGGTGCGCCATCGGCTGTGAGCCAGTTACGAAATGCGGAAGCTGAACGTTGAAATTTACCGCCGGTGGATTTGGTGTCGTACCAGGTGTCATGCCAGACGCCGTCAATCAGTTGACCCATTTTTCTCTCCTCCAATAGCAAAAACGAGGAGATTCCCCCTCGTTTTTTTATCGTTAAGTATAGCGTGTGCTTACCACTTTTTATTCAGCAGACGGTCGATGCTATACGCGCCCGGACCGGTAATCGCCAGCAGCAGGAATCCGCCAGAAATAGTCAGGTTTTTCATGAACATCAGCGAGTTGACGCCTTCGGCAAAGTTGCTGTGAAATAAAAACGCCGTCAACAGTGTAAAGCCAGCGGTAAACAGCGCGGTGGTGCGAGTCAGGAAACCAAACAGGATTGCCAGACCACCACCAAACTCAAGCAGAATCACCAGCGGCAGCATAAAGCCCGGGACACCCATTGCTTCCATATATTGTTGAGTACCTGCGTAACCGGTGATTTTTCCCCAGCCTGCGGTAATGAACAGAATCGGCATTAAAATACGCGCTACCAGTACACCTACATCTTCTAATTTTTTCATCATACTCTCCACTGCGCCACTCAGGCTGCTGATTGTTTTTTTGTGCAAGGGCGCAGTATTAGCGTCGTTGCTGTCGATGGAGAGAATCATAAACGTGGTGAATGGTGATTGTTAGCAAGGAAAACTGTCAAAAATTTTCAAAAAATTTGAGGGATAAGGCCGGAATGGCTCCGGCCAGAGAGGAAATTAACCGCGAAACTGTTGCTGATTGATAGTGGTTTTAACCAGACGCCAGGCACTCCATACACCGAAACCGCGTCTGGCCCAGCGGACCAGCATATTAGGATGGCGAATCGTCCAGATAGCCATCACGCTACTGCCAACCAGCGCCCAGGAACGCAGGCTCAACAGCATATTCCAGCGGCGATCGTAGGCACCCGTTGCCTCCAGCCAGTCTCGCCGGCTGGCGGAAAGATCCAGCCTTTGCTGCTGGATCTGACTAAGCAGTCGTGCCTTACGTTGTTCACGTTCGACTTTACCGCTCACGGGACTCCTCCTCGAGAAGCTGTCGATCGTTTGCCAGTTCATGACGCGTATGGCGCAGCAAGGTGGATTTCCGCGACTTGCGTAACGTCCAGATACCGCCTGTCAACGCCAGAAGGAACAACACCACAGTGGTGGCAATCATTGCATTCAGGCGATATTGCGGATCAACTGCCCAGATAATCAGCACCATCAGGCTCATAAGACCAAATGCAGCGAAAAGCATCGTCAGACCGAGCATCAGTAAAAGTTGAAAGATATTGGCTTTTTCTTCTTCCAGCTCAACCACCGCCAGCCGCAGACGCGTCTCCACCATTTCGACCAGGATGGTGACAATTCGCTGCCCGATGCCCAGAACGCTTTTACCGGGCCCTTGTGCGTGATGAGTCTCCGCCATAATTAACGACGCGACAGCAGAACGCCCAGCACCACACCGACGGCTGCGCCAATACCAACACCCGTCCACGGATTTTCACGCACATATTCATCGGCGCGTGCTGCCGCTACACGGGTCTGTTTGGCAATAGCATCACCGGTTTCACCCAGGCGATATCGGCTTTGTTTCAGCGCCTGCTCCGCTTTGCTACGAATCTTACTCAACTCTTCTTTCGACTTCTCGCCAGATGAGCTAAGCACCTCTTCCAGCGTATCGGAAAGGGATTTCAACTCAGCACGCAGATGTTCCGTAGTGTGTTCTTTTGACATAGTTTTCTCCAGGTGAGTAAGTAATGACTATTGTGAGTTAGTAGTCGCGCGCTTCCAGCTTTTTAAGCTCTTCCTGCGCTTCTGCCAGTTTCCGTTCGCGTTTGGCAATCTTATCCGCATCGCCCTTTTGCTTAGCCTCGGTTAAATCTTGCTTGCGTTCCGCCACCTCATCTTTCTGCTTAGCGATTTTCTTCTGATGATCGGCGCGCAGTTGGCTATCTGAACAGTTAGCCCGGACTTCACTCAGGGCTTTATTCAGACCGTCAATACGATTCTGGTTTTGGTGTTTTTCGGCATAGCTGATCTCCTTAAGGATATTTTGCTCCTTTTCCTGACACAGAGTAGTGGCATAACTAGTGGCACTAAGGGCAAAAAGAGAAACAGCTAAAGCGATGCGGTATTTCATTCTTGAACTTTCCATTGTGATTCGGACCTATTGCAAAGGAACGATTGTCCAGACAACGAAGCGGTAGTGTTAACTACCGCCTCATTAATCATAGACAGTTACGGTGAAATCACCAAAGTGAGTGATCTGTTTCGGATAACAGGAAGTTATCCAAAGCGATGAGAGTTATCCCGTAACCGAGTCAGCCACTGCATAGCGTGACTATTATTGTCCTGCTGCGCAATGATGTAGCCATGGGGCAATGTTCTGTCGAGGACCGCTTTTGCGGCGGCACTCTGGTCGCTGGAGTCAAACGTAATTAACAGAGTGTCGTTTTTGGGGGTGATGCTTTTGAAAGGAATGCCGTGAGCGTCAAGGTGATGCCAGATTGAAAAACCGTCCGGCATCGTCGTTCCTTGATTAACGGCACGGATCGCCAGCGTGGATTCTTGTTGACGAACCGCAGACCAGGCCAGCAACAGCGTGCCAGCCAGCAGTAAAGCAGCGCCGAACCAAACTAGCTGGCGAAGCGACATGCGAGGTATTTGCATCCTTTACCCCCGATTTCCATATTTCTTTTTCCATAACACAACCAGAGAACCTGCCAGGCCAAACACCAGCAGCACCACCGGGAGCAGCATCAGACATGACATCAGCTGGTCCTCATACTTCAAAAATACCGGCGTTTTGCCGAGCATGTAACCTAAGGTTGTCAGGATCAACACCCACAGCAGACCGCTCATCCAGTTGAAGAACTGAAAACGGGCGTTATTCAGCCCTGACAGTCCAGCAATGGTCGGCAGTAATGTTCTGACAAATGCGATAAAGCGACCAATTAACAGCGCAGATAAACCGTGTTTATGAAAAAGATGGTGTGCGCGTTGGTGGTAGTGCGCGGGTAAATGGGATAGCCAGTTTTGTACGGTGCGGGTATTCCCCAGCCATCGCCCCTGAATATAGCTGACCCAGCAGCCGAGGCTGGCGGCAACGGTCAGCAGCAGAATCGTTTGCGGGTAACCCATCGCGCCTTTCGCAATCAATACGCCGACCAACACCAGTAAGCTGTCGCCCGGTAAAAAAGCGGCCGGAAGCAAGCCGTTTTCAAGGAACAAAATTACAAACAAGACAAAATATAACATGCCAATCATCGACGGATTGGCCAGGGTTTCAAAATCCTGCGCCCACAGGGCTTGCAGCAATTGGGTCAAAAGTTCCATTCATTATTCCTGGTAAATCGGTTAACGCCACGCTGGTTTTACAAGATGCACTACCGCAATATTATTGCTGTTTTGTATGTTCTGCGGGTTTGATACATCAACACAGCCTGAACTATTCCCTGTTAAATCGTGAGATAAGAAAACTTTCAAAAGCATAAATTCAAATTGAATCTAATTGTAACAAAGGTCAACGTTGTTCGTTATCAAAATTACATGTCCGTGGAGTCTGATTTTGCTGATTGCAGGGGAGGGTGGCGAGAGGATTTACACAGGCTGACACTTTATACTTTTCGCTTACTGACAAAGCGAACAGGCGCATTGCAGCGCCTGTCAGAAGCGGAAGTTTATTTGCTGCTGTTGGCCACAGTCCCCAGATGAACGACAGGATTCTCGGCGAACAAATAGCGGTCGGCATTGAACTCAAAATCGTCACTGGTTTCGTTAAACAACATAATTTTGGTATTTTCCAGATGCTGCCACATTGCAAGTTTGGCTGCATGAGGATCTTTACGTATCAACGCTTTGAGGATCTGATCGTGATCATCACACCAGTTATCGACGGTACGGGAATCAATGTGCTCGTGCAGTTTTTTCCAGTACGGGTTATGACTACGCTGGGTCCACATTTTCTCAACGATGGCCGCCAGGGCTGAGTTCTGCGTCGCTAATGCGACCTGAATATGAAACTGCAAATCCCACTCGGAATCACGGAAGCATTGTTCGCCGCGCGCCTGCTCCTGGATGGCCATCAGTTTCATGATGTCCTGTTTTGTTACCTGAGTTGCGGCAAATTCGGCAATATTACTTTCGATAAGCTGACGAGCCTGGAGCAGTTCAAACGGACCGTAATTAGCAAACTCCATATTATTGTCAGTCGTCTGCTGATGGCGCGGCTGGTTTGAAACCACATGAATACCTGAGCCTTTACGCACCTCTACATAACCTTCAACTTCCAGCATGATGATGGCTTCACGGACCACGGTGCGGCTAACGTTCTTTTCATCGGCAATAAAGCGTTCGGCAGGTAGTTTATCACCCACCAGATAGACGCCCTGTTCGATGCGCTCTTTCAGGTCAGCGGCAAGCTGTTGATACAAACGGCGTGGTTCAGTGATTTCCATATGCGTCTCCAGAAGTGGAATGCGGACTAAGTTATCATACCACTTTGTTTATGGGTATGCCATTGTTCATATATAAATATGATGATTTAATTAACTTGTTTAATTAATATTGTGAATATTTATAAATTCCTAAAAAATAAGTGCCGCATTTGCGAAAAGTAATATGTTTCAGTAACTTAATTTTTTATTTTCATATTTAATATTATCTGAAACTGTTTTTCATATTGACTTACAATAAATCTACATTTCTAATACGCCAACTTTTTTGGAATAAATATTCTATGGTGGCGAAAATTAACCTATTATCACGGCTTACGCCGCTTTTACTTTTATGTACGTCATTTTTTGCACAGTCAAATATGACCGTTTATCCTATGGCTGTTTCCATTAATAGTCAGGGTGAAGGCAATGTTCGCGTAATATCTAAAAGTAATGAAGTTCAGTATATAAAGGCGACAGTATTCCGGATCGATAATCCATCAACGCCTCAGGAAAATGAAGTTGAGATTAAATCAGGTGATGCAAATCATCTGGTTGTTATGCCTCCCAAATTTGCCTTACCCGCCGGTAGTAGTAAAACCGTACGTTTTGTCGCGATGGAACCGGAACAACAAGAAAAAAACTATCGTGTTAAGTTTGAAGCTGTCCCCAGTATTGATGATGTGACTACCGATAAAAAAGAACTCTCTATGCAGCTAACGGTTAATTTAATTTGGGGGATCGTTGTTAGCGTCCCACCTCAGCACCCTGTTGCTAAGTTAGAAATTAACGCTGCTAAAAAGATATTCAACGCCGGGAATCAACGCCTTAAAGTTTTAACGATCGCTTATTGTAAAAACAATAGCAAAGAAAGTTGTAAGACTCAGACCATAAATAAAAATATATTCCCTGGTCAGGAAAGAAGTTTAGAAAGCATATCTGGCTACGATAAAATCGTGGTCAAATATAATAACTGGATCACCAAGGATAATGGCGAGTTTGAGCTGGCAGTCCATTAATTATCATTGTAATAAACGAAGGAATAGTAATGAAAAAGGTATTCGCAAAATCTCTTCTGGTAGCCGCAATGTTTTCCGTTGCAGGGTCCGCATTAGCAGTACAAAAAGATATCACTGTCACAGCTAACGTTGACGCCGCTCTGGATATGACTCAGACCGATAACACCGCACTGCCAAAAGCAGTAGAAATGCAATATCTGCTAGGCCAGGGCCTGCAATCTTATCAGTTGATGACCAAAATCTGGTCAAACGACGTGACCAAAAACGTGAAAATGCAGTTAGTTTCTCCGGCGCAACTGGTACAAAGCCTGGATGCCACCAAAATTGTTCCGCTGACTGTAAGCTGGGGCGGTGAAGAGATTAAAGCTGATGCAGCAACCACTTTTACCGCATCCAAAATCTTTGCTTCTGATGCGTTAACCAACGGTTCTCTGGCTAAAAACCTGATGTTTGCTCAGACCACCAAAGGTGTTCTGGAAACCGGTATCTACCGTGGCGTAGTAAGCATTTATCTATCTCAGGATATCTAATCTGGATATCAGAATTAACTCGTAATAAAGGGAGGCTGGTCCTCCCTTATTTTAACTATTTTAATATTTATTATGGATTACAGGATTGCCATGGATAAAAAATTACTGGCTCTTTTGATCCTGGCGAGTCTCAGCCCGGCAAAGGCAACTTTAACCAAAATCCCCGCTGGTTTCGAGGTTATCGCTCAGGGACAGCAGGAGTATATCGAGGTTTATTTTGCAGGAAAAAGTCTCGGTAAATATTATGCAATGGTTAATCTTGATACCGTAACTTTTCTTGATTCAGCAAGTCTCTTTACTAAGCTGGAACTTGATACGGACGATCAAAAAATCGCGCATATAGTAAAAGATAAATTATCGCAACCGTTAGCCCGCCACGGCGAACTGGCTTGTGGTTTTGTTCGTACTGATTCTGGATGTGGTTTTCTTAATACTGAAACAGTAGAAATAATCTATAATGATGAAGAAAGTTCGGCAACGCTATTCCTGAATCCACAATGGAATTCAGCTTTTGATTCAAAATCATTGTATTTGAATCCAGACAAAAATACGGTTAACGCATTTATACATCAGCAAGATATCAATGTGCTGGTACAGGATGATTATCAATCGTTGTCTATTCAAGGAAATGGTGCGCTGGGAATAACAGAAAATAGCTATATTGGCGCACACTGGGATTTCAACGGTTACGATGCAGATGATGTTAGTGACAGTAATGCTGATGTCAGTGATCTCTATTATCGTTATGATTTTCTTCGTCGTTATTATGTGCAGGCAGGGCGAATGGACAGCCGCACATTATTTAATGCGCAAGGTGGAAACTTTACTTTTAATTTCCTACCGCTTGGTGCAATCGACGGAATGCGCATCGGGTCGACACTAAGTTATTTAAATCAGACGCAAAGCCAGCAAGGGACGCCGGTAATGGTTCTGCTTTCACGTAATTCACGTGTTGATGCTTATCGCAATGAACAACTTCTGGGATCATTTTATCTCAATAGCGGTTCACAATTTATTGATACCCGTTCCTTTCCGCCAGGCAGCTACAGCGTGGCGCTAAAAGTCTATGAAAATAACCAACTCACCCGCACCGAGCTTGTGCCATTTACCAAAACTGGCGGCCTGACGGACGGAAATGCACAGTGGTTCTTGCAGGCAGGGAAAACCACATCACAGGTTTCTGATGATGAAAGCTCGGCTTATCAGCTCGGGGTGCGCCTGCCATTACATCCGCAATATGAGCTATACGCAGGTCTGGCAAATGCCGATGATGTGAGCGCATTTGAGTTAGGTAATAACTGGACGGCTGATTTAGGCGGGGCGGGGGATCTTGCCATCAGCGCCAGCGTGTTCCGTAACGATGACGGTGGCAAAGGCGACATGCAACAGGCTAACTGGAGTAATCCGGGATGGCCAACGCTGGGCTTTTATCGAACCAACTCTGATGGCGATGCTTGTACAACCGACAGCAGAGAAAGCTACAACGCGTTAAGCTGTTATGAAAGTATCTCCGCGACAGTTTCACAGAATCTTGTCGGCTGGAACATGATGCTGGGTTATACCCGTACGCAAAATAACACTGACGACAGCCTGCGTTGGGACAAACAGCAGAGTTTTGAAAATAACTATCTTCGTCAGACGACAGCACAAAGTATCTCCGAAACTGTGCAACTGAGCGCTTCCCGTGCTTTCGTGATGCGTGACTGGATATTGAGTACTTCTGTCGGTGTTTTCCATCGTAATGATAATGGTGGTGATAACGATGACAACGGCTTGTACTTGTCATTTTCGTTGTCTGATACGCCAACGATGGACAGCAATAACAACAGCCATTCAACCAACGTTTCTACTGATTATCGTTATAGCGATCAGGATGGCGACCAGACTTCATGGCAGTTATCACATACCTTTTATAACGACTCGTACAGCCATAAAGAGCTTGGCGTGACCGTGGGTGGCCTGAATACTGACACGATCAACAGTGCGGTCAATGGTCGTTGGGATGGTCAGTACGGAAATCTCTACGCAACGGTTTCAGATAGTTATGATCGCCAGAATCATGATCATCTCTCAGCCTTTACAGGTACATACAGCTCCACCCTGGCGGTGAGCCGCCATGGCATCAATTTGGGGGCCAGCGGTACGGACGATTTGCTGGGGGCGGTATTGGTGGATGTGAAAGGATTCTCTGAGCAGGATGAACAGAGTCAGGATCTGCAACTTGAAGCACGGGTCGCGGGTAGCAGAACGTTGCAGCTTGGTCAAAGCGACAGTGTGTTGTTCCCGTATCCTGGATTTCAGTCTGGTTTTGTTGAAGTTAGCGACAGTAGCAAGAGCAATCAACAAGGCACAACCAACATTATCAATGGCGCGGGTAACCGTGAACTGATGTTGTTACCAGGTAAGCTTCGTTATCGTGAAGTGTCCGCCAATTTTAATTACAACTATATCGGTCGCTTATTATTGCCAGCATCGGTAGAGAAATTCCCGCTAGTGGGGCTGAATAGCGCCATGCTACTGGTGGCTGAAGATGGTGGATTTACCCTTGAGATTAGTGGTAGTGAAAAAGAGTTGTATCTGCTTTCCGGGCAGCAATTCCTTAAATGTCCGCTGAGTGTTTTAAAGAAACGCGCCAGCATTCGCTATAGCGGTGATGTGAACTGTAGCGTGGTGAGTTATTCACAATTGCCGGAGTCCATTCAGGTTCAGGCGCAGTTAAAACAGCCTAAATTACGTGGAAACGTTCAGACGGCGCAAAGGGAGGTTGCACCATGAGAAATCGATTGATTGCCTTGATGTTATGTATGTCTGGCCTGGTTACCGGCGTTCAGGCTGCGCCCAATGTGACCGCTGACATTACTTATGATTTGGCCGTTGGCAGGGCGGATTACTACTTTTGGGACGAAGAAGCGTTGGCTGGGAATAATGGATTTATGTGGTACGAATGTTCTTACCCTAATCTCCAGCAAAGCTGTACAGCCTCTGGAGCTATCACGACAGTACAAATCTATTTAACGGAGCAACGTAGCGGTATGCGTTGGCCGCTCAAGCTTAAGGGGTTTAAAGAGGCTCGTATATCAGAGGAAAATATACCTGGCTGTGGAGGATACAACAGGCAGACAAATCTCAAGGATTCCAACCTGTATAAATGTTATGCAACGGGCGGAAATGATGTTGGTTATATTGCTAATAAAAAGTTTCTTACACTTTACCTTGAGCAAGCAGAAATGAAAAAGTTGCCAATTGGTGGTGTCTGGAAAGGGCAGGTGAAGCTGCATTCTAATAGCCCAGCCCAGGACTATTTTGCAGATATTACCCTGAACACGCTCGATCCCAACCATATTGACATCTTCTTCCCGGAGTTCGCCCACGCCACGCCACGAGTGCAGTTAGACTTGCATCCAACGGGCAGCGTGAATGGCAGCAACTATGCTGAAGATCTGACCACGCTGGACATGTGCCTGTACGATGGCTTCAACGGTAATGCCATCAGTTATGAAATAATGCTTAAAGATGAAGGATTACCAGCGGCAGGACGCAGAGATGGTCATTTCTCTATTTATCGTCAGGGAAGAACATCTACCGACGAAGCGGAACGCATCGATTACAAAGTAAAAATGTATAACCCGGAAACCGGCGGGCAAATAGATGTACGCAACAATGAAAATATGGTCTGGAACAGCATCAACCTGAAGCGTGTGCGTCCGGTGGTACTGCCTGGAATTCGCTATGCGGTAATGTGTGTGCCGACGCCATTAACGCTGGCAGTAGAAAAATTCAACGTGATGGATAAACAGGCCGGGTACTACATGGGCAAATTGTCGGTAATCTTTACGCCGTCCTTGCCAACAATCAATTAACCACCAGGCCGGACAGATACAAAAAAACAGAAGCCGCCTGTAAAAGGCGGCTTCGTCATTACAACTTAGGCTAAGCGTTAATGTTGCGGTGCGGGATCGTTATGTGATTCCTGCGCCACCTCAATCGCCGGTTTGTTCTGCAACACGGTCCAGATAACCAGCGCACCTAACAGGTCGAACACTGCCAGAACTGCGAACAGCGGGCTGAAGCCGATGGTGTCAGCCAGTGCACCTACAACCAGCGCAAACAGCGTACTTGCCAGCCATGCGGACATCCCGGTCAGGCCGTTAGCCGTTGCTACTTCGTTACGACCGAATACGTCAGAAGAGAGTGTAATCAGCGCGCCAGACAGTGCCTGGTGAGCAAAACCACCAATACACAGCAGCATAATCGCGACATACGGGTTGGTGAACAGGCCGATCATACCCGGGCCAATCATCAGTACTGCGCCCAGCGTTACTACCATCTTACGGGAAACGATCAGGTTCACACCAAACCAACGCTGGAACAGCGGCGGCAGGTAACCACCGAGGATACAACCGAGGTCAGCAAACAGCATCGGCATCCAGGCGAACATCGCGATTTCTTTCAGGTTAAAGCCGTAAACTTTAAACATGAACAGCGGGATCCACGCGTTAAAAGTACCCCAGGCTGGTTCAGCCAGGAAACGCGGCAGCGCGATACCCCAGAACTGACGGTTACGCAGGATCTGACCAACGGACATTTTCTTCGCCGTGCTAACCTGGTGCTGGGCTTCCTGACCATTAATAATGTAGTCGCGTTCTTCATCGGTCAGATGTTTCTGGTCGCGCGGATGTTTGTAGAAAATCAGCCATGCCATCGCCCAGATAAAGCTCAACGCACCGGAGATGATAAATGCCATCTGCCAGCTGTGCATAACGATTGCCCATACCACCAGCGGCGGTGCAATCATCGCACCAATTGAGGAACCAACGTTAAAGTAACCTACTGCGATGGAGCGTTCTTTCGCCGGGAACCATTCGGAACTGGCTTTCAGACCCGCCGGGATCATCGCTGCTTCTGCCGCACCTACCGCACCACGGGCAACAGCCAGGCCACCCCAGCTACCTGCCAGCGCAGTGGCACCACAGAATACGGCCCACAGTACAGCAAACATTGCGTAGCCGATTTTCGTACCCAGAACATCCAGTACATAACCTGCTACCGGTTGCATGACCGTATAAGCAGCAGAATAGGCTGCGATGATATAGGAATACTGTTGGGTGGAGATGTTTAACTCTTCCATCAGAGTTGGCGCAGCTGCCGCCACAGTGTTACGCGTCAGGTAACCAAGCACGGTGCCGAGCGTCACCAGTGCAATCATATACCAACGTAACCCTTTAATTTTACGCATGTAAAACCTCATCGTTTTGTTATATCCGCAGGTAGCGCGGCCATCATCCCGCCAGAGGCTGAAGATGTTACTTACGACCGGGTAACCGAAAAAAAACCGGCACGCCCCGAACGTTGCCATGAAAGTTTCGTGCTAATTCGGCTTCCGTACCGGTTAACCCGACCCATCTAACAGATGAATGAATCGGCAATTTGCATTCCGTCGACTTATGATTTGCGACGGCAGAAAGATAACTTGTCATACAACTTTAAAAGGTGAGAGCCATCACAAATGTGGGAATATTTGTAGGGACATTCTTTGATGATGGCGAGGCCAGTACTGGCGCGGCTTGCAGAGTGATTTACCACTTTGAGAGTAATTTTTTTAGCTACATTTATTGATCTAACTCACGAAAATATCTTCAGACTCTGGAAATTGGTGTGATAACTTTGTCAGCATCGCAGTATAAGCAAACAAGCTAGCTCACTCGTTGAGAGGAAGATGATAATGACTCCGTTTATGACTGAAGATTTCCTGTTAGATACTGAATTTGCTCGCCGCCTGTATCACGACTACGCAAAAGACCAGCCGATTTTCGATTACCACTGCCACTTACCACCGCAGCAGATTGCTGAAGACTACCGTTTTAAAAACTTGTATGACATCTGGTTGAAAGGTGACCACTACAAATGGCGTGCTATGCGAACCAACGGCGTAGCAGAGCGTCTGTGTACCGGTGATGCATCTGATCGTGAAAAATATGACGCCTGGGCGGCAACCGTTCCGCACACTATCGGCAACCCGTTATATCACTGGACTCACCTCGAACTGCGTCGTCCGTTCGGCATCACCGGCAAACTGTTGTCTCCGTCTACCGCAGATGAAATCTGGAATCAGTGCAACGAACTGCTGGCACAGGATAACTTCTCTGCGCGCGGCATCATGCAGCAGATGAACGTGAAAATGGTCGGCACCACCGACGATCCGATCGATTCTCTGGAGCATCACGCTGAGATCGCCAAAGATGGCTCTTTCACCATTAAAGTGCTGCCGAGCTGGCGTCCGGACAAAGCCTTCAATATTGAGCTGGCGACCTTTAACGACTACATGGCGAAGCTGGGTGAAGTTTCTGATACCGACATTCGCCGTTTTGCTGACCTGCAAACTGCCCTGACCAAACGTCTGGATCACTTCGCCGCTCACGGTTGTAAAGTGTCTGACCACGCGCTGGATGTGGTGATGTTTGCTGAAGCGAACGAAGCTGAACTGGACAGCATCCTGGCACGTCGTCTGGCAGGTGAAACTCTGAGCGAGCACGAAGTTGCACAGTTCAAAACTGCGGTGCTGGTGTTCCTGGGGGCAGAATATGCACGTCGCGGCTGGGTACAGCAGTACCACATCGGCGCGCTGCGTAATAACAACCTGCGTCAGTTCAAACTGCTGGGGCCGGACGTTGGCTTTGACTCCATCAACGACCGCCCAATGGCGGAAGAACTCTCTAAGTTGCTGAGCAAACAGAACGAAGAAAACCTGCTGCCGAAAACCATTCTGTACTGCCTGAACCCGCGCGATAACGAAGTGCTGGGCACCATGATTGGTAACTTCCAGGGCGAAGGTATGCCAGGCAAAATGCAGTTCGGTTCCGGCTGGTGGTTTAACGATCAGAAAGACGGTATGGAACGTCAGATGACCCAACTGGCGCAGCTCGGTCTGCTGAGCCGTTTTGTTGGGATGCTGACTGACAGCCGTAGCTTCCTGTCATACACCCGTCACGAATACTTCCGCCGCATTCTGTGCCAGATGATTGGCCGTTGGGTGGAAGCGGGCGAAGCACCGGCGGACATCAACCTGCTGGGCGAGATGGTGAGAAATATTTGCTTTAACAATGCGCGTGATTACTTCGCCATTGAACTGAACTAAGGTCTGGGGTTGATATGCAATACATCAAGATCCATGCGCTGGATAACGTCGCGGTCGCTTTAGCGGATTTGGCTGAAGGCACAGAAATCAGTGTCGATAACCAGACCGTTACGCTGCGCCAGGATGTCGCTCGTGGACATAAATTTGCGTTAACGGATATCGCAAAAGGGGCCAACGTCATTAAATATGGCCTGCCGATTGGTTATGCATTGGCGGATATTGCCGCAGGTGAACACGTTCACGCCCATAATACGCGCACGAATCTGAGCGATCTGGATCAGTATCGCTATCAACCTGATTTTCAGGCGCTGCCTGCGCAAGCGGCAGATCGTGAAGTGCAGATCTATCGTCGCGCTAACGGCGATGTCGGGGTGCGTAACGAGTTGTGGATCCTGCCGACCGTGGGCTGCGTCAACGGCATCGCGCGGCAGATCCAGAACCGTTTCCTGAAAGAGACGAACAACGCAGAAGGTACTGACGGCGTGTTCCTCTTCAGCCACACCTACGGCTGCTCGCAGCTGGGCGACGATCATATTAATACCCGCACCATGTTGCAAAACATGGTGCGCCACCCGAATGCGGGCGCAGTGCTGGTGATCGGTCTGGGTTGTGAAAACAACCAGGTTGCCGCGTTCCGTGAAACGCTGGGGGATATCGATCCTGAACGCGTCCATTTCATGATCTGCCAACAGCAGGACGATGAAATTGAAGCGGGGATCGAACATCTGCATCAGCTGTATAACGTGATGCGCAACGATAAGCGCGAGCCGGGCAAACTCAGCGAACTGAAGTTTGGTCTGGAGTGTGGCGGTTCTGATGGTCTTTCCGGTATTACCGCCAACCCAATGCTGGGGCGTTTCTCTGATTACGTCATTGCTAACGGTGGCACTACCGTACTGACCGAAGTGCCGGAGATGTTTGGCGCAGAGCAGTTACTGATGGACCATTGCCGTGACGAAGCAACGTTTGAAAAACTGGTCACCATGGTCAATGACTTCAAACAGTACTTTATTGCCCATGACCAGCCGATCTACGAAAACCCATCGCCGGGGAACAAAGCGGGTGGTATCACTACGTTGGAAGATAAATCTCTTGGCTGTACGCAGAAAGCGGGCTCCAGCCAGGTGGTTGACGTGTTGCGCTACGGCGAACGTCTGAAAACGCCGGGGCTGAACCTGTTAAGCGCGCCGGGTAACGATGCTGTAGCGACCAGCGCACTGGCGGGAGCGGGCTGTCACATGGTGCTGTTCAGTACCGGTCGCGGCACACCGTACGGTGGATTTGTGCCGACGGTGAAAATTGCCACCAACAGTGAACTGGCAGCGAAGAAAAAACATTGGATCGACTTTGACGCTGGTCAGCTGATCCACGGTAAAGCGATGCCTCAGTTGCTGGACGAATTTATCGATACCATCGTTGAGTTTGCTAACGGTAAGCAAACCTGCAACGAGCGTAACGACTTCCGCGAACTGGCGATCTTCAAAAGCGGCGTAACGCTGTAAGGTCGAAATAAGTTGTGAATAAAAAACGGCGTTTCATAATGTGAAGCGCCGTTTGCTTTTGCATACCTGCTAAGGATTTATCATGACCGCGTATTGGTTGGCCCAGGGAGTTGGCGTCATTGCATTTCTGATTGGGATCACCACCTTCTTCAACCGCGATGAACGTCGCTTCAAAATTCAGCTTTCCATTTATAGCGTATTTATTGGCGTACATTTTTTCCTGATGGGAGTATTTCCAGCAGGAGCCAGTTCTATTCTTAATGCTATCCGTACCCTCATTACTTTACGTACGCGTAGCCTGTGGGTTATGGCGATATTTATCGTTTTGACGAGCGGTTTTGGCCTTGCAAAGTTTCAGCATCCAATGGAATTGCTGCCAGTAGTCGGTACCGTCATCAGCACATGGGCATTATTTCGCTTTAAAGGCCTGACCATGCGCTGTGTGATGTGGTTTTCAACTTGTTGCTGGCTAACTCACAACATCTGGGCCGGGTCGATTGGTGGTACGATGATTGAAGGCAGTTTTCTGCTAATGAATGGCCTGAACATCATTCGTTTCTGGCGCATGCAGAGAAGGGGGATTGATCCGTTTAAAGTGGAGAAAACCCCTTCCGCCGTAGACGAAAGGGGCTAAACATTAGTTACGCAAGGCGTTATTTGCCAGACGAGCATCTTCCGCCTGGCAGGCAGCTGCGGTGAACAGCACGTCAGTTGACGAGTTCAGCGCGGTTTCGCAGGAGTCCTGCAACACACCGATAATAAAGCCGACGGCGACTACCTGCATGGCGATATCGTTTGAAATACCGAACATATTACAGGCCAGCGGGATCAGAAGCAGAGAACCACCTGCCACGCCGGATGCGCCACAGGCGCACAGAGACGCTACCACGCTCAACAGCAGCGCCGTAGGCAGATCCACCGGAATACCCAGCGTATTGACCGCAGCCAGCGTTAACACCGTAATGGTGATTGCCGCGCCCGCCATATTGATGGTGGCCCCCAGCGGAATAGAAACGGAATAGGTATCGCGGTCCAGATTCAGTTTTTCACACAGCGCCATGTTTACCGGAATATTTGCCGCAGAGCTGCGGGTGAAGAAGGCGTACACGCCGCTTTCACGCAGGCACAGCAGTACCAGCGGGAACGGGTTACGACGAATTTTCCACCATACCAGCAGTGGGTTAACCACCAACGCTACCAGCAACATACAGCCAACCAGCACGGCCAGCAGTTGCGCGTAGCCCCACAGGGTGGAGAAACCGGTGGTTGCCAGCGTTGAAGCGACCAGACCAAAAATACCGATGGGCGCGAAACAAATCACCAGCTTCACCATAAAGGTGACGGCATTCGACATATCGTTGACCAGGTTTTTGGTGGTTTCGTTACCGTGACGCAGCGCGAAGCCGAGGCCAATTGCCCACACCAGAATCCCGATGTAGTTACCTTTCAGCAGTGCGTCGATGGGGTTAGAAACCATACTCAACACCAGCCCGCGCATCACTTCTACAATGCCTGACGGCGGGGAAATATCGCCCGCGCTACTGGATAAGTGCAGGGTAGAGGGGAAAGCAAAGCTGAAGACTACTGCGGCCAGAGCGGCAGAGAAGGTGCCCAGCAGGTAGAGGAACAAAATAGGGCGGATATTGGTTTTCTGCCCGTGTTGGTGGTTAGCGATGGAAGCCATTACCAACATCAGCACCAGAATTGGCGCTACAGCTTTCAGTGCGCCGACGAACAAAGTGCCTAACAGACCAACAGCTTCAGCCGCCGGTTTTGAGATCCATGCCAGGAGAATCCCCAGAACAAGGCCAACCAGGATTTGTTTTACCAGGCTGCCATGAGCCAGGCGCCGGAACAGCCCCGGTGAACGTTGCGTAGTCATTTTTCGATCCTTTTATTGTGTTGTTGCACATCCCTGGTGCGTTCTGTCGACGCATCTTTCAGGATGTAACAAAGTGTTTGCAAGGTCGAGTATAAGGAAAGTTACAGCTTCGGGAAGCGAAAAATGCTGGATTTTATAGAGAGGTCATATTTTGCAACTTAATGATTACATTTATTTGACATAAACAGAGGGAAGGGCTTGCTGCTAAGACTGATTAAATAACATGTGGGCAAAACTATTTGGGATATGAGAACTGTTGCGCTCCTTTGATTTGCTATGCCATATAAAGTCACTGGCGCAGGGAGCGTGCAGGGGCGGCCAATCGCCGCCGCCCCCTGCCCCCCCCCGGCCTCCAGTGAACGCTTCGGCGATTTTGACGCCACCAACACCCGAGCGGTCTTTTTGTAAAGAGCGATAAGTCGGTTAAATACTTAATAGCTCATCTTTGCCTGGAATGAGTTATCACCCGTTATTGGCTTAATATACAGCGAATCATTCAATCCGCTGCTTGTCATGTCGATAATTCACCCATGCATTGATGATAAAGGTCATCACCAGAATGCCAAACACCACGCCCAGCGAGACGGCGATTGGAATATGGTAGAAGTCGACAATCAGCATCTTGATACCGATAAATACCAGTATCACCGCCAGACCATATTTGAGCATTGAGAAACGCTCTGCCACGCCAGCCAACAGGAAATACATGGCACGTAAGCCGAGGATCGCAAACAGGTTTGAGGTCAGCACAATGAACGGGTCAGTGGTTACAGCGAAGATAGCCGGAATGCTATCCACAGCGAAAATCACGTCGCTCAACTCCACCAGAATCAACACCAGCATCAGCGGCGTGGCATACAACAAACCATTCTTACGCACAAAGAAATGCTCGTTGTCGATGGTGTCGGTCATGCGCAAATGACCGCGCAGCCAGCGCACAAGCGGCTTGTCGCCAATTCCTGATTCATCTTCATGAGCCAGCGCCATCTTCACACCGGTAAACAGCAGGAAGGCGCCGAAGATATACAGGATCCAGTCGAACTGTGAAATCAGCCAACTACCGGTGAAAATCATGATGGTACGCAGAATAATCGCCCCAAGCACGCCATACACCAGCACGCGACGCTGTAATGCCGCCGGAACAGAGAAATAGCTGAACAGCATCAACCAGACAAAAACGTTATCAACCGCCAGCGATTTCTCAATCAGATAACCCGTGAGGAAGGCCAACGCCTGCGGGTCCGCGACTTCGCGCCCCTGCGTCTGGACTAAATACCACCAGAAAGCGGCGTTAAACAGTAATGACAGCGTCACCCAGACCAGCGACCAGGCCGCGGCCTGTTTCATGGTCATGGCATGTGCGCCACGACGCCCCTGCAACAACAGGTCGATAGCCAGCATAATGGCGACAACAACAGCGAATCCGCCCCATAGCAACGGCGTGCCGACAGTATTCATAGAAGTTCCTTACACATAAAAAAACGGCCAACGTCGGAAGACGTCAGCCGCTGCTTTTTATGCATAGACCTCGCCTTCCGGCAAGGTCTCACTTACAACAAAAAAGGAATACGTCTGCGTATTCCTTTCGGGTTGCCCGGTGACCGGATGTGGTTTTTCACACATCGTAATGACGATCGACCGGCAATGAAGTTACTCCCCTTTGCAGGTAACAAAGTATGACAGACCATTCAGTCAGTCAATGGTCTGTTACATACCTTTTACAGTGTTTTACTTTGGTAATTATTGTTTTACGCTATCTGCCGGAAAAATCACCCCAGTCTGGCGGCGGATCTCCGTCAGTAGCTTAGCGGTGATACGACTGACCGCCAGCCCAGGATGATCAACCAGATGCTCATCCACCAGGGTGGCGAACAGTTCTGCTTCGTAGAGCATGGTATTAATATGCTGCGGCTGGGTGAGATCCTGCATCTGGCTCCCACGCGGGACAAAACAGACTTTCTGGCATTCAGAAAGTTTTTCAATCACCAGTGAACCCGCTTCGCCCTGAATCTCGCTTGCCAGGACAGAATCACTCACTTTTGAGTGCTGTAACGTGACGCTAAAGTCACCGTAATCCATTACCACCACGCCATGAGCATCTACGCCGCTGTCTAACAAGCTCGCCGTTGCCTGTACGTTATTCGGCTCACCAAATAGCGCTACCGCCGATGCCAGGCAATAAAAGCCGATATCCATGATCGAACCATTGGAGAACGCCGGATTGAAGGTATTGGGATTCTCACCATCCAGGTAACGTTGATACCGCGAGGAATATTGGCAATAGTTGAAAAAGACTTTCCGCAGTTTGCCGACTTTCGGCAGCGCCTGGCGTAACAGATGAAAGTTTGGCAGGCTTGCGGTTTTAAATGCCTCAAACAGCACCACCTGATTTTCCCGCGCGCAGGCAATAGCTGCATCCACTTCCGTCAGATTTGACGCCAGCGGTTTTTCGCAAATCACATGAATTTTGTGGCTAAGGAAAAGTTGTGTCTGGGAAAAATGCAGGGCATTCGGGCTGGCAATATATACCGCGTCAATGGCATCGCTTTCCGCCATTGCTTCCAGCGACGTAAAAAGATGCTCGACGGAAAAATCATTGGCGAAGTGCTGGGCCTGTTCAAGGCTGCGGGAATAGACGGCGGTTAACTTATATTTACCGCTCTCATGGGCGGCCTCGACGAACTGGCGAGTGATCCAGTTCGTGCCAATCACAGCGAAACGTATCATAACGCGTGGATACTCCATAAAGGGATTCTGCCGTCAATGTAGCACGCCTTTTTCATCTTCGACGTGCGCGGATACGCATTATTCCTTCGCCGGGCAACCATGCTCGCTAAACGGACCAATCATGACCGATGGCCCGAGATATTTCGGCTGGCGATGGAGGATTTTCGCGTCAATCACCGCGCTGACTCTGGCGAGTTTTTCTCGCAGCTGAGTATAAAAACCGTGCTTCATATTCAGGTCTGGCGCGTTAAACCCGATGGCATCGATGCCGTACTGCTTTGCCAGCCAAATGGCGCGTTGGTTATGAAATTCTTGAGAGATAATGGTGATATGGTTTTCACCAAACACCTTTTTGGCACGCACTACCGAATCAAGCGTTGAGAATCCGGCATAGTCACAGAAGATGACTTTTGCCGGAACACCCTTAGCGATCAACGCCTGCTGCATGCCGGACGCTTCATCGTAATTTTTACGTCCGTTATCGCCACTGACTAACAGCCATTTCACTTTTCCGGCGTGGTATAACTCTGCGGCGCTATCAATACGTCGGGTAAAGTAGCGATTACCCGGTCTGGCTCCCAGCAATAAACCCACGTTGCGCGCCGGAACGGCGTTGACATCACTCCAGGTCAGCTGCTTGCTGGCGTTGACCATTGCTCGATCGGCGATAAAAACTGTCGCTCCTGCTACAAGCAACAAGAAACAGGCAATCTTAAGAGTTCGGCGAGAAAAACAAATACGGGGAAGAAGGCGGGCAAATGCGCGCAGCATGGTCGTTATCCTTAACGAAAGAGGGGAGAACGATTGTAGGCGTTAACAACAGAAAAGATAACGCCTGACATCATTTTCAGATTTTGTCCTGCCCAAGCGACAACTGCGTCAACCACAGCCGGGTGTCGAACTCCAGCTGGTGGTACTGCGGCTCCATATGACAGCACAATTGATAGAACGCTTTGTTGTGCTCTTTCTCCTTCAGGTGCGCCAACTCATGTACCACGATCATGCGTAAAAACGGTTCCGGCGCGTTGCGAAACACGGTAGCGACGCGGATCTCTGCTTTCGCTTTCAGCTTGCCGCCCTGCACACGTGAAACAGCGGTATGTAACCCGAGTGCGTTTTTCAGCACGTGGATTTTATTGTCATACATCACTTTGTTGATTGGTGGGGCATTGCGCAGAAACTGATTCTTCAGATCCTGAGTATATTGCCAGAGGGCTTTATCGGTGGCGTAGTCGTGCGTTCCCGGATAGCGTTTTGCCAGCACATCGCCCAGACGCTGTTCGTTAATCAGCGTTCGCACCTGGGAAAGTAGCTGCTCGGGATAACCCTGAAGATAAGTAAGATTGCTCATAACCGCCCACGAAAAAGAGAAAAAGGGTATACTCACGCACCCTTTTCAGGGGCAACGTCGAAATTTTATCATTCAGGAGGGCCGATGAGCCACTTAGACAACGGTTTCCGTTCACTGACACTACAACGTTTTCCGGCGACGGATGACGTTAACCCGCTACAGGCGTGGGAAGCGGCGGATGAATATTTGCTGCAACAGTTGGACGATACAGAAATCAGCGGCCCGGTGTTAATCCTGAATGATGCTTTTGGCGCGTTATGCTGTGCGCTGGCGGAACATAAACCGTACAGCATTGGTGACTCATACATCAGCGAACTGGCGACGCGTGAGAATTTACGCCTCAACGGGATTGATGAATCGAGCGTGAAGTTTCTCGACAGCACCGCTGACTACCCGCAACAACCTGGCGTGGTGCTGATCAAAGTACCGAAAACGCTGGCGTTGCTGGAACAACAACTGCGTGCGCTGCGCAAAGTGGTCACGCCAGATACACGTATTATTGCCGGTGCTAAAGCCCGTGACATTCACACGTCTACGCTGGAACTGTTCGAAAAAGTGCTCGGGCCGACCACCACCACGCTGGCATGGAAAAAAGCGCGCCTGATTAATTGTACTTTCAATGAACCACCGCTGGCCGATGCGCCGCAGACCGTTAGCTGGAAGCTGGAAGGCACTGACTGGACTATCCACAACCATGCGAATGTCTTCTCCCGTACCGGGCTGGATATTGGCGCACGCTTCTTTATGCAACATCTGCCAGAGAATCTCGAAGGTGAGATTGTCGATCTCGGTTGCGGTAATGGCGTTATTGGCCTGACGCTGCTTGATAAAAACCCGCAGGCGAAAGTGGTGTTTGTCGATGAATCGCCGATGGCGGTTGCTTCCAGTCGTTTGAACGTTGAAACCAACATGCCAGAGGCGTTGGATCGCTGCGAGTTTATGATCAATAACGCGCTCTCCGGCGTGGAGCCTTTCCGCTTTAATGCTGTGCTCTGCAACCCGCCGTTTCACCAGCAACATGCGCTGACCGATAACGTCGCCTGGGAGATGTTCCACCACGCCCGCCGCTGCCTGAAAATCAACGGCGAGCTGTATATCGTTGCCAACCGCCATCTGGATTACTTCCATAAACTGAAGAAGATTTTTGGCAACTGCACCACTATCGCCACGAATAATAAGTTTGTAGTGCTGAAAGCGGTGAAGCTGGGGCGTCGTCGGTAAGATTAAGAGCAACCTGCCGGATGCGGCGTGAACGCCTTATCCGGCCTGTGATTAGCACGTTACCCCAGGCCGGATAAGACGCGGCAAGCGGTGCTTCTGACACTTCAAAGCACGATTTAAATCTCCAGCGCAAGCCGTGTCCCCTGGGCAATTGCCCGCCGCGCGTCCAGCTCCATAGCCACATCGCAGCCGCCGATTAAATGCACGGTTTTCCCGCTATCAATGAGTGGTTGCGCCAGCGTACGGTTTGGCTCTTGTCCTGCGCAGATCACCACATGATCCACTGATAATACCTGCGTTTCGCCGTTGATCACCACATGCAGCCCTTCATCGTCGATCTTCTGGTAACTTACGGTTGGGATCATCTTCACGCCGCGCGAGAGCAGGGTGGATCGATGGATCCAGCCCGTAGTTTTTCCCAGCCCCTGACCTGGTTTGCTGGCTTTACGCTGGAGCATCACAATCTGCCGTGGGCTACGGGGGATCTGCATGCCTTGCGGACTCAAACCTCCGGCCTGTTGCAGGCTGCTGTCGATTCCCCATTCATTACAGAACTCGGCGATGTTCTGACTGGTAGACTCCCCTGGCTGACTCAAATACATCGCTGTATCAAAACCAATCCCACCACAACCAATGATGGCGACTTTGTTGCCCACTGGAGCTTTGTCGCGCAGTACATCGAGATAACTCAATACCTTCGGATGATCGATTCCGTCGATGGGCGGAATGCGTGGCACGATCCCGCTGGCGAGGATCGTTTCATCGAACGCCTGTAACTGATCCGCCGTCACGGTGTGATTGAGTTTCAGCGTCACGCCCGTTACTTCGATCATTCGCCGGTAGTAGCGTAGCGTTTCGTAAAACTCCTCTTTGCCGGGGATCTGTTTGGCAATATTAAACTGACCGCCGATTTCGTTGTGCGCATCAAACAGTGTGACCTGATGCCCGCGCGCCGCCGCGTTAATGGCAAACGCCAGCCCTGCCGGACCAGCACCGACCACAGCCAGATTTTTTTTCTGCACGGCGGGAAGGATCGGCATTTTGGTTTCATGACAGGCGCGAGGATTCACCAGGCACGAGGTGACTTTGCCAACGAAGATCTGATCGAGGCAGGCCTGGTTGCAGCCAATACAGGTGTTGATCTCATCTGCTCGTCCCGATTGCGCTTTTGACAGCAGTTCCGCATCGGCGAGAAAGGGTCGCGCCATTGACACCATATCGGCATCGCCACGCGAGAGAATATCGTCGGCAACCTGCGGCTCATTAATCCGGTTGGTGGTCACCAGCGGCAGCGAGACATGATCTTTCAGTTTACGTGTAACCCAGCTAAATGCGCCGCGCGGCACCGGCGTGGCGATGGTCGGAATCCGTGCTTCATGCCAGCCAATTCCGGTATTAATGATCGTGGCACCTGCCGCTTCGATGGCCTGCGCCAGCTCTACCGTTTCGGCAAAAGTACCGCCGCCTTCTACCAGGTCGAGCATCGACAGGCGGTAGATAATTATAAAGTCGTTGCCGACGCGTTCACGCACTGCACGTACCACTTCAATGGCAAACCGCATCCGGTTAGGGTAATCACCGCCCCACTGGTCGCTGCGCTGGTTGGTGCGCAGGGTAAGGAACTCGTTGATCAAATACCCTTCGGAACCCATCACCTCTACGCCGTCGTATCCGGCCTCTCGCGCTAGTTGCGCGCAGTGGGCGAAATTATCGATCAGTTGCAAGATCTCTTCATGGGTGAGTTCGTGAGGAACGAAGCGGTTGATTGGCGCTTGCAGTGCGGACGGTGCGACCAGATGTGGCTGATAGCTGTAGCGCCCGGTGTGCAGAATTTGCAGAGCGATTTTACCGCCCTCCTGATGTACAGCCTCGGTAATAGTGCGATGGTGCGGGATCTGGCTGGCATCGTTGAGCATAGCGCCACCTTCCATGCCTACACCTGTGAAATCTGGTGCTATGCCGCCGCTGACAATCAGCGCCACGCCGTGCCGCGCACGTTCGGCATAGAACGCGGCCAGCCGCTCCGCACCGTCCGGGTATTCTTCCAGCCCGGTGTGCATTGAGCCCATCAACACGCGGTTTTTTAACGTGGTAAAACCCAAATCAAGCGGGGCGAACAGCGACGGATAGCTCATAAAATTGTCCAGTATGTAAAATAATTGTTATGTGGTCGGATGAGTTCTAATTTAGCTATCGCCGGAGAAAAGGGAAAAGGGGAATGCGGGGTTTGTGATGGGATTCAAAAAGAATACGCCCGTTAGTCATGCCGAATGCGACGCTTGCCGCGTCTTATACGGCCTGGGGGATTGCACATGTAGGGCGGATAAGGCGTTTACGCCGCATCCGCCAGTGAAGCGATGCTTGCTGCGTCTTATCCGACCACCGCATAGAGCTGATGGGGAAAACGGTGGTGGTCTTATGCAATCTGCAAAAAGCGAAAATGCGTGGTGAAACCTCGGAATGCATGCTGTTGTGTGCGGAAACCGATGACGGCAGTGAAAGCGTGCTGTTAACGCCGGAACGGGTGATGCCTGCGGGCATACGTATCGTATAAAAAAATCGGATGGCGACGTCGAATCGCCATCCGATTTGATATTACGCTTCTTCCACACTTACTCGCATGGCGGCCAGCGCCTTACGCGCCGCTTTGATCACCAGTTCACACTGTTCAACGGTCAGTGTCAGTGGTGGTTCAACGCGGATCGTTTTGGCGTTGTTGAGCGTTCCGGCAACCAGTACGCGCTGGCGGAACATCTCGCTGGCAAAGTTGTAGCCGATTTCGTTATCAACAAACTCAATCGCCATTAGCATCCCTTTACCGCGAGCTTCCTGTACCAGATCGGGATATTCCCGCGCCAACTGGCGGAAACCGTCCAGCAACATATCGCCTTTTTGCTCAGCCTGGGCCGGTAAGTTCTGCTCCAGCAACACATTGATGGTCGCCAGCGCCGCCGCACAGGCCAGCGGGTTGCCACCGAAGGTGGTGGTATGCAGGAACGGGTTGTCGAACAGGACTGAGAACACCTCTTCGGTGGCGATGGTCGCACCAATCGGCATTACGCCGCCGCCAAGGGCTTTCGCCAGACACAGGATATCCGGCTGAACGTTCTCATGCTCGCAGGCGAACATCTTGCCCGTGCGCCCCATGCCTGTTTGCACTTCATCGAGGATCATTAGTGCGCCGAACTCATCGCACAGCTTACGCACGGCGGTGAGATAACCCGGCGGCGGCAGAATTACACCACCTTCGCCCTGAATCGGCTCAAGGATCACCGCGGCGACATCATCACCGGTTTTTTTGCACTCGCTAAGGACAGTGCGCATGGCTTCGATATTTCCAAACGGTACATGACGGAAACCCGGCAACAGCGGCATAAATGGTTTGCGGAAGGTCGATTTCGCTGTAGCCGACAGTGCGCCAAGCGATTTACCGTGGAATGCGCCGCTGGTGGCAATAAACGTAAATTTGCCGCGCGGTGACTGATAAGCCTTCGCCAGTTTAAGCGCCGCTTCAACGGACTCGGTGCCGCTATTACAGAAGAAGCTGTATTTCAGCTTACCGGGTGTTAGCGCAGCAAGAGTTTTCGCCAGCATTGCCCGTAATGGATCGAGCAGCTCCTGGCTGTGCAGCGGTTGTTTCGCAAGTTGATTCTGTACGGCGGAAACCACAACTGGATTACGGTGCCCCACGTTGAAAATTCCAAAACCTCCCAGGCAGTCAACAAACTCCTGTCCCTGGGTGTCAACAAGCGTATTTAAACCTCCCGCTTGCCACTCTACGGCTCCGTAATCCCCGCCGGCGGTAACAGATTTGCGATACTCTAAAAACCCCGGATTGACATGTTCTTTGAAGTATTCAATCACCTCTCGGTTAAGTGCTTTCATCTCCTCATGATCCAGCGTTCGCTTTTCAATGAGATTCAGGGCGTGGGCGCTGCACGCTAAAGCCGATGCGCTCGAAGGTAACCTGTTCAAAATATGCTCCGGAGGCTCGCGTATCACATGATACCGATTTAAGTATTGCAGGGAATGCGCCACTCCGGCTGCGATCGCGAAAATCGGGATAAACACACATCAGCTTATCATTCGTGCAACATTTAATCCTGATTGTTAACAATCGCTGTTGTTTTGCGCGTTTTTACTTGGGTAAAGATTGGACAAACGATGCGCAAATGCACTCTTTCAGGGCAATAAATGCCTGATTTTTGGGCAAGATAATTAACGCCTTTAGATAATAACAGAGCGAAAATATTTTAAATCAAGGAATTAGATTTGCGCTTTAGTCGCAAATTGCGATCTAAATCAAATTAATCGGTTAAAGATAACCGCAACGGGGCCGACATAAACTCTGACAAAAAGTTAACAATCATATAACCTGCACAGGACGCGAACATGTCTTCTCATCCGTATGTCACCCAACAAAATACCCTGCTGGCTGACGATACCACTCTGATGTCCACAACCGATCTGCAAAGCTATATCACTCACGCCAATGATTCTTTCGTGCAGGTGAGCGGTTTTACCTTGCAGGAGCTACAGGGCCAGCCGCACAACATTGTGCGTCACCCGGATATGCCAAAAGCGGCGTTTGCGGATATGTGGTACACCCTGAAAAAAGGGGAACCCTGGAGCGGCATCGTGAAAAATCGCCGTAAAAATGGTGATCATTATTGGGTGCGAGCGAATGCGGTGCCGATGATGCGGGAGGGAAAAATCAGTGGTTATATGTCGATTCGCTCCCGGGCGACGGATGAAGAGATCGCGGCGGTAGAGCCGCTGTATAAGGCACTGAACGCCGGACGTAGCAATAAGCGTATTCATAAAGGCCTGGTGGTACGTAAAGGTTGGTTGGGAAAACTGCCTTCATTGCCGCTTCGCTGGCGAGCGCGCGGGGTGATGACGCTGCTGTTTTTCGCGCTTGTGGCAATGCTCTGGTTTGTTGCTGCCCCGGTGGTGACGTATTTCCTCTGTGCGTTCGTGATGTTGTTGGGAAGTGCCTGTTTTGAATGGCAAATTGTGCGCCCGATTGAAAATGTTGCCAGCCAGGCGCTGAAGGTGGCGACCGGCGAGCGTAATAGTGTGGAGCATCTGAATCGCAGCGATGAGCTGGGGCTGACATTACGCGCGGTAGGGCAGCTTGGCCTGATGTGCCGTTGGTTGATTAATGATGTCTCAAGCCAGGTGTCCAGTGTCAGAAACGGCAGCGAAACACTGGCGAAAGGCACTGATGAACTGAACGAGCATACCCAGCAGACAGTTGATAACGTTCAGCAAACGGTGACGACCATGAACCAGATGGCGGCGTCTGTGAAACAGAACTCTGCCACGGCGTCGGCTGCCGATAAACTTTCTATTGCCGCCAGTAATGCAGCGGTGCAGGGCGGGGAAGCAATGACCACGGTGATTAAAACGATGGATGATATTGCTGACAGTACCCAGCGCATTGGCACTATTACTTCGCTGATTAACGATATTGCATTTCAGACTAATATTCTTGCTCTGAATGCGGCGGTGGAGGCGGCACGTGCCGGAGAGCAGGGCAAAGGTTTTGCGGTGGTGGCGGGGGAAGTGCGTCATTTAGCCAGCCGCAGTGCCAGTGCGGCCAACGATATTCGTAAGTTGATCGATGCCAGTGCTGATAAGGTGCAATCCGGTTCGCAGCAGGTGCATGCCGCCGGACGGACGATGGACGATATTGTGGTCCAGGTGAAAAATGTCACCCAGTTGATCGCCCAGATTAGCCATTCAACGCTGGAACAGGCCGATGGGCTTTCCAGCCTGACCCGAGCGGTGGATGAACTTAACGTGATCACGCAGAAAAATGCAGAGTTGGTGGAAGAGAGTGCCCTGGTGTCGGCAATGGTTAAACACCGCGCCAGCCGACTGGAAGACGCGGTGACGGTGTTGCATTAATCGGTATGATGGATAGAGCCGTTTGTACACGATGCCCGATGCGATGCTGGCGCATCTTATCGGGCCTACGGGGTGTGTAGGCCGGATAAGGCGTTCACGCCGCATCCGGCAATCGGCGATTAATCCAGTTGGGTAATATCAAAAGCGGCGCGGTCGATCACCGCAATAATCTTTTTTATTTGTGCATCGGTGATATCGCTCTGGTTAACGCGTAAGTCCAGCACCGCTTTGAAATTATCCAGCGCCCGTTTCATTTGAGGATTCTGGCGCAGTGCAGCACCAACGCAACGGGCTTTGATCCGCTCTTCGATCATTTCCATTTGTTCGCGATTTTCTTCCAGCCACTGCGCGCCCTGTTCGGTCAGCGCAATCTGCTTCTTGCCGCCTTCCTCTTCGCGGATGGTAATCAGCGACTGTTCCTGGAGAAAATCCAGCGTTGGGTAGATGACGCCCGGGCTTGGGGTGTAATTTCCCTGGGTCAGATTCTCAATTGCTTTAATCAACTCGTAACCGTGGCTGTCATCGCGCGAGAGAATATCCAGAATCACCAGTCGCAATTCACCGTGACCAAAGAAACGCTGCCGACGGCCGCCGCGACCGTGGCGACCACCACAGCATTGACCGTGCTCGTGCTGGTGACCGTGCCCGCAGTGCTCGTGTTCTGATTTCTCACCTTTGCAGCAGCCTTCATGGCGTGGCTGGCCTTCATGTTTACAACACCCTTCGTGATGATGACTCATATCAGCCTCCTTTTGTTTAATTAGATATATCTAATTTATATCTGATATGAGCATTCTTGCAAGTGTAAAAATAATTTTTAAACGTGAGTGCATCTCACATCCAGGCCGGATAAGGCGTTTACGCCGCATCCGGTAGCCTTGTAACGGCGCTAAATGTCTTCTCATACTTCAGATGTTTCAGTACTACAAATCGCTTGCATTTATCATGATTAACAATCATTATCATTTGCGAGTTTTTTAGATATATCTGATTACCATCACGAAGGCGATAACAATGAATAACTCCCCCCGCTACCCGCAGCGCGTTCGCAATGATCTGCGTTTCCGTGAACTGACCGTGTTACGCGTTGAGCGCATCAGCGCTGGTTTTCAGCGCATTGTCATCGGCGGCGAGGCGCTGGACGGTTTTACGTCGCGCGGCTTTGACGATCACAGCAAACTTTTCTTTCCCGAGCCTGGCAGTCATTTTGTGCCGCCAACGGTAACTGAAGAGGGTATCGTCTGGCCGGAAGGGCCACGTCCACCTTCGCGCGACTACACGCCACTGTATGACGAACAACGCCATGAACTGGCGATCGATTTCTTTATTCACGACGGTGGAGTCGCCAGCGGCTGGGCGATGCAGGCGCAACCGGGCGACAAACTCACGGTGGCAGGGCCGCGCGGTTCGCTGGTGGTGCCAGAGGATTATGCGTATCAGGTGTATGTCTGCGATGAATCCGGAATGCCCGCACTGCGCCGTCGTCTGGAGGCGTTGAGCAAACTTGCCGTTAAACCGCAAGTTACTGTGCTGGTTAGCGTGCGGGATAATGCCTGTCAGGATTATCTCGCTCACCTTGATGGCTTTAACATCGAATGGCTGGCGCATGATGAGCAGGCGGTAGACGCGCGCCTGGCGCAGCTGCAAATCCCTGCCGATGATTACTTCATCTGGATAACTGGCGAAGGGAAGGTAGTGAAGAATTTAAGTCGCCGCTTTGAAACGGAACAGTATGATCCACAGCGAGTACGTGCAGCGGCTTACTGGCACGCAAAGTAATTGATATATGAAAAGAAAAAGGCTGACGATTTCTCGTCAGCCTTTGCTATGTCTGGTGGCCCCTGCTGGACTTGAACCAGCGACCAAGCGATTATGAGTCGCCTGCTCTAACCACTGAGCTAAGGGGCCATGGTAGCGGATTATAAAGTAACTCCGTGTCGCAATCCAGCCATTACCGCGCGCCTGCTGTTTTTATAAACAATGTATTTTCAATCCGTTATACTTTTCCTGGTGATGTTAGAAAGGAGTAAATATGGTTGAGGATATTTTGGCGCCAGGGTTACGGGTAGTGTTTTGCGGTATCAATCCTGGTCTTTCATCCGCCGGAACTGGTTTTCCCTTTGCTCATCCGGCAAATCGCTTCTGGAAAGTGATTAATCAGGCCGGCTTTACTGACAGACAGTTGAAGCCGCAGGAGGCACTGCATCTGCTGGATTATCGTTGTGGCGTCACCAAACTGGTAGACCGTCCAACGGTGCAAGCCAATGAAGTTACAAAGCAGGAGCTGCACGCAGGTGGGCGTAAGCTGATTGAGAAAATTGAAGATTACCAACCACAAGCGTTGGCAATTCTGGGCAAACAGGCGTTTGAGCAAGGATTCAGCCAACGCGGCGTACAGTGGGGGAAGCAAACGCTCACTATTGGTTCGACGCAGATTTGGGTACTGCCAAACCCCAGCGGTTTAAGTCGCGTTTCACTGGAGAAACTGGTTGAGGCATATCGCGAACTGGATCAGGCGCTGGTGATGCGTGGACGATAAAAAACGCCACCGTAAAGGTGGCGTTTGAGTAAAGATTCGGCCGTCGGATGCGGCGAGAACGCCTTATCCGGCCTGGAGATTAATCGTCAAGGAAGCTACGCAATACTTCAGAACGGCTCGGGTGACGCAGTTTACGCAGCGCCTTCGCTTCGATCTGACGAATACGTTCGCGGGTAACGTCGAACTGTTTACCCACTTCTTCCAGCGTGTGGTCGGTGTTCATATCGATACCGAAACGCATACGCAGAACTTTCGCTTCACGCGCGGTCAGGCCAGCCAGCACGTCGTGCGTTGCCGCACGCAGGCTTTCGGTGGTCGCAGAATCCAGCGGCAGCTCGAGGGTCGTATCCTCGATGAAATCCCCCAGATGCGAATCTTCATCATCGCCGATCGGCGTTTCCATGGAGATTGGCTCTTTGGCGATCTTCAGCACTTTACGGATTTTGTCTTCCGGCATCAGCATACGTTCAGCCAGTTCTTCCGGTGTCGGTTCGCGGCCCATCTCTTGCAGCATCTGGCGAGAAATACGGTTGAGTTTGTTAATGGTCTCAATCATATGCACCGGAATACGAATGGTGCGCGCCTGATCCGCGATAGAGCGGGTAATGGCCTGACGGATCCACCAGGTTGCGTAGGTGGAGAACTTGTAACCACGGCGGTATTCGAACTTATCAACCGCTTTCATCAGACCGATGTTGCCTTCCTGAATCAGGTCGAGGAACTGCAAGCCACGGTTGGTGTATTTCTTAGCGATAGAAATAACCAGACGTAAGTTCGCTTCAACCATCTCTTTCTTCGCACGGCGGGCTTTCGCTTCACCGATGGACATGCGACGGTTGATGTCTTTAACCTGCTCGATGGTCAGACCGGTTTCTTCTTCAATCTGCTGCAGCTTCTGCAGGGCGCGATGCACTTCTTCAGAGACATCGTGCAGTTTTTCCGACCACGGCTTGTTCATCGCAATTGCCGCATTGAACCAGGTATCGCTGGTTTCGTTGCCGGTAAACAGGGTGATGAAGTTTTTCTTCGGCATTTTGCACTGCTCAACGCAGAGCTTCATGATCATACGTTCTTGCGTACGAACGCGGTCCATCATGACGCGCATGCTGTTGACCAGGTAGTCAAACTGCTTCGGCACCAGGCGGAACTGTTTGAATACTTCAGACAGTTTCAGGATCTCTTCCTGGGCAGCGGCGTGACTGCGACCTTTCGCTTTGATGGTGTCACGCGTTACAACGTACTGGGCGCGCAGTTCAGCAAATTTTTCACGGGCCAGTTCCGGATCGATGCTGTTGTCATCGTCGGCACTGTCGTCGTCACCATCTTCTTCGTCTTCATCTTCGTCATCATCCAGATCTTCCTGGGAGAGCTCAGAACCGACGTGAGTGGCAGTTGGCGCCAGATCTTCTTCTGCGTTCGGGTCAACAAAGCCGGTGATCAGATCGGACAAGCGTGCTTCTTCTGCTTCAACACGATCGTACTGTTCCAGCAGATAGGTGATCGCTTCCGGATATTCAGCAACGGAGCATTGAACCTGGTTGATCCCGTCTTCAATACGCTTAGCGATGTCAATTTCGCCTTCGCGGGTCAACAGTTCAACGGTGCCCATTTCACGCATGTACATGCGTACCGGGTCAGTCGTGCGCCCGATTTCAGATTCCACGCTGGAAAGCACCTGCGCGGCGGCTTCGGCAGCATCTTCGTCCGCGGTGTTTTCAGCCAGCATCAGATCATCGGCATCCGGCGCTTCTTCCATCACCTGAATGCCCATGTCGTTGATCATTTGGATGATGTCTTCGATTTGATCTGAATCGACGATATCTTCCGGCAGATGGTCATTGACCTCGGCATAGGTCAGATAGCCTTGCTCCTTACCACGGGTGACAAGAAGTTTCAGCTGTGACTGCGGGTTTTGCTCCATAAGACGGTATCCACACTTATTTCATGAGGTTGGTGTTGGGCGATTGACACGATGTCCTTCAGGCGTTAATGCTGAAATCCAACGGCTGTTTACCGCCAACGATAATTACGAGGGCGTACTTATATATTTGCCGCTGCCTCTCAGTGCGGCTGTCGGGGGCTTCCCGATCGCTATTCGGCACTTAAGCCGTTAAATCACTTTTTCGCCAGTTCCTGGTTCAATGTCCAGAGCTCCAGGCGTTCTTCGTTGCTTAAACCATGCGTGCGCTCACGAGCGATTAACTCTTCCTGACGCAGTTCAAGCAGCGAATCAAACATATGGTTGAGTGAGTCGGTGAAGGTTTGCTCAGCAATATTCTTATCTGCTATATCGTCCCACATCGACAGTTTTTCAAGGGTGGCAGCATTATTTGTACCACGATAGTGCTCTAAAAGTTGCCCGGTGGTCAGACCTGGCTGGGATAGAGAAGTGTTGACCAGTTCTCTGAATAAGCCAAGTCCGGGGAGCTTATTTTCATCCAGATTCTCAAGCGGCGGGACTAACGTCGCTAATTCTGGATTTTGCACCAGCAACCCTATAAGTATACGCATGGTCGTGCGTTTTAGCTGCGGAACAGGTCGAGAAACGCCGCTCTCCGCCGCTTTTGGCATTAATCGTTCAAGCTGGCTGTCATCCAGTATGCCTAATTTATTGCCTAATTCCTGACGAAGATATATTCGCAGCGTTTCGCCCGGCACCTGCGAAATCAATGGCAGTGCCAGCGTACTCAAACGTGCGCGCCCGTCAGGGGTACTCAGATCAACTTGCGGCATCAGGCTGTTAAACAGAAACGCGGAAAGCGGCATCGCCTGCTCCATACGCGCTTCAAATGCCTCTTTACCTTCTTTGCGCACCAGCGTGTCAGGGTCTTCGCCATCAGGCAAAAACATAAAACGTAGCTGACGACCGTCTGTCATGTAAGGCAGCGCCGTTTCCAGCGCTCGCCAGGCGGCATCGCGGCCTGCACGGTCGCCGTCATAACAGCAAATGACATTGTTGGTCGCGCGGAACAACAGTTGTATGTGGTCGGCGGTGGTTGACGTACCTAACGACGCCACGGCGTAATTAATGCCGTATTGCGCCAGCGCCACCACGTCCATATAGCCTTCGACCACAAGCAGACGCTGGGGTTCAGCGTTATCCTGCTGCGCCTCATAAAGACCGTAAAGCTGGCGGCCTTTATGGAAAATATCGGTTTCCGGCGAGTTCAGGTATTTAGGGGTATCGTTGCCCAGAACGCGCCCGCCAAAACCAATCACCCGACCGCGTTTATCGCGAATGGGGAACATCACCCGCTCGCGGAAACGATCGTAACTACGGCCCTGATCGTTAGTTACCAACATGCCCGCATCAATCAATGACTGGCGATTTTCTGGATTGCCGCCAAACCGTTTCAGGACGTTGTCCCAGCCGGGGGGCGCAAAACCAATCGCAAAGCGGGCGATGACCTCGTGACTTAATCCGCGTTTTTCCAGATACTGGCGTGCAGACGTGGCAACAGGTTGCTGTAAAGATTGTTGGTAAAACGTATTCAGACCGTCCATCAACTGATACAGAGTTTGCCGTTGATGGCGCTCTATCTGGCTGGGGCCGCTGCCTGCTTCAAATGGCACTTCAAGATTGTGCATTGCCGCCAGCTCTTCGACCGTTTCGACGAACTCGAGTTTGTCGTAGTTCATCAGGAAGTCGATCGCGTTGCCGTGCGCGCCACATCCAAAGCAGTGGTAAAACTGTTTCTCACCGTTAACGGTGAATGACGGGGTTTTCTCGTTGTGGAATGGACAACACGCGTGGAAATTCTTGCCCTGCTTTTTCAGCTTCACACGGGCATCGATCAGATCGACGATGTCAGTGCGTGCCAGCAGATCATTAATGAATACGCGTGGGATTCGTCCAGCCATAGGCCCCGATTTTTAGCAATTCATAAACGAAAATAAGCCGCGCATTCCTTTCGGAAGCACGGCCTTACAACTACAACTCGGTCTGATCGGAGAGCAACGCTCTCGGGGAATTAGTACAGACGAGTGCGGCGTGCGTTTTCGCGAGCCAGTTTCTTCGCGTGACGTTTCACTGCAGAAGCTTTAGCGCGCTTACGTTCGGTAGTCGGTTTTTCATAGAACTCACGACGACGAACTTCCGCCAGAACACCTGCTTTTTCGCAGGAACGCTTGAAGCGACGCAGAGCTACGTCGAACGGCTCGTTTTCACGTACTTTAATTACCGGCATGTGCCTCTCACCTTTGATTAATTCGGTTTGCCGCTGGCATCAACGCCAGCTTATTTCAAAATGGTGCGGAATTTTACTGCAATTGCTGCTGCTTTGTAAAGCACCGCGGCCTTTTTTGAAAGGGACTTTTATAAGGGTGAGGAGTATACACGAGGCTTTCTCCAGGGGCGAACAAAGTTTTACATCAACCCGCATTGGTCCTACACTGCGCGGTAATAAAGCGAGGTAAAACAAGTCATGCGTGTACTGGGTATTGAAACTTCCTGCGATGAAACCGGCATCGCCATTTACGACGATGAGAAAGGTTTGTTAGCCAATCAATTGTATAGTCAGGTGAAATTGCACGCTGACTATGGCGGCGTAGTGCCTGAACTGGCCTCCCGTGATCATGTGCGTAAAACCGTACCACTGATTCAGGCGGCGCTGAAAGAGTCCGGTTTAACGGCAAAAGACATTGATGCCGTGGCCTATACCGCAGGTCCTGGGTTAGTCGGCGCGCTGTTGGTTGGCGCAACGGTCGGGCGTTCGCTGGCGTTTGCCTGGGGCGTTCCTGCGATCCCGGTACACCATATGGAAGGGCATCTTTTAGCGCCAATGCTGGAAGATAACCCACCGGAATTTCCGTTTGTCGCGTTGCTGGTTTCCGGCGGTCATACGCAGTTAATCAGCGTAACTGGCATTGGTCAGTACGAGTTGCTAGGCGAGTCTATCGATGATGCTGCTGGTGAAGCGTTTGATAAAACCGCGAAGCTGCTGGGGCTGGATTATCCTGGCGGGCCGTTACTGTCGAAAATGGCGGCTCAGGGTACTGCCGGGCGCTTTGTCTTCCCGCGTCCGATGACCGACCGTCCGGGGCTGGATTTCAGCTTCTCTGGCCTGAAAACCTTCGCGGCAAATACCATTCGCGATAACGGTACCGACGACCAGACGCGTGCCGATATTGCTCGCGCTTTTGAAGATGCAGTGGTCGATACGCTGATGATTAAGTGTAAGCGAGCGCTGGATCAGACGGGCTTCAAGCGACTGGTAATGGCGGGTGGCGTGAGTGCTAACCGCACGCTGCGGGCGAAACTGGCGGAAATGATGAAAAAGCGCCGTGGCGAAGTGTTCTATGCGCGTCCGGAATTTTGTACTGATAACGGCGCGATGATCGCCTATGCCGGAATGGTGCGGTTTAAAGCTGGCGCGACGGCGGATCTCGGCGTTAGCGTGCGTCCGCGCTGGCCGCTGGCGGAGTTACCGGCTGCGTAAAGCATGTATCAGCCTGTGAAAAGGATAAGCGCAGGCTGAAAGATTTTATTCAGGATCTTTTTCGCGCTTTCTTTTTAGCTTGGTCCAAATCTTTGTTTCCTGATGACGCCACAAACGCTGAATGTTGTCATGATGACGCAGCAGGATCAGGCAAGAGAGCATAGAAACCGGGAAGGTGAATTGTGGCTTAAACCACCACACATAAAACGGGGCAATCAGTGCGCTGACAATCGCTCCCAGCGACGAGTATCCGCTCAATAGCACGGTCAGAAGCCAGGTTCCCGCCATCACGCCCGTTAAATCCCAGCCAATGGGGGCGATTGCACCAAAAGCGGTGGCAACGCCTTTTCCCCCTTTAAAACCGAAGAAAATGGGCCAGATATGTCCAAGACAGGCGGCAATCGCAATTAATCCCAGCCAAAAGGGGCTGACACCTAATTCATATGCCCCCCAGACAGGCAACATTCCTTTCAGAACGTCAAAGATCAGCACTGCTAAGGCTGCTCCTTTGCCACCCATGCGTAAAACGTTGGTTGCGCCAGGATTACCGGAGCCGCTGGTTCGCGGATCGGGCAGCCCACACAGGCGGCAAACCAGAATGGCACTGGAAATGGAGCCGCAGAGGTACGCGATGAGGATCATTCCAGGCGCGATTGCACTCATAAGCTGTTCCGTTTTGAAAATTCGTGTTCAACGATGAATCTGTGGATAATACGCACATTTCGCCGGAAGTGGTATCCGGTTAGCCAAAAAGCAGGCAGGACGTGATGGATATTGTATTTATAGAGCAACTTTCGGTAATCACCACTATTGGTGTTTACGACTGGGAACAGACCATAGAACAGAAGTTAGTGTTCGATATCGAAATGGCGTGGGATAACCGTAAAGCGGCGAAAAGCGATGATGTAGCGGATTGCCTCAGCTACGCTGACATTGCAGAAACTGTGGTCAGCCACGTCGAGGGCGCGCGTTTTGCGTTGGTGGAACGCGTGGCGGAAGAGGTAGCGGAATTGCTGTTAACGCGCTTTAACTCGCCGTGGGTGCGTATCAAACTCAGCAAGCCAGGCGCAGTGGCGCGAGCGGCGAATGTTGGCGTCATCATTGAGCGTGGCAATAATCTGAAAGAAAATAATTAATTTTACAGCTGTTAAACCAAACGGTTATAACCTGGTCATACTGCAGTAGTTCGGACAAGCGGTACATTTTTATAATTTAGGGGTTTATTGATGAGCGATATGCACTCGCTGCTAATTGCGGCAATATTGGGTGTGGTCGAAGGATTGACAGAATTTCTGCCGGTATCCAGCACGGGCCATATGATTATTGTTGGTCATTTATTGGGATTTGAAGGCGATACGGCGAAAACCTTTGAAGTGGTGATCCAGCTTGGGTCAATTCTGGCGGTGGTGGTGATGTTCTGGCGGCGCCTGTTTGGTCTGATAGGTATTCACTTTGGTCGTCCGCTGCAACATGAAGGAGAAAGCAAAGGCCGTTTAACGCTGATCCACATTTTGCTTGGGATGATCCCGGCAGTAGTGCTGGGGCTGCTGTTCCACGACACGATTAAGTCGTTGTTTAACCCGATAAATGTGATGTATGCGCTGGTCGTTGGTGGTCTCTTGCTGATCGCCGCTGAATGCCTGAAGCCAAAAGAGCCGCGTGCGCCGGGTCTGGATGATATGACGTATCGTCAGGCGTTTATGATTGGCTGCTTCCAGTGCCTGGCGCTGTGGCCAGGTTTCTCCCGCTCCGGGGCGACCATTTCTGGTGGGATGCTGATGGGCGTGAGCCGTTACGCAGCTTCCGAGTTCTCGTTTCTGCTGGCGGTGCCGATGATGATGGGCGCAACGGCGCTCGATCTCTACAAAAGCTGGGGCTTCCTGACAACCGGCGATATCCCGATGTTTGCTGTTGGGTTTATCACCGCCTTCGTGGTAGCGCTGATAGCGATTAAAACCTTCCTGCAATTGATTAAGCGCATTTCGTTTATCCCGTTCGCCATTTATCGCTTTATTGTGGCGGCTGCGGTGTACGTAGTGTTCTTTTGATTTGAGGAATAATGTCGGATGCGACGCTGACGCGTCTTATCTGACCTGAATCTCTGAATTATCCACGATCGTGTAGGCCGGATAAGGCGTTTACGCCGCATCCGGCAAAAAAGCCAATATTTACTCAGGCTTTGGACAACGCTGTTCCTTCCAGCTGGCTACCGCTGCAATTCGGCGGCGGGTCAGCTCTTCACGGATCTCCACGCCTTTAAATCCCGCTTCAACGACGGCTTTTGTTGGCACTGACTGCGCCACTTCCCAGGCTTCGCGCAACCAGCGTCCTTGCGGGTAGTCCGCCGATTCAAAACCGGTTCTGCCGCGCACGTCTGCCTCGCTGGCCAGCGCCAGTTGCTCTACACGCTGCGGTTTACGCCAGGCGTCAATGGAATCGAATAATTTGACGATGGTTTTTGGGTTCAGCATTGGGAAGGTGTGAATGAGATCGTGAAACTCAGCCACCAGTTTGGCTAAATCGCGAATTTCATTAGGCACGCGCAGACGCTGACACAATTGTTCCACTAACTTCACGCCCGCCGGGCCGTGGCCGTGATGACGTGGCCAAAGTTCTGGTGGCGTCAGCCCTTTACCGAGATCGTGGCATAAAGTCGCAAACCTGACATCGACATGTGGACTCAGCATCGCCGCCATGGAGAGTGTCATTAAGGTGTGAATACCCGTATCGATTTCCGGATGCCATTTGGCGGGTGCCGGAACGCCGAACAGGGCGTCAATCTCCGGGAATAAAACGCGTAGTGCGCCACAATCGCGTAGGACCTGAAAGAATACCTGTGGATTGCGGGTGGTGAGGGCGCTTTCCGTCTCTTTCCATACCCGTTCAGGCGTCAGGTGTTCCAGCTCGCCCGTGTGAGTCATTTCGCGCATTAACGCCAGAGTTTCATCGGCAATACGAAAACCGAGGTGAGCATAACGCGCAGCAAAACGGGCCACGCGCAGCACGCGTAGCGGATCCTCGCCAAAAGCGGGGGAAACATGGCGCAACAGACGATTTTGCAGATCGCCCAGACCGTTGTACGGGTCGATAACCTTGCCGTCATTGTCCTGGGCCAGTGCATTAATGGTCAGATCGCGACGCTTAAGATCATCTTCCAGCGTGACATCCGGTGCGGCATAGCAGGTAAAACCAGTATAACCGGAGCCGGATTTCCGTTCGGTACGTGCCAGCGCATACTCTTCATGCGTTTGCGGATGCAGAAAAACAGGAAAATCGCGGCCTACCTGCTGGTAGCCCGCGTCGAGCATCTCCTGTGGTGTACTGCCGACCACCACCCAATCCCTATCTTTGACCGGTAGCCCTAACAATGCATCCCGAACAGCACCACCGACCAGATAAATCTTCACGCCATCTTCCCTTCGTCAAATACACAATTCCTAATAATAAGACAGTGCAACGAAGAAGGCGATTTAGTTCATCCAGCGATCTTTACGTTTGCGCGTTGGGATCAGGTGCGGCAGTACCAGACCGAGCAGCAAGCCAAGTCCCAGCACGCCGCCGCCATACATAAACCATTGCATGATGATGGTGCGCTGTTTGTCATCCAGCTGTACGCTGGCGGCATCGACCTTTTTCTGCGCGACAATCAGCTCGTTTTTCAGTTTCTGATTTTCTTCTTTTAACCCGTTGATCACACTGTCGCTCTGCGCCACTTTTTGCTGCATTTCTGCTGTGCGCTGATTCCAGGTGTTATCGATATTGGTGAGCTTATCGGTCAGGGTTTTGACCTGATTTTCCAGATCTGGCACACGGGAGCGCAGGCTTGGTTCAGTGCTAAGTTGTTTCAACGGGATCCAGGCGGTACGGCCAGAGCTGTCTTTAACCTGGGCATAATTGGTGTTGGCGTCAGTTTGTAATAAGGTCACTTCCTCGCCGGCGTTAACCGTGCCCACGAGGCGATAATGGTCTCCCGGACCGCTACGGACCCAGGTATTCAGTTCGTCAGAGACATAGCGCGTTTCTTCAGCGTGTGAGACGGCAGTCGCGCTAAGTGCGAGTAAAGTTAATCCGATCAGGCGTAATTTTGGCATCAGGCTGTCGTTATTGTCATGGAAAGTGGAACGATAGTAGTGGCATCAGTGTCGCTACGCAAAGCATTCGACATCAATCGGAATCCTCTGTGTCAGGTCTTGCCACTGCTTCAAACTTTTACGCCCGTCAAATTGCCCGTTGCATGGCAATTTGGCGCAAAATACTATCTACTGACAAAAAAGATCGCATTTAGTTCGCCGTTCATCGTCACTTATGTGACATAACCGATAAGTAAAGGCCATGGCTCAGGAAATCGAATTAAAGTTTATTGTTAATCACAGTGCCGTTGAGGCGTTGCGTGACCATCTCAATACGCTGGGCGGCGAGCACCATGATCCCGTGCAGTTGCTGAATATTTACTACGAAACGCCAGATAACTGGCTGCGTGGGCACGATATGGGCTTACGTATTCGTGGCGAAAACGGTCGCTATGAGATGACCATGAAAGTTGCCGGGCGAGTGACTGGTGGTTTACACCAGCGCCCGGAATATAACGTAGCGTTGAGCGAACCGACGCTCGACCTGACGCAGTTTCCCACAAAGGTCTGGCCAAACGGCGAATTGCCAACCGATCTCGCTTCCCGCGTGCAGCCGCTGTTCAGCACCGATTTTTATCGCGAAAAATGGCTGGTGGAAGTCGATGGCAGCCGGATTGAAATCGCCCTCGATCAGGGCGAAGTGAAAGCCGGTGAATTTGCTGAGCCTATTTGCGAGTTGGAACTGGAGTTGCTTAGTGGTGATACGCGCGCGGTGTTGAAACTGGCGAACCAACTGGTATCGCAAACCGGATTACGCCAGGGCAGCCTGAGCAAAGCGGCGCGTGGCTATCATCTGGCGCAGGGCAATCCCGCGCGTGAAATCAAACCCACCACCATTCTGCATGTTGCAGCAAAAGCCGATGTGGAGCAGGGGTTGGAAGCGGCGATGGAACTGGCGTTAGCGCAATGGCAGTACCATGAAGAGTTGTGGGTGCGTGGCAACGAGGCGGCGAAAGAGCAGGTGCTGGCAGCCATCGGTCTGGTTCGCCATACGCTGATGCTGTTTGGCGGTATCGTGCCACGTAAAGCGAGCACTCACTTACGTGATTTGCTGACCCAATGTGAAGCGACCATCGCTTCTGCGGTGTCTGCTGTCACTGCGGTCTACTCTACCGAAACGGCGATGGCGAAACTGGCGTTGACCGAATGGCTGGTAAGCAAAGCCTGGCAGCCGTTTTTAGATGCCAAAGCGCAGGGTAAAATCAACGACTCCTTCAAACGCTTTGCCGATATCCATCTCTCACGCCACTCCGCTGAACTGAAAAGCGTTTTTTGCCAGCCGTTGGGCGATCGCTACCGTGATCAGTTGCCACGCCTGACTCGTGGTATTGACTCAATACTGCTGCTGGCGGGTTACTACGATCCCCTCGTCGCGCAAGCCTGGCTGGAGAACTGGCAGGGGCTGCGTCACGCTATTGCGACCGGGCAACGCATTGAAATTGAACATTTCCGCAATGAGGCAAACAATCAGGAACCGTTCTGGTTGCACAGCGGAAAACGTTAATCAGGCAAGGATAAAATCGCTTATGAAGCCGCTCTCTTCACCATTACAGCAGTACTGGCAGACCGTTGTTGAGCGGCTGCCAGCGCCTTTAGCCGAGGAATCACTTAGCACACAGGCGAAGTCAGTACTTACTTTCAGTGATTTTGTGCAGGACAGCGTGATTGCGCATCCAGAGTGGCTGATGGAACTGGAAAGCCAACCGCCGCAGGCCGACGAATGGCAGCATTACGCTGCATGGTTGCAGGAGGCGCTCAGTAATGTGAGTGACGAAGCCGGATTAATGCGCGAGCTGCGGCTATTCCGGCGGCGCATTATGGTGCGTATCGCCTGGGCGCAAACGCTGGTACTGGTTACTGAAGAGAGCATATTGCAACAGCTCAGCCATCTGGCGGAAACGCTGATTGTTGCGGCGCGTGACTGGCTGTATGACGCCTGCTGCCGCGAGTGGGGAACGCCGTGCAATGCGCAGGGCGAAGCGCAACCGCTGCTGATTTTAGGCATGGGTAAGCTGGGCGGCGGGGAACTGAATTTTTCCTCAGATATCGATCTGATTTTTGCCTGGCCGGAACATGGTTGTACGCAGGGCGGACGTCGTGAACTGGATAATGCGCAGTTTTTTACCCGTATAGGGCAGCGGCTGATTAAAGTGCTGGATCAACCCACGCAGGATGGTTTTGTCTATCGTGTGGATATGCGCCTGCGCCCGTTTGGCGAAAGTGGCCCGCTGGTGCTGAGTTTTGCGGCGCTGGAAGATTATTATCAGGAACAGGGGCGCGACTGGGAGCGTTACGCTATGGTCAAAGCGCGGATTATGGGCGATAGCGATGGCGTCTATGCTAACGAGTTGCGTTCGATGCTGCGCCCGTTTGTTTTCCGCCGTTACATCGATTTCAGCGTGATTCAGTCTCTGCGTAACATGAAAGGGATGATTGCCCGTGAAGTGCGTCGTCGTGGTTTGACCGACAATATCAAACTGGGGGCGGGCGGCATTCGTGAAATTGAATTTATCGTCCAGGTCTTTCAGCTTATTCGCGGTGGGCGTGAACCGTCGCTGCAATCGCGATCGTTACTGCCTACCCTCCGCGCCATTGCCGCGCTGCATCTGCTTTCTGAAAACGATGCCGAACAATTGCGAGTGGCGTATCTGTTCCTGCGGCGACTGGAAAACCTGCTGCAAAGCATTAATGACGAACAAACCCAGACGCTTCCTGCTGATGATCTTAACCGTGCGCGGCTGGCGTGGGCGATGGACTTCGCTGACTGGTCGCAACTGACCGGGGCGCTGACCGGACATATGGCCAATGTGCGTCGGGTATTTAACGAACTGATTGGTGACGACGAAAGCGAAACCCAGGAAGAGACTCTGTCGGAGCAGTGGCGTGAGCTGTGGCAGGATGCGTTGCAGGAAGATGACACCACGCCCGTGCTGGCGCATCTTAGTGAAGATGATCGCAAACAGGTGCTGACGCTGATTGCCGATTTCCGTAAAGAGCTGGATAAGCGCACTATTGGGCCGCGAGGACGGCAGGTGCTCGACCATCTGATGCCGCATTTGTTAAGTGACGTATGTGCGCGTAATGATGCCGTCGTCACTCTGTCGCGCATTACCGCCTTGCTGGTGGGGATTGTTACCCGCACAACCTATCTTGAGCTGCTCAGTGAATTCCCCGCGGCGCTTAAGCATTTGATTTCTCTGTGTGCCGCATCGCCGATGATTGCCAGTCAACTGGCGCGCTATCCGCTATTGCTGGATGAACTGCTCGATCCGAACACTCTTTACCAGCCGACGGCGACGGATGCCTACCGTGATGAACTGCGCCAGTATTTGTTGCGCGTGCCGGAAGATGACGAAGAACAACAGCTTGAGGCGCTGCGTCAGTTCAAACAGGCGCAACTGTTACGTATTGCGGCAGCGGATATCGCCGGTACGCTACCGGTAATGAAAGTGAGCGATCACTTAACCTGGCTGGCGGAGGCCATGATAGATGCCGTCGTACAACAGGCGTGGGTTCAAATGGTTGCCCGCTACGGTAAGCCAAATCACCTGAACGAACGCGAAGGCCGTGGTTTTGCGGTGGTCGGCTACGGCAAGCTGGGGGGCTGGGAGTTAGGTTACAGTTCTGATCTTGATCTTATCTTCCTCCACGATTGCCCAATGGATGCGATGACTGATGGCGAGCGGGAAATCGACGGGCGACAATTTTATCTGCGTCTGGCGCAACGCATTATGCATCTGTTCAGCACGCGCACGTCTTCCGGCATTTTGTACGAAGTGGATGCACGGCTGCGTCCATCTGGGGCCGCTGGAATGCTGGTGACATCTACAGAAGCGTTTGCCGATTATCAGAAAAATGAGGCCTGGACGTGGGAGCATCAGGCGCTGGTGCGTGCTCGCGTGGTATATGGTGATCCACAATTGACCGCGCAATTTGACGCGGTGCGTCGGGAGATTATGACGCTGCCGCGTGAAGGCAAAACCTTACAGACAGAAGTGCGGGAAATGCGCGAGAAAATGCGCGCCCATCTCGGCAATAAACATCGCGATCGCTTTGATATCAAAGCCGATGAAGGCGGAATTACCGATATTGAATTTATTACCCAATATCTGGTGTTGCGCTACGCTCATGCAAAACCGAAGTTAACGCGCTGGTCAGACAACGTGCGCATTCTGGAACTGCTGGCGCAAAACGACATTATGGAAGAGCAGGAAGCGATGGCGCTGACTCGTGCTTACACTACGTTGCGTGATGAACTTCATCATCTGGCGTTACAGGAATTACCGGGCCATGTGCCGGAGAATTGTTTCACCGCAGAGCGTGACCTGGTGCGGGCAAGCTGGCAGAAGTGGCTGGTGGAGGAATGAAGTATGGTATTATCGCGCGCAAATTTTGAATCTCTCAGGAGACAGGAATGAAAGTAACGCTGCCAGAGTTTGAACGTGCAGGAGTGATGGTGGTTGGTGATGTGATGCTGGATCGTTATTGGTACGGTCCCACCAGCCGTATCTCGCCGGAAGCGCCGGTGCCCGTGGTTAAAGTGAATACCATCGAAGAACGTCCGGGTGGCGCGGCCAACGTAGCGATGAACATCGCTTCTCTCGGTGCTAACGCACGCCTGGTGGGGCTGACGGGTATTGATGATGCGGCGCGCGCGCTCAGTAAATCGCTGGCTGACGTTAACGTAAAATGCGACTTCGTTTCTGTGCCGACACATCCGACCATCACCAAACTACGGGTACTTTCCCGCAACCAACAACTGATCCGCCTGGATTTCGAAGAAGGCTTCGAAGGTGTTGATCCGCAACCGCTGCACGAGCGGATTAATCAGGCACTGAGTTCTATTGGCGCGCTGGTGCTTTCTGATTACGCCAAAGGAGCACTGGCAAGCGTACAGCATATGATCCAACTGGCGCGTAAAGCGGGCGTTCCTGTGCTGATTGATCCAAAAGGCACCGATTTTGAACGCTACCGCGGCGCTACGCTGTTGACGCCGAATCTCTCGGAATTTGAAGCTGTTGTCGGTAAATGTAAGACCGAAGAAGAGATTGTTGAACGCGGCATGAAATTGATTGCCGATTACGAACTCTCCGCGCTGCTGGTAACCCGTTCCGAGCAGGGTATGTCGCTGCTGCAACCGGGTAAAGCGCCGCTGCATATGCCAACTCAAGCGCAGGAAGTTTATGACGTTACCGGTGCGGGTGACACAGTGATTGGTGTGCTGGCAGCAACGCTGGCGGCGGGTAATTCGCTGGAAGAAGCCTGCTTCTTTGCCAATGCGGCGGCTGGTGTGGTCGTCGGCAAACTGGGGACCTCCACAGTTTCTCCGATCGAACTGGAAAATGCAGTGCGTGGACGTGCGGATACCGGCTTTGGCGTGATGACCGAAGAGGAACTGAAGCTTGCTGTAGCGGCAGCGCGTAAACGCGGTGAAAAAGTGGTGATGACCAATGGCGTCTTTGACATCCTGCACGCCGGGCACGTCTCCTATCTGGCAAACGCCCGCAAACTGGGTGACCGCCTGATTGTCGCCGTGAACAGCGATGCCTCCACCAAACGGCTGAAAGGGGATTCTCGCCCGGTTAACCCTCTCGAACAGCGTATGATTGTGTTGGGCGCACTGGAAGCAGTCGACTGGGTGGTGTCGTTTGAAGAAGACACGCCGCAGCGTCTGATTGCAGGGATCCTGCCTGATCTGCTGGTGAAAGGCGGTGACTATAAACCGGAAGAGATCGCCGGGAGTAAAGAAGTTTGGGCCAATGGCGGTGAAGTGTTGGTGCTCAACTTTGAAGATGGTTGTTCGACGACCAACATTATTAAGAAGATCCAACAGGATAAAAAAGGCTAACTGGAAAGCGGTTCACAGATCTCGCTTCGTACCTGGCGGTCCTATTGACGCTGTTGTTTTTTCAACCTAAAGTTAAGGAACAAGGGTAAGGGAGGATTTCTCCCCCCTCTGATCAGTTGTTAGTAAGTCGGGAAACTTAACAGTAACAACACAACCAGTATGATGACGAACTTCATCATAACCCTTTCCTTCTATAAGGCCCCTTCCTCAGGAGGGGCTTTCCCATTTCAGCCCCTTGCTGACTCCCCGATTGTTGATTAGCGCCAGACCCCGCGCAATGCTTTCCCTGATGCAGTTTTCTCTTATCCGAGTCGACTCGCAAAACGCTGTAACAACATGATCATTTACGCTTTTTAGCAGAACGCAGATATAAAAAATCCCCGGCTTTTGGGGCCAGGGATGTTCATAGCTGGAAATTTATTCTACGTTTTCTGCGACGGGAGTTGTTGAGGTTAAGGGTGAAGTCAATGCCGCCAGCGAGCCGCCTGAAACGCCAATTTCATTGAGCAAGGAGTCAATCAGCGGTGCCTGTGTGCGGTAAGAAAGGGCGGCAGACAATGCCTGCTCTGCAAGGTTTCCTCCATTAACGCTACCAGCTCCCGTATCCCCCGCAGTACCACCCCGGTTCAATCCATCGACCTGAATAATCTTGATGCCGTCGATAGACTTCATTGGCTCAACGGATTTCTCTATTACCGCAGGTAGCGCCTGCAACAGCGCAAGTTTGAATTTAAGGCTGGTTTGTTCGTCAGAAAGTACGTTGATAGCGTCGTTCAATGCGCGCTGCGCTTCTGCTTCCGCCAGACCTTTTTTACGCGTAGCTTCAGCTAACTCAACAATAGCTGCCGCCTGCATTTCCGCCGCTTCTTTCTCTGCCTTTGCCCGTACGGTCAGTTCGACCGCTTTGGTTTCTGCGTCCTGCGCCGCTGCAATCAGCGCTACCTGTTTGGCACGATCGGCTTCTGCTGTCTGGCGAGTCGTTTCAACGTTTTGTTGCGCACTTACCGCTTCCGCGAGTGCGAGGTTGGCACGCGCTTCTGCCTGTGACTGTTGTTCTGATTTAGCGGCAATAGCGATCGATTTCGTCTGGTTGGCGATTTCGGTGACTTGCTGCTGTTCGATCTCTTTAATGCGAACTTCACGTTCGGCCTCAACCTTTCTTGAGCGGACGGCCTGTTCGCGATCGATTTCCGTTTCCTGAATCTGTCGTTCAGCCAGAATTCGCGTCTGCTCTGCCTCACGACGACGTTCTGCTTCAAAAGCCGCAATACGTGCATTCTGTTCGGCTGTGCGGGTTTTAACCTGTTGTTCTTGCTCAAGCGTCATAAACGCTTCTTGCTGTTCAATTTCCAACTTACGCGAAAGTGCATCACGATTTTTCTCACGCACCGCAACTTCTACATCCTGTTCAACTTCATTACGTTCGCGGCGGCGGCGTTCCGTCTCCTGGGTCAGCTTGGTTAACCCTTCGGCGTCGAAGGCGTTGTTTGGGTTAAAATGCTCTTTCGAAGTCTGGTTAAAGTTGGTGAGTGAAACACTTTCCAGTTCCAGTCCGTTTTTCGACAGGTCTTCTGCCACGGTATTTTGTACACCCTGCACGAAGTTTTCGCGGGTATCTTGTAACTCATGCATAGTCATTTGCGCAGCGGTGGCGCGTAGGGCATCGACGAATTTATCCTCAACCAACATACGTAAATCTTCTGGCGATAGGGTACGTTGCCCCAGCGTCTGGGCCGCAGTTGCGATGCCTTCTACTGACGGCTTTACCCGTACAAAGAAAGCCACTACAACATCAACACGCATACGATCTTTCGTAATCAGACTATCAATAGTAGAACGACTGACTTCCAGCTTGAGCGTATTCATATTGATCGGAATGATTTCGTGGAAGATCGGCATAACGATTGCGCCGCCGCTCATTACCACTTTCTGCCCACCTAATCCGGTACGAACAAATGCCTGTTCGGCAGATGCTCGACGATAAAGTCGCGCAAAAATAATACCGATAATAAACAGAACGCAGACGGCAATAATCGCCATAAACATCCATGACGGAATTAAGTTAACAATATCATCCATTATTAAATTTCCTTTTGATTAAATATTTACAATATATTTGGCCAGGGATTTTTTTCTGCCATATACCGTGTTGCAGAAAGTCGGCAAATAATCAATACCTTGTCACCTTTGGTGAGGGTTTTTCCTTCCTCAGGCTCCAGTAATAAATAGTGTATTTGACCAAATTGATCGGTAAGTTTTCCTTCACAAGGTTTGCCGGATATTGCCTGATGACCGGTAATTAATGCCATGCAGCCAATATATTCTTCTTCTGTAATAGCAGAGCTATGGTCGCGAGGAATCCAGGGGGCGATCGCCTTGCCGATATAATGCACTGCAATAACCGTGAGCAGTAAACAAACAGGAAGCACGGACAGGTTTGAAAGCGGAGCTTGCCAGATCGTCACGCAGGTATGCTGTAGAAGAATGCCAATAAGGCCAAAAAAACCAGCCAACAGGCACAGGATGACGAGGGCTGGTAGCCTGCCAATATTAAGATAATGAAGTGCCTGCCCAATATTACCTGTGGTTATGGAATCGTAATGATCCAGATGTGCATCAAGCGCACCGGAGAGCATGTGACCACAGATAATAGCAATAATTTCTAACAGGCCGATCAAAAGTACAAAAGAAATAGCGAAAAGATAAGGTGTGTTATAGTCGGCAAATAAAATCATCTGTCACTCCATCGTCCATTCAGTGACGCATTGTTTACTATGGTATAATTCCCTTCCTTACATTTATCTTTGCTAATAATAACATGTGTTAGTGAAATTTTAAAAGGAAAAGCCTTTTAACGTTGTAATTATTTTCAATAAAAAATGTGATCCAAAACAATATATTTACGCACGTTATGTTTAAAGGCACTACAATGATTAAGGAATACTGAAATCAGAAAAAGCATATGGCCTTAAGAGGTATGCGATAACCGGAGGATGTGCTTATGGATCATGGTCTTAATTCTTTAAATAATTTCGATTTCCTGGCGCGTAGTTTTGCCAGAATGCATGCTGAAGGTCGACCGGTCGATATTCTGGCCGTCACTGGTAATATGGATGAAGAACATAGAGCCTGGTTTTGCGCTCGTTATGCCTGGTATTGCCAGCAAATGACACAGTCAAGAGAACTGGAACTAGAACATTGATATTACGGGCCGTCAGGCCCGTTTTTGTGTTGCGTTATTCTGCTTTATCAACTGGCGGAATTGCGGGAGGAGATTGAACTTCTGCTGCCGGATTACTACGAGCTTCCAGTTCGCTGATGCGCTGCTCCAGTAACGTCAGTTTTTCACGAGTCCTTAACAGGACCTGCGTTTGCACATCGAATTCTTCGCGGCTTACCAAATCGAGGCGAGTTAGCTGTGCTTGAAGGGTTTGGCGGATTTTTTTCTCCACATCTTCCCCGAACTCCCTGATTCCTTTAGGCATTGATTCGTGAACCTGGCGAGCAATTTGCTCAATTTTTTTCGGGTCAATCATTGTCGTTTCCCTGTACTGATAGGTGTTTAGTGCCATTGTAGTGCGATAAGGGTAAGTCATAAACCAGAATTATGTGAACCTATGCGTTGCTGCCGCTAATCATTAGCGTTATAGTGAATCCGCTTATTCTCAGGGCGGGGCGAAATTCCCCACCGGCGGTAAATCAACTTAGTTGAAAGCCCGCGAGCGCTTTGGGTGCGAACTCAAAGGACAGCAGATCCGGTGTAATTCCGGGGCCGACGGTTAGAGTCCGGATGGGAGAGAGTAACGATTCTGTCGGGCATGGACCCGCTCACGTTATTTTGGCTTTATGCCGCCACTCCTAAGACTGCCCTGATTCTGGTAACCATAATTTTAGTGAGGTTTTTTTACCATGAATCAGACGCTACTTTCCTCTTTTGGTACGCCTTTCGAACGTGTTGAAAATGCATTGGCTGCACTGCGTGAAGGACGCGGTGTAATGGTGCTTGATGATGAAGACCGTGAAAACGAAGGCGATATGATCTTCCCGGCAGAAACCATGACCGTTGAGCAGATGGCACTGACCATTCGCCACGGTAGCGGTATTGTTTGCCTGTGCATTACAGAAGATCGCCGTAAACAACTCGATCTGCCAATGATGGTCGAAAATAACACCAGCGCCTATGGCACCGGTTTTACTGTGACCATTGAAGCGGCTGAAGGTGTGACTACCGGTGTTTCTGCCGCTGACCGTATTACGACCGTTCGCGCTGCGATTGCCGATGGCGCGAAACCGTCAGATCTGAATCGTCCGGGCCATGTTTTCCCTCTTCGTGCGCAGGCTGGTGGTGTTCTGACGCGTGGAGGTCATACTGAAGCGACTATCGATCTGATGACGCTAGCAGGCTTTAAACCGGCAGGTGTGCTGTGTGAACTGACTAATGACGATGGCACCATGGCGCGTGCGCCAGAGTGCATTGAGTTTGCCAATAAACACAATATGGCGCTCGTTACCATTGAAGACCTGGTAGCTTATCGTCAGGCACATGAGCGCAAAGCTAGCTGAAAATAACTGCTTAAACTGGCGCGATAATCAAAGAAACCGAAGCTGTAGAAGGCTTCGGTTTTATTTTGCCCTTTCCCTACTGAATGTAAATATTCACTAATATCAGCCAATCTTTTTCATTATGATCAAAATCATATAAATGTTCCGTTATTATGCGACCATATAAATATATCCGAAAAAGGATATGTGAAATTTATTGGATAAATGTTGGATATTGTTAAACATTAAGGGTAAAAAGGATGTTTATCGCCTGGTACTGGATTGTATTGATTGCTCTGGTTGTGGGGGGGTATTTCCTGCATTTGAAACGATATTGTCGGGCGTTTCGTCAGGACAGAGACGCACTGCTGGAAGCTCGTAACAAATACTTAAACAGTACGAGAGAAGAGACAGCCGAAAAGGTGGAATAGGGCTTTAGTGAAGCTGGCAGAAGTTGTCCATGCGCTGGACAACTTCTGATGCTACTTTTAACCAATTCCCGCCGTTTGTAATAGCACTAAACTGAATCCCATTACTGACATCCCACACAGAACGCCGTAGCTGGGGTTATTATTGGGGTCAATCTCTTTGGCCAACGGCATTAATTCATCCACCGAGAGCGCGACCATAATTCCTGCAACCGCCGCCATGATTGCCGCCATGACCACCGGGGAAATCATGCTACCGAGAATTAACCACGCCAGCACGCCACCAAGAATTTCCGCCAGTCCGGAAATTCCTGCCCACAGAATTGCGGTGCGTTTTGACCCCGTCGCCGCGTAAACCGGGCCCGCAACCGCCAGACCTTCAGGAATATTGTGCAATGCTACGGCCAGCGCGATGCCAAACCCCAACTCCAGGTTGCTGCTCGCCGTGACAAAGGTGGCAATCCCTTCCGGGAAGTTATGCAGACTGATGCCGAGAGTAAGCAGAATGGCTGTGCGCTTGATCGATGTTGGCAACGGCTGCAGCGATTTTTGCATTAAATCCTGCGGGTGCGCATGCGGCAGCATACGATCCAGACCAAAGTAGCCCAGCAGACCAAGGATAAACATCCCATAACCCAGCACAGGGGACATCCCTTCGGTGGCAAGCGCTGCCGGGAGCATCTCCATCAATGAGATAAGCAGCATGATCCCCGCTGCAAACCCTAGCGAAAACGCCAGCAATCGGTTCGAGGGTTTTTGCCCGAGAACGCCGAGAAATGCGCCAATAAACGTGGCTGCCCCCGCCAGTATGGTCAGAGTGAGAGGTACTGACATCGACAACTCCTTATAAATCTTCACTTTCAGGCAGATCGTCAAAATAACTGATGATCATCATCATTGTTATCCGGGTTCTTACTCCGCTGAACAAGCGTATTGTGAGGATATCAAAATGACACCTTAATTTAAGGATATCATCATGTCTTCAACACGTATGCCAGCATTGTTTTTAGGTCACGGTAGTCCGATGAACGTGCTGGAAGATAATTTGTATACCCGCAGCTGGCAGAAGTTAGGGATGACATTGCCACGCCCGAAAGCGATTGTGGTGGTTTCGGCTCACTGGTTTACCCGTGGAACTGGAGTGACTGCGATGGAGACACCGCCAACGATTCATGATTTTGGCGGCTTCCCGCAAGCGCTGTACGACACCCATTATCCAGCACCAGGTTCACCGGCTTTGGCTCAGCGACTGGTCGAATTATTAGCGCCAGTGCCTGTCACTCTGGATAAAGAAGCCTGGGGCTTTGACCACGGCTCCTGGGGCGTGTTGATTAAGATGTATCCGCAAGCGGATATCCCGATGGTGCAGCTAAGTATAGATAGCACCAAACCTGCCGCCTGGCATTTTGAAATAGGGCGTAAACTAGCGGCGCTACGCGATGACGGGATAATGTTAGTTGCCAGCGGTAACGTGGTGCATAACCTGCGTACAGTGAAGTGGCACGGCGATAGTTCGCCGTATCCGTGGGCGACGTCGTTTAATGAATATGTTAAAGCGAATCTGACGTGGCAAGGGCCGGTAGAACAACATCCACTGGTTAATTATCTCGACCATGAAGGCGGCGCGTTATCGTGCCCAACACCGGAGCACTATCTGCCGCTGTTGTATGTTTTAGGCGCGTGGGATGGGCAAGAAGCGATTACCATTCCGGTCGATGGTATAGAAATGGGCAGTTTAAGTATGTTGTCGGTGCAGGTGGGCTGAATGAGAATCCCCGAAGCCAGAGCAATTGGCCTCGGGGATTCTTGAGTTAACCTCTTACGATTTTAAGCGCCCATGCGCCGCTCATAATGACCAGTAGCAACAGACACATTCCAAAAGCCAACATACAGGCCTGAGCCATGTTCATAAAGTGCCACGGTGGTAGCAGATACCAGCCTTCAGATTGCTGATACATATCCACAAACCACTGCTGCATACTGCTCAGTGTTACGCCATTAGGAACGATAGGCGCGTCATATCCGCAATCCCCGGTAGGTTTGAACCAGTTTGGTGCCCACTGTGCAAGCGGCAGGTTAAAGGGGAAAGTTGGATCGGTAGAGCAACCCTGTACGCCAAACAGTGAATCGGGATCCGGGTTATGCACTGCATGGTGGATATCGTTCAGTTTGAGCGAAAACTTCAGCCCCATAATGCTGCCGTAAAATGCCATTACGCAGCCAATCAGCTTAAGGACGATGTTCTTCGGGTTGATCGCCGCAACCAATCCTCCAATAACCATCACAAACATGGCGTAGCGAATGTAAACGCACTGCTCGCAGGGTGCCATGTAGAGATAGATCTGGAAGAAAGAGTGCGCCAGGATAATTAGCGCGCCCATCGCAACAGTCATTAACAACCACAAAAAGCGTTGTTCCTGCCATCTGACCAGAGTGTCCACTGGTGATGTGCGAAGGTCTTTCCACATTCCCTTAATACCCATAGACTGTTTCCCTGTTATTTGCTTGCTAACTCGCGGATAAGGTCTGCCATAGCGTCGATGGATTTGATGCTCTTGGTGTAGATCAAGTATTTACCATTGACGACATACGCCGGAACGCCCTGGATTTTGGCAACATCATAGGCCGCTTTCCATTTTTCCAGTGTTTCCTGTACTGCTGGCTCTTTCAGTGCGGCTTCAAAATCAGCCTGACTCATACCCGCAGCATCCAGACCGGTTTTGATAAAAGCAGCTGGATCTTTACCGTCAGACCAACGTTCTTTTTTGTCGTGATAAGCCGCGTAATAAGCAAACTTGGCTTTCTTAAACTGAGAGTTAGCATCAAATAAAGAAATGCCTGCGGCTTTATCTTTATTGATCAATACCGCAAACACTTCGCTAGCCTGTTTGCCGTATTCGCCTTTGGTTTCCAGATGGAACGGTGTAAAAGCAACGATATCTTTCACTTTTTCCGACACTGGACCGGTTACCGCTTTGTCATACTTGTAACAGAAGGGGCAGGCATAGCTGAATACCTTGATTAGCGTTTTGTCGGCATTCGGAATAGGTTTTTCCAGAACCATATAATCCGTGCCTTCGGTGAAGGCGGAAGCGGTAAATGAAACCGCCAGAGCTGCGGTAAGCAGTACGCTTTTAAACAGTGATGAAATCCCTAATTTCGACATATTCATTCCTTTCTTAATTATTTAAACATCTGTTTTGGACGAACTAACAGCGCACGGTAGTGAGTCTGGTTGGGTTTATCAGACATCACGTCGATTTCCACTTTCACTTCTTTGGTCTTGTAATCAATTTCGTTCAACTTACCGATGGTCGGCTGACCGACATCGAACAGATGAATCGAACCGCCGAAGCCAAACATGGTGTTTCGGTCGGCCTGATATTCGATGATGGAGGTGATTGGGCTATAGAAATCGTAGCCACGTTCTTTACCGTACTCCCAAACTTGCTGAACGGTGCCTTTCTTCTCATCAATCTTATATTCCACAAAGCGAGAATATTTCATGGTTGGTAAGGCGGGTTGTTCCAGATGGCGACCATCGCCGTTATCAAAGATAGTGAGCGTACCTTTGCTGGAGATCCAGGCGGTATGCTGGGTGTAGGTAAAGTCGAAGTCTGAGTTTTCACACAAACCATTTTCGTTACAGGCAATAGGCTTACCGTTCGCATCAACCGGTTTCAGCAATTTGCTGGCCAGCGGTTTTTCCCAGCCTTTAGATGGCGCAAGGATCCACTTCACTTGCTTATCCCGGCCTATTTTCACTACGCCCTGATGACGGGAAGAGAGGATGATTGAGTCATCTTTTGCGTCATAGGCGATGGAGTTGACGTGTGCCCAGTTACGGCCTGGCCCTACACCCAGCGCGTCGCCAAACGGTGTATCTGGCTCCAGTTTTGCCTGCTGTCCGGCGTGAGCAAGGTCAACGTTAACGCAAACTGCGCCTGCATCGAGTGCGCCGAGCAGAGCATCTCGTTTCGGATCGAGGATCTTCGTCAGATCCCATACATCGACAACGCGACCTGATTTATCGACTTCAAGAATATGGTCACGAATGGTCGTGACATGTACGCCGTCATCACGACGGTAGTTGCTCTTACCTACGCGCAACAGTACCGTTCCATTAGGTGTCTCGATAGATTCATGAGTGGCGTCAGCGAATCCGCGCGGCAGTTTATGATCTTCCAGCACCTGACCCATCATATCGAACTCGTACCAGTGCTGGCCTTGTACTGCGGTAAAGGTGCCGCGCGGCGTTTCACGGATGCCCATCAGATAACCACGTTTGTTGATATCGCGGTCACGACCATCGTAGAAGGTATCTTGATCGAGCCACCAACGGTATTCACCTTCGGTATCGACAATGAAAGTAAAGGGTGCGATATCAAAAGGCAGTGCGCCAGTTGCCGGACCTGCATCGAGGATCCCGGCATTTTTATCTTTCTCACCGTGCCAGTGGAGATCGGAACCTTGCGCAGTAAAGGTATGGGTATTAACCAGATAGAGGCGATCTTCAAAACCAGGCGCGACTTTAACGACTTTGGTTTGCTGTAGATCGGAAATGGAGCGGTTATCCATGTAATTGTTGACGATGGCCGAAGTATGCACCACGTAATCATCTTTCATGGTCTTGCCGTTTTCTTTCCACTCAACGGTCACTTTGTTGGCAAATTTTTGATAAAGACCAAAAATCGGTACACCATCGTAAGTTTTTAGAGACTCCTGGCCCACGGAATAGCTGATTTCTACGCCTTTTTCGCCCTTCCCGTGGACGGTAACTTTAACGTCAGAAATAACATGGCTATCTAAATTAACCAGAGCGGTCAGTGGTGCATTACCGTAGGGATCAACAATGACTGCACCGAGTTGCCCGGCAGGTGGCGCAGGTTTAAAACCCGCAGCCATCACGCCAGTTGCAGACAAGCCCAGAGCTAATGCCACCGTTCCGGCTACCAGCGTTTTTCTATATTTATCAAACATGGATATATCTCCTTATATAACGCAAATATATAATAATGATGAATATCGACTGTTGAGAGGGTGCTAATAAATTTATAGAGTGAATGAAGTTATAAATTCAATTATATATAAGAATGTTTTGGTATTGCTTTCAAATATATTGTTATTCGTTGAAACAAATTCTTATTTTTAATGGATAGTAGGGGGGCGATATATCAATAACAATGTTCAATATTGTGTAGTGTGATCTCTGCAACATTGTTTTTTAATTATTAAATTAAATATTGGCGAGATTAAAACAAAATACCCAAGTACTATCAATGCGTTACGATGTAATTTATTTGCTTACTTTAATTACATTATCGCTTACATATGACGATATGACATTAAATTGGTCGTTAATGTTAAATTAAAGTTGAAGATGTATGGCTTTATATATTGATGGGGATTATAAATGATGAATTTTAAGAAGTTGCCCCGAATATCGGGGCAATATTAAGCAGTATTATTCAGCAAAAATATGTGGATAGAAGCGAGACATATCCTGAGTGATTAATGCACGGTCTTCACGAATACCAATTCCGGCAGGTTGATCATTCACCAGCCAGCTACCAATCAGCATATAACTGTCGCCAAATTTCGGCAGCGGATGGAATTGTTGAACAATCATTCCTTCTTCGCCATACGGACCTTCTGCTGCTTCAATGGTTTTACCATTCTCGATGATTGACACGTTTGCGCCTTCACGAGAGAAGATTGGTTTAACCACATATTTTTCCATTTCTGGATGATCATCTTCCGCAAAATACGCGGGCAGCAGATTCGGATGGTTCGGGAACATCTCCCACAACAGCGGCAGAAGCGCTTTGTTAGAGATAATGCTCTTCCACGCCGGTTCCAGCCAGCGTACGCCAGCATCTTCCAGCTTGGTGGAGAACATCTCACGCAGCATAAATTCCCACGGATACAACTTGAACAGGTTGGAAATTACCTGATCCTGTAAATCCGTGAACTGACCTTTTTCACCTAACCCGATATCGTCGATGTAGAGGAACTCGGTAGCGATTTCAGCTTCCGTCGCGCAGTCCTGCAAATACTGAATGGTTCCGCGATCTTCCACCGTGTCGCGACAGCAGGTGAGATGCAGCAACTGGAAGCCATACTGTTCACGCAGCTCAACGAAGCGATCGATCAGTTTTTCTTGCAGACTGTTAAACTGGTCGCTGCCTTCCGGCAGGTTGCCCGCGTTAAGCTGATCTTCCAGCCAGATCCACTGAAAGAACGCCGCTTCGTACAATGATGTTGGCGTATCAGCGTTATTTTCCAGAAGTTTAGGTTCGCCTGTGCCATCCCACGCCAGATCAAGACGAGAATATAGCGATGGCTGGTGCGTCAGCCATGACTGACGCACAAAACTCCAGGTGTGTTTTGGAATGCGGAATTTAGTCATCAGCTCATCGCTGGCGATCACTTTTTCCACCACTTTCAGGCACATCTGGTGCAGTTCGGCGGTGACTTCTTCCAGCTTTTCAACCTGAGCGAGGGTCAACTTGTAGTAAGCATCTTCACACCAGTATGGCTCGCCGTACATGGTGTGAAAATTGAAACCGTATTCGTGGGCTTTTTCGCGCCAGTCCGGGCGCTCGGTAATACTGACTCTTTCCATCGGTATCAGCCACCCATTGAGCGAGAAGAGGTGCCAGTTGCGCTACGCTGCATAGTGCTTTGTTTAGCAACAGATTCACCAAAGCCGCCGCGGGTAACGGTAGTGGTGGTCGCCGGTTTTGGTGCCATCGCCGTCTTCGGTACGGTCATGGTGCGGCCTGGCTGGGCGGCGCCATAGTTTTTACCGGTGGCATCAGTGTATTTGCCGTAAGCCGGGCTGGCTGGGTTTTTCGAGGAGAACAGCGGTTGCTGCGCAAAGCCCGCGCCGCCGCCCATCAGACGCCCCATCATGTAACCTGCCATCAGCGGCATCCAGAAGCTACCGCTGGATTGCTGGGCCTGCGCCTGATTTTCTGGTGCCATACCTGCCTGAGCCGGTGCCTGCTGACACTGACCTTCGCCAAATTCGGCAACACAGTCTTCACGGGTGGCGTATTTCGGCGCGGTACGTTCGGCTTCTTTCAACGCATTGTTGTACGCAGTGGTACATTCTGCGCTTTTGCCTGGGTTTGCGGCTGAACAATCATCCGCATTTTGATACAGAGACACTGTCTCATCACTCTTTTCACAGCCTGCCAGCATAAAAACAGTGGCAACCGCGAGAGCGACAGGTGTCAGGTGGCGTGCGCTCCAGTTTTTGCGGAACGATGCGTGGTGTATGGATTTTGTCCGTTTCATTTTTGTCTTCCGGGACCAGTGGTAAATACCCATCAGAATAGAGGATGGCTGGTCGAAATTGAAGCGATAAGGGGGAAGAATGCGGCAGATAACTCGTATCTTTACGTTGCCTTACGTTCAGACGGGGCCGAAGCCCCGTCGTCGTCATCAGTTACGGAAAGGGTTATGACCGTTACTGGAGGTAGTGCGTGCGGATGTTCGCTGAACGACTGGTGCCGGGCTATCTGGCGCATAGCCATCAGCAATAGCATTTTGCTCCGGCGTTTGTGGCGCTACGTTTTCCGGATTAGTGGAAACTGGTTTGCTCAGCGCATTGTTCAGTGCCAGCAGATCCTGCTCGTTCAACGTACCCAGAGCTGATTTAATATTCAGCTGGTTAATCAGGTAGTTATAACGTGCATTTGCCAGTTCCTGCTTAGCGTTGTACAGCGTGGTGGTTGCATCCAACACATCAACAATGGTACGCGTACCCACGGAGTAGCCCGCTTCCATCGCGTCTAATGAGCTTTGGGCGGAAACCACGGCTTGTTTGTAGGCGTTAATGCTACTGATAGACGCATTAATGTTGTTGAAGGAGGAGCGCACGGTTTGCACGACGCTACGATGGGCGCTTTCCAGTTGCTCGCTGGCACCAACGAAGTTGTACTGCGCCTGTTTCACCTGCGAGTTAACCATCCCGCCCTGATAAATCGGCAGCGAGAAGCTCAAGCCAACTTTGTTCTGGCCCATATTGCTGTCGTCATACTGAGTACTTGCGGCACCACGTGTTTTCGAACCGCTGTAAGAGGTATCAGAAATTCCGGTAGAGGCCGTCAAATCCAGAGTCGGTAAGTGACCGTCTTGTGCCTGACGAATTTGTTCGCGTGCCAGATCCTGGCTCAGACGTGCCTGTAACAGCGACAGGTTGCGTTTTTCGGCTTCTTTCAGCAGGGCGTTAACTGGCTGTGGTTTGTCGGTTTTGAAATTGTCGATATTTAACGCCGCCAGTTCCGGGTAGTAATTACCGGTAATCTGACGCAACTGCTCTACAGCGTTATCGAGGTTGTTACGTGCGGTCACTTCGTTCGCCAGCACCGTATCGTACTGTGCGCGGGCGTTCTGCACGTCGGTTATCGCCACCAGGCCCACGTTAAAACGCTGGGTGGTTTGATCTAACTGACGGTAGATCGCTTCTTTTTGTGCCTGAGTATAAGAAAGCACGTCAATGGCATTCAACACGTTGAAATAAGCGGTCGCGGTGTTGAGGATCAAAGTTTGTTGATCGGTCTGGTAAGTGACGTCCTGAATACCGGCAGCTTTTTCCTGCAAGGTCAGCGCGCGCCATTTCGACATATCGAAAATGGACTGGGTCAACTGCAGGGACGCACTGGTCGCGTTAGAGTTGATGCCGTTCGCGTCACGGTAGCCGTTGCTGTAGGTGTAATCTGCACCTAAACCTAACTGTGGCAATAACGGACTACGAGCTTCATTAATTTTTTCAAAGGCAGCATCACGATCGGCGGCAGACTTACGCAATTCCGGGTTACTAAGGCGTGCTTGCTGATAAACTTGCATCAGGTTCTCGGCCTGGCTCAACGAACTGAACCCAGACAGGCTCAGGCCGATAAGAATGGGGAGCAATTTCTTCATTTGCATTCCTTGTGGTGAAGCAGTATTTAGCGCGATCAAACTGTAAAATTATTGCGGATTCTAGCAGAAGCCGCTACCGCAAAAGGTTGGCGTTACGTGCCATAGGGCGTTAATGTGCACCAATTTAACACATGACTGCTCAAACGGCAGTCAAACGTCGCTGAAATTCACATTTAATTCACTATTAGTGTCAGGACATTAACAATGCTTAAGCCAGACAACCTGCCCGTTACATTTGGCAAAAACGATGTAGAAATTATTGCACGAGAAACACTTTATCGCGGCTTTTTTTCATTAGAACTTTATAGATTTCGTCATCGTCTATTCAACGGGCAAATGAGTCATGAGGTACGGCGGGAAATTTTTGAGCGCGGTCACGCCGCAGTCTTGCTACCCTTTGACCCAGTGCGCGATGAAGTTGTGCTGATTGAGCAGATTCGGATTGCTGCGTACGACACCAGCGAAACGCCCTGGCTACTGGAGATGGTTGCCGGGATGATTGAAGAAGGTGAAAGTGTAGAAGATGTCGCTCGTCGCGAAGCGATTGAAGAAGCGGGATTGATAGTCAAACGGACCAAACCGGTGTTAAGTTTCCTGGCAAGCCCGGGGGGCACCAGTGAGCGTTCGTCAATTATGGTGGGCGAAGTGGACGCCACGACCGCAAGCGGTATTCACGGTCTGGCTGATGAAAACGAAGATATTCGCGTTCATGTGGTAAGCCGGGAACAGGCATACCAATGGGTAGAAGAGGGGAAAATCGACAACGCAGCGTCGGTCATCGCTTTGCAATGGCTGCAGCTGCATCATCAAGCGTTAAAAAATGAGTGGGCATAAATGAAGCGTTACACACCTGACTTTCCTGAAATGATGCGCCTGTGCGAGATGAACTTTTCACAATTGCGCCGTTTGTTACCGCGCAATGACGCACCCGGCGAAACTGTAAGCTATCAGGTGGCAAACGCACAATATCGGCTAACGATTGTTGAATCGACCCGATACACTACCCTGGTGACAATAGAACAGACTGCGCCCGCGATCAGTTACTGGAGCCTTCCGTCAATGACGGTGCGTCTGTATCATGACGCGATGGTGGCTGAAGTGTGTTCAAGTCAGCAGATTTTTCGCTTCAAAGCGCGGTATGATTATCCTAATAAAAAGTTGCATCAACGCGACGAAAAGCATCAAATTAATCAGTTTTTAGCGGACTGGTTGCGATACTGTTTAGCACATGGAGCGATGGCGATTCCGGTTTATTAGCGTCGTGAAACCTAAGGACACCATTTGGAAAGCCTGTTAACCCTTCCTCTGGCTGGTGAGGCCAGAGTCAGGATTTTACAAATTACCGACACTCACCTGTTTGCGCAAAAGCACGAAGCCCTGTTGGGGGTAAACACCTGGGAAAGCTACCAGGCGGTGCTGGAGGCGATTCGTCCGCACCAGCACGAATTTGACCTGATTGTCGCGACAGGTGATTTAGCGCAGGATCAAACTGCTGCGGCCTATCAGCATTTCGCTGAAGGCATCGCACGTTTTCGTGCGCCCTGCGTCTGGCTGCCGGGCAACCACGATTTCCAGCCCGCGATGTACAGCGCGTTACAGGACGCAGGCATCTCCCCGGCTAAGCGAGTGTTTATCGGTGAGCAATGGCAAATCCTGTTGCTGGATAGCCAGGTGTTTGGCGTACCGCACGGTGAGCTGAGCGAGTTTCAGCTTGAGTGGCTGGAACGTAAACTGGCCGATGCGCCAGAACGTCATACTCTGCTACTGTTGCACCATCATCCGCTGCCTGCAGGTTGTAGCTGGCTCGACCAACACAGTCTGCGCAACGCGGGCGAACTGGATACCGTGCTGGCGAAGTTTCCGCACGTTAAATACCTGTTGTGCGGGCATATCCATCAGGAACTGGATCTCGACTGGAACGGTCGCCGCTTGTTGGCAACGCCGTCGACCTGTGTACAGTTTAAGCCGCACTGTTCCAACTTTACGCTGGACACCATTGCGCCCGGTTGGCGAACGCTGGAACTTCATGCCGATGGCACGCTGACCACCGAGGTGCATCGCCTGGTGGACGCCCGTTTCCAACCTGATACCGCTTCAGAAGGCTACTGATGTCGACGCTTCTTTATTTACACGGTTTCAACAGCTCGCCGCGCTCTGCGAAAGCGAGCTTGTTAAAAAACTGGCTGGCGGAACATCACCCTGACGTTGAGATGATCATTCCGCAGTTACCGCCGTATCCTTCCGATGCGGCAGAACTGCTGGAATCTATTGTCCTTGAACATGGCGGTGATTCGCTGGGTATCGTCGGGTCGTCACTGGGGGGATATTACGCCACCTGGTTGTCGCAATGTTTTATGCTGCCCGCAGTGGTGGTAAACCCGGCGGTGCGCCCGTTTGAACTGCTGACGGACTATCTCGGTCAAAACGAGAACCCCTACACCGGGCAGCAATATGTGCTAGAGTCACGCCATATTTACGATCTCAAAGTCATGCAGATTGACCCGCTGGAAGCGCCGGATTTGATCTGGCTGCTGCAACAGACGGGAGATGAAGTGCTGGATTACCGCCAGGCGGTGGCGTACTACGCTTCCTGCCGCCAGACTGTAATAGAAGGCGGCAACCACGCATTCACGGGCTTCGAAGATTATTTCAACCCGATCGTCGATTTTCTTGGTCTGCACCATCTCTGACGATCAACTCGAATTGCTAACTTAAACCATGACGCAAACTTATAACGCTGATGCCATTGAGGTACTCACCGGGCTTGAGCCGGTTCGCCGCCGCCCGGGGATGTATACCGATACCACTCGCCCTAACCATTTGGGGCAAGAAGTTATTGATAACAGTGTGGATGAAGCACTGGCCGGTCACGCAAAACGCGTGGACGTTATTTTACATGCTGACCAGTCGCTGGAAGTGATTGACGATGGCCGTGGGATGCCGGTGGATATTCACCCGGAAGAAGGTGTTCCGGCGGTAGAACTGATTCTTTGCCGTTTGCACGCAGGCGGTAAATTCTCTAACAAAAATTACCAGTTCTCTGGCGGTCTGCACGGCGTGGGGATCTCGGTGGTTAACGCCCTGTCGAAGCGCGTAGAAGTTAATGTGCGCCGCGATGGTCAGATCTATAACATCGCCTTTGAAAATGGCGAAAAGGTGCAGGATCTGCAGGTTGTTGGCACCTGCGGTAAACGCAATACCGGCACCAGCGTGCACTTCTGGCCAGATGAAACATTCTTTGATAGCCCACGCTTTTCTGTTTCGCGCTTGACGCATGTACTGAAAGCCAAAGCGGTATTGTGCCCGGGGGTTGAGATCACCTTTAAAGATGAGATCAACAATACCGAGCAACGCTGGTGCTATCAGGACGGTCTGAACGATTACCTCGCGGAAGCGGTAAATGGCCTGCCGACGCTGCCGGAAAAACCGTTTATCGGTAATTTTTCTGGCGATACCGAAGCAGTGGACTGGGCGCTATTGTGGCTGCCGGAAGGTGGCGAACTGCTGACCGAAAGCTACGTTAACCTGATCCCAACGATGCAGGGCGGTACGCACGTTAACGGTTTGCGTCAGGGCCTGCTCGATGCAATGCGCGAGTTCTGCGAATACCGCAACATTCTGCCGCGCGGCGTGAAGCTGTCGGCGGAAGATATCTGGGATCGCTGTGCATATGTGTTGTCAGTAAAAATGCAGGATCCGCAATTTGCCGGGCAAACGAAAGAGCGTCTCTCTTCGCGTCAGTGCGCGGCATTTGTTTCTGGCGTGGTGAAAGATGCCTTCACTTTGTGGCTGAACCAGAACGTTCAGGCGGCTGAACTGCTGGCGGAGATGGCAATTTCCAGCGCCCAGCGTCGTATGCGTGCCGCTAAAAAAGTGGTGCGTAAAAAACTCACCAGCGGTCCGGCACTGCCAGGCAAACTGGCTGACTGCACCGCGCAGGACCTTAACCGTACCGAACTGTTCCTCGTGGAAGGGGATTCTGCAGGCGGATCCGCCAAACAGGCGCGCGATCGTGAATATCAGGCGATCATGCCGCTGAAAGGTAAGATCCTTAATACCTGGGAAGTTTCTTCCGATGAAGTACTGGCCTCGCAGGAAGTGCATGATATTTCGGTGGCGATCGGTATCGATCCTGACAGCGACGATCTTAGCCAACTGCGTTATGGCAAGATCTGTATCCTGGCGGATGCGGACTCCGATGGTCTGCACATTGCCACGCTGCTCTGCGCATTATTTGTAAAACACTTCCGCACGTTGGTGAAACACGGTCACGTTTACGTGGCGTTGCCGCCGCTCTACCGCATTGACCTTGGCAAAGAGGTCTATTACGCCCTGACGGAAGAAGAGAAAGAGGGCGTCCTTGAGCAATTAAAGCGCAAGAAAGGCAAGCCAAATGTCCAGCGTTTTAAAGGTCTGGGTGAAATGAACCCGCTGCAACTACGTGAAACCACGCTCGATCCGAACACTCGCCGTCTGGTGCAGTTGACCATTGACGATGAAGACGATCAGCGTACGGACGCGATGATGGATATGCTACTGGCGAAGAAACGCTCGGAAGACCGCCGTAACTGGTTGCAAGAGAAAGGCGACATGGCGGAGATTGAGGTCTGATAATCCTCCCGCCAGGAGAGTAAAACATAGCCCGGTATACAAGCGTATACCGGGCTTTTTTTATCAAAATTCCATTTTCACCGTGAATTGCACTTCTCGCGGATCGCCAATCTGGTTACCGAGATTATTGGTGGCGATAGAAGAGGTGTAATACGTTTTATCAAACAGGTTTTTGACGTTTAATTGCAGAGTGACCGGATACTGCAATTTCATTTTGTATGCGGCGAAGGCATCGGCAACGAAATAGCCAGGCAGATAATAGTCAGCCCCATTGGTTGCCGAACGACGGCTTACCCCATGTCCGCCACCGCCAAACGTCAGTGTGTTATTGCCGGGCATGTTATGAATGTCATAGGTCAGGAATAGCGAACCGGTATGACGAGGAACATTAGGCAATGGTTTCCCGGCATAATCAGGATCTTCCAGCACCTTAGCATCGGTATAGCCGTAGCTGGCAATGATATTAATGTTTTCAGTTAATGCTCCCGCAAGGTCGACCTCGACCCCTCTTGAACGAACGCGGCCTGCTGTTTTAGCAATGGTTTCATCACCAATACTTTCGGTATACAACACGTTACGTTTATGGATATCAAACAGCGCAATATCTGCGGTGATACCATCGAACAGCTCGAATTTTGCCCCGACTTCGTAGGCATTAGATGATTCCGGTGGAAGATCGCCAATGTAGCTGGCAATTGACGATTGCGGCATAAATGTTTGCGAATAATTAGCAAATAAGGATACCGATGGCGTCAGTTTATAGACCAGTCCCAGTTTGGGAGTCCATTGTTCATCGCGGCTGTCAGTATTGACATTAAAAGGACGACCTTTACCCGCATACTGCGTGTAATACTGATAGCGGATCCCGGCGACGGCAATCCAGTTATCGGTCAAATAGAGCGCGTCCTGTGCATACGCTGAGTAGCTCTCCTGTTTGATCGTCTGATCACTGTCCGACGCCGAGACCGTTGTGCATTTGCTGGTATTGCCATAAACAGGGTTGTAAATATTGAAATCTTTAGCGTTTTTACAGCGAATCATATCTGTGCGCAGAAGATCATAATATTCATATGATACCCCGCCCAGAATCTCATTATAGAATCCAGCAATATCAACATTCCCTTGCAGATCCGCACGAGTAGAATGCATACGCTGGGTAGATCCCTGAGTTGCATCAACACGCCGTGTCAGCGTTCCTGTCGTGGCATCATACGCGGTAACGCGAGCTTGATTATCGCTGTATTTATCCTGGCTGTAGCTGTAATCAAAGCGCGCTGTCCACTGGCTATTGAGATGATATTCTGCGTTGAGTTGCGCCAGATCGGACTGACCATCTGTAATATTAAACGGTTCGTCGAAACGTATTTTTCGATCAACGTTTACGGGCTGTTTCGTCGTAAGGTCGAAAATCGTTCCACGATCGAACGGCGTTTTATAGTCCCTATGGGAATAGAGCATGGTTACTGTTGCATTATCACCAAACCAGGTGAGTGATGGAGCAATAAATGTACTGCGCTCTTTACCGAAGTTTCGCCAGTAATCTTCATCCTGCACTTCCCCAATAAGACGATACGCCAGTTGAGTGCCTTCAATGGGACCTGTGATATCAAGTTGCCCGGTGCCACCACCAAAACTGGTGGACGTGGCTGAGACCGAACCATGGAATGTTTTTTCCGGGCGCTTTGTCACGACGTTAATCAGTCCGCCAGGATCGAGAATGCCATACAGCGTGGAGGCCGGACCTTTTAGCACTTCCACACGTTCTGTGGCGGCGTTGAAACTGCGAGGAAGTACAGTTCGCAGGCCGTTGGTCATGATGGACCCATCCCGGTTAGCGCCAAACCCACGACGCACAAATGCGTCCTGAGTCCCGCCTAATGTATTGGTCTGTACCACGTTACTGACGTTATAAAGTGCCTCATCCAGCGTCGTCGCATTCTGATTTTCCAGAACTTGATCGCTAACCGTATTAACCACCTGCGGAATATCCAGCATCGGCATATCGGTTAATGTCGCCGTGGAGGTGCTCAGAGGTTGATAACCATCGGTCGCCTCAGTTGCGGTATTTACATCCGCTGTAACAGTGATTGTTTCGCCATCTTTGGTCGTTACAGTGTCTGTTGCATGAATCATCGGTGCTGCAAAGAGCAGTGAAAAGAGCGCCTGACCTTTGAGTCCTGAGAATGAAGGAGTGAACTTAGCCATTTAATCTGTTATCCCAAAAACTCACGAATTGTCGCGAGTGAAAATTGTTTCTTGTTGCTCACTAAGCACTATCCGTTTGTTATTTCGCCATCGGATATGTAATTGAGAATCATTCAATCATGTGGTGATGTAGTAGTAAATGAGAAATAACAAAAAAGTGCTACATGTGTTTTTAAGAGAGGCCAACGCAATTTGTTTTCTTTTAATTTATTGATATTTAATAATTTTGTTATTAAATCTAAAAATATATTACCTGTTATTTACCTTGTTTTTGTATGGCTTTTAACTTCTTGACTACTACATTTTGTGACGTCAAACTCTCAAAGGAGAATGAGTTTTATTTTTGTTTGTCTTTGATTAAGTTGGCGTACACGTGGCACATAACGCAAAAGAGCAGGGGCTGATCCTCGACAATGTTTCTGCCGGGTATCACAAGAAAATCATTGTTGATGGTGTTTCTTTCTCCGTTCCCACCGAAAAAATGACCGTTCTGGTTGGGGCAAATGGCTGTGGAAAGTCGACGTTGCTCAGCACCATTGCACGTATCTTGCAACCTATGGGCGGCTCGATACTGCTGGATGGTAAAGCGATTCACGAGCAACCAACGAAAGCGTTATCCCGAAGACTTGGGATCTTGCCGCAATCACCATTATTGCCAGAGGGCTTAACCGTTTATGAACTGGTGTCGCGTGGGCGCTTTCCCTGGCAAAATTTCATACGTCAATGGAGCGATGCCGACGAGCAGGCGGTAGAAGAAGCCCTGAAATTAACCGGTACGCAGGAGTTTGCACATTTACCGGTTGAAAAACTCTCTGGTGGGCAGCGCCAGCGCTGCTGGATTGCGATGGTGTTGGCGCAAAAGACGCCTTATATCCTGCTGGATGAACCCACAACCTGGCTTGATTTACGTTATCAGGTGGAAATTCTTGAGTTATTGCATGATTTGACGCGTCATCATGGGCGCACGGTCGTTGTGGTGTTGCATGACCTGAATTTTGCCGTGAATTATGGTGATACCTTGATATTTTTACGCCAGGGGAAAGTGGTGCGTGTGTTGAATGAGGGGGAGAATTGCACGCCTGAGCTGGTAAAAGCTGTCTTTGATGTTGATGTTCACGCATCAATAAATCCTCTGACGGGAAAACCGTTCTTCATGCCGTTTCGTGGTGTAGAAAAAGTATGATGCGCACGGGGTTGGTAACTGTATTTTTTCTCGCCTTACTGCTGGTGGGATGCGTGGTCTATCCCGGGATTGGTGCCCGGTTTATTGCACCTCAAACGGTGTTGCAGGCATTTCTCCATTTTGAACCGCAAAACTTCGATCACAACGTAATTGTTAGGCTCCGTTTGCCGCGTTTAGCGGCAGCTTTGCTTACAGGGGCTTCTCTTGGTGTGGCTGGTGCTTTGTTGCAGGCAGTCATTCGTAACCCATTGGGCGAGCCACATATTTTAGGCTTAAATGCCGGAGCCGCCCTGGCTGTCGTTGCCGCTAGCGCGCTTGGACTGGCATTTCCTGTTGGGCGCCCGCTGCTGGCATCTGCGGGGGGCGCGTTATTGTTCTTGTTGATATTGCTGCTTTCCTCCGCGGGTCGCTCAGGGTTAACGCCAATGAAGGTGACCTTATGCGGCGTGGCGCTATCGGCGTTTGTTTCCTCAATAACGGCTGCGATCCTGATTCTTGACGAACAAACGCTGCTGGCGATGCGGACATGGTTAGCGGGGGATTTAGCGGGTCAGGATTGGGCGACGCTTGGTACGTCCGCCTGGTTTTCTCTGGGGGGATTTGTATTAGCCCTTTACCTTGCTCCCGCTCTTAACATGTTGGCACTGGGCGATCGCATGGCACAGGGGCTGGGCGTCTCGGTATTCCGCACGCGGATATTCACCTTGATCGCGATCGCGTTGCTCTGCGGTGCTGCCGTATCGATTGCCGGTCCCATTGGCTTTGTCGGTCTACTGGTACCGCAGATGGTCCGGCGTCTGGTATCAGCGGATCTGCGCGTTTTGCTCCCTCTTTCGGCTTGTGTTGGCGCTCTTTTATTATTACTGGCAGATATTATCGCCCGAACGCTTTTCACGCCCTATGAGCTGGCGACCGGTGTCATGACTGCGTTAGTTGGAGCACCCGTTTTTGTCATTATGGCGACGAGGATGTTCAAATGAGTCGGATAATGAACGTCGGGCTACGCCCACTACGTGTTGGTAAATTTTCGACGTTGATACGCCCTAAAAATCTGATGTTGTGTGGTGGGTTGTCTCTGTTTGCGGTTGGAATACTGATATTCGGTCTGATGCATGGTTCTTTCTCCGTTCCCGCATCGGAAGTAGGGCGAGCGTTGTTTGCTCCAGAAAACGTAAGCGCAGACGCACGTTACATTGTGCAGGATATTCGCTTACCGAGAGTCATCATGGCATTGCTATGCGGAGCGATGTTAGGTATGGCGGGGGCAGCAATGCAATCCATTGCGCGTAACGGCCTTGCCGATCCCGGTTTAATCGGCGTCAAAGAAGGATGTAGCGTGGCTGTGCTGTGGCTGATTTTTCAGTTTCCAATGCTGGGAATGTTCTGGCGTCCAGTGGCGGGTCTTGCTGGTGGCTTGTTGGTGGCTTTAATTGTGATTGCTTGCGCGCGCGATATTTCCCGCCCGCGATTTGTTTTGATCGGTATTGGCGTGTCCTGGTTTTTTGCCGCCGGAATCGGTGTATTTATGACCACTGCCGATGTTCGTGATGTACAAACTGCATTGATGTGGTTATCGGGAAGCCTGCATGCAGCTAACTGGATGTTAGTCGGTATTTCAGTCTGCTGGATGTTGCCAGCCGCTCTTTTATTGCTGTTCACAGCCCGGACTGCGGATATCGCTCTGCTTGGTCATCAGGTTGCAACCGGGTTAGGCGTGAATAGTTCTCGCCTGGCGTTGTTGCGTGTAGCCGCACCAATAATACTGACAGCCGTCTGCGTTTCGTGTGTTGGTAACATCGGCTTTGTCGGATTGATAGCACCCCATATATCACGTTTTATTCTGCGTGGCGGGCAGACGACATTACTGCTGGGAAGTGCCGTATCGGGGGCGTTGTTAGTCATCCTGGCGGATAGCATTGGTCGCTTGGCTTTTTTGCCTTTGCAACTGCCTGCCGGAATCATTATTTCATTGATTGGTGGACCATTCTTTTTACTACTGCTCTGGCAACGCAGGAACAGTTTTTAACGGGAGTTATATGCGTTTATTTTTTTCTCTGCTGATACTGTTGTCATTTTTTGCCCGTGCAACAGAACCGGTTCAGGTCTTTACTGATGATTTAGGGCGCAAAGTCACTGTTCCTGCTCATCCAAAGAGAATTGTCTCTTTACACGATCTTGATATCACTATTCCTCTGATTGAGCTTGGTGTACCTCCTGTCGCCAGCCACGGGCGAACACGGCCTGATGGTAGCCATTTCATTCGATCAGGCGCATTACTGACAGGCGTTGACTTCGATAATTCATCGATTGCCTTTATTGGAACAGCTGATATTGATATCGAAGCGATTGTGGCGGCAAAGCCTGACCTGATCATCACAGAACCGACCCGTAATACGCCCATTGAACAACTGGAAAAAATTGCGCCCACGGTGAGCATTGATCATCTCAAAGGGGGCGCGCCAGAAATCTACCGCAAGCTGGCAGAACTTACCGGAACGCAGGCGCGGCTGGCGATACTTGAACGCCGCTATCAGGCACAAATCAATGCACTGAAGGCGACGCTGGACAGCCAAAAAATAACGGTATCGGTGATTCAGGCAAATCAGGGAAAAATTAATGTGATGCATAGCTATCATTCGCTGGGCCGAGTATTACGCGATGCTGGTTTTCGCTTTCCGCCGCTGATTGAAAACATTCCTGAAGGTGGGCGAATGGATGTGAGTGCGGAGCGTTTGCCTGAACTGGATGCCGATTTTGTTTTTGCAACCTGGCGCGGTGACACCGGTGGTAAACCTCAGGATGAGCTGGCAGCAATGGAAAAAGTCATGCCGGGATGGTGTCAGTTTCTGACGGCCTGTCGTTCCGGGCGCTATGTGTTGATTTCTCGTGAAGAGGCGATTTCTAACTCCTTTGCATCTCTGGGACTGATGGCCGCGCAGATACAATCACAGATTGCGGGGCGACTTTTACCGGAGGCCAAATGATCCAGAAAAACAAAACGCGGGTTGATATTTTTGGTGAGCGTTTTCGTACTCGCGGGAGTCAGTTAACGCCAGGGTTAAGAGCCGTCGCCAGCTACATTAATGAGCATCGTGAAGTGGTACTTGAACAAACGGCGATGGAAATTGCGGCCACGTTGAACACTTCCGATGCCACTGTGATTCGGGCTATCCAGGCTCTGGGGTTTGCGGGGCTGCGAGATCTGAAACGCACTCTGGAACAGTGGCTTGGTCCTGCCCTTAGTTCCAGCGAAAAGATGTCTACGACGGTGAGTAACTTGACGAGCGATGTTAACACCGCAATCGACTTTGTTCTTGAAGGGCATTTATATACCTGTAATGTCCTGTCAGAGCCTGAAAACCGCCACGCGCTTGCACAAGCGGTAGCCATGCTGGTGCAAGCGCGGCAAGTCGCTATTTTTGGCATTGGCGCTTCGGGTATCCTGGCGGACTATACCGCACGACTATTCAATCGCATTGGCTTACCCGCCACGGCGCTAAACCGTACTGGTATTGGCCTTGCCGAGCAACTTATCGCGCTTCAACGTGGTGATGTATTGATCATGATGGCGCAAAAATCTGCACACCGGGAAGGGCAGACAACGCTGCGTGAAGCGAGACGACTGGGGATCCCTGTTATTTTGCTGACAAACGCTCTGGATTCGCGTTTTAGCAAAGACGCCACTATCGTGATTCATGTTCCGCGCGGGGATGAAAAAGGGAAAACGCCGCTACATGGTACGGTATTGTTGTGTCTGGAAATGATTGTCTGGTCTGTGGCTTCCGCGCTGCCGCAGCGTGCGGTTAAAACCATTAAGCGAATTAACGATTTCCATCGGGGTTTGAAAACGGGAAGAAAGAATGGCTAATCTGATCTGAGACCGGTAGCAATACCGGCCTCTTTTCAGAAATGTCAAAGCCCCGGCTGCAGGATACGAATATTCATCTCCAGTACATCGCCTTTGACGGCTTCGCTGTACGCTTTCATGTGCGGCGTCTGCAAATGCGCTTCAAGGTGTGCAATGCTTTCCCACTGCTCAATCATCACGATAGAATCCGGCGCCATAGACTGGAAGCTCACGCCAGCAGCGCAATCCACCATTGGTGCGTAGCCGTGGCAACCTTCTTCTTTCAGTACGGTCGGAACGATTTTAGCAAATTGATCCAATACCGCCTGACGGTGATGTTGACCAGGACGAGTACGGATTTCTGCGATTACTGTAATCATGGTTAACTCCTTCTAAAGCCAGAGCTCTAGTTAACCAAAAATTTCCACAAGATGCTTGCGATATTCTTCAGTATAGCGGGGAACATCAGGCATTTTTATCACGTCATTAGCGATAAATGTCGGCAGCGGTTCCATGCCGAGGAACTGGTTTGCTTTATGGAATGGCAGATACACACCGTCCACGCCAACACCGTGGAAGAACTGATCTTTTTCAGTGAAGGCTTCCATTGGCGCGTTCCAGGTCAGCGAGAGCATATATTTTTTGCCCTGTACCAGGCCGCCAGAACCGTATTTTTTCGACGGATCTTTACGAGTACGACCATCGCTGGCATACAGCGTACCGTGACCTTCGGTGAACACATCATCAATGTATTTTTTCACTGTCCACGGCGCGCCCATCCACCAGCCAGGCATCTGCCAGATCACCACATCAGCCCAGAGAAAGTTTTGTACCTCGGCTTTTACATCGTAGTCGCTCTCGGCGCGAACGATGCGGACATCATGCCCGAGGTCGCGCAGCGTACCATCCGCGACTTCGGTCAGGGTGTCGTTCAGTTGACCATTGGAGTGGGCGAATTTTTTCGCGCCGTTAATAATCAGGATGTTGCTCATTTTTTATCCTCAAGGTGAGACGTTTGACGACTATAGTACGTCACTGAGCGGTACGGTGAAATTAGCAAAATGTGCAAAGTCTTTTGCGAATATTGCAAAAATATGACCGTTACCAGCTTACCTTCGCCTCAAATCCACCTTGTTCCGCATTTCCAAAAACAACATTCATGCCATGCAATTTGGCAATCCGCTGGACAATCGACAGCCCAAGCCCGCTGCCGGTGGCGGTTTGTCCAGGCGGGCGGTAGAAACGTTCACCAATTCGTTCCAGTGCCTCTGGCGTCACACCGGGACCGTTGTCTCTTATGGTGAAATTATCTGCATTCAGAGTGACGTTCACCACGCTGCCTTGCGGACTGTAGCGCACGGCGTTATCCAGCAGATTCCGTACCAGCAAACTTAGCAATAGCGGTTGTCCGGTACGTTTGATGCCGTGTGCATTGAGCGTCAGCCGCACGTCAATTTTCGCCTGCTGCGCCGTGTGGTAAATATCCATCACTGATGATTGCAGGAGATCTTCAAGTGGAATTTCCGCCACATCCTGAAGATTATCCAGTGAGTCCAGCCGTGACAGGGTGAGCAGCTGATCAACCAGCCGTGTGGCGCGATCGATCCCCGAATGTAATTGGAGCAGTGCTTTTTTTCGTGCCTGTGGATCATCGTCAGAAAGCTGCGCGACTTCGGTTTGTACTTTCAGCGCCGTTAACGGGCTACGCAGTTCGTGGGCCGCGTCGGAGGTAAAGCGGCGCTCACGGACCATCATTGCATGTATGCGGGCGAACAGTTGATTCAACGACTCGACCAGTGGACGTACTTCGCTGGGTACGCCAGTAGCGTTAAGTGGTTTCTCCGAGTCAGGGTCGCGCATACGCAGCGCCAGAGCCAGTTTGTTCAGCGGCGCGAGTTCACGACCGAGTAGTACCATCATGATGATTAACATAATGGGCAGCGCGACAAGCCACGGGATCAGTTGTCCGATGACAATCGCCAGTGCCATATCTTCGCGGTATTCCCACTCCTGACCAACTACAATGCGGTATTTCCCATCGGGGGATGTCATCCAGATAAAGCGCCATTGGTCTTTATCGCCCACCAGTTGCCCGTCATCAAAGCCTTCACGTTGATAGCTATAAGGAATGTCTTCCCCATTATCGCCATCGTTGAGTACCATTTTGCCGTCGCGAGTAAAGATAGCGAACGTCAGCGCGTCGTCGTCAACCTGGCCATGTTTAAATTTATTCGGCGTTCTTGCCATACGATCCGCAGCGTTAATCTCGTTGAGATCGAGCGTGCTTAGCCGTTTAGCAAACAGCATCAGTTGAGTGTCGAACAGTTCATCTACGTTATTGATGGTTTGTTTCCAGGCCATAAAACTGGAAAGCAGCCAGGTCACCGAGGCCAGAATCAAAAAGATTAGCGTCAGCCTGACTCGCAGACTCAGGCGTTGGGTAAATTTCATTTCTCACCTAATGTGTAGCCAATACCGTGAACGGTACGAATAAAGTCACTGCCGAGTTTGCGTCGCAGATGGTGCACATGTACTTCGACGGCATTGCTGGTGACCTCTTCGTCCCAGGTATACAGTTTTTCTTCAATCAGTTTGCGCGGTAGTACCCGACCGGTGTTGCGCATCAGTAGTTCCAGCAGGGCAAACTCTTTTGGCTTTAACGTTAAGGGGGCACCTGCCAGGGTGGCGATCCGTTTGCCAGGGTCGAGCATTACGTTACCGTGATGCAACTCATTACTGGCTTGCCCGTTGCTTCGACGCATCAGTGCTTCCAACCTCGCGGCCACTTCTATCAACGCAAAAGGTTTGCATAGATAATCGTCGGCTCCCAGGCGCAAACCTTCCACGCGTTCGGCCAGAGCGTCGCGTGCGGTGAGAATTAGCACCGGTTCTCGCTGACCTTTATTCCGCCACTCGCGTAAAATATCGCGACCATCCATTCCCGGTAGGGTTAGATCAAGGATCACCGCGTCATAAGGCGCGCTATAAAGCGCCTCTTTTCCCTGACGACCTTCCGTAAACCAGTCGACGCTAAAACCCATCTTGCTCAGACCTGTTTTGATGCCATCGCCAATCAGCATGTCATCTTCTATCAGTAAAATTCGCATCTTTTCATCCCTGCGATAACTGTATTTGTTGCAAGTAAACCGTGTTGTAACGTGCCCTGTACAGCCCTAAATTTTCTTTTTTTTCCTTAAGAAGTTGTTAAGGACTATCTTGTTTAATACTCGAAAACAGACATTAAAGGGAGTAACAAAAACATGAAAAAATTCGCAGCAGTAATCGCAGTAATGGCCCTGTGCAGCGCACCGGTTATGGCAGCAGAGCAGGGGGGTTTTTCTGGCCCATCGGCAACACAAAGCCAGGCCGGAGGATTCCAGGGGCCGAACGGCAGCGTAACTAACGTAGAAAACGCGAAATCTCTGCGTGACGATACCTGGGTAACTCTGCGTGGCAATATCGTTGAACGCATCTCTGACGATCTCTACGTGTTCAAAGATGCCAGCGGTACTATCAATGTTGATATCGACCACAAACGCTGGAACGGTGTGACCGTGACGCCGAAAGATACGGTTGAGATTCAGGGGGAAGTCGATAAGGACTGGAACTCTGTTGAAATTGATGTCAAACAGATCCGCAAAGTAAATCCGTAATTGTTACCGTTCCCGGGATGCGTTCCCGGGAATAATTTCGCAGGGAGGCAAAATGAAAAACCTGACACTGGATGTAAACATCATCGATTTCCCATCAATCCCTGTGGCGATGTTGCCACATCGCTGTAGCCCCGAACTGCTCAACTATAGCGTGGCGAAATTTATCATGTGGCGCAAAGAGACGGGACTTTCCCCTGTTAACCAAAGCCAGACTTTTGGCGTCGCCTGGGACGATCCAGCTACCACCGCACCGGAAGCGTTTCGCTTTGATATTTGCGGCAGCGTTAACGAACCGATTCCAGATAATCGTTATGGTGTGAGTAATGGTGAACTCACCGCGGGACGTTATGCCGTGGCCCGTCACGTTGGCGAACTGGACGATATTTCGCACACGATATGGGGCATCATCCGCCACTGGCTTCCTGAAAGTGGCGAGAAAATACGTAAAGCGCCGATTCTGTTTCATTACACCAACCTGGCCGAAGGGATAGCAGAACAGCAATTGAAAACGGATGTTTATGTGCCGTTAATATGAACGGGATCTTTACCGGAGTGTGAGCCAAATCACTCACTATCAGTTTGAGCTAACAATGCCACAGGCGTATTGTTGCCGGGCTTATAATTTCTCCGGTAAGGAATACCATGTATACGCGAAATTTATTATGGCTGGTCAGCCTGGTAAGTGCGACTCCTCTCTACGCTGCTGACGTTCCCGCCAATACTCCGCTCGCCCCGCAACAAGTCTTTCGTTACAACAATCATAGCGATCCAGGCACACTCGACCCGCAAAAGGTTGAGGAGAATACTGCCGCGCAGATTGTGCTGGATCTGTTTGAAGGTCTGGTATGGATAGATGGCGAAGGCAAAGTGCAACCCGCTCAGGCCGAGTCCTGGGACGTGTCAGATGGCGGCAAACGCTATATTTTCCATTTACGTAACGGCTTACAGTGGTCTGATGGTCAGCCTTTAACGGCGCAGGATTTTGTTCTCGGCTGGCAACGTGCGGTTGATCCAAAAACAGCAAGCCCTTTTGCTGGTTACCTGGCGCAGGCGCATATTAGCAATGCCGCGTCTATCGTAGCGGGAAAAGCGGAAGTTTCATCGCTAGGCGTGAAAGCGACAGATGACCGCACTCTGGAAGTTACGCTTGAGCAACCCGTTCCGTGGTTTACCACTATGCTGGCCTGGCCAACGCTGTTCCCCGTTCCCCATCATGTAATCGCTAAACATGGCGATAGCTGGAGTAAGCCAGATAACATGGTTTACAACGGTGCCTTTGTGCTTGATAAGTGGGTAGTTAACGAAAAGATTACTGCACGCAAAAATCCAAAGTATCGCGATGCACAACATACGGTATTGCAGCAGGTTGAGTATCTGGCGCTGGATAATTCGGTCACCGGCTATAACCGCTATCGCGCGGGTGAGGTCGACCTGACCTGGGTTCCAGCACAGCAAATTCCGGCTATCGAAAAATCGTTGCCTGGCGAGTTGCAGATTATCCCGCGTCTGAACAGCGAATATTACAACTTCAATACGCAGAAAACGCCGTTTAACGACGTGCGTGTGCGGCGGGCGTTATATCTGACGGTCGACAGACAGTTAATCGCGCAAAAGGTACTTGGGCTGCGAACGCCTGCAACTACGTTGACGCCGCCAGAGGTTGAAGACTTTAATGCGCCGACGCTCGATGAACTGCAAAAGCCAATGAGTGAGCGTGTGGCCACGGCAAAAGCCTTGCTGAAACAGGCGGGGTACGACGCCTCTCACCCGCTACGCTTTGAACTGTTCTACAACAAATATGATCTGCATGAGAAAACGGCGATAGCCTTGTCTTCCGAATGGAAAAAATGGCTTGGCGCACAGGTGACGTTGCGAACGATGGAGTGGAAAACCTATCTTGATGCCCGGCGAGCAGGGGAATTCATGTTGTCGCGGCAGTCGTGGGATGCAACGTATAATGATGCTTCCACCTTCCTGAACACGCTCAAAAGCGACAGTGAAGAGAACGTCGGCCACTGGAAAAATGCAAAGTATGACGCTTTACTAAACCAGGCCACGCAGACCACTGACGCGGCAAAGCGTAATGCGTTGTATCAGCAGGCAGAGGTGATCATCAACCAGCAGGCACCGCTCATTCCCATCTACTATCAACCGCTGATCAAACTGCTTAAACCCTACGTTGGTGGTTTCCCACAACATAATCCTCAGGACTATGTCTACAGCAAAGAGTTGTATATCAAGGCACATTGATGCCTTTATCGCCGTCGGAGCACGTTCGGCGGCGCTATACACGCTGATCTCCTGTGACTCGACGCGGCAGATAATGTAGTATCTGCGGCAATATTGCCCCTTTGAAGGCTGGCGAATAAGTTGAGGAATCAGAATTAATGAGCGATATGGCAGAGCGCCTTGCGCTACATGAATTTACGGAAAACGCCTACTTAAATTATTCCATGTACGTCATTATGGACCGTGCGTTGCCGTTTATTGGTGATGGTCTGAAACCCGTTCAACGCCGCATTGTGTATGCGATGTCTGAACTGGGCCTGAATGCCAGCGCCAAATTTAAAAAATCAGCCCGTACCGTCGGTGACGTATTGGGTAAATACCATCCGCACGGCGATAGCGCCTGTTATGAAGCGATGGTTTTAATGGCGCAGCCATTCTCTTACCGTTATCCGCTGGTGGACGGACAGGGGAACTGGGGGGCGCCGGACGATCCGAAATCGTTCGCGGCAATGCGTTACACCGAGTCCCGGTTGTCGAAATATTCCGAGCTGCTATTGAGCGAGCTGGGGCAGGGGACGGCTGATTGGGTGCCAAACTTCGACGGCACGTTGCAGGAGCCGAAGATGCTGCCTGCCCGCCTGCCAAACATTTTGCTTAACGGTACCACCGGTATTGCCGTCGGCATGGCGACTGATATTCCGCCGCACAACCTGCGTGAAGTCGCGCAGGCGGCAATCGCCTTAATTGACCAGCCGAATACTACGCTCGACCAGTTACTGGATATCGTGCAGGGGCCGGACTACCCAACCGAAGCGGAAATCATTACCTCCCGAGCGGAGATCCGCAAAATCTACGAAAACGGTCGTGGTTCTGTGCGTATGCGCGCGGTGTGGAAGAAAGAAGATGGCGCAGTGGTGATTAGCGCATTGCCACATCAGGTTTCTGGTGCACGCGTGCTGGAGCAAATTGCTGCGCAAATGCGCAACAAAAAGCTGCCGATGGTTGACGATCTACGCGATGAATCTGACCACGAAAACCCAACCCGTCTGGTGATCGTGCCGCGTTCCAACCGTGTGGATATGGAGCAGGTGATGAATCACCTCTTCGCTACCACCGATCTGGAAAAGAGCTATCGCATTAACCTCAATATGATCGGTCTGGATGGGCGTCCGGCGGTGAAAAACCTGCGGGAAATCCTCTCCGAATGGCTGGTGTTCCGTCGTGATACCGTACGCCGCCGTCTGAACTATCGTCTGGAGAAAGTCCTCAAGCGCCTGCATATTCTGGAAGGTTTGCTGGTGGCGTTTCTCAATATCGACGAAGTGATTGAGATCATTCGTAATGAAGATGAACCGAAACCGGCGCTGATGTCGCGCTTTGGCATTACGGAAACTCAGGCGGAAGCGATCCTCGAACTGAAACTGCGTCACCTCGCCAAACTGGAAGAGATGAAGATTCGCGGTGAGCAGAACGAGCTGGAAAAAGAGCGCGACCAGTTGCAGGGCATTCTGGCCTCCGAGCGCAAAATGAATAACCTGCTGAAGAAAGAGTTACAGGCCGACGCACAAGCGTATGGCGACGATCGTCGTTCGCCGCTGCAGGAACGCGAAGAAGCGAAAGCAATGAGCGAGCACGACATGCTGCCGTCTGAGCCGGTTACCATTGTATTGTCGCAGATGGGCTGGGTGCGTAGCGCCAAAGGTCATGATATCGACGCCCCTGGTCTGAACTACAAAGCGGGTGACAGCTTTAAAGCTGCGGTGAAAGGAAAGAGTAACCAGCCGGTGGTGTTTGTTGACTCTACCGGACGTAGCTATGCCATCGACCCCATTACGCTGCCCTCAGCGCGTGGTCAGGGCGAACCGCTTACCGGTAAACTGACATTGCCGCCAGGTGCTACCGTTGATCACATGCTAATGGAAAGCGACGATCAGAAATTGTTGATGGCTTCCGATGCAGGTTACGGATTCGTCTGTACCTTTAACGATCTGGTGGCGCGTAACCGTGCAGGTAAGGCATTGATTACTCTGCCAGAAAATGCGCATGTTATGCCGCCAGTGGTGATTCAGGATCCTTCCGATATGTTGCTGGCGATTACTCTGGCTGGACGTATGCTTATGTTCCCGGTCAGTGAGCTTCCGCAACTGTCGAAGGGTAAAGGCAACAAGATCATTAACATCCCGTCGGCAGAAGCCGCTCGTGGCGAGGATGGTCTTGCACATCTGTATGTACTGCCCCCACAAAGTACGCTGACGATTCATGTTGGGAAACGCAAAATCAAACTGCGCCCGGAAGAGTTGCTGAAAGTTACTGGTGAACGTGGCCGTCGCGGCACATTGATGCGTGGTTTGCAGCGTATCGACCGTGTGGAGATTGACGCTCCACGACGTGCTGACAGCGAAGAGTAAAATGCAGAGAGGGTCGCCCCTTCTCCTGCCAGTAAGGTGAGCCGGATGAAACGTTGAAGTCGTCATCCGGTGCCGCATTTAGTCCATGTAAACAATAAAAATTCCCTTGAAACCGTTGTTTATTCATGCGTTGCGATTAACAATACGCTTATCCGGAGAGCGGCTTTTAACAATGCCCTAACCTGATTTCAGGTGACGTACAATGCCAGTCTCTCAGACCTTCAGAGGGTGTTATGCTATATATCTTTCGTCTTATTATTACCGTTATTTACAGCATCTTAGTCTGTGTACTCGGCTCCATTTACTGCCTTTTCAGCCCGCGTAATCCGAAGCATGTGGCCACCTTTGGCCATATGTTTGGCCGTCTTGCGCCGCTGTATGGTCTGAAAGTTGAGTGCCGCAAACCTGCTGATGCTGAAAGCTACGGGAATGCTATCTATATTGCTAACCACCAGAACAACTATGACATGGTGACAGCATCAAACATCGTGCAACCGCCGACAGTCACTGTGGGTAAAAAGAGTTTGCTGTGGATCCCCTTCTTTGGGCAGTTGTACTGGTTAACCGGCAACTTATTGATCGACAGAAACAATCGCACTAAAGCTCACGGCACTATCGCGGAAGTGGTAAATCACTTCAAAAAACGCCGAATTTCCATCTGGATGTTCCCGGAAGGTACCCGCAGTCGTGGTCGCGGCCTGTTGCCGTTCAAGACCGGGGCATTTCACGCAGCAATTGCGGCAGGCGTCCCGATTATTCCCGTGTGTGTCTCTACAACTTCGAATAAGATTAATCTTAATCGGCTGCACAACGGTCTGGTGATTGTCGAAATGCTGCCGCCAATTGACATTAGTCAGTATGGCAAAGATCAGGTTCGCGAGTTGGCAGCCCATTGTCGCTCGATAATGGAACAAAAAATCGCTGAGCTCGATAAAGAAGTCGCAGAACGCGAAGCCGCCGGAAAAGTTTAAGTCGGCAATCTGTATTTTTGTGGGAACACTTTCCTGCACGGTATTACTTTAGCCAGTTTTACATGGAGCAAATATGTCACTCAGTCGGCGTCAGTTCATTCAGGCATCGGGGATCGCACTATGTGCAGGCGCTGTCCCCCTGAAGGCCAGCGCAGCCGGGCAACAGCAACCGCTACCCGTTCCGCCGCTGCTTGAATCTCGCCGTGGGCAACCGCTGTTTATGACCGTACAACGTGCGCACTGGTCATTTACGCCAGGGACGCGCGCGTCGGTCTGGGGGATCAATGGTCGCTACCTGGGGCCGACTATCCGCGTCTGGAAGGGCGACGATGTTAAGCTTATCTACAGTAACCGATTGACAGAAAATGTCTCAATGACGGTGGCTGGGTTACAGGTGCCTGGTCCGCTGATGGGCGGTCCGGCGCGGATGATGTCCCCCAATGCTGACTGGGCGCCCGTGCTGCCAATCCGCCAGAACGCCGCGACCTTGTGGTATCACGCTAATACGCCCAACCGCACTGCTCAGCAGGTTTATAACGGCCTTGCCGGAATGTGGCTGGTGGAAGATGAGGTCAGCAAGTCGTTGCCCATTCCTAATCATTATGGTGTTGATGACTTTCCGGTGATTATCCAGGATAAACGGCTGGATAACTTTGGTACGCCAGAATACAACGAACCGGGAAGCGGCGGCTTTGTTGGCGATACGCTGTTAGTCAACGGTGCGCAAAGTCCGTATGTTGAAGTTTCGCGCGGCTGGGTGCGCCTGCGTCTGTTAAATGCGTCGAACTCCCGTCGTTATCAATTGCAGATGAGCGACGGTCGCCCGTTGCATGTGATTTCAGGCGATCAGGGATTCCTGCCGGCGCCAGTGTCGGTGAAACAACTTTCCCTGGCACCGGGAGAGCGTCGTGAGATTCTGGTGGATATGAGCAATGGTGATGAAGTTTCTATCACCTGTGGCGAAGCGGCGAGCATTGTTGATCGTATTCGTGGCTTCTTTGAGCCATCCAGCATTCTGGTTTCTACGCTGGTACTAACGCTGCGTCCAACCGGTCTTCTGCCGCTGGTCACTGACAGCCTGCCGATGCGCCTGTTGCCGACCGAAATTATGGCCGGTTCACCGATTCGTAGCCGTGATATTAGCCTTGGTGATGACCCGGGTATCAATGGGAAATTGTGGGACGTCAACCGTATTGATGTCACCGCACAGCAAGGCACATGGGAACGCTGGACGGTACGCGCGGACGAGCCGCAAGCGTTCCATATTGAAGGCGTGATGTTCCAGATCCGCAACGTTAACGGCGCGATGCCGTTCCCGGAAGACAGAGGCTGGAAAGATACCGTCTGGGTAGACGGACAAGTGGAATTACTTGTCTATTTCGGCCAGCCTTCCTGGGCGCACTTCCCGTTCTACTTTAACAGCCAGACGCTGGAAATGGCGGACCGTGGCTCGATAGGGCAGTTGCTGGTTAATCCGGTGCCGTAACAGACCAATTAAGCCTCCCGGCAAAATAGCACCTGTTACCGGCGAATCAATCGCGCAATATGCAGCCCTCGCGGTGAGAAAAGACGTAAACAGACGGGCCTGAATGATTCAGGCCCGTCTGTTTATCAGGTCGAAAATAACCCCGGCAGCATCAGACTTAGTTGTGGGAAATAACAAATCATTGCCATTACTACAAACAATGCCAGAAACATCGGCAGTAATGGTTTTATTGCCCTGTCGATACTGACCTTGCCAATGCTGCACCCCACAAACAGAATGGTGCCGACAGGTGGTGTGCAAAGGCCAATGGTTAAGTTGAAAACCATTATTATGCCGAAGTGAATGGGATCAATCCCCAGATGTTGGGCGATCGGCAGGAAAATAGGTGTAAATATCAGGATCGCTGGTGTGATATCCATAAAGGTGCCGACGATCAACAGAATGATATTAATAATAAACAGAATGACCCATTTGTTATCCGAAACGCGAGTAATCAGTTCGTTGATCAATTCAGGAACATCAGCATTCGTCATGGCCCACGACATCCCCATTGAACAGCCTACCAGTAACAGAACAATGGAACTGGTTACTACGGAATCTAACAGGATGTCATTAAGTTTCTTGAGAGTGATTTCACGGTAAATCATCGCCAGGGCTAAACTATAAATTACCGCAATTGCTGATGCTTCTGTGGGCGTAAATACCCCCGCGATAATACCGCCAATAATGATAAAAATAAGCATCAGGCTGGGAATTGATGCGCGGAATACCTGCAAAAACTGATGAAAATTGATGCGTTCGGCCACCGGATAATGGTTACGTCGTGCATAAAGTGCAGCTACAAACATTAAAGCAACAGCTGTAAGAATACCTGGCAGGTATCCGGCTAAGAACAACGCAGCAACAGAAGTCCCTCCGCTGGCGAGTGAATAGACAATCAACACATTGCTCGGGGGGATCATCAGACCAATGGGGGCAGAGGCAATATTAACCGCCGCCGAGAACGCCGGATCATAGCCCTCTTTTTCCTGCAAGGGTGACATAATTCCACCTACCGCAGCAGCTGATGCAACCGCAGAGCCTGAAATCGCACCAAATAGTGTATTCGCGAGGATATTACAATGGGCCAGTGAGCCAGGAAGACGTCCAACCAACGCTTGAGCCAGGTTTACCAGTCGTCGGGCGATACCACCGGTATTCATAATGTTTCCGGCTAACACGAAAAATGGGATAGCTAATAGCGTAAAGCCATCCAGGCCCACAGTCATCTTTTGCGAAATAACAGAGATGGCGGCATCGGGCGGTAACGCAGTAATAATAGATAACAGCGAAGAAAGGCCAATAGCAAAAGTAATTGGCACACCTATTGCCAACATGACGGCAAAACTGCCAAATAAAATTAAGACGGGGTAGATATATTCAAAGTCCATATTTCCCTCGTTAATGAGAATTCTGTTTACGATAGTTGTCGATAATATTCATCACTGAATACCAGACCAGAATAAGCCCACTGACAGGCATAACCCAATAGACTTTATCCATCGGCCATTTTAATACTGGAGAAATTTGTCCAACATGTTGTGCTTTTTCAACAACAATATTCCCGCCATAGATCATGAAAATAACCGCAAATACTGTAATAATAATTTGGATAAAGCTGTCAAGCGTCAGAGCGGATGTCGCCGGAAGTTTTTGAGCCAACAAATCAATGGCCAGATGTTTTTTTAACCCCGCAGTATATACACCGCCAAGTAAAATCATCCACATAAATAAAATCTGGGTGAATTCATCGAGTACAGTGCTGGGAGCATTAAAAACAAAACGAGCAATCACTTGCCAGGTTACGCAGAACACCATAATGGCAAGAATGACGCTGCAACATCCGGCAAGGATCTTATTAAGAATATGAGTGAGTGTTCGCATAAGTCTTCCATAAAAGGGCAGGAATTACCTGCCCATTAGAGTTACATATTTTCTACTTGCTCAAGGTTTTTAGCCGATTGTGCATCTTTCGCCTTGAATTCATCATAGAGAGGTTTTACGCGTTCCTTGAAGGCGGATTTATCAACATCAACCACTGTTGCGTTCATCCCTTTCATTTTTTCGTAGGCTTCTTTTTCTGCCGCAGGCCAGATGACATCCTTCATTTGCATCATTGACTCGTCGGCTGCTTTTAATAATGCCGTGCGCTCTTTGTCACCAAGTTTATTCAATACATTGGTGCTGATAATTAATACATCAGGCACCATGGTGTGTTCATCACGAGAATAGACTTTTGCCACTTCGGCGTGACGCATATCGGAAAAGACAACGGTATTGTTCTCCCCGCCATTAACCACACTTTGCTGAAGGGCGGTGTAGAGTTCACCCTGCGCCATAGGAGTGGCAACACCGCCCAGCGCTTTCATCATCGCAATGGCGCTGGGGCTTTGTTGAACCCTGATTTTCATTCCTGCTAAATCTTCAGGTTTTGTAATTGGTTTATTGGCGTAAAAACTTCTCGCGCCGCCGTCATAATATGTGATACCAACAAAACCTTTGCTTTCTGATGACTTAAGTATTTTTTTACCTAAATCACTTTGCAGAACACGATAATAATGATCGCGGTCGCGGAATAAGAATGGCAGACTGAAAAGACTGTAATCCGGGGCGAAAGATTCCAGTGACGCAGCGTTCACTTTCACCATCTGTAATGCGCCGGAGTTCATTAACTCCAGTGATTCACGCTCGTTTCCTAATGTCGCATTTGGGTAAATACGAATAACTAATTCACCATTAGAATACTCTTTGGTTTTATCAGCTAAATAGCTTAATGCTTTATGGACAGCATGGCTTTTATCCTGATTGTGACTCAGTTTTAATGTTGTTTTCGCCAGTGTGGTATTGGAAATTAATAAACAACTGGTTAACAGCATAAGCGATGCCGTCAGAGGACGAAGTGCTTTCATATCCTGCTCCTGGTTAATATAACAGAAACGATAAATACTGCGTTTTTCTATCGTTATAATAAAAAGTGGTTTTTAATTCTCAGCCAGATAATGGAAAATCCCTGCCGGAACCGGAATACCTTCCTGCTGACATTTTTCTTTGTAGCGCATTTGTGGATCGTTCGGTGCTAACACTTTTTCGATACCTGGCACCGGTTTAACGGCATGCAACTCCGTGACCATTTGCGCCATGGTGTTTGCAAAAACAGGGTTGCCGAGTTTTTTCGGATCGATGGCAATAACCAAACTTGCTAACTTACGCATCTTGTCATAATCGCCATACATGCGAACAATATGGTTGCCAAAATTCGCATTCATCAGCACGCCTGTCAGTGCATCTATTGCCAGCGCAATGCCTGACCCTTTGTGTTGGCCGAAAGGTAGCAGATTTTCAATCTTATGCGGATCAGTGGTGCCATAGCCGTCTTTATCTATCGCCAGTCCTTCACCAATATGTTTGCCGGTTTCCTTTGCATGGAGTATTTTGCCGAAAGCAGTGGCACTGGTCGCCATATCAACAATCATCGGGTGGCTGTTTTCCACCGGGAAACCGAAGGCGATGGGGTTAGTTCCCAAAAAGCGTTCGGCACCGCCATAAGGAGCCACGCAGGTATCGGTTTGCGTCATTACAATAGCAACCAACCCTTTGTTGGTGACCATCTCTGCAAAATAAGATAATGCGCCACAGTGAGAGGTGTTTTTAACGCTAACAAAACCGAGACCTTCTTGCTGGGCCAGTTTAATGGCATGCTCTGTGGCGCTAATTAATGCGGAATGTCCCATTCCGTCGTCAGAGTCGAGAATTGCCACTGACGGTGAAATTTGCTCAATGCTAAACTGCGCGGCTTTATTTAATCCTCCGGCAGCAAGGCGGGTGCAATAATGCTCAACACGCATGACACCATGAGAATGCACACCTGTAATATCGGCATGTACTAAAACATCAGTAACCTGTTGTGCGGTGTCGGAATCCAGTCCGACTGTATGTAATTTGTGGTGTACCAGTGATTTTAAATTTGCTTCACTGACATAAACAGTAGTCATATTAGTTCCCTTAAAAAGTGATCACACCCTTGACCATATTTTTATTTTCTACAACGTTACGTTGGTAATCTTCGCCAACACTAAAGAAATCGAATTCCTGGTTTTTCATTAAATTTTCGTGAATTTTATTGCTGCGCATCAGTTCAATCACCAACGCAAAATCTTCTCGCGTGGCATTACGACTACTGAGTAAAGTTGTCTCTTTTTTGTGGAAGGTTGGATCGTCAATAACGAGTTCACCAATATACAAACCGACGAAAACAATTTTGCCGCCATGACGAATAAGATTGACGTCCTGGCTCATTGAGGCCTTATTTCCGGTAGCATCCAGGACTACGCAAGCCAGTTCGCCTCCAAAGGTCTCACGAAGCGTAGCAATAAAATCTTCCCGTGTTGGGTCGAAGGCATTAATAGCTAGATTCTGCACGACATGCTGGCGACGTTGATTATCAATATCAGCAACAACAACATGCGCTCCTTTAGCCCTGGCGATGGCGGCGGTAGCCAGACCGATTGGTCCGGCACCAATCACCAGTACGTTTTGTTCAGCCTTAATCTCAGCCCGGCGAACGGCATGTGCACCAATGGCGAAACATTCCACCAATGCTCCGGCACTGTCGCTGACCTCGTCGGGGAGCGGTATAAGGTTGTTTTCACGTACCGCAAGGTACTCACTAAAACCGCCATCCTGATGCACGCCATATAGAGAAACACGTTCACAGCAGTTCGTTTTCTCTTCCCGACAGGCTGCGCACTCGCCACACGGAATGCATGGGATGACGGAATAGCGCTGGCCTGGCTGTGCTGTTTGGCACTGACTGCCTCGCGAAACCGCTTCGGCGCATATTTCATGACCTAATACACGTGGATAGCTAAAAAAAGGCTGTCTGCCGGCAAATGCGTGAATGTCAGTACCACAAATTCCCACCGCTTTGATTCTTAATAGCACTTCATTATCTGCTGGTGTGGGAATTTCCCTTTCCACATATTCCATAACGCCAGGCTGCTGACAAATTAATGTTTTCATTTCTGCTCATCCGATAATAATTGGCTAATGGTGGCCTTGATGCCTTTGTTTTTTATATTCACAAAGGCGATTTTTATTTCATTTATAAATGGTTGATGATTGCTTAATTCACCAAATATGGCGCTAAGGTGCAGTAATACGAGCGCCTGTTGCCATGCGTCTTGTTGTCCTTTTATTAGCGCATGAAATTGTTCAGCCATTGGATCGGCAACAGACTGATTTTTCTCAACAGCTTCAATGACATAATGTAACCAACCAGCAACGAGTAGTGACAGAACTGCATTACTTTGCTTTTGCTGATGTAATTTCAGCCAGGGAGTCAGCGCTCGCTGGGGAAGTTTTTGCGAACCGTCCATAGCGATTTGCCCGGTACGGTGTGCAACATTACGGTTGCTAAAGCGTTCAATTAACAGGTCGGCGTATTCCTGGGCGTCGATATTTAAGTCTGGATTAAGTGTTCGGGCTTGTTCATTAATCATCAGTTGGCGGGTAATGGAACGAAAATCAGCGTCTTCCATGCATTGCCAGATAAATTCATAGCCTGCCAGTGAGCCGTTATAGGCCAGAAATGAATGGCTACCGTTTAACATGCGTAACTTCATTTCTTCATAAGGCTGAACATTGCTGACAAACGTCGCGCCTGCTTTATCCCATTCCGGTCGCCCGCGCACAAAATTATCTTCGATTACCCACTGACGAAATGATTCGCAGACGATCCCGCAGGGATCGGCATAACCGGTTTTAGTTTGCAGTAAGGCGAATTGCGATTCGGTCATTGCCGGAACAATGCGGTCTACCATAGTGCCTGGAAATGAGACATTTTCTTCGATCCACTGAGCCAGGGGCCGGTCCAGCTGTCGGGCAAAACCGAGAACGGCATTTCGCGTCAGATGCCCATTGTCTGGCAAGTTATCGCAGGAGAGCACGCTAAAAGCGGCGAGTCCGGCTGCTTTACGTTGTTGCAAAGCACAGACGATCAAGCCAATAGCCGACTGAGGCGCATCCGGGTTTTGTAGATCGTGTTGGATTAATCCATTAGTGAGATCAAGTAATCGCGTTTGTGGGTCGAGGCAATAGCCTTTCTCAGTGATGGTTAATGAAACGATTTTTACCTGAGATTCAGTCAATTTCTGGATTGCTGCTGCAATGCCATCTATGGGGGTATGAATACCGCCAGTCACCGAACGCACAAGGCGTGAGGTAGATTGCGATGCAGACGTTTCCACAACCGAAAACAGCCCATTTTGCGCATTTAAGTTTTCGATCAGTTGAGCATCACCAAAAAGGTTGATCTCAAAGATCCCCCAGCGGGTTTCCGAAAGCTGATTGGTGAGATCCGTATAGACAGCCTGGTGTCCCCGATGAAAAGCGCCAAAACCAATATGGACAATATCTGACAGTAAGCCGTTCCGAGGCCAGGTAGTTACCTGATCATAGCGGGCGACAGTGATGCTCTCGTTCCCTGACATTATGCTCTTACTCCGTGTAGTGATTGTGTGTAGACCAATTTACATAATTCACTAGACCAAAATAGAGGGATGCATCACGCTTGAGAATAAAGGTAGAGATAAGAAAAAGAACGATAAATAATAATCGTTATTAATATCAATAAGTTAAGTTGTTTTGTGAAATGAAAAATTTTTTAGAGATAGGTTGTTAGGGAATAACTGGCGCTAATTCATTAGACCAATTGGCGGTAGGATGTATACCAGATAAAGGCGGAACGCCGAGCCAGCGTCATTTTTCACGCCAGCTCAGGATTAATGAAGGTTAACGAGCAAAGAAAAAGTCATCAAAATCGCTGATGGAAGCGTCTTGTTTGAAGATTTTGATCAGTTCGTTTTTGCTGTTTTCCAGATGGTTCCAGGACGCTTTCCTGGCAAGTTCTGAATCTTTCTGTTGCAGCGCAAGGAAAATAGCCCGGTGATCTTCCAGCCATTGCAGACGCAAATGCTTTTCGTGCAGGTACTTGTAGTTTAGTTTTTTCCAACGGGGGTTTTCTGTACGCACAGCCCGCCATAATTCGGCTGCTTGTTTGATGAGTACCCGATTTTGCGTCGCTTCGGCAATAAGGCTATGAAAACGGTGATCCAGTTCTTCAAATTTATCACTTTCCGCAGCGATGGCTTTTTCCTGTAATCCAATGATTTTCTTTAATTCTTGTAACTCGTTGAAGCTGATCTGGCTGGCAGCAAAGCCGGTAATATTACTCTCAATGACCTGACGCGCTTGCAACAGTTCAAACGGGCCAATTTCTGAATACGGCATTAATGATTTTTGATTGAGCTTATCAGTGGAATCAACAAAGAAGATCCCTGACCCTTGCTTCACATTCAGCACGCCTTTCAGTTCCAGCATAATGATGGCTTCACGGATGGTAGTTCGGCTGGTATTAAACCGCTCGCTCAGTTCACGTTCTGAAGGTAGGCGCTCTCCGGCTTTAAATACGCCTGAATACAGCAACTCCTCAATCTGTAGACCAATATCGTAATAGCGGCGCTTTGTAATAACCTGTTCCATACCTTGCCTTACTGTGGGTGTCCTCGGATAGCCGATCGTCGTGCAACATAACTTATTTTGTGCGAGCGTTGCTGATCGGCATAAATAGTAGCGGCAGTTGCCACGATACCGCCAGCCTTAAATGTGATTGCTATGGTTGGGCTGTTAAAAACTATCGCCAGGGTATTTCGTAACCTTTCATCAACACCACTTCATTTCCGCGCGCGATACAGCGTATAATCCCCGGCCTTTGATTATTTTTTTACCATTTCTGGAAGCAAAATGAGCTCTATCTCCCTGATCCAACCGGATCGCGACCTGTTCTCCTGGCCGCAGTACTGGGCCGCCTGTTTTGGACCGGCACCGTTTTTGCCGATGTCTCGTGAAGAGATGGATCAACTTGGCTGGGATAGCTGCGACATCATTTTGGTTACAGGCGACGCATATGTTGACCACCCGAGCTTCGGGATGGCGATTTGCGGTCGTATGCTGGAAGCACAAGGTTTTCGCGTCGGGATCATCGCCCAGCCGGACTGGAGCAGCAAAGACGACTTTATGCGTCTGGGCAAACCGAATCTGTTTTTCGGCGTTACCGCAGGCAACATGGACTCGATGATTAACCGTTACACCGCCGATCGCCGTTTGCGTCATGACGATGCTTACACGCCAGATAACGTCGCGGGTAAGCGCCCGGATCGTGCAACGCTGGTTTATACCCAGCGTTGTAAAGAGGCGTGGAAAGATGTACCGGTGATCCTCGGCGGTATCGAGGCCAGCCTGCGTCGTACTGCGCATTATGATTACTGGTCTGATACCGTGCGCCGTTCCGTGCTGGTGGATTCCAAAGCCGACATGTTGATGTTCGGTAATGGTGAGCGTCCACTGGTGGAAGTTGCGCACCGTCTGGCGATGGGCGAGCCGATTAGCGAAATCCGCGATGTGCGCAATACCGCGATTATTGTGAAAGAGGCGCTGCCTGGCTGGAGCGGTGTGGATTCCACCCGTCTCGATACCCCAGGGAAAATAGACCCGATCCCGCATCCGTATGGTGAAGACCTGCCGTGTGCTGATAACAAACCGGTAGCACCGAAAAAGCAGGAAGCGAAAGCTGTAACCGTGCAGCCGCCGCGCCCGAAACCGTGGGAAAAAACCTACGTATTGCTGCCTTCTTTCGAGAAAGTGAAGGGCGATAAAGTGCTGTACGCCCATGCTTCACGTATTCTGCACCACGAAACCAACCCAGGCTGCGCCCGGGCATTGATGCAAAAACATGGCGACCGCTATGTGTGGATCAACCCGCCAGCTATTCCGCTTTCTACCGAAGAGATGGACAGTGTTTTTGCGCTGCCGTACAAGCGTGTGCCGCATCCGGCCTACGGCAATGCCCGTATTCCGGCTTACGAAATGATTCGTTTCTCGGTCAACATTATGCGTGGCTGCTTTGGCGGCTGTTCTTTCTGCTCTATTACCGAGCATGAAGGGCGCATTATTCAGAGCCGTTCAGAAGATTCGATCATTAATGAGATCGAAGCGATCCGCGACACTGTTCCTGGTTTTACCGGTGTAATTTCCGATCTTGGCGGACCAACTGCCAACATGTATATGTTGCGCTGCAAGTCACCACGCGCAGAACAGACCTGCCGTCGTTTGTCGTGTGTTTACCCGGATATTTGTCCGCATATGGACACGAACCACGAACCGACGATCAATCTCTATCGCCGTGCTCGTGAATTGAAAGGCATTAAAAAAATCCTGATCGCCTCCGGTGTGCGTTATGACATCGCCGTGGAAGATCCGCGCTATATCAAAGAGCTGGCGACCCATCACGTTGGCGGTTATCTGAAGATTGCCCCGGAACATACCGAAGAAGGTCCGTTGTCGAAGATGATGAAGCCGGGCATGGGCAGCTATGACCGCTTTAAAGAGTTGTTCGACACCTATTCGAAACAGGCAGGTAAAGAGCAGTATCTGATCCCGTATTTCATCTCCGCGCACCCTGGTACGCGCGATGAAGATATGGTGAATCTGGCGCTGTGGTTGAAAAAGCATCGCTTCCGCCTCGACCAGGTACAGAACTTCTATCCGTCGCCGCTGGCTAACTCAACCACCATGTATTACACCGGCAAAAACCCGCTGGCGAAGATTGGTTATAAGAGCGAAGAAGTTTTCGTGCCGAAAGGCGACAAACAACGTCGTCTGCATAAAGCGTTGTTGCGTTACCACGATCCGGCAAACTGGCCGTTAATCCGCCAGGCACTGGAAGCGATGGGTAAAAAACATCTGATTGGCAGTCGTCGCGATTGCTTAGTGCCTGCGCCAACCATTGAAGAGATGCGCGAAGCGCGTCGTCAGAACCGTAATACCCGTCCGGCGTTAACCAAACATACGCCGATGGCGACTCAGCGTCAGACGCCTGCCGGAGCAAAGAAAACGCCTTCTGCACAGCCTCGCCCGGTGAATGCTGGTGCGAAGAAACGCCCTAAAGCGGCGGTTGGACGTTAAAAAAATATCCCCGGTAAGAAAATGCTGCCGGGGATATTTTTATCATTCCGTATACATACGCAAGCAGCGCAGACAGTCGAAATAGTCCTGCGCATCAAGGCGTGTATTGGCTCTGTTAGCTTCAGATTTTGCGGCGTAGATCAGCGGGCGTAATGCTTTCATATCCTGCTCAAGCCGGGCGATTTTGGCATTTAATGTTTGAACATTGCTTGCCAGTTGGTTGACCTTTTGCTCATTGACGCAACCACTTAGCAAGCTGGTCGCCAGAACAACAGCTCCCACGGAGAAAATCGTTTTCATTTATTCTTCCCTTTTATTTATTGTTCCGACTAATTGTTATTTTATTCAGCTCACTGCTGTAATCTGGCGGCAGTTTTCGCTTCAATCTGTTTAAGTAAGCTTCCGCTTCCCGGGCGGATAAAATCGGCGATTTCCCACTTATCTTCACGCCGCTGTAAAACAAATTCTTGCTCTTCGCTGTTGCCATGAGTCAGAGCAATACGAGTATAAATACGGGCGGAGTCGGCAGTTTTCTCCAGCACACGAATTTCATCAACGCGTGAAAATAACGACTCTTCGCCAAAACAGATTGGATTGTCGTAGACAAATTGCCGCTCTAATTGCATATCTTCATCGGGAATGCTGCCAGTCTTGAAGGTAGTTTTATAGAAGGCATTAACAGCCTGACGATAGGTGTTGGAAACAACCCACGTCCAGGGCCAGCTATAATGCGTAATGTGGTCGAACAACTCGGCGACAAAGGCTTCAGGCTGCTCTTTTTGCAGCGATGCCAGTACCGCCAATATTTTTTCATTCTCACCATTAACCGACTGCCAGACGCTGCCATGGTTGCTGACAATATCATCAATCACCCAACGACCATTTTCTGCCACCATCTTCAGTGTCAGCGTGGTCTTTTCTTTATCGTCTTTATAGGGACGAAAGCGCACAAGGACATCCACATGATCGGCATCCGTTTGAGTAACCGCGACACTTTCTAACTCCAGATCGCCGTAATCCTGACAATCACAAACCGGATCGTAATCCAGCCAGCCAATATTACCCGGCAGTGTGAGATTGTCATTCAGGGTTAGCGCCTTTTGCATTCGCGTTGATGTTATTGTTTGCTCACTGCTATCACCAAAATAAGGAACGCTACCCCCACCGGTATAGTGTTTATAAATCTGCCTGACTGTTTGTTCAGCGGTCAGCGAAGGAGATTGTGCCTGGAGGGTAAAACTTAAAAAGGTTGCCAAAAACAGAACCATTATTTTCATCTGTTTATCACCTCTCCGTCGCGTTTATCCCTGGTGGAGACGCGTTGTTCCTTTAAGAGCTTCCAGCCCCGCATGATGATGTCCTTGTAATTGGCGTTCCTGAACATGGAAGAGTAACAACGGGCGAGAGACGAGGGAAATAAATGATTTCTGAAAAGTCCGGTAGCGGATTATTACCGCTACCAGAAGAATTTGCAGGTTAGCCACCGAACTGGTCGGGATCGGGACCGAGGCGTTTACCCTGGTCGAGTTTCGCAATGTCACCAAGTTCATCTTTGTCGAGACGGAAATCCCAGACATCGAAGTTTTCGGCAATTCGTGAAGGGGTGACCGATTTCGGGATCACCACCAGGCCGTTATCCAGATGCCAGCGAATAACAATCTGTGCAGGCGTTTTGCCATATTTATCCGCCAGATCGCGAATGATTTTCTGATCGAAAACGCCTTTCCCGCCCTGGGCTAATGGGCTCCAGGATTCGGTCTGGATTTTGTGGGTGGCATTCCAGGCATGCAACTGACGTTGCTGCATCAGCGGGTGAAGTTCTATCTGGTTAATAACAGGTGTTACGCCAGTTTCATCAATCAGGCGCTGTAGGTGGTGGATCTGGAAGTTACACACGCCTATGCTTTTGATTAATCCCTCTTTTTGCAGTTCAATCATGCCTTTCCATGCTTCGACATAATGGTCGATAGCGGGAACAGGCCAGTGCATTAAGTAGAGGTCGACATAATCAAGCTGGAGTTTTTTCAGGCTGTTGAGCAGGGCTTCACGGGGGCGCTTGTGGTCGTCGTTCCACAGTTTAGTGGTAATGAACAGCTCTTCTCTGTTTAGTGCGGAATTTTTCAGGGCTTTGCCGACACCTTCTTCGTTTTTATACGCTGCGGCGGTATCAATCGAGCGATAACCCACTTCTAACGCTTTTTGAATAGCAGTGATAACGTCCTCATTACTCGCTTGCCAGACGCCCAATCCCAGCTGGGGCATGACATTGCCATCCTGTAGCTTAATAACGGTTGGATTAGCCATACGTTCCTCCTTTATATGAACTCACCGGAGCAGGCTCCGGTGAGATGTTGTGAACTTAAGTCTGGACGAAATGCCCGAAAACGAAAGTTTGAGGCGTAAAAAGCTTAGCGGGCGGCTTCGTAAATGCGGCGGCTGACATCCAACGTAATGTCATGATTTTCGCCCAGTTGGGTCATGCCGTGTTCTTCCAGTTTTTTCAGCAATGCCGGGATGGAGCTACCGTCCAGACCGTAGTCGGAAAGATGTGTCGGCACGCCTAATTGCTCAAAGAAATTGCGGGTTGCGGCAATCGCAGCGTCAATGCGTTCATCGTCGGAACCTTCGGTGATGTTCCAGACGCGTTCAGCGTATTGCAGCAGTTTCGCGCGCTTGGTGTCGCGTTTTTCATTCCATAGCGCCGGCAGGACAATCGCCAGTGTTTGTGCGTGATCCAGACCGTGCATCGCGGTCAGTTCGTGCCCGAGCATATGGGTTGCCCAGTCCTGTGGTACGCCAGCGCCGATCAAACCGTTCAACGCCTGAGTCGCCGCCCACATGACGTTAGCGCGAACATCGTAGTTTTCTGGTTCTTTCAAGGCGTTCGGGCCATCTTCGATCAGCGTCAGCAAAATGCCTTCTGCGAAGCGGTCCTGAATTTTGGCATCAACCGGTTTGGTCACATACTGCTCCACGGTGTGTACGAAGGCGTCCACTACGCCGTTAGCCACCTGGCGCGGCGGCAGGGTGTAGGTATAAACCGGATCGAGCACGGCAAATACCGGCTGTACATGGGCGGAATGGAACGCCTGCTTGTCGCCAGTGGTTTTACGGGAGATAACCGCACCCGCGTTAGATTCAGAACCGGTCGCTGGCAGCGTCAGCACACAGCCCATCGGGATAGCGCTTTTAATCTCTTTGCCGCCAGTTTGCAGAATGTGCCACGGGTCGACGTTTTCAGGGTAGTTTGCTGCGGCGGCGATAAATTTAGTGCCGTCCAGTACGGACCCGCCGCCAACCGCCAGCAGGAAAGTCACTTTCTGTTCGCGAACCAGTTTCACGGCGTTCATCAGCGTTTCATAAGCCGGGTTTGGCTCAATACCGCCAAACTCAAGCACGTCCATGCCTTTCAGGGCATCCAGTACTTGATCGAGAACGCCGGTTTTTTTCACACTGCCGCCGCCGTAGGTAATCAGTACGCGGGCATCGTGAGGAATTTGTTCGCGCAAACCAGCGATTGCGCCTTTGCCAAACAGAATGCGGGTTGGGGTGTGCAGATTAAAGTTGTTCATTACTTGCTCCCTTTGCTGGGCCAATATGAAGACAGGGATCAACCTGTCTGATGTTATCCATTGTGGTCGCCAGCGTCGTGGCTCTCAATGCACATTTCTGCCAATGTCTTGCCTATTTCTCCAGAGTGCTGGAGAAATGGTACTAAATTGCGCACAATCAAATTGCCACATTATTCCTAAGAAATTACGCGATATGAAACGTGAAGAAATTTGCCGCTTACTGACGGATAAAGTTAATGATCTGAAAAATAAAGAAAACAATTTGTCAGAGCTGTTGCCTGATGTGCGCTTATTGTATGGCGAGAGGCCTTTCGCGCGTACGCCGGTGATGTATGAGCCTGGCATCATAATTCTCTTTTCCGGGCATAAAATCGGTTACATCAATGAACGTGTGTTTCGTTATGACGCCAATGAATACCTGCTGTTGACGGTACCGTTGCCGTTTGAGTGCGAAACCTTTGCCACGTCAGAGGTGCCACTGGCGGGAGTACGTCTCAATGTTGATATTTTGCAATTACAAGAACTGCTAATGGACATTGGCGAAGATGAGCATTTCCAGCCGTCGATGGCCGCCAGCGGTATTAACTCCGCCACGTTGTCCGAAGAGATTTTATGTGCAGCGGAGCGGTTACTGGATGTGATGGAGCGACCGCTGGATGCGCGCATTCTCGGTAAGCAGATCATCCGCGAAATACTGTACTACGTGCTGACCGGACCTTGCGGCGGCGCGTTACTGGCGCTGGTCAGTCGTCAGACGCATTTCAGCCTGATTAGCCGTGTGCTGAAACGGATTGAAAATAAATACACTGAAAACCTGAGCGTTGAGCAACTGGCGGCAGAGGCCAATATGAGCGTTTCGGCGTTCCACCATAATTTTAAGTCTGTCACCAGCACTTCGCCGTTGCAGTATCTGAAGAATTACCGCCTGCATAAGGCGCGGATGATGATTATCCACGATGGCATGAAAGCCAGCGCGGCAGCGATGCGCGTCGGTTACGAAAGTGCGTCGCAATTTAGCCGTGAGTTTAAACGTTATTTTGGTGTGACACCGGGTGAAGATGCGGCAAGAATACGCTCAATGCAGGGGAGTTAAATGTGTTCCCGGCATGGCCACCGGGAACGGAAGAAATCGTCAGGCACTACAGTACTTTTTTTTAATCACCACAAACAGCGTGCCTAACAAGCCAGCGGTTAGCAAGGCAATCGGCAGGATCATCAGGAACGTCATTACCTGATCTTCATGGCGTTTAACGAATGGGATCATGCTCAAGGCATAGCCAAAACTGGTCACCACGCTGACCCACAGCAACCCACTTAACCAGTTAAAAAACTGGAAGCGGCGGTTTGGCAGGCCGGAAATCCCCGCCATGGTGGGCAGCAGCGTACGGACAAAGGCGAGAAAACGTCCAGCCAGCAACGCCAGCAGGCCGTGACGGTCAAACATACAGGTGGCGCGCTGGTGATATTTGGCGGGAAGCTGTGCCAGCCAGCCTTTCACCGTTTTGGTATTACCTAACCAGCGCCCCTGAATATAACTTAACCAGCAGCCCAGACTTGCAGCGGCAGTCAGAATCGCAATCGTTGGCAGAAAATCCATAACTCCCTGGGCAATCAATGCACCAGCCAGAATCAACAAGCTGTCACCTGGCAAAAATGAGGCGGGCAGCAGGCCATTTTCTAAAAACAGCGTGGCAAACATGACAAAGTAAACAACGCTAACAATATGAGGATCCGCCAGCGCGGCAAAGTCGTGTTGCCAGAGCGCAGCGATGATATCTTGAATAACAGCCATGGACTTTCCTGTGGAACAGCGTTTAAGCCTTTATTTGCCTATTGTACTCCTGAATTGCCCGGGACGCCTTGATCCCGGACGCAACAATTTAAGACTTTTCACAATTAAATGTCTGTAAAATTGTCCGAAGGTTGCAATGTTATACAATTCGCGCGAAAGCAGCGTCCAGATCGGCAATCAGATCGTCGACATCTTCCAGACCAATATGCAGGCGAATCAAGGTACCGCTAAAATCGATCTTGCCTTGCGGGCGAATGGCGGCGATATGTTCTGGTTGATTGGCAAGGATCAACGATTCATACCCGCCCCACGAGTAGGCCATGCTGAATAAACTGAAGTTATCCAGATAGTTCGCTAGCTCTTCATCATTGAGTTTTTTCTTAAGCACAAAGGAAAATAGCCCGCTGCTGCCTGTAAAGTCTCGTTTCCAGAAATCATGGCCTTTACTGCCGGGCAGAGCAGGGTGGTTAACTCGCGCTACTTGCGGATGTTCCGCCAGCCATTCAGCCACTTTCAGACTACTTTCATGATGTTGGCGCAGACGCACACCTAATGTGCGCAGGCCACGGCTGGTGATATAGGCTGTATCGGCATCGACCATTTGTCCCATCAGATAGGCGTTTTCCCGCAGTTGCTCCCAGCAACGGGCATTGCACACGGCAGTGCCGATCATCGCATCCGAATGCCCAACCAGATATTTAGTGGCGGCCTGAATGGAAACATCAATGCCAAAATCCAGCGCCTTAAACAGCACACCTGCAGCCCAGGTGTTATCGATCATAATAATGGCATCCGGTACGACACTGCGCACGGCGGCGACAATCGCCGGAACGTCGTGGACTTCCATGGTGATGGAGCCTGGTGATTCGAGAAACACGATTTTAGTGTTTGGCTGCAGATGTTTAACGATATCCGCGCCAATTAGTGGATCAAACCACGATGTCGTTACGCCCAGTTTGCTGAGGATTTTGCTACAGAAATCCTGACTCGGTTCATAGGCGGTGTTGGTCATTAAGACATGATCGCCCTGTTCGACAAAGGCAAGAATGGAATTAGCAACCGCTGCCGCCCCGCAGGGGAACAGGACGCAACCTGCGCCACCTTCCAGTTCGCACATCGCTTCTTGTAAGGAGAAGTGCGTTAGCGTTCCGCGCCGTCCATAGAACAACTCACCATTAGCGCGATTGCGTGTCGCATGTTTTTTGGCTTCCACACTGTCAAAGACCAGCGAAGAGGCACGTTGAATCACGCTATTTACTGCGCCGAGGGTGTATTTTTTGCTGCGTCCTGCATTGATCAGTTGAGTATCAAGCTTTTTGTCCGCCATGTCGGGATTCCTGTTTTTATACGTCTGGATGTCTAAACTAGCATGAATATTCACGGGCGCATCCTGAAGAATTGGCATAAAGCAGAAAATTTTCGCAAATGGCGTGCTGGTGGCTTTTTTACTGCGTAAACGCAAGGAAAAGAAAGCAAAGGTACGGCAGTATGCAAATAGTAATGAGAACGACTATCAATTCGACGTCGTTTTGATATTATTATGCGCAGATTTTGTGACTTGCGTCCTGGAGATACACAGTGGGTAATAATTTAATGCAGACGGACCTTTCCGTCTGGGGTATGTATCAGCACGCCGATATTGTTGTTAAGTGCGTGATGATTGGGCTGATTTTGGCCTCCGTAGTCACCTGGGCAATCTTCTTCAGTAAGAGCGTAGAGTTCTTCAATCAGAAGCGTCGCCTGAAACGCGAACAGCAACTGCTGGCTGAAGCTCTCTCCTTAAACCAGGCCAACGATATCGCCGCTGATTTTGGTAGCAAAAGTTTAAGTCTGCATTTGCTCAATGAAGCGCAGAATGAGCTGGAACTGTCAGAAGGCAGCGACGATAACGAAGGTATTAAAGAGCGTACCAGCTTCCGCCTGGAGCGTCGGGTCGCCGCCGTGGGGCGTCAAATGGGCCGTGGTAACGGCTACCTTGCTACCATCGGCGCGATTTCGCCATTCGTTGGTTTGTTTGGTACGGTTTGGGGCATCATGAACAGCTTTATCGGTATTGCGCAAACGCAAACCACTAACCTGGCGGTGGTTGCGCCGGGTATCGCAGAAGCTTTGCTGGCAACGGCGATCGGTCTGGTGGCAGCGATTCCGGCGGTCGTTATCTATAACATATTTGCACGTCAGATTGGTGGCTTTAAAGCGATGCTGGGTGATGTCGCAGCGCAGGTACTGTTGCTGCAAAGTCGTGACCTGGATCTGGAAGCCAGCGCCGCTGCGCATCCGGTTCGTGTCGCACAAAAATTACGCGTAGGATAATGTCCGATGGCAATGCATCTTAACGAAAACCTCGACGATAACGGTGAAATGCATGATATCAACGTGACGCCGTTTATCGACGTGATGTTGGTTCTGTTGATTATCTTTATGGTGGCGGCACCGTTAGCGACGGTAGATGTGAAGGTGAACTTGCCTGCTTCAACCAGCACGCCACAGCCGCGTCCGGAAAAACCGGTTTATTTGTCGGTGAAGGCGGATAACTCGATGTTTATCGGTAATGATCCTGTCACCGATGAAACGATGGTTACGGCGCTGAATGCGTTAACTGAAGGCAAGAAAGATACCACCATCTTCTTCCGAGCGGATAAAACCGTCGATTACGAGACGTTGATGAAGGTAATGGATACGCTGCATCAGGCGGGTTACCTGAAGATAGGTCTGGTCGGCGAAGAAACTGCCAAAGCGAAGTAAAGCAGAATTGCCTGATGCGCTATGCCTTATCAGGCCTACAGAATCTATCGCAACTTCTATGTAGGCCGGATAAGGCGTTTACGCCGCATCCGGCATTCGGTGCTTAATGCCTGATGCGACGCTGGCGCGTCTTATCAGGCCTACAAAAAAATCAAAGCTTACTGAATTTGTCGGTTGAATAAGGCGTTTACGCCGCACCCGGCTAGAGTTAAAAGTACGATGATGCCCGGTTGCTTTCATACAACCGGGCATTTTTTTAGCCTAAATGCTCGCCGCCACACACGCCATGCACTTCTGCGGTGACATAGCTCGACTCCTGACTTGCCAGATAAACATATACAGGGGCCAGTTCCGCCGGTTGCCCCGCACGTTTCATCGGTGTTTTCTGACCAAACTGCGGGATTTTATCCTGCATCTGTCCGCCAGAAATTTGCAGTGCCGTCCAGATAGGGCCAGGCGCGACAATATTCACTCGAATACCTTTCTCCGCGACCTGTTTTGCCAGGCCACGGCTGTAGTTCAGAATCGCCGCCTTCGTTGCTGCGTAATCCAGTAAATGCGGGCTTGGTTGGTATGCCTGGATTGACGAAGTGGTGATGATACTGACTCCTTTCGGTAGTAGGGGAATCGCTTCCTGGGTTAGCCAGAACAGCGCGAAAACGTTAATGGCAAACGTCTTCTGAAACTGCTCGCTGGTGAGGTCTGCAATATCAGGAATAGCGACTTGTTTCCCGGCGACCAGCGCCATAATATCCAGCCCGCCTAACGCCTTATGTGCGTCGTGAACAAGCGAACGGGCAAATTTCTCATCGCTTAAATCGCCAGGCAGCAGAACGACTTTGCGTCCGCACTCTTCAATAATCTTTTTCACATCCTGGGCATCTTCTTCTTCCGCCGGAAGATAACTGATTGCCACATCAGCACCTTCACGCGCGTAAGCGATGGCGGCTGCGCGACCGATTCCGGAATCGCCCCCTGTTACCAGTGCCTTACGATCTTTCAGGCGGCCGCTACCAACATAGGTTTTCTCGCCGCAATCGGGCACCGGCGTCATCTTCGCCTGGATGCCGGGCGTTGGTTGTTTCTGTTTGGGATATTCACCAGTGTAATACTGCGTGGTCGGGTCTTTTAAATGAGACATCGCTTTTCTCCCTTCAGGTTCAACGTCCTTTAAGGGTAGACGGTCTCGATGCGTTGATAAGGGAACCAGGAAGATCCCTAAATCTCGGATTTATACGACAAAGGTTTAACATATATGTTGATTTGCTGTTGCGCGCTGTTTACTCAATTGCGATATACTGTTGCCCGTTTTAACTACACGACAGGAATGTATGGAACGTTTTCTTGAAAATGCAATGTATGCTTCTCGCTGGCTGCTTGCCCCCGTGTACTTTGGCCTTTCGCTGGCGTTGGTTGCCCTGGCGCTGAAGTTCTTCCAGGAGATTATTCATGTCCTGCCGAATATCTTCTCGATGGCGGAATCAGATTTGATCCTCGTGTTGCTGTCGCTGGTGGATATGACGCTGGTTGGCGGTTTGCTGGTGATGGTGATGTTTTCCGGTTATGAGAATTTCGTCTCGCAGCTCGATATCTCCGAGAACAAAGAGAAGCTGAACTGGCTGGGGAAAATGGACGCAACGTCGCTGAAAAATAAAGTGGCAGCGTCGATTGTGGCAATCTCTTCCATTCACTTACTGCGCGTCTTTATGGATGCGAAAAATGTCCCTGATAACAAACTGATGTGGTACGTCATTATCCATCTGACGTTTGTGCTCTCTGCGTTTGTGATGGGCTACCTTGACCGACTGACTCGTCATAATCACTGATTTGATTCGGGCGCGGTTCTCGCGCCCGTTCTTAACACGTTATTTATCGGAAGACGCTTGCCACAGGTTTAGCTCGCCGTCGGCGATATGCTGGTCGATTTGCGCCAGTTCTTTGGCACTAAACGCCAGATTATTCAGCGCCTGCACGTTCTCCTCCAGTTGCTCCGCACGGCTGGCGCCAATCAATACCGAAGTCACTCGATCATCTTTCAGCAACCAGCTTAACGCCATTTGCGCCATCGATTGACCACGCTGCTGTGCCATTTCATTCAATAACCGCAGGCTGGTGAGGTTAGCGTCGGTGAGCATTTTCGGCGTCAGGCCACGAACTTTATTTCCTTCGCGATGCATCCGTGAATCCTGAGGAATACCGTTGAGATATTTTCCGGTCAGCAATCCCTGAGCCAGTGGGGTAAAGGCAATGCAGCCCACGCCGTTATTTTCCAGAGTATCCAGTAGACCGCTTTTATCTACCCAGCGATTGAGCAGATTGTATGAAGGTTGATGAATTAACAGCGGAATTTTCCACTCGCGCAGCAACTCGACCATTTTTTGCGTCCGCTCTGGCGAGTAAGAGGAGATCCCGACATACAACGCCTTGCCGCTTTGCACCGCATGAGCCAGCGCAGAGGCGGTTTCTTCCATTGGCGTATTTTCATCGACGCGATGAGAGTAAAAGATATCGACATACTCAAGCCCCATACGCTTCAGGCTTTGGTCGAGGCTGGCGAGCAGGTATTTACGTGAACCGCCAGAGCCATACGGGCCAGGCCACATATCGTATCCGGCTTTGGTGGAGATAATTAACTCGTCACGATAAGGGGCAAAATCTTCCCGTAGCAGATGTCCAAAGTTTTCTTCTGCACTGCCGGGAGGCGGGCCGTAGTTGTTGGCTAAATCGAAGTGAGTAATGCCCAAATCAAAGGCTTTGCGCAGGATTGTACGCTGTGACTCCAGTGCGTTAACGTGACCGAAATTGTGCCACAAACCGAGCGACAGTGCGGGCAGGCGTAAACCGCTTTTTCCGCAATAACGGTACTGCATCTGCCCGTAACGTTCGGGATTCGCTAACCAGACCATGACATCTCCTTTCCATCATTCAATTTCGAAACAATGTTTCTAGTCTAGCGATTTACCCGTACCTATCCCGTAGCATCGCTCACAGAGTGACGAAAAATTGGGCAAAAACACGCGCTTATGCTTTGCTTAAAAAAACAACAGTTGAGGAGCAAAATGATGCCGCGTTTAACCGCCAAAGACTTCCCGCAAGAGTTGCTGGATTACTACGACTATTACGCTCATGGGAAAATATCGAAACGTGAGTTCCTTAACCTTGCAGCGAAGTACGCGGTAGGCGGGATGACAGCGTTGGCGTTGTTTGATTTGCTCAAGCCAAATTATGCGTGGGCGACTCAGGTGGAGTTTACCGACCCGGAGATTTCTGCTGAGTACATCACGTATCCTTCGCCAAATGGTCACGGCGAGGTGCGGGGTTACCTGGTGAAACCCGCGAAGATGAGCGGCAAAACGCCAGCGGTGGTCGTGGTGCATGAAAATCGTGGGTTGAATCCGTATATCGAAGACGTGGCGCGGCGAGTGGCAAAGGCGGGGTACATTGCCCTGGCGCCTGACGGCTTAAGCTCTGTAGGCGGCTATCCTGGTAACGATGATAAAGGCCGCGAACTGCAACAGCAGGTTGATGCAACCAAACTGATGAATGATTTCTTTGCTGCGATCGAGTTTATGCAACGCTATCCGCAAGCGACTGGCAAAGTGGGTATTACCGGATTTTGCTATGGCGGTGGCGTCTCGAACGCGTCTGCCGTGGCGTATCCGGAACTGGCCTGCGCGGTGCCGTTTTATGGGCGCCAGGCACCCACTGCCGATGTGGTAAAGATCGAAGCGCCTTTACTACTCCACTATGCTGAACTGGACACGCGAATCAACGAAGGTTGGCCCGCTTATGAGGCGGCGTTGAAGGCCAATAACAAAGTCTATGAAGCATATATTTATCCGGGGGTAAACCACGGATTCCATAATGATTCCACGCCACGTTATGACAAATCAGCGGCCGATCTTGCCTGGCAAAGGACGCTGAGATGGTTCGATAAATATCTCTCCTGATTCGTTTATCTCTTACAAGATTAAGTATTAAAGAAGCATGAAAAAATAGCGTGCGTAAAAGTCGGAGTTTGCCTAAAATGTCGCTATATATTTTTGTACATAGCGATTGAGGTAAACGATGAATAACCATTTCGGTAAAGGCTTAATGGCGGGATTAAAAGCAACGCATGCTGATAGTGCGGTTAATGTGACTAAATTTTGCGCCGACTATAAACGTGGTTTTGTATTAGGTTACTCGCACCGGATGTATGAAAAGACAGGTGATCGCCAGCTTTGCGCCTGGGAAGCGGGTATTCTGACGCGTCGTTATGGGCTGGATAAAGAGATGGTAATGGATTTCTTTCGTGAGAATAGTTCCTGTTCTACGTTGCGCTTTTTTATGGCTGGTTATCGCCTCGAAAATTGATCAAACATACGTATTATCTTGCTTTAATTAATTACACTAATGCTTATTCCCTTCGTTTTAACGCCCCGCCGCAGTATCATTGCAATGATAACCATAATAAATGTGTGGTAAATGGCGCATCGATCGCATTATCGATTTTGCGATTGAGGCAAAATATATGCCAGGTCTTCGCAACGGAATAACTATAAATGACTGGAGATAACACCCTCATCCATTCTCACGGCATTAACCGTCGTGATTTCATGAAGCTTTGTGCAGCATTAGCCGCCACCATGGGGTTAAGTAGCAAAGCCGCCGCAGAGATGGCCGAATCGGTCACTAACCCGCAGCGTCCGCCAGTTATCTGGATTGGCGCGCAGGAGTGCACCGGTTGTACCGAATCTCTGCTTCGTGCAACGCATCCAACAGTAGAAAACCTCGTGCTGGAGACGATCTCTCTGGAGTACCACGAAGTGCTCTCTGCCGCTTTCGGTCACCAGGTCGAAGAGAACAAACACAACGCACTTGAGAAGTACAAAGGGCAATACGTGTTGGTGGTGGATGGTTCCATCCCATTAAAAGATAACGGTATTTATTGCATGGTTGCCGGTGAGCCGATTGTGGACCACATCCGCAAAGCGGCAGAAGGCGCAGCAGCCATTATCGCTATCGGTTCCTGCTCCGCGTGGGGCGGTGTCGCTGCTGCTGGGGTTAACCCAACTGGCGCGGTCAGCCTGCAAGAAGTTCTGCCGGGCAAAACCGTCATCAACATTCCAGGCTGTCCGCCTAACCCGCATAACTTCCTCGCGACCGTTGCGCACATCATCACCTACGGCAAACCGCCAAAACTGGATGATAAAAACCGTCCGACCTTCGCCTATGGTCGTCTGATCCACGAACACTGCGAACGCCGCCCGCACTTCGATGCTGGCCGTTTTGCTAAAGAGTTCGGTGATGAAGGCCACCGCGAAGGCTGGTGCCTGTACCACCTCGGCTGTAAAGGACCAGAAACTTACGGCAACTGCTCAACGCTGCAATTCTGCGACGTTGGCGGCGTGTGGCCGGTGGCGATAGGTCACCCGTGCTACGGCTGTAACGAAGAAGGTATCGGCTTCCATAAAGGCATCCATCAGCTTGCCAACGTCGAAAACCAGACGCCTCGTTCACAAAAACCGGACGTCAACGCTAAAGAAGGCGGCAACGTCTCTGCAGGCGCTATCGGTTTACTCGGCGGCGTGGTTGGGCTGGTTGCCGGTGTCAGCGTGATGGCGGTGCGTGAACTGGGGCGTCAGCAAAAGAAAGATAACGCTGACTCACGGGGAGAATAACCGTGAACAGACGTAATTTTATTAAAGCAGCCTCCTGCGGGGCATTGCTGACGGGCGCACTGCCGTCTGTCAGCCATGCGGCTGCTGAAAACCGCCCGCCAATTCCGGGATCGCTGGGAATGTTGTACGACTCGACCTTGTGCGTAGGCTGCCAGGCTTGCGTCACCAAGTGTCAGGATATCAACTTCCCGGAGCGTAACCCGCAAGGGGAACAGACCTGGTCGAACAACGACAAACTGTCGCCGTACACCAATAACATCATTCAGGTGTGGACCAGCGGCACAGGCGTCAACAAAGACCAGGAGGAGAACGGCTACGCGTACATTAAGAAACAGTGTATGCACTGCGTCGATCCGAACTGTGTCTCCGTGTGCCCGGTTTCTGCGCTGAAAAAAGATCCTAAAACCGGCATTGTCCATTACGACAAAGACGTGTGCACCGGCTGCCGTTACTGCATGGTCGCCTGTCCGTACAACGTGCCGAAGTACGACTACAACAACCCGTTTGGTGCGCTGCATAAGTGCGAGTTGTGCAACCAGAAAGGTGTGGAACGTCTCGATAAAGGCGGTCTGCCTGGTTGTGTAGAAGTGTGTCCGGCGGGCGCGGTGATTTTTGGTACGCGTGAAGAGCTGATGGCTGAGGCGAAAAAACGCCTGGCGCTGAAGCCTGGCAGCGAATACCACTATCCGCGTCAGACGCTGAAATCTGGCGACACTTACCTGCATACGGTGCCGAAATATTATCCGCATCTGTATGGCGAGAAAGAGGGTGGCGGTACGCAGGTTCTGGTACTAACGGGTGTTCCCTACGAAAATCTCGACCTGCCGAAGCTGGACGATCTTTCCACTGGCGCGCGTTCCGAAAATATTCAACACACCCTGTATAAAGGCATGATGCTACCACTGGCTGTGCTGGCGGGCTTAACCGTGCTGGTTCGTCGCAACACCAAAAACGACCATCACGACGGAGGAGACGATCATGAGTCATGATCCACAACCGCTGGGCGGCAAAATCATCAGTAAACCGGTCATGATTTTTGGACCGTTAATCGTCATCTGTATGCTCCTGATTGTGAAGCGTCTGGTGTTCGGTCTGGGCTCTGTCTCCGACCTGAACGGCGGCTTTCCGTGGGGCGTGTGGATCGCGTTTGACCTGTTGATCGGCACCGGCTTTGCCTGTGGCGGCTGGGCGCTGGCGTGGGCGGTATACGTCTTTAACCGTGGGCAGTACCATCCGCTGGTACGTCCGGCGCTATTGGCAAGTCTGTTCGGTTACTCACTGGGGGGCTTGTCGATAACCATCGACGTTGGTCGTTACTGGAACCTGCCGTACTTCTACATTCCGGGTCACTTCAACGTGAACTCGGTACTGTTCGAAACGGCGGTCTGTATGACCATCTATATCGGCGTGATGGCGCTGGAGTTTGCTCCTGCATTGTTTGAACGTCTGGGCTGGAAGGTGTCGCTCAAGCGCCTGAACAAGGTGATGTTCTTCGTTATCGCGCTCGGCGCGCTGCTACCGACTATGCACCAGTCTTCAATGGGGTCGCTGATGATCTCGGCGGGCTACAAAGTGCATCCGCTGTGGCAGAGCTATGAAATGTTGCCGCTGTTCTCGCTGTTGACGGCGTTCATCATGGGCTTCTCGATTGTCATCTTTGAAGGTTCACTGGTGCAGGCGGGTCTGCGTGGTAACGGTCCTGATGAGAAAAGCCTGTTCGTCAAGCTGACTAACACCATCAGCGTATTGCTGGCGATTTTCATCGTGCTGCGTTTTGGCGAGCTGATCTATCGCGACAAGCTGTCATTAGCGTTTGCCGGTGACTTCTACTCCGTCATGTTCTGGATTGAAGTTCTGCTGATGCTCTTCCCGCTGGTGGTTCTGCGTGTGGCGAAGCTGCGTAATGATTCCCGCATGCTGTTCCTGTCAGCACTGAGCGCACTGTTAGGTTGTGCAACCTGGCGTCTGACCTATTCGCTGGTGGCATTCAACCCGGGCGGCGGTTACGCCTACTTCCCGACCTGGGAAGAACTGTTGATTTCTATTGGTTTTGTGGCTATTGAGATTTGCGCTTACATCGTACTCATTCGTCTACTGCCGATACTTCCTCCTTTAAAACAAAACGATCATAATCGTCATGAGGCGAGCAAAGCATGAGCCAGAGAATTACTATTGATCCGGTAACCCGTATTGAGGGGCATTTACGCATCGATTGCGAAATCGAAAATGGCGTCGTTTCGAAAGCATGGGCTTCCGGTACCATGTGGCGCGGCATGGAAGAGATCGTGAAAAACCGCGATCCGCGCGATGCATGGATGATTGTGCAACGTATCTGTGGCGTATGTACTACCACTCACGCGCTGTCTTCTGTCCGTGCGGCAGAGAGTGCGCTGAATATCGACGTTCCGGTTAACGCACAATACATTCGTAACATCATTCTGGCTGCGCACACCACGCATGACCATATCGTTCATTTCTATCAGCTTTCGGCGCTGGACTGGGTGGACATCACTTCTGCACTGCAAGCTGATCCAACCAAAGCCTCCGAAATGCTGAAAGGTGTTTCGACCTGGCACCTGAACAGCCCGGAAGAGTTCACCAAAGTTCAGAACAAGATCAAAGATCTGGTTGCCAGTGGTCAGTTGGGTATTTTTGCCAACGGCTACTGGGGACATCCGGCGATGAAACTGCCGCCGGAAGTGAACCTGATTGCGGTAGCGCACTACCTGCAGGCGCTGGAGTGCCAGCGTGACGCTAACCGCGTTGTGGCGCTGCTGGGCGGTAAAACGCCGCACATTCAGAACCTGGCGGTAGGCGGTGTCGCTAACCCAATCAACCTCGACGGTCTGGGCGTACTGAACCTTGAGCGCCTGATGTACATCAAGTCTTTCATCGACAAGTTGAGCGACTTTGTTGAGCAGGTTTACAAGGTTGATACCGCCGTTATCGCCGCATTCTATCCGGAATGGCTGGAGCGCGGTAAAGGCGCGGTGAACTACCTGAGTGTGCCGGAATTCCCGACTGACAGCAAAAACGGCAGCTTCCTGTTCCCGGGCGGCTACATCCAGAATGCTGATCTGTCGACTTACCGACCAATCACTTCGCATTCTGATGAATATCTGATCAAAGGAATTCAGGAGAGCGCGAAGCACTCCTGGTATAAAGACGAAGCGCCGCAGGCACCGTGGGAAGGCACCACCATTCCGGCTTACGACGGTTGGTCTGACGACGGTAAATACTCCTGGGTGAAATCGCCAACTTTCTACGGCAAAACGGTAGAAGTGGGCCCGCTGGCTAACATGCTGGTGAAACTGGCTGCTGGTCGCGAATCTACCCAGAACAAACTGAATGAAATCGTTGCGATTTATCAGAAGCTGACCGGCAACACGCTGGAAGTGGCACAACTGCACTCCACGCTGGGGCGTATTATTGGTCGTACTGTCCACTGCTGCGAATTGCAGGATATCCTGCAAAATCAATACAGTGCGCTGATCACCAATATCGGCAAAGGCGATCACACCACCTTTGTGAAACCGAACATTCCGGCAACGGGCGAGTTCAAAGGCGTTGGCTTCCTCGAAGCGCCGCGCGGAATGCTCTCCCACTGGATGGTGATCAAAGACGGTATTATCAGCAACTACCAGGCGGTTGTCCCATCAACCTGGAACTCTGGCCCGCGTAACTTTAATGATGACGTCGGTCCGTATGAACAGTCGCTGGTGGGCACGCCGATTGCCGATCCGAATAAACCGCTGGAAGTGGTACGTACCATTCACTCATTTGACCCGTGCATGGCTTGTGCGGTACACGTAGTGGATGCCGACGGCAACGAAGTGGTTTCAGTGAAGGTTCTGTAATGCGTATTTTAGTCTTAGGGGTCGGCAATATTTTGCTGACCGATGAAGCCATCGGCGTGCGGATTGTCGAAGCGTTAGAGCAACGATACATTCTGCCGGATTATGTTGAAATCCTCGATGGCGGCACGGCGGGAATGGAGCTGCTTGGCGACATGGCAAATCGCGATCATCTGATTATCGCCGATGCCATTGTGTCGAAAAAGAATGCGCCGGGAACGATGATGATCCTGCGGGACGAAGAAGTTCCGGCGTTGTTTACCAACAAAATCTCTCCGCATCAGCTTGGCCTGGCCGACGTATTGTCGGCCCTGCGCTTCACCGGTGAGTTTCCGAAAAAGCTGACGCTGGTCGGCGTGATCCCGGAATCGCTGGAGCCGCATATCGGCTTAACGCCGACGGTTGAAGCAATGATTGAACCTGCGCTTGAGCAGGTTCTGGCTGCGCTGCGCGAGTCTGGCGTGGAAGCCATCCCACGGGAGGCCGCTCATGGCTGAGGAGATATCAGGTTTCCAGACCTCCCCGAAGGCGCAAGTACAGACAGCGTTTGAAGAAATTGCCCGGCGTTCGATGCATGATCTCTCTTTTCTGCATCCTTCAATGCTGGTGTATGTTTCTGACTTTACGCTGTTCGAAGGTCAGTGGACGGGGTGTGTGATCACCCCGTGGATGCTGAGTGCAGTTATCTTCCCCGGCCCGGATCAACTCTGGCCGCTGCGCAAAGTGAGTGAAAAAATCGGTCTGCAACTGCCGTATGGCACCATGACCTTTACCGTTGGCGAACTGGACGGGGTTTCGCAATACCTCTCCTGCTCGCTGATGTCGCCGCTTTCGCACAGCATGTCGATTGAAGAGGGCCAACGCCTGACGGATGACTGCGCGCGAATGATCCTTTCGCTGCCGGTCACTAATCCGGATGTACCACACGCAGGGCGTCGCGCCCTGCTGTTTGGCCGCAGGAGTGGCGAAAATGCATGAGTTGTCGCTTTGCCAGAGCGCCGTCGAGATTATCCAACGGCAGGCGGAGCAGCACGATGTAAAGCGTGTCACCGCCGTGTGGCTGGAAATAGGCGCGCTCTCCTGTGTTGAGGAGAGCGCCGTCCGTTTTAGTTTTGAAATCGTCTGCCAGGGAACGGTGGCGCAAGGGTGCGATTTACATATCGTCTATAAACCCGCCCAGGCCTGGTGCTGGGATTGCAGCCAGGTGGTGGAGATTCATCAGCACGATGCGCAATGCCCACTCTGTCACGGCGAGCGGTTGCGTGTCGATACCGGCGATTCGCTGATCGTCAAAAGTATTGAAGTTGAATAACCGGAGTTAACAATGTGTATTGGCGTTCCTGGCCAGGTGCTGGCTGTCGGTGAAGATATTCACCAGCTTGCGCAGGTTGAAGTATGTGGTATCAAGCGCGATGTGAATATCGCCCTGATTTGTGAAGGAAAACCTGCCGATTTGCTGGGCCAGTGGGTACTGGTGCACGTCGGATTTGCTATGAGCATCATCGACGAAGACGAAGCCAAAGCCACATTAGACGCATTGCGCCAAATAGATTACGACATTACCAGCGCGTGATGGTTAAAGCCGGATGCGGTGTCATGGCATTTGTAGGCTTGATAAGACGCGACAGCGTCGCATCAGGCATTGTGCTCGATTGCCGGATGCGGCGTAAACGCCTTATCCGGCCTACATCGGCCTGGGTGGCTCGCTGTGACGAGCAACAACCCTTATCCCTGACGCTTATCTTCCGTATTTGTCTCGAAATCACTGGCGTCATGGCGCTCATGCAACTGCTCGTTCAGTGGCCCGTTGGTGCGGTTTACAATACGCCCCCGCTTCACTGCCGGACGTTCGCCCACTTCTTTCGCCCAGCGTTGCACGTGCTTATAACTGCCCGCATCAAGAAACTCTGCGGCATCATACACACCGCCTAACACCACGTTGCCAAACCACGGCCAGATCGCCATATCAGCAATGGTGTACTCGTCTCCCGCAACAAACTTATGCTGCGCCAGTTGCTTATCCAGCACGTCGAGCAGACGCTTGGCTTCCATAGTAAAGCGGTTGATGGCGTACTCAATTTTCACTGGCGCATAATGGTAAAAGTGACCAAAACCGCCGCCGAGGAACGGCGCAGCGCCCTGTAACCAGAACAACCAGTTCATCGTTTCAGTTCGCTTCGCCAGATCCTGTGGCAGGAAGTAGCCAAATTTCTCTGCCAGATAAAACAGAATCGAGCCAGACTCAAACACGCGGATCGGCGGGTTATGGGTATGATCGCGCAGAGCTGGAATTTTCGAGTTCGGGTTCACTTCCACAAAACCGCTGGAGAATTGATCGCCATCGCCAATACGAATTAGCCAGGCGTCGTACTCCGCGCCGGTAACGCCCAGCGCCAGTAGCTCCTCAAGCATAATCGTTACTTTCTGACCGTTCGGCGTTCCCAGCGAATAGAGTTGCAATGGGTGCTTGCCAACGGGCAGCGTTTTCTCATGCGTAGGACCAGAAACCGGGCGATTGATATTGGCGAACGCGCCGCCAGCGGATTTATCCCACGTCCAGACTTTCGCGGGCTGGTAAGTATTGTCTGTCATAGTGAGTAGCCTTCTGAGTGGTAGTGTTGAAGCAGTGTAGCAGGTCACTTGCTGTACAGAATGTGAATTTTTTACCCCTTTGCACCAGCCGCTGCGATGAGGTGTATGATTAGTCTGACCTCTGTCCGGTTAATGTCGCTGAGCAGGTAATCAGAGCACAACAATTACGCCAACTGCTTAGGTTGTATTGTTAAAGGTAAAGTGATGAGCAAAGGAACGACCAGCCAGGATGCCCCTTTCGGGACCTTATTGGGCTACGCCCCCGGTGGTGTAGCAATCTACTCTTCAGATTACAGTTCTCTCGATCCGCAGGAATACGAAGATGACGCCGTATTCCGTAGCTATATCGACGACGAATATATGGGCCACAAATGGCAATGCGTTGAATTTGCTCGCCGTTTTCTCTTTCTGAACTACGGTGTGGTTTTCACAGACGTGGGCATGGCGTGGGAGATATTCTCGCTGCGCTTCCTGCGTGAAGTGGTTAATGACAACATCCTGCCATTGCAGGCATTTCCTAACGGCTCGCCGCGTGCGCCGGTTGCGGGCGCGCTTCTTATCTGGGATAAAGGCGGAGAATTTAAAGACACCGGCCATGTCGCCATCATTACGCAATTGCATGGTAACAAAGTTCGTATTGCGGAACAGAACGTGATTCATTCCCCGTTGCCGCAAGGGCAACAGTGGACGCGAGAGCTGGAGATGGTGGTCGAAAATGGCTGCTATACCCTCAAAGATACCTTCGATGACACCACTATTCTGGGCTGGATGATCCAGACGGAAGATACCGAATACAGCTTGCCGCAGCCGGAAATTGCAGGCGATTTGTTGAAGATCAGCGGAGCGCGTCTGGAAAACAAAGGCCAGTTTGACGGTAAATGGCTGGATGAAAAAGATCCGCTGCAAAACGCCTACGTGCAGGCGAACGGTCAGGTGATCAATCAGGATCCATATCATTACTACACCATTACCGAGAGTGCCGAACAGGAACTGGTTAAAGCCACCAACGAGCTGCACCTGATGTATCTTCACGCTACCGATAAAGTGCTGAAAGATGACAACCTGCTGGCGCTGTTCGACATTCCGAAAATCCTCTGGCCGCGATTGCGCCTCTCCTGGCAGCGTCGTCGACACCATATGATCACCGGTCGTATGGATTTCTGTATGGATGAACGAGGCCTGAAGGTCTACGAATACAACGCCGATTCCGCCTCTTGTCATACCGAAGCGGGCTTAATTCTCGAACGTTGGGCGGAGCAGGGCTATAAAGGCAAAGGTTTCAATCCGGCGGAAGGGCTGATTAACGAACTGGCTGGCGCATGGAAACACAGTCGCGCGCGTCCGTTTGTCCATATCATGCAGGACAAAGATATTGAGGAGAACTATCACGCTCAGTTTATGGAGCAGGCGCTGCAACAGGCAGGTTTCGAAACGCGTATCTTGCGCGGTTTAGATGAACTGGGCTGGGATGCGGCCGGGCAACTGATTGATGGGGAAGGGCGACTGGCTAACTGCGTGTGGAAGACCTGGGCGTGGGAAACGGCGTTTGATCAGATTCGTGAGGTCAGTGACCGTGAATTTGCTGCGGTCCCGATTCGCACTGGTCACCCGCAAAATGAAGTACGCCTGATCGACGTTCTGCTACGCCCGGAAGTACTGGTCTTTGAACCGCTTTGGACGGTTATCCCTGGCAACAAAGCGATTCTGCCAATTCTCTGGTCGCTGTTCCCTCATCATCGTTATCTGCTGGATACTGATTTCACTGTTAATGATGAACTGGTGAAAACCGGTTACGCAGTGAAACCGATTGCCGGTCGCTGTGGTAGCAATATCGACCTGGTCAGCCATCATGAAGAGGTGCTAGACCAAACCAGCGGTAAATTTGCCGAGCAGAAAAATATCTACCAGCAACTGTGGTGCTTGCCAAAAGTGGACGGTAAATACATTCAGGTATGTACTTTCACCGTGGGCGGCAACTACGGTGGGACGTGCTTGCGTGGCGATGAATCACTGGTCATCAAAAAAGAGAGTGATATTGAACCGTTAATTGTGGTGAAAGAGTAATATATATTGTAGCAACCTCGTACTGATTATGAAGAGTAATCAGTACGAGGATTAATCAAGATATTTAATATTTATATATTTTATTATTTATTCATTGTGATTATGAATATCTCAATCTGAGAAACACCTGTGTTTTAAATACTTCTAATAACTTTGAATGAATGCTTATTGTCTGATACACAAGAAATAACACTCTTTTTATCGCTAAAAGATGATATTTCACTTTGCCCACGTCATTAAAGTCACTGATAATGCGTCCGTTCGTAAATTCAAAATGGCGTAATCTAATATATGCTAAATTTATTTGTTGGCCTTGATATATACACAGGGCTTTTGTTATTACTTGCTCTGGCATTTGTGCTGTTCTACGAAGCAATCAATGGTTTTCATGATACGGCGAATGCGGTAGCAACCGTTATTTATACCCGTGCCATGCAGCCGCAGCTTGCCGTGGTGATGGCGGCGTTTTTTAACTTTTTTGGCGTGTTGTTGGGCGGACTTAGTGTCGCTTATGCCATTGTCCATATGTTGCCAACCGATTTGCTATTGAATATGGGGTCAACTCACGGTCTGGCGATGGTCTTTTCTATGCTGCTGGCGGCGATTATCTGGAATCTGGGAACGTGGTTCTTTGGTCTACCGGCCTCCAGTTCGCACACTTTGATTGGCGCGATTATTGGCATCGGTTTAACCAACGCGCTATTGACCGGCTCGTCAGTGGTGGATGCGTTAAACCTACGTGAAGTCACCAAGATTTTCTCTTCGTTGATTGTCTCTCCCATCGTCGGCCTTGTCATTGCGGGAGGCCTGATTTTCCTGCTGCGTCGTTTCTGGAGTGGGACGAAAAAGCGTGACCGTATTCATCGTATTCCTGAAGATCGCAAAAAGAAAAAGGGCAAACGTAAGCCGCCATTCTGGACGCGTATTGCGCTGATTGTTTCCGCTGCTGGTGTGGCATTTTCACATGGTGCGAACGACGGACAGAAAGGGATCGGCCTGGTAATGCTGGTGCTGGTGGGAATTGCGCCTGCCGGATTTGTCGTCAATATGAACGCCTCCGGCTATGAAATAACGCGTACCCGCGATGCCGTCACCAACTTCGAACACTATCTGCAACAGCATCCTGAATTGCCGCAGAAATTGATTGCGATGGAACCCTCGCTGCCTGCGGCACCTACTGATGGCTCGCAAGTGACGGAGTTCCATTGTCATCCGGCAAATACTTTTGATGCGATTGCGCGCGTCAAAACGATGCTGCCAGGCAATATGGAAAGCTACGAACCGTTAAACGTGAGTCAACGCAGTCAGCTGCGCCGCATTATGCTGTGTATCTCTGATACCTCTGCGAAGCTGGCGAAACTGCCTGGCGTCAGCAAAGACGACCAGAGCCTGTTGAAAAAACTGCGCAGCGATATGCTAAGCACCATTGAATATGCTCCAGTGTGGATAATCATGGCAGTGGCTTTAGCACTCGGTATTGGCACCATGATTGGCTGGCGTCGTGTCGCGATGACCATCGGTGAGAAAATTGGTAAGCGCGGCATGACGTATGCGCAAGGGATGGCGGCGCAGATGACGGCGGCGGTATCAATCGGTCTTGCCAGCTACATTGGGATGCCAGTTTCCACAACGCATGTACTCTCTTCTGCGGTGGCGGGGACGATGGTGGTGGATGGTGGAGGGTTACAGCGTAAAACGGTAACCAGTATTCTGATGGCCTGGGTGTTTACCTTACCGGCGGCGATTTTTCTGTCTGGTGGGCTGTACTGGATAGCATTACAGTTGATTTAACCTTCCTGAAAATGCCCGATCCTGGCGATCGGGCATTTTCACCTCTGACTAGTGATAACCACGCGCCGTCATAAAGTCCGTAATCGCTTTTTCTGCATCAATCAGCACCTGTTCCAGTGGCTGATTGGCATCGATATCAACCAGTTGTGCGCCTCCAAAGGTTAACTGTGGCGTTATGGCAATCTTCCTTTCCAACGATTCCCTTTTGTGGTCAGGCTTACGCGCGCAGGCCACGTCCAGATCGACATTGAGTTTAATGACCAGATCAGGCTTATGGCTCGCCATCCAGTGAAATGCTTTACGTTCCTGGCTTGCCAGCCATGAGACAAACCGGCCACCTTCAACGTCAGGCGGAAACACCGTACCATCATAAGCGCCAGGAATTTGGTCCTGCGGATAACGGTCAGTTAGGACAATGAATCCGCGACGACGACAGGCGAGCATATGACGAAAGCGCAGTAAGCGGCGGGCGACAAACGCTGTAATCACCAGCGCCGGAACTGGCCCAGGCAATTTTTTCGCTGTTTTCACTTTATTACGTTCAATAGATTTATTAAGCGATTTTCCCATTAAGGGCAATTTGACTACTGCGCGACCGACATTTCCGGCTTGTTTTCCGAGATGAACTCTTTCTGCGGCACCATATTTTTCAACAACGCTAATGAGATGTTCACAAACCGTTGACTTGCCTGAACCATCACTACCAATAACGGCAATTAACGGAGGTGTTATTGATTGCATGAATATATCCTTAAAATTAAATATCCGCACAAAATATTTATTTGATTAATATGTTTTTGTGAAAGCGTAATTCAGGTCAATGTCACAATTAACCATTGTCACAATAAGGTTGAACGGATATTCTGGGCACGTACCACGTAATATTCAATACATTATTTTCTGCCGGGTTTTTCGTGAATCAACGTAATATGTCAATAATTAATTCCATGCCAGTACGTGTTATTGCCATTGTAGGATGTGATGGTTCAGGTAAATCGACCCTTACGGCAAGCCTGGTGAATGAACTGGCAGCAAAAATGCCAACAGAACACATTTATCTTGGGCAATCTTCCGGGCGAATTGGCGAATGGATATCACAACTCCCCATTATTGGCGCACCTTTTGGGCGTTATCTGCGGGGTAAGGCAGCTCATGTGCATGAAAAGCCCTCAATGCCGCCCGGCAATATTACTGCGCTGGTTATCTATTTGCTTTCCTGCTGGCGGGCGTACAAGTTTCGTCAAATGTTGAGAAAAATCCAGCAAGGTTTTTTGTTAATTACCGACCGCTACCCGCAGGTTGAAGTCCCTGGATTTCGTTTTGATGGTCCACAACTGGCTAAAACTAAAGGCGGTAATGGCTGGATAAAAATGTTAAGGCAGCGAGAGCTGAAACTGTACCAGTGGATGGCGTCTTATTTGCCAGTGTTATTGATTCGTCTTGGCATTGATGAACAAACCGCGTTTTCGCGTAAACCTGACCATCAACTGGCGGCATTACAGGAAAAAATCGCCGTTACGCCGCAACTGACATTCAATGGTGCAAAGATCCTTGAACTGGATGGGCGACAGCCTGCCGATGACATTCTGCAAGCGTCACTACGCGCGATTTATGCCGCGCTTTCCTGATCACCAAAATGGATAAGGATGATTTAACGAATGGATGCACTACAAACGCAAACTGTTAACAGCACAACCGCGCCTCAGCCCAACTATATTCCGGGGTTGATTGCGGTGGTCGGGTGTGATGGCACCGGTAAATCCACGCTGACCACCGACCTGGTGAAATCGTTGCAACAATACTGGCAAACCGAACGCCGTTATCTGGGGCTGCTATCAGGTGAAGACGGCGACAAAATCAAACGTTTGCCGATTGTTGGCGTCTGGCTGGAACGGCGGCTGGCGGCCAAGTCTTCGAAAACCCAAAGCATGAAAACCAAATCTCCGGCGCTATGGGCGGCGGTGATTATGTACTGCTTCTCGCTGCGAAGAATGGCGAATCTGCGCAAGGTTCAGCGACTGACGCAAAGCGGCATTCTGGTGGTCAGCGATCGCTTTCCTCAGGCGGAAATTTCCGGTTTTTATTATGACGGGCCGGGGATTGGCGTCGAACGCGCGACGGGGAAAATCAGCATGTTCCTGGCACAGCGTGAGCGGCAGTTATACCAACAAATGGCGCAATATCGCCCGGAATTAATTATTCGCCTGGGCATCGATATTGATACTGCCATCTCCCGCAAGCCAGATCACGATTATGCCGAGTTGCAGGACAAAATCGGCGTCATGTCGAAGATTGGCTATAACGGCACAAAAATTCTTGAGATTGATTCCAGAGCGCCCTACAGCGAAGTGCTGGAGCAGGCACAGAAGGCGGTTTCTCTGGTTGCCATCGTTTCTGACCGCCGAAGTTTAACTTAAGGCTGGCGGGATACTTTTTATTATCAACGATAAGGTCTGGCTGAATTGGCGGGTTTTAGCATCAAACATTGGTTTGCTGATGGTGCGTTTCGCACCATTATTCGCAATAGCGCCTGGTTAGGCTCCAGTAATGTCGTGAGCGCCTTGCTGGGCTTACTGGCGCTTTCGTGCGCCGGTAAAGGGATGACGCCAGCGATGTTTGGCGTACTGGTAATTGTGCAATCGTACGCCAAGTCGATCAGCGATTTTATTAAGTTTCAGACATGGCAGTTGGTGGTGCAGTACGGAACGCCAGCATTAACCAACAATAATCCCCAGCAATTTCGCAATGTCGTCTCATTCTCTTTCTCTCTGGATATTGTCAGCGGCGCGGTGGCGATTGTCGGCGGCATTGCTTTACTGCCATTCCTTTCCCATTCATTAGGTCTGGATGACCAAAGCTTTTGGCTGGCGGCGCTCTATTGCACGCTCATTCCTTCAATGGCGTCCTCCACGCCAACCGGCATTTTGCGTGCGGTTGATCGCTTTGACTTAATCGCTGTGCAGCAGGCGACGAAGCCTTTTCTGCGTGCTGCGGGGAGCGTAATCGCCTGGTATTTTAACTTTGGTTTTGCCGGATTTGTTATCGCCTGGTACGCATCGAATCTGATTGGCGGCACCATGTACTGGTGGTTTGCTGCGCGCGAATTACGCCGCAGAAATATCCATAACGCGTTCAAATTGGATCTGTTTGAGTCTGCCCGACACATCAAAGGCGCGTGGAGTTTCGTCTGGTCAACCAACATTGCCCACTCCATTTGGTCGGCACGTAATTCATGTAGCACGGTACTGGTAGGGATCATATTAGGGCCAGCTGCCGCCGGGTTATTTAAAATCGCTATGACATTCTTCGACGCCGCCGGGACGCCAGCGGGTTTGCTGGGGAAAAGTTTTTACCCAGAGGTGATGCGTTTAGACCCGCGTACGACAAGACCGTGGTTGTTAGGTGTGAAGTCCGGTTTACTGGCGGGCGGAATCGGTATTCTGGTGGCGCTCGCGGTGTTGATCGTCGGCAAGCCGCTCATTTCACTGGTGTTTGGCGTTAAGTATCTCGAAGCGTATGACCTGATTCAGGTGATGCTTGGGGCCATTGTGATTTCAATGCTGGGCTTTCCGCAGGAGTCATTATTGCTAATGGCGGGGAAACAGCGCGCTTTCCTCGTAGCGCAAACCATCGCCTCAATTGGCTACATCGTGTTGCTGTTCATGTTCTGTCATCTGTTTGGCGTGCTGGGGGCAGCATTTGCTTACTTCGGTGGGCAATGTCTGGATGTGGTGCTCTCGTTAATTCCAACCTTAAAGGCATTTTTTCAGCGCCATTCATTGCGGTATAACGCAGTCGGAGAGAAATCCTGATGATGAAAAAATATTTTCCACTTGAGGCGAGTGAGCGTTTATTTATTGCGGTTGAGGAAGATGATGTTATCGACGCTCAAGTTAGTTTACCGCCAACGATCGCACTGCGTTGTTCATCAGAAGTTATTCATGATAATTATGCATTATGCCTGAGATTCTGGCTGGACGGAGTTAATCGCAAGGAGTTACTTCACCTGATCCTGAAGCAAGCGAAAGGTGACGACCTTACCGACGAAGAGCGCAAACAGTTTAAATACATGCGTGCCCGCTATAAGCATCTGCGTTTTGCGCAACGGCTGTATTTAAAGAAGCATCAAGCTGGATTTTTATTTGGCAAAACGACAGTTTTTCTGGGGCGTTTTCAGGACGGATTCCGCAATGGTAAGAAAAATATTGTGTCGTTTTACGGCAACCTGTTACGAATTTATTTAAGCTCTCCGGTCTGGTCGTTGGTGAACTATTCCTTACGCCATAGTCAGTTAGAAAGCGTTAACGGTTTTATCGTTTATCGCCAGAAGCAAATACACATCATGAAAGAAATTATTGCCAAGTCGCAACTAACCGGCAGGGAATTTCATGATGTGCGAAAAATCATCAGTCAGCAGGTTTCTTATTACGACACCCTAAGATCCCTTGATCCAGAAAATAAAGAAGCGTTGCAGATTTCCCGCTTCCTGGCGGCCATTAATGGCCTGATGGGGGATAAGCACGATGACATGGTGGCGGATGATATGGAAAACCGCCAGTCGTATGATGCGCCGGTGGCGCTGGATAGCGATATCCGCCAGCGTTTAGAACTGCTGATTTCGCGTTTTCCGCTATAACCGGGGTAATGATGTCATCTCGTTTGATTGCCACGCTGATTATCATGCTCTTATTGCCTGTCGCGGAGGCACACAATTTCGTCACGGGAAAACCAGTTCCCCCTGTTTATATCCAGGAAGGCGGTGAGCTGCTTCTGAATAGCGACGATGAAATTCACTACCAAAAATGGAACAGCACGCAACTGAAGGGAAAAGTCCGCATTATTCAGTATATCGCCGGGCGAAAATCGGCGAAGAAAAAGAACTCGCTGTTAATTAAAGCGGTAGAAGCAGCAAATTTTCCGCAGGATCGTTTTCAGCCCACCACCATTGTGAACACCGATGATGCCATCTTTGGCACCGGCTATTTTGTCGTTGGCAAAATCGAAAAAAATAAACGTCGCTATCCGTGGGCACAATTCGTAATCGACGGCAGCGGCCTGGGGCGCATTACCTGGCAATTACCGGAGCAGAGTTCAACTATTCTGGTATTGAATAAAGCCGGGCAAATTCAGTGGGCAAAGGACGGCAGCCTGACGCCAGAAGAGGTTGATCAGGTCATTGCGCTGGCTAAGAAGCTGATCAATGAATAATAAACTCAAAGGATTGAGGGCGTTAGTGAATGAGGCTGGTTGAACACTACATCATGCGTGGTACGCGCCGTCTGGTGCTGATTATCGTCGGTTTTCTGATCTTTATTTTCGCCAGCTATTCCGCCCAGCGTTATCTGACCGAAGCGGCAAATGGGACGTTAGCTCTTGATGTTGTGCTGGATATCGTTTTCTACAAGGTGCTGATTGCACTGGAGATGTTGTTACCCGTTGGCCTGTATGTATCCGTTGGCGTGACGCTTGGGCAGATGTATACCGACTCGGAAATTACCGCTATCTCTGCGGCGGGCGCCAGTCCGGCACGTTTGTATAAAGCTGTTCTGTATCTGGCAATTCCATTAAGCATTTTTGTCACGCTGTTATCGATGTATGGCAGGCCCTGGGCTTATGCGCAGATTTATCAACTGGAACAACAGTCACAGTCGGAGCTGGATGTTCGCCAGTTGCGGTCAAAGAAATTTAACACTAACGATAACGGACGAATGATCCTTTCGCAGACGGTTGATCAAGATAATAATCGCCTGACTGACGCGCTGATTTATACTTCTACCGCCAATCGAACCCGCATTTTCCGCGCCCGTTCGGTTGATGTGGTTGACCCATCACCCGAGAAACCTACCGTTATGTTGCATAACGGGACCGCCTATCTTCTTGATCATCAGGGCCGTGACGACAACGAACAGATCTACCGTAATCTGCAATTGCATCTGAATCCGCTGGATCAAAGCCCTAACATCAAACGCAAAGCGAAATCGGTCACGGAGCTGGCGCGCTCAGTCTTTCCTGCCGATCATGCCGAACTGCAATGGCGACAAAGCCGTGGCCTGACAGCATTGTTGATGGCGTTGCTGGCCATTTCATTAAGTCGGGTAAAACCGCGGCAAGGGCGATTTTCAACGTTACTGCCACTGACATTGCTGTTTATTGCCATTTTTTATGGCGGTGATGTCTGTCGCACCCTGGTGGCTAACGGCGCGATTCCCCTCATACCTGGTTTGTGGATAGTGCCTGGACTCATGCTAATAGGCCTGTTGATGCTGGTCGCTCGCGACTTCTCTTTGCTGCAGAAATTTTCCCGATGAATGTTTTCAGTCGCTATTTAATCCGTCACCTCTTTCTCGGTTTTGCCGCCGCCGCAGGGTTACTGCTGCCGCTTTTTACCACCTTCAACCTGATTAACGAACTGGATGATGTCAGCCCCGGTGGTTACCGCTGGACTCAGGCGGTGTTGGTGGTGCTGATGACCTTACCGCGCACACTGGTCGAACTTTCTCCGTTTATCGCTCTATTGGGAGGTATTGTCGGTCTCGGGCAACTATCGAAAAACAGTGAACTTACCGCTATTCGTAGCACGGGCTTTTCTATTTTCCGTATTGCACTGGTGGCACTGGTCGCCGGAATATTGTGGACTGTTTCGTTAGGCGCGATTGATGAGTGGGTTGCCTCGCCATTGCAGCAACAGGCGCTGCAAATCAAATCGACCGCCACCGCGTTGGGGGAAGACGATGATATTACTGGCAATATGCTGTGGGCCAGACGCGACAATGAATTTGTGACAGTGAAATCGCTAAACGAACAGGGCCAACCTGTGGGCATAGAGATTTTTCATTACCGTGACGATCTCTCGCTCGAATCCTACATTTATGCGCGTAATGCCACTATTGAAGACGACAAAACGTGGATCCTGCAGGGTGTGAATCATAAAAAATGGCTGAACGGTAAAGAAACGCTGGAAACATCGGATAATCTTGCCTGGCAATCGACATTCACCAGTATGAATCTTGAAGAACTGTCGATGCCGGGCAATAGCTTTTCCGTTCGTCAGCTTAACCATTACATCAACTATTTGCAGGAAACCGGGCAACCGAGTAATGAGTATCGCCTGGCATTGTGGGAAAAGCTGGGGCATCCCATTTTAACACTGGCGATGATTTTACTGGCAGTGCCTTTTACCTTTAGCGCCCCGCGCTCGCCAGGGATGGGCAGCCGTCTTGCTGTGGGCGTCATCGTTGGTTTACTTACCTGGATAAGCTACCAAATCATGGCCAATCTGGGATTGTTATTTGCGTTGAGTGCGCCCGTTACTGCGCTTGGTTTACCGGTAGCGTTTGTGCTGGTGGCGTTGAGCCAGGTGTATTGGTATGACAGGCAACACTAAATCCGCCGTGGCGTAACACCTCGGCGGATCATCATTACTGCTTCAGAGTGGCGAATGCCTGAATGATGGCATCAATTTGTTCACGGTTGTGGGCTGCATTAACGCTACAGCGCAGCAGCGTAATACCCGCCGGTGCGGCAGGTGGCAGGATAAGGTTCACATACACGCCCAGGGAGATAAGCTCACGCCAGATGCGCAAACCTTCCTCTTTCGAACCGATTATCACCGGCACTACCGGACTAATATGTGAACTTAACTCGTAACCCAGCTTTTGCAGCCCGTCATACAGCTGGTTGGCATTATCCATCAGTTTTTGCCGCAACTCTGGTTGAGTGGCAATAGTTCTTAATGACGAGCGCACGGTTGCGATGCAGGAAGGCGAAGGGGAGGCGGTAAAAATATACGGACGGCTGCCGTAGCGCAGCACTTCCATCGCTTCCGAGCCGACAGCAAAACCACCAATAGAAGCCAGGCTTTTGCTGAAGGTGCCGACGATAATATCCACATCATCTTCAACGCCAACGGCTTCAACCAGGCCACGCCCCGTTGCGCCTAACACGCCAAACGAGTGAGCTTCATCGACAATCAAATAGCCGCCGAGACGACGTTTGATATCGACAATTTCCGCCAGCGGCGCAACGTCACCGAGCATACTGTAGATGCCTTCAACGATGATAATCGCCTCTTTCGCCCGTTCACCGAGGCGAACCATGCGACGCTCCAGATCGTTGGCGTCATTATGGCGGAAACGAATAATCTCCGCGCCGCCGAGAGAACAGGCGTCATAAATACTGGCGTGGCTGTCGGCATCCAGCAACACCACGGCGTTATGGTCGGCGAGTGCGCTGATGACGCCTAAATTAGCGGTATAACCGGTTGAAAAAACGATAGCGGTAGGACGATTGAAAAACTCTGCAATCTCTTTCTCTAAGGCCAGATGCGGCGCATAACTGCCATTAGCCATACGTGAACCGGTGGTGCCGGTGCCTTGTGTCGCTAACGCTGCCTGACCATCGGCAATAGCATCATGATTGAAGGTTAAACCGAGATAATTATTAGTCCCGGCCAGGATCACTTTTTTATCGCCGATACGGCCTTCGGTGGCGGAATACACTTCATCAATACAGGTACCAAACGGTGTTAGCCCATTATCGCTAAATTGCAGTCGCTCGCCCGCTAGACGCGCGTATTTATCGTATAGCCCCATTATTTATTCTCCAGCCATGGAAGCAGTGTTTCCATTAATTGCACAGGGGTTTTGACATCCAGCAGAATATTAATAGGAATGGAAATATCAAATCTGTCTTCCAGCATCATTAAGAGATCCATCACTTTAATCGACTCCAGGCCGAGATCGTTGACGAGATCGCTGTCAGGCTTAATTTCCACACCGTTTTCGACCAAATCCTGTAAACAGGAAAGGATGTAATCCATTACTATTTCACGATTTACCATAGAAACGTTAACACACCTTTTAACAAGACAATCAAAATAGCCCGTTGCGTAATGCGTGTTCCAGGCTAATCCCGGGAAACCAATTAATATCTTCAGAAATACGGTAATTACTTGCTGACCAATCGATATGGGTTAATTCGCCTAATTTCGAGCGAGTTAGCATCGGTTCTTTACCTGCCAGGCGACTCAACGCGGTACTGATATCCGCAAGGCAGGTGAGCAACGGCAGAGGAACGCCGACCATCCGTACCGCTCCTTGACGGGCGGTGGCGGCCAGTTGTTGCACGCGCTGCCAGTCATAGCCACCAGCGATGCCATCACATAATTCATACGTTTGCGTCTGTACGGAATCGGTGCTTAACCACTGACCCACAGCTTGCGCGAAATCGGTGACGTGCAGGAAAGAGAGCTGAGTCTCTGGTGCGCCCAGCCGTGGCAGCAGGCCGCGGAGCATCCAGTCAAACAGTGGTTTTAACTCTTTATCGCCGGGGCCATAAACTGCTGTTGGGCGAAAAACGCCCAGCGTAATTTCGTCCGCCATTGCGGTCAGCCGTTGTTCGGCGACGTGTTTGGAGTTTGCATACCAGGAGAGGTCGGGATGGCGTGCCGCCAGCGAAGAGATAAACAGAAAACGTTGGCAAAAGCCGCTCTCTTTTGCCGCCTGCATCAGGCGCAGGCTGCCGTCAACGTTACAGCGGGTAAAAATCTCTTCTTTGTGTCCGCGCACTTGTCCAGCGCAATGGACCACAGCATCGGCACCAGCAACCAACTCGCTAAGTGAATGCGTATCTTCCAGGGAACCGCGCACCCAGGTAACGTTATCGTTATGGAGCGCACGGGGAGTACGCGTCAATGCGCGAATGTGAAAGCCGCGGGCGAGCAGATTATCGATAATATATTTACCGATAAACCCGGTAGCGCCTGTCACCGCGACCGTTTGATTCATTGCGCAAAACCTGCGAGGGATTCCTGCACATGGAGATTGGCGGCATAGGCCTTCTGATAACGTTTTTTCGCTTCTGCGCGGGCAGGTTTACCGGAAGAAGTGCGCGGAATACTGTGGGGGGGTAACAAGTCGATAGCTGCCGAAACGCCAAATTCGCTTTGTATCCGCGCCGCCAGAGAGTGGATAAGCTGGGCGCGACGATTTTCATCGCTGATCCGGCACTGGATCTGCAAAATGATTTTTTCCTGGGCGGTGACAAAGGCAATGGCATCGCCAGAGTGAATTTCCGGTTCCTGTTCCGCAATGTATTCAATATCTTGTGGCCAAATATTACGGCCACGAATAATAATCAGATCTTTAATACGCCCGGTGACATAGAGGTAACCGTCCAGCAGATAGCCGAGGTCGCCGGTATCTAACCAACCCGTCGCCGCGATATCATCCTGCGAAGTCTGGTCGCCAAAATAGCCGCTCATCAGGCTGGGGCCGGAGATACAAATATGGCCCACCACGCGTTCCGCGACTGGCATACCCGCTTCATTACGGATTTCAATGCCATGTTCCGGCAACGCCTTACCGCAGTTGACGAAAGTCGATACGGCGCGTGTCTCAACATCCGGTGTGACGGCTTTACCCTGATATTCGAGGACGTCGCGATCTACTTCGTTTACCACAACTCCGGAGGCTTCATCGGAGAAGCTGACGGCCAGCGCGTTCTCTGCCAGTCCGTAGCAGGGCATAAAGGTTTTATCGTTAAAGTTAACCTGACGGAAACATTCAGCAAATTGATGGAGCTGTTCTGCGGAGATGGGTTCTGCGCCAATACCGGCGACGCGCCAGCAGGAGAGCTCTAGTTCAGCGAGATCTTTTTCATTAACGCGGCGCTGACACAATTCATAACCAAATGGTGGCGCGACGGAAACGGTGCCACGATTTTTACTGATCAATTTAAGCCATTGCAGCGGGCGCATGGCGAAATCCTGGGTGCGCAAATAATCCACCGAAAGCTGCGTGGCGACAGGTGTCAGGAGAAAACCGACCAGCCCCATATCATGGTAGAAAGGCAGCCAGGAGACGCAGCGGTCGCCAGGGCGTAATTTAATGCCGTCGTGGCTTATAGCACGTAGATTAGCCATCACTTCGCGATGAGTGATGATAACGCCACGGGGAAAACGGGTACTGCCGGAGGTGTACTGGAGGTAGGCGATATCGTCTGGAACTGGGCGCTGGAGTGCGACATCGGCTTCCGGTAACGCCTTAAACCATTCGTGGCTTAAAACATGCAACTCGGGGTTATCATGCGTTGCAGCATTGACCAGCGGCAACCATTCATCGCCAGTGATTATCGCGGCTGGTTGGCAGCTTGCCAGTAAACCTTGCAGTTTGGCGCTCCAGGAGTCCCGCTGACCGACGCCCATCGGAATCGCCAACGGCACGGCGACTAATCCGGCATACTGGCAGGCAAAAAATGCCTCGACAAACCCGCTACTGGTTTCCGCAATAAGCGCCACACGTTCGCCTTTTTTCAGATTCAGCGATAGCAGTCGCTTTGCCCCTGTTTCGGCGCGCGCTTTTAGTGTCTGATATTCCAATTTTTCTTCAAGTTGGCATCGCCTGTCATAAAAATTCATTCCGGCGCTTCCCAGAGCGGCATAGTCCAAAGCATCAACCAGCGTTGGAAAATCGGCATAGCGCATAGGCAGGGAATGCGTAAAAAATTTATTGGACATATACACCACGAAAAAATTGGATATCAAAAATAAAGTGACAATAATGCGGTGGATTATATATGCATAAAAGATAAATGAGATAGTATTTTCATTGGTGCGATATTGAACATTGATTAAAGTAATGTTTTAAGTTTTTACTCTGTTCATTGTGAATAATATTTAATTGGTGAATGTATCAAGATAATGCTCTGATGGGGCACCTTAAATACATAATACTTATATTAATCGGCTAACGGTGATTCTGGTTTATTGTAATTATTCATAAAGGTTATTTTATTATATTCACTGTGTGGATTGATAACGTGCCGTCCGTTGTTGTTTATTTTCAGTATTAATTCTTTGTTATCCACTAAGCTATGGAACGCGAACTGCTGATGATTAAAATCGAAAAAGTAGTAAATAAAAATGACCTTAAGGCATTTATCGCTTTTCCGTCATCACTTTATCCTGATGATCCGAACTGGATCCCCCCTTTATTCATTGAACGCAGCGAGCATCTGTCAGCGAAAAATCCGGGGACGGACCATATTATCTGGCAGGCGTGGGTGGCGAAAAAAGAAGGGCAGGTAGTTGGGCGGATTACCGCGCAAATCGATACTTTGCACCGCGAGCGTTACGGCGAAGACACCGGTCATTTCGGTATGATTGATGCCATTGATGATTCACGGGTTTTTGCTGCTTTATTTGATGTAGCGGAAGCATGGTTGATATCACAAGGGGCGCATAACATCACGGGGCCCTTCAGCCTGAATATCAATCAGGAAAGCGGGTTACTGATTGAGGGTTTCGACACACCGCCCTGTGCGATGATGCCGCACGGTAAACCGTGGTATGCCGCGCATATTGAACAATTGGGTTATCGCAAAGGCATTGATTTACTGGCGTGGTGGATGCAGCGAACCGATCTCACTTTCTCTCCGGCGCTAAAAAAACTGATGGATCAGGTGCGCAAAAAGGTGACTATCCGCTGCATCAATCGCCAGCGGTTTGCCGAAGAAATGCAGATCCTGCGTGAGATTTTCAACTCTGGCTGGCAGCACAACTGGGGATTTGTGCCGTTTACCGAACATGAATTCGCAACCATGGGCGATCAGCTTAAGTATCTGGTGCCGGACGATATGATTTACATAGCCGAGATAGATTCTGCACCCTGCGCGTTTATTGTTGGCTTGCCGAATATCAACGAAGCGATTGCCGATCTCGATGGATCGCTTTTTCCCTTCGGTTGGACAAAATTGCTGTGGCGCTTAAAAGTCAGTGGTGTGCGAACTGCCCGAGTACCGCTGATGGGCGTCCGCGACGAGTATCAGTTCAGCCGCATCGGCCCGGTGATTGCGCTGTTGCTGATTGAAGCATTACGCGATCCCTTTGCCCGCCGGAAGATTGATGCGCTGGAGATGTCATGGATCCTCGAAACCAATACGGGCATGAATAACATGCTGGAACGCATTGGGGCGGAGCCGTACAAGCGTTACCGATTGTATGAAAAGCAGATTTGATGGCAGTCACCCCTGCTTCATCTCCAGCGGCACCGCCGAGCGAATCAAATGGTGACCTTCCAGCTCGATATCGTGGAGATTCTTTTTCACGGTCCGCACATGATCGCGTGCTGCGCGCTGGGCAACGTGCGGCAGCCGCTGCAACACCGCGTTGTAGATCCGCGCATGCTGGCGATCGATCTGTTTTTTCTGCTGTGGCCGATGGTAGAGATTATTTACGCTGGCAAACACCGAATTAAACATCAGGTCGGTCAATGATTGCAGCGTAAACACCAGCACCTGATTGTGAGACGCCTGACAAATCGCGAGATGGAAAGCGTGATCCAACTGTGCATGTTCGATCAACGAAATCTCTTTGTTATTTTCACTGGCTGCGAGCATTTTTTCATAACAGCGGGTTATCAATACAAAATCTGCCTGGGTTCCCAGCGTTGCCGCCAGCCTTGCCGATTCGCCTTCCAGCAATGCACGGACATCAAGCAGATCATATAGCGTTCGCGGCTGCGTGCTGAACAGATGGATCAGCGGGCTGGTGTCCTGCACCCGATTAAGCCGTGCGACACGAGAATCGCGCCCCTGCGCTGTTTCAATAATCCCGCGACCGCGCAGCACGGTCAGCCCTTCACGCAGTGCGGAACGCGAGAAGCCGAGCTTTTCACACAGTCGACGCTCTGAAGGAAGCGGCTGTCCGACCTTCAGCACGCCGTCGATAATTAACCGTTCGATACTCTCTGCAACCACTTCGCAAATAGGGCGGCGTTCATCTTTCATTCCCGGACCTCGTGCACAGGTAGGACCAATTTTTCTGTTCTTAATTCGCGAAATACGCACATCACGTAAGTGATTATGTTACATCAATTTAACATTAACTTAACCAAGTCAAGGTCACAGAGCTGGAAAAAAAATGGTCTGACCGGTAGCTAAAGAGATAGACGAAAACAAAAACCCCGCTTAATAACTGTTCACAGAAGCAGCGCATAAATTAGCTGCTACACAACACAACAAAGCGAAGCCTACTCATGAGCATCTTGTACGAAGAGCGTCTTGATGGCGCTTTACCCGATGTTGACCGCACATCGGTACTGATGGCACTGCGTGAGCATGTCCCTGGACTGGAGATCCTGCATACCGATGAGGAGATCATTCCTTACGAGTGTGACGGGTTGAGCGCGTATCGCACGCGCCCATTACTGGTTGTTTTGCCAAAGCAGATGGAACAAGTGACGGCGATTCTGGCTGTCTGCCATCGTCTGCGTGTACCGGTAGTGACCCGTGGCGCAGGCACCGGGCTTTCTGGTGGCGCGCTGCCGCTGGAAAAAGGTGTTTTGTTGGTGATGGCGCGCTTTAAAGAGATCCTCGACATTAATCCCGTCGGTCGCCGTGCGCGCGTGCAGCCGGGCGTGCGTAACCTGGCGATCTCCCAGGCCGTAGCGCCGCATAATCTCTATTACGCGCCGGATCCGTCCTCACAAATCGCCTGTTCCATTGGCGGCAATGTGGCGGAAAATGCCGGTGGTGTTCACTGCCTGAAATATGGGCTTACCGTACATAACCTGCTGAAAATTGAAGTACAAACGCTCGACGGTGAGGCTCTGACGCTGGGATCTGACGCGCTGGATTCGCCAGGTTTTGATCTGCTGGCGCTGTTCACCGGATCGGAAGGTATGCTCGGCGTGACCACCGAAGTGACGGTAAAACTGCTGCCGAAACCGCCCGTGGCGCGCGTGTTATTAGCCAGCTTTGACTCGGTAGAAAAAGCTGGACTTGCCGTCGGTGACATCATCGCCAATGGAATTATCCCCGGCGGGCTGGAGATGATGGACAACCTGTCGATCCGTGCGGCGGAAGATTTTATTCATGCCGGTTATCCCATCGATGCCGAAGCAATTTTGTTGTGTGAGCTGGACGGCGTGGAGTCTGACGTACAGGAAGACTGCGAACGAGTTAATGACATCTTACGGAAAGCGGGCGCGACTGACGTCCGTCTGGCGCAGGACGAAGCGGAGCGCGTACGTTTCTGGGCTGGCCGCAAAAACGCCTTCCCGGCAGTGGGGCGCATTTCTCCTGATTACTACTGTATGGACGGCACCATCCCGCGTCGCGCGCTGCCTGGCGTACTGGAAGGGATTGCCCGTTTATCGCAGCAATATGATTTACGCGTCGCCAACGTTTTTCACGCGGGAGACGGCAACATGCATCCATTAATCCTTTTCGATGCCAACGAACCCGGCGAATTTGCCCGTGCGGAAGAGCTGGGTGGAAAGATCCTCGAACTCTGCGTCGAAGTGGGCGGCAGTATTAGTGGGGAACATGGCATCGGGCGTGAAAAAATCAATCAAATGTGCGCCCAGTTCAACGGCGATGAAATCACGACGTTCCATGCAGTCAAGGCAGCGTTTGATCCTGATGGATTGCTAAACCCAGGGAAAAACATCCCCACGCTACACCGCTGCGCTGAATTTGGTGCCATGCATGTGCATCACGGCCATTTACCTTTCCCTGAACTGGAGCGTTTCTGATGCTACGCGAGTGTGATTACAGCCAGACGCTGCTGGAGCAGGTGAATCAGGCGATTAGCGATAAAACGCCGCTGGTGATTCAGGGAAGCAATAGCAAAGCTTTTTTAGGTCGCCCTGTCACCGGACAAACGCTGGATGTGCGTTGCCATCGCGGCATTGTTAATTACGACCCGACAGAACTGGTGATTACTGCTCGCGCCGGAACACCGCTGGTAGCGATTGAAGCGGCGCTGGAAAGCGCCGGGCAAATGCTGCCCTGTGAGCCGCCGCATTATGGTGAAGAAGCCTCCTGGGGCGGGATGGTTGCCTGTGGACTGGCGGGGCCGCGTCGCCCGTGGAGCGGATCGGTACGCGATTTTGTCCTCGGTACGCGCATCATTACCGGCACCGGAAAACATCTGCGCTTTGGTGGTGAAGTGATGAAAAACGTTGCCGGATACGATCTCTCGCGGTTAATGGCCGGAAGCTACGGCTGTCTTGGCGTGCTCACTGAAATCTCAATGAAAGTGTTACCGCGACCGCGCGCCACTCTGAGTCTGCGTCGGGAAATCAGCCTACGTGAAGCCATGAACGAAATCGCCCAGTGGCAACTCCAGCCATTACCTATTAGTGGCTTATGTTACTTCGACAACGCGTTGTGGATCCGCCTTGAAGGCGGCGAAGGATCAGTAAAAGCGGCGCGTGAACTGCTGGGGGGTGAAGAGGTTGCTGGTCTGTTCTGGCAGCAATTGCGTGAACAACAACTGCCGTTTTTCTCATTACCTGGCACCTTATGGCGCATTTCGCTCCCTACCGATGCGCCGATGATAGACCTACCCGGCGAGCAACTGATCGACTGGGGCGGGGCGTTACGCTGGCTGAAATCGACAGCCGATGATAATCAAATTCATCGTATCGCCCGCAACGCTGGCGGTCATGCGACCCGTTTTAGTGCCGGAGATGGCGGCTTTGCCCCTCTACCCGCCCCTTTATTCCGCTATCACCAGCAGCTTAAACAGCAGCTCGATCCTTGCGGCGTGTTTAACCCTGGTCGCATGTACGCGGAACTTTAAGGAGCTGGCTATGCAAACCCGGTTAACCGAAGAGATGCGCCAGAACGTACGGGCACTGGAAGCCGATAGCATCCTGCGCGCCTGTGTTCACTGTGGATTTTGTACCGCGACCTGCCCAACTTATCAGCTTCTGGGTGATGAACTGGACGGGCCGCGTGGACGTATCTATCTGATTAAACAAGTGCTTGAAGGTAACGAAGTTACACTTAAAACGCAGGAGCATCTCGATCGCTGTCTCACTTGCCGTAATTGTGAAACCACCTGTCCTTCTGGTGTGCGCTATCACAATCTGCTGGATATCGGGCGTGATATTGTCGAGCAGAAAGTAAAACGCCCACTGCCGGAGCGAATGCTGCGTGAAGGGCTACGCCAGGTGGTGCCGCGTCCGGCGGTTTTCCGTGCACTGACGCAGGTGGGACTGGTGCTGCGACCGTTTTTACCAGAACAGGTCAGAGCAAAACTGCCTGCCGAAACGGTGAAAGCTAAACCGCGTCCACCGCTGCGCCATAAGCGCCGGGTTTTAATGCTGGAAGGCTGTGCCCAGCCTACACTTTCGCCCAACACCAATGCGGCAACCGCGCGGGTGCTGGACCGTCTGGGGATCAGTGTGACGCCTGCCAGCGAGGCAGGCTGTTGTGGCGCGGTGGACTATCATCTTAATGCGCAAGAAAAAGGGTTAGCGCGCGCGCGAAATAATATCGATGCCTGGTGGCCAGCGATTGAAGCGGGTGCCGAGGCAATTTTGCAGACTGCCAGCGGCTGCGGTGCGTTTGTCAAAGAGTATGGCCAGATGCTGAAAAACGATGCGCTGTATGCCGATAAAGCCCGTCAGGTCAGTGAACTGGCGGTCGATTTAGTCGAACTTTTGCGTGACGAGCCGCTGGAAACGCTGGCGATTCGTGGCGATAAAAAACTGGCCTTCCACTGCCCGTGCACTCTGCAACATGCGCAAAAGCTGAATGGCGAAGTGGAAAAAGTGTTACTTCGTCTTGGATTTACTTTAACCGACGTTCCCGACAGCCATTTGTGCTGCGGGTCGGCGGGGACTTACGCGTTAACGCATTCCGATCTGGCGCGTCAGTTGCGGGATAACAAAATGAATGCGCTGGAAAGCGGCAAACCGGAAATGATCGTCACCGCCAATATTGGTTGCCAGACGCATCTGGCGAGCGCCGGTCGTACCTCTGTGCGTCACTGGATTGAAATTGTAGAACAAGCCCTTGAAAAGGAATAACAAAATGAAAACTAAAGTCATTCTTAGCCAGCAAATGGCGAGTGCAATTATTGCCGCAGGTCAGGAAGAAGCGCAGAAAAATAACTGGTCTGTTTCCATTGCTGTTGCTGATGACGGCGGTCATCTGCTGGCGTTAAGTCGTATGGATGATTGCGCGCCAATTGCGGCTTACATCTCTCAGGAGAAAGCGCGTACTGCCGCATTGGGGCGTCGCGAAACCAGGGGCTATGAAGAGATGGTAAATAACGGGCGCACAGCATTTGTGACGGCACCGTTACTGACATCGCTGGAAGGCGGTGTACCGGTTGTCGTTGATGGACAAATTATTGGTTCCGTGGGCGTTTCTGGTTTAACCGGAGCACAGGATGCACAGGTCGCGAAAGCGGCAGCAGCGGTATTGGCGAAATAAGCGAAAACGAGGAGATAAATAATGAGTCAGACCATAACCCAGGGCCGTTTACGCATTGACGCCGACTTTAAACGTTTTGTGGATGAAGAAGTTTTACCGGGCGTGGAGCTGGACGCTGCCGCGTTCTGGCGCAATTTTGATCAGATTGTTCACGATCTGGCGCCGGAAAATCGTCAGTTGCTGGCAGAACGCGATCGCATTCAGGCAGCGCTGGACGAATGGCATCGCAGCAATCCGGGGCCGGTAAAAGACAAAGCGGCCTATAAATCTTTCCTGCAGGAACTGGGCTATCTCGTGCCGCAGCCGGACCACGTTACGGTGGAAACCACGGGTATCGACAGTGAAATCACCAATCAGGCGGGGCCGCAACTGGTGGTTCCGGCGATGAACGCTCGCTATGCGCTGAACGCGGCGAACGCTCGCTGGGGCTCACTGTATGACGCGTTGTACGGCAGTGACATTATCCCGCAGGAAGGTGCGATGGTCAGCGGCTACGATCCGCAGCGCGGTGAGCAGGTTATCGCCTGGGTTCGTCGCTTCCTCGATGAATCACTACCACTGGAAAAGGGCTGCTATCAGGATGTGGTGGCGTTTAAGGTGGTCGACAAACAATTACACATCCAGTTGAAAAATGGCGCAGAAACTACGTTACGTACTCCGGCGCAGTTTATCGGTTACCGTGGCAATGCCGCTGCGCCGACCTGCATTTTGCTGAAAAATAACGGCCTGCATATCGAGCTGCAAATCGATGCCAACGGACGGATTGGCAAAGACGATCCGGCACATATCAACGACGTCATCGTCGAAGCCGCCATCAGTACCATTCTCGACTGCGAAGATTCGGTCGCGGCGGTTGATGCGGCAGATAAAATCCTGCTGTACCGCAACCTGCTGGGTCTGATGCAAGGGACTCTGCAAGAGAAAATGGAGAAAAACGGTCGGCAAATCGTGCGTAAACTGAATGACGACCGTCAGTACACCGCCGCCGATGGCTCTGAAATTTCTCTGCACGGACGCTCGCTGCTGTTTATCCGTAATGTAGGTCATTTAATGACGATACCCGTAATTTGGGACAGCGAAGGCAATGAAATTCCGGAAGGTATTCTGGATGGCGTAATGACTGGCGCGATTGCCCTCTACGATTTAAAAGTGCAGAAAAACTCGCGCACCGGCAGCGTCTACATTGTGAAACCGAAAATGCACGGTCCGCAGGAAGTGGCGTTTGCCAACAAATTATTTACCCGCATTGAGACTATGCTCGGTATGGCGCCCAACACCCTGAAAATGGGCATTATGGATGAAGAACGCCGGACCTCGCTGAACTTACGTAGCTGTATCGCTCAGGCGCGCAATCGCGTGGCGTTCATCAACACCGGCTTCCTCGACCGTACCGGCGATGAAATGCATTCAGTGATGGAAGCGGGTCCGATGCTGCGTAAAAACCAGATGAAATCGACGCTGTGGATCAAAGCCTACGAGCGTAACAACGTACTTTCCGGCCTGTTCTGTGGGCTACGTGGTAAAGCGCAAATCGGTAAAGGGATGTGGGCAATGCCGGACCTGATGGCAGACATGTACAGCCAGAAGGGCGACCAATTGCGTGCCGGGGCGAACACGGCCTGGGTTCCGTCTCCAACCGCTGCTACGCTCCATGCGCTGCACTACCATCAAACCAACGTACAGAGCGTACAAGCCAACATTGCTCAGACCGAATTCAATGCTGAATTTGAACCGCTGCTGGACGACCTGCTGACCATTCCGGTTGCTGAAAACGCTAACTGGTCGGCGGAAGAGATCCAACAAGAGCTGGACAATAACGTGCAGGGAATTCTGGGCTACGTGGTGCGTTGGGTAGAGCAGGGGATTGGTTGTTCAAAAGTGCCGGATATTCACAACGTGGCGCTGATGGAAGACCGCGCAACGCTGCGCATCTCCAGCCAGCATATCGCCAACTGGCTACGTCACGGTATTCTGACTAAAGAACAGGTTCAGGCGTCACTGGAAAATATGGCGAAAGTGGTTGATCAGCAAAACGCTGGCGATCCAGCGTATCGTCCGATGGTGGGGAATTTTGCTAACTCGTGTGCCTTTAAAGCCGCCAGCGATTTAATCTTCCTCGGTGTGAAACAGCCTAACGGTTATACCGAACCGTTATTACACGCCTGGCGTTTACGCGAAAAAGAAAGTCATTAATAGCGTCAAAAAAAGCCCCGGCAAGTTTTATTGTCGGGGCTATTATAGTAACTGCGGTAGTACATTTATCCCGGAAACAACCGGATCGATTATCAGGGTTTAACAATATTAAATACCCGTAGCGCATCACCAGCGGGCCTAAAACAACATTATGGACATCTTAACGATACTCTGCGCCTGCGTGTGCGGAACAGAACCCCTTACCCGATATACTTGTTATGCCAGAGGTAGCAATTGCGTTAGCAGCGTACTGTTGCTGTAAAGTATAACGCCTATATTTTACAGTTCAGTCCTCTTTTGCTTATTACAACCTTAATCATATCAAGCATATAAAGATAATAAGAGACTGAACAATATGGTTACCTGGACTCAAATGTATATGCCGGTGGGAGGACTGGGGCTATCCGCTCTGGTTGCCCTGATCCCAATAATATTCTTCTTTATTGCACTTGCGGTATTACGTCTGAAAGGACATGTCGCAGGAGCGATAACCCTTATATTATCTATCCTGATTGCGATATTCGCCTTTAAAATGCCGATTGATATGGCATTTGCTGCTGCGGGATATGGCTTTATTTATGGATTATGGCCAATTGCCTGGATTATTGTCGCGGCGGTATTCCTGTATAAATTAACCGTTGCCAGCGGCCAGTTTGATATTATCCGCAGCTCGGTTGTCTCCATCACCGACGATCAGCGTTTGCAGGTGTTGCTGATTGGTTTCTCTTTTGGCGCGCTGTTAGAAGGTGCGGCGGGCTTTGGCGCGCCGGTGGCGATTACAGGCGCACTGCTGGTGGGACTGGGCTTCAAACCGCTATACGCGGCGGGACTGTGTCTGATAGCCAACACCGCGCCAGTGGCGTTTGGTGCGCTGGGCGTGCCTATTCTGGTTGCCGGACAGGTAACGGGTATCGATCCTTTTGATATTGGTGCAATGGCGGGGCGTCAGTTGCCGTTCCTGTCGATACTGGTGCCGTTCTGGCTGGTGGCGATGATGGACGGCTGGAAAGGGGTGAAAGAAACCTGGCCAGCAGCGTTGATTGCAGGGGGAAGCTTCGCCGTCACCCAGTTCTTAACCTCTAACTACATTGGCCCGGAACTGCCGGATATTACTTCGGCGCTGGTGAGTATTGTCTCACTCTCTTTATTCCTTAAAGTCTGGCGGCCGAAAAATACCGAAACAGCAATCAGCATGGGACAATCTGCTGGCGCGATGGTGGTGAATAAGCCGTCTTCTGGCGGCCCAGTGCCTTCAGAATATAGTCTGGGACAAATCATACGCGCGTGGTCACCATTTTTAATCTTAACGGTACTGGTCACCATCTGGACCATGAAACCGTTTAAAGCATTATTTGCTCCGGGCGGCGCGTTTTATTCGCTGGTGATTAATTTTCAGATCCCCCATTTACATCAACAGGTACTGAAAGCTGCGCCAATTGTCGCCCAGCCGACACCAATGGATGCGGTGTTTAAATTTGACCCACTCTCCGCTGGCGGAACAGCTATTTTTATTGCGGCGATTATCTCTATCTTCATCCTCGGTGTGGGGATCAAGAAAGGTATTGGTGTCTTTGCAGAAACGCTAATTAGCCTGAAGTGGCCGATATTGTCGATTGGCATGGTGCTGGCCTTTGCCTTCGTCACCAACTATTCCGGCATGTCTACCACACTGGCGCTGGTACTGGCAGGCACTGGCGTGATGTTCCCGTTCTTCTCGCCGTTCCTCGGCTGGCTGGGAGTATTCCTTACCGGTTCGGACACGTCTTCTAACGCCCTGTTTGGTTCACTGCAATCAACCACGGCGCAGCAAATTAACGTCTCTGACACTCTGCTGGTGGCGGCAAATACCAGCGGTGGCGTAACCGGCAAGATGATCTCTCCGCAATCTATCGCCGTGGCCTGCGCCGCGACGGGCATGGTGGGCCGAGAATCTGAACTGTTTCGCTACACTGTGAAGCACAGTCTGATTTTTGCCAGCGTTATCGGCATTATCACCCTGCTGCAGGCGTATGTGTTTACTGGGATGTTGATTTCGTAATTCAATAAAGCCGGATGATCGTAAATATCATCCGGCTTTTTATTTTTCAGGTGAAGGGCTCTGCACTTAACTATTGAGTAAAAAACAATTTAGTAATTGATTATAACTCTGCAAGAATGAGGCGTATGACACAGTTATTAATAAATCGGTAACGGTGAGTGTTTTGCTATTAACTATTTTAATCGTGCATAGTTAACAGGCTGCTCATTTCCCGGTAATTCATAACTGCGCGCATTGGTAAGGAAGTGCCTCGCATGAAGGCACTTCCGACAAGCAACGAGCCACTTTAGATTCAGAGTGGTTTGTTAATCGCGTCATAAAGATGGTTCAACGTTGTTAAACGCTGTCTGTATACTTCTCTCAGGCAGGGTTTGTCACTGCCACAACGGCGTCGTTCCGCCAGCCATTGTGTCTGTGATTCTTTTAGTTCCCCGGCGGCACCCATTGAGTAAAGTCCATGGAGAAATTTATATTTAACGCTCATCTCCACATCCATGTCATTCAGGGAACGCGACGCACAAATCGCTTGTTCATCCGCTCTTCTGGACTGTTGACAGTCAAAACTGGCTGCCGTGGCAGAGAAAACAGGCAAAGTGATGATGAGAAATGCCGTAGGTATTTTTTTCACTGGCTGACTCCTTTAGATCTAATAACTGGCCCTGGATCCATGGTCAGGGCTCTGTTTCTCGTCAACCTGAATCCTGTTGCTTCCCCGGTTTTTACCGACAGTTCACATGCGAAGTGAAACGTCGTCCAGCTAATCCCCCTACGGTACTGGCCATTGCCTGTCAGTAATGCAGGTGAGAGCAGCCGCTGCATATTATGTTTTCCCTGATCGAAAATAACCTTATCTACGTCGGGGTACTGCTTCTGCAGCTCTTTTAATGCGAGCGGTCGACAAATAAATTCGGCTACGCGCTGAGCTTCAGTCCAGTTAGTATTTACAAAATTACGGTCATTCTTCCCTTTTACCTCACGATTGATAACACTATTCAGATGTTCTACCTGGACAGAATTCAATGTGACGTTCGTTGCAAATGCAAATCCGGTATACATACAGGATATCGCAGTAATAACAACCAAATACTTACTAATCCGAAATACTCCATTACGCATAAGTACCTACTTTTACTGTGCAATTACAATGAATCTATGAATATAAGTGGCGAAATTAAGTAATATTCTGCGCTGCGTCAATGTTTATGCTTAATTTGAGTATTCTTGAGGTAGCTTGCGGATATCAAAATTGTAAAATTCCGATTTCCTTAAATAAAAATATGAATAAATAAAATTCTTCCTACGGTATTTTACCTAATGTAAATTGGTTTGGCTTTGAGCGGGAGTTTGCAAGGGGGTAATGCCAGTACACGGTGGATGCTCACGGTCTACTATGGTGATATATTTTATATACAAACGAATTACTTCGACATTACATCGTAAAAACACTCCGGACTGCCACATGAGTATCAGGAGGGGTGTTGTCGTTTAATAAGTCAGCATTTCGCATTTTGTACAGTATGTGAGAGGAGTAAAAATAACAGAGTTACGTGATGAGAATATAATTCAGAACATATATAAAGGCATTTTTAATTAATTGATATAACTACGATTATTCTTGTTTTTCGATAACTTTCCCACTGTTTTTTAATTTCAATTTATTGATCTGTATTGTTTTTTTGAACTTAGTATTGCCTTAGTATCAAGTTAAGGAAATATTGTTATTAATTTACTTTAACTAAATTACGTGAGGGAACTATGAGTGACAGCTTCCAGCGGGAAATCCCGAAGGCCCGTATTAATCTAAAATTAGATCTGCATACAGGGGGCGCAAGCAAAAAAATAGAGTTACCCCTTAAGTTACTTATTGCAGGTGATTTTAGTAATGGTCAGGAATCCGTGCCATTATCAGAGCGTAAAAAAATAAACCTTAATAAAAATAACTTTGACTCAGTCCTTTTTGATTATTCACCAAAAGTAAATCTTATCGTTAAAAATACGCTTGCTGATGACGGTAGCGAAGACAGCATCAGGCTGACATTCCGCAGTATGAAGGATTTTTCTCCGGAACAAGTCTCCCGGCAAATACCGCAGCTGAAGGCCAGGCTTTCCATGCGTAATTTACTTCGTGATTTAAAAGCAAATCTTCTGGATAACCAGGCTTTCCGCAAAGAACTGGAAAATATTCTGCTGGACCCGGCATTAAGCGCAGAACTCAGAGCCGAACTCTCAGCCCTGGCACCAAAACAGCCATAACGGTTATGACGATTTAACGGATTAATAAGGAATATGTTGATGTCTGTAAATAATGAAAATGCCACTAGTGGTGAGAGTGTGGTCCTTGAACGTCCTGCTGCGGGTGGGGTTTATGCGTCACTGTTTGAAAAAATTAATCTGAGCCCAGTTTCAGAGTTGAGTGCACTGGATATCTGGCAGGATGCACAGGCGATGTCGGATGCGACAGCGGACGAACGTTTAACAGCCGGGAGGCAAGTGTTCCTGGAATGTCTGACAAAATCCGGCTCCAAAGTTGAAAAGCTCGACAAAAATTTGATTGATCACCATATCGCTGAACTGGATTACCAGATAAGCCGTCAACTTGATGCAGTTATGCATCATGAGGCCTTTCAGGCGGTAGAAAGCCTGTGGCGGGGTGTGAAATCGTTGGTTGATAAAACCGATTTCCGTCAGAACGTGAAAGTTGAACTGCTGGATATTTCTAAAGAAGACCTGCGTCAGGATTTTGAAGACAGTCCGGAAATTATCCAGAGTGGTTTGTACAAACACACATACATAGATGAGTATGACACACCGGGCGGAGAGCCGATTGCCGCGCTGATTTCCGCTTACGAGTTTGATGCTTCTGCGCAGGACGTGGCGCTGATGCGTAATTTGTCAAAAGTGTCCGCTGCGGCACATATGCCTTTTATCGGTTCTGCGGGGCCGAAATTTTTCCTGAAAGAGTCAATGGAAGAGGTCGCGGCTATCAAAGACATTGGTAACTACTTTGACCGTGCCGAGTACATTAAATGGAAAAGTTTCAGGGATACGGATGACTCCCGTTACATGGGGCTGGTCATGCCTCGCGTGTTGGGCCGTTTGCCATATGGCCCGGACACAGTACCGGTTCGTAGTTTTAACTATGTTGAAGAAGTGAAAGGCCCGGATCACGATAAATACCTGTGGACCAATGCCTCCTTCGCTTTTGCGGCCAACATGGTGAAAAGCTTCATCAACAACGGCTGGTGTGTGCAAATCCGTGGCCCACAGGCCGGTGGTGCAGTGCAGGATCTGCCCATTCATCTGTATGATCTTGGCACTGGCAATCAGGTAAAAATTCCGTCAGAGGTGATGATCCCGGAAACTCGCGAATTTGAGTTCGCAAATCTTGGATTTATTCCCCTGTCGTACTACAAAAACCGCGATTATGCATGTTTCTTCTCGGCGAACTCCACGCAAAAACCTGCGCTCTACGACACTGCTGATGCCACAGCCAATAGCCGCATCAACGCGCGTTTGCCGTACATCTTCCTGCTGTCGCGAATCGCTCATTACCTGAAGCTGATTCAACGTGAAAACATCGGTACAACCAAGGATCGTCGTCTGCTGGAACTGGAGCTTAATACCTGGGTCCGTGGTCTTGTGACAGAAATGACCGATCCGGCCGATGACTTGCAGGCTTCTCACCCGCTGCGTGACGCCAAAGTGCTGGTGGAAGATATCGGGGATAACCCAGGTTTCTTCCGTGTGAAACTCTTTGCCATCCCCCACTTCCAGGTGGAAGGGATGGACATCAACCTATCACTGGTCTCCCAGATGCCAAAAGCCAAGTCGTAAGGCGAGGGGAAATCAAGGATGAAAATTTTTCGCCCACTTTGGGAGGACGGGGCTGCACTGGCCCCGCAACAGTTCCAACAGCAGGCCCGCTGGAATGCGCACATTGCCGACACCGTTGCAAGGATGGGGATTTCCCATCCCTGGGGCGTGGTGAATGCTGAATTTGATACCGCTGCCCTGGCGCTGTCACGGCTGAATGCTACCCGTCTGGTGGTACGTTTCCAGGATGGCACGATTGTTGATACCGAGCTGGCGGATAATCTTCCTCCGGTCTGTGATTTATCCGCCGCAAATGGCTCTGAGATGGTTGAAGTGGTTGTGGCGCTGCCATTGCTGAGTGCCAGTGGCGGCAATCTGGATAACGGTCAGGAGAGCGAGCGCCCCCGCCGCTGGAAAGCGGAACGCGTGGTGGTTCAGGAACTGGCCGGACATGAAAGTGGTGAGCTGTCCATTCTGCGTAACGCCATCACTCTTCGCTTGTCGACGCAGGAAAATACCGCTTACCGGGATAAGCCTGGCTCCGGCAGGTTACATGAACAGAAAGAAGAGGATGATGAGTCAAACGCTGAACCTGAAAATGAATCCAGTATGGCGGGATGCGGTCAGGGAGATGAAAACATTCTGCCGGAAGCCAGACCAGGACATTCTGTGAACGAAACGAATGATACCCCTGCAATGGCAGCAACAGAGCCGTTTCTGAACAGCGATCCGCTGTTTAACACGCCTGAATCACTGGCATCACTGATTGATCAGACTGCATGGGAACTGGCGGGCAATGCCGGGCTGGAGTATCTGGTTTCATCCACAGAATCGGGGATGTTTGATATTGCCTCTCCCACAGGGGAACTTTCCAACGAAGGAAAAATATACTGGCAGTTGCTTTCCTTTCTCGCAGGAAAGCTCCAGGGCAGTGCGGTGATCTGGCGGCAAATGCTCACCGGCTCTGCCGCCACACCTGCCGGGTTTAACGAGGATACACTGACTAAATTTTTCCAGCTTATTCTCTGTATCCGCCATCTGTATGAAAAACAACATCAGGGAGATAAACCATGATCCCGTCATTAAATTATGCGGTATTGACCGATGCGCTGCACGCCTTAAAAGAGGGAAATATCCGTCACTGTGAATCATTGGGTTTCACGTATAACGAGCTTGAGGCAATTAATGAATTATCAATGGATGAGCTGTTTATTCTCAGCCGGACATCCGCCAGTTTTCTCCATGTGACAATCCAGCATGAAGTGCTGCGTCAGTTGCTGGCACAGACCCGACAGGAAATGGAACTGCAACAGCGGATCAACCGGGCTATTGCGCTCGGTGGTTCAATCGACCTGCTCAGTCAGTTTTTTGGCCTGTCATCCAGTGAGATCAGCGCGCGGCGACGATTTATCGGTATCTCGATTTCCCAGGGACGAACCCGGATACCGAATGAGGAAACCGATGCCAGGATATGGCGGGAATGGCAGCAACGTCGCCCGGCCAATTTACTGTCAATTGGCGCACTGGATGCGATGATGGATATCACAGAAGCCCTGTCAGAGGCAGGAACGCCAGAAGACGCACTCCTTTCACTGACCATTGTCTGGAACCGTATTATGCAATGTGAAAAAGACTCGAAGGGAGGGCTAATCAATGGATGAAATGGATCGCGATCAGGAATTTAATGAGCGACAGCTTGAATTAGTGATTGCCCGTTCCTGTTCAGCAGCGCAACATTCACCTTCGCTGGAGTTTTGCCGTCTGTGCGGTGAAACCATCCCGGAAAAGAGGCGGCAGACGATACAGGGTGTTTCCCTGTGCATTGATTGTCAGGCAGAGAGTGAAAGAAAAAATCGCTGATGGCCGACATCCGCCAGGCTTATTTGCTTCTGCCAGCCGGATATCCTTCCATCACCCAATCTGTTTTCCTGTTCCCTGCTTCCCTGAATTACCCCACCCTGTTGCCTCCTTTTACAGCAGGAGTCCATCATGAGCGAACAAGTCTCTCTTCCCCAGGAAAACTACTATATCACCAGCGGTCCGCTGCGCAGCAGCATCACCATCGAACTGCATACCCATATTGCCACCCGGACCTGGACGGGACGGCTGGCTGACCCTGAAAAAAATCTCCGCGCCATTATCGGGATGCCGCGTTTGCTCAGTATCCTGAACATTATCCGCATGGATTCCGTAGTGGATAACCCGTATGCCGATATGTGGATGTTGCGTCTTGAAGAACGCCTGCTGGCAGCGCGCGAGGATATGGACGCATTAATCAGTGATACGAAAACGGTCTTCAGCCAGCTTCCCGAAATGATGACCGTTGAAGGTTGTCTGAGCGTTGCACCCGCCCGGTTCCCGGTGTTTGCCAGCACACAGCTTGGCTTTATTGCCATTTATCTGCTGACTGACTATGACAGCCTGATGCGCAACGCTCTGCTGGCAAACCATATGGCATTGCTCAGCCGCACAGAGCTTGACGCCCTGAATGACCGGGGCGGCAATCTCATCCGCAGCATCCTGGTTCTGACCCAGCGTTACCGCCGTATCCCTGTGACCCGCCAGGACATCCGCGAGAGTAATGCGCGGTCGCGGGCGGCGCTGGAACAGGGAGGTGAAGTACCGGAGGATATCTTCGACGGCACCCGTCGCTCGGCCTATGCGCCGCCGCTGCGGCCTGCGCCGGATGACGCAACGGCGGTTGCGCCAGAGGTGACGGAACCTGAACCTGTTCCCGAAACCCTCCCGCTACCTGCGCCAGCCGCTGGTGTTGATGAGGCTGCGCCAGACGACCTGCCGGATACTGAAACAGAGGCCGAAGATGACGACGAGTCTGAATCAGCCATCTGATACACGTGGCTACCGGGCATTATCAGCCGAGGACTGGCTTGCTTACGAAAGCTGTCTAAAAGGCCTTTTAAAGATAAGGGAGCCGGAGGCGCTGGCGCGGAACGCGGCAGAGACGCAGGCGACCCTGCACCAGATTCAGCAGCGGTTACTCCATCGCGCCTGGCGCTGGCCGCTGCGACATTTACCTTTAATGTTGTGTCGTGGGCCAGCCCGCTCTGGTGCAGATTTTCTGCGCTGGCGCAATCAGCAGAATAACCGTAGCGGGACGCCCGGCTGGCAGGCGCTGGTGCAGGATGCGACGCAGCCGCAGGCAGTGCGGGAGGCGCTGCTGGCGATTGAGCGCGACCGTATCGTGTTCAATATGCAGATGTCGGTCCTCACCTTTATTCTGCGCCAGATACGTGAATGCTCATCAAAAATGACGGAAGCCGAAAATATCGCGGCGTCCGTTTTCCCTGCAACAAAATAACCGGAGAAATAAATTATGGCCCAGCGTGGTTTAAATAAAGTTTCGCTGATTGGATATGTCGGGCAGGAGCCGGAAATACGCTATACCGCAGATAAACAACCTGTTGCCGTATTTTCAGTGGCGACCGGCGATACCTGGAAAGATAAAGAAACGGGAGAAACAAAAGAGCGGACGCAGTGGCACCGGATTGTGGTCTATAACAAACTGGCGGAAATTGCGGGGGAATACCTGAAAAAAGGGACACTGGTTTATCTGGAGGGACGGTTACAGGTCAGAAAATGGATTGACAGCATTGGCGCAGAGCGCCAGTCCACCGAGGTGGTGGTGGATATCAACGGTATGTTGCAGATGCTTGGCAGCAAGCCAGGCACCGGAAGAGGAAAACCACGCCAGTGTCCCGATCCCGCCAGAACCGGCTGACCATGTGGATGAAACGCCGCCCCCGGTTATCCTGCCGGAACCACAGAAAACGGTGGTTGTCCCGCCCCCTGCAACGATATACAAACCAGTCCCCGTCCCCGAACCGGATGAACCCGAACAGCCTGCGTCAGTGCTCAAGACGCCAGGTACTGGCGGCCAGTTTATTGACTGGCTCAGACAGGGCATAGCGACACACAAAATTACCGTAAACGATGCGAAAGCGCCGGTCCATATGGTACAGGGCAAGATACTGCTCGTATCGCCGGGGATTTTTAAGCTGTATATTGCGATGACCAGCGGCGACATCAGCGGCACGGAATGGACAAAAATTCAGAAATCGTTTCAGAAGCTGGGGCTGCATCTGCGTGGTAATGACGATATCAACATCTTTATGTGTGCAGTACAGGGGCCGCGCAGAACAGGGCGGGTGAAAGGTTATCTGCTGGAGAAACCGGCGCTGATATTTGGTAACAGCGTACCGGAGGACAACCCGTATTTGTCGGTGATCGACCAGTAATAATCACGCTCTCGTAACTGTGGGTAAAAATAATGAAAAGGCCGCAGGTTATTTATTAACCAGCGGCCATAAACATAATCAGATTACGATATGACTATGTGTGGCTGTTCATCGTCAGGCAGCCTTATGCTGCCGCGCATAAATATACGGTGCAACATACCCTTCACGGTTTACATCCAGATAATCCGACCACCACTGCATCATTTCCATTCGGGCCTCCAGATGCTCGGCCTTATGCACATAGGCCGCCCGCACACCGTTGCGCTCTTTATGGCTCATCTGACGCTCAATGGCATCCTTTGACCATAAACCGGATTCATTCAGGGCGCTACAGGCCATTGTCCTGAATCCATGACCGCAGATCTCTGTCTTGGTGTCGTAACCAATAACACGTAACGCTTTGTTAATGGTGTTTTCGCTCATCGGTTTATCCAGTGAGTGTGCTCCGGCAAAAACGAAGACTGATTCGCCGGTGATTTCTTTGATCTGCTCCAGCAGGGCAACGGCCTGTACAGACAGCGGAACCAGATGTTCATCTTTCATTTTTGCGCCACGTTCGGAGAATTTCACACCCTTAACCATTTCCCGTTTCTCCGGCACCGTCCAGATACGGGCTTTCGGGTTGAACTCGTCCCAGCGGGCAAGGCGCAACTCACTGGAGCGCAGAAATACATGCAGATTTAACTCCAGCGCCAGCCGGGTCAGTTCCCGGCCTTTTTTATAGCTGCTCATTTTGTCCAGCAGTTCCGGCAGACGTTTGAGGGGGAGGGCAGGGTGATGTTGAGCAACCACCGGGGTTACAACACCATCCAGATCGAATGCCGGATTATATTTAATCAAACCTTTCTGAATGGCATGACGCATTATTTTGGTCAGATACTGGCGAACCCGGCTGGCAACATCATGCACACCTTTATTATCAATAGCCCGGATAAGCTGGGCCAGATGGCGGGTCTCTATCTTCCCAATATCCATTGCGCCAATGTCCGGGAAAACATAACGCTGAAGACAGACCAGAATTTTAATGGCATGGCCTTCCGACCAGATTTTCAGACAATCGGTATGCCACAGTGTGGCGATATATTTAAACGTCCGGGATTCATCGACGGTATTTTTTTCAGACCGACGTTGCTGCGAAGGATTTAAACCCGATTTAAGAATCCGCCGGGTCTGATCGCGTTTTTCACGCGCGACAGCAAGAGATGTTTCGGGGTAAGCACCGAATGACATTCTGGATTCTTTTCCCTCATAGCGATATTTGAGGTACCAGGTTCGGGAGCCGTTAGGTTTAACAAGAAGGTACAGGCCCAGAGAATCGGTGAGCTTGTAAGGCTTGGTGGAAGGTTGTGCGCTGCGGACTTGCTTATCGGTTAAGGCCATTTGGGGGTCACTCCTTTTATCGAACTGGACTGACCTCCAATCTGACCACCAATAGCCTCAGATTTGGATAGATAAACAGATATCCACTGAGAAAGGTTCTTTCGTTAACCTATTGAATCGTATACATATAGAGACTCATAGATAAACGCAAAAACAAGAAATTGGTGCCCGGACTCGGAATCGAACCAAGGACACGGGGATTTTCAATCCCCTGCTCTACCGACTGAGCTATCCGGGCAACGGGGCGCATTAAACCTGATTCGCCTCGTCTCGTCAATCAAATTTCTTCAATTTACTGCAGACTGCACAATCTATCATCACTTTGCCGCTATTGCACACATTGTCAGGCAAACCAGGTGCTCCAGGCGGCGGAAAGTGGCATTGCCAGTAGCAGCGCGGGTAGCATGTTGACCACCGGAAACATTTTGATGCCGCAGATACGCAAGCCGGTTGCTAACAACAGTAATCCCCCGACGGCGCTGAAGTCAGCCATCATCGCCGGTGTGGTCATGGGGAGTATCAATGTGGCGCAGCTGGCAAGGGTTAACTGGATGATCAATAACGGAATGCTGATTACCGATACCGCAATGCCGAGCGAGCAGGCGAAAATCATTGCAGTAAAGAAATCGAGAAACGACTTGGCGATTAAAATACTCGGATCGCCCGTCATCCCTTCGTTCATCGCGCCGAAAATACCCGTACCGCTGGCGCAGAAAAGAACAATGATCGCCACAAAATTCTGAATAAACGATTCATGTACTATTTTTTTATGTGAGGAGCGAAACAGACTTTGCGCTTGGGTAACTGCGTTATTGATTCCCTTCTCCAGCAAACATAACTCGCCAAACAATGCCCCCAGCAGTGTTGCTAATACCATGACGGGAAGGTTGGCGCATTTCACCACCAGTAAAATACCAATTCCCAGCGATGCCAGCCCAAAAATGGACGTCATCGAGACGCGGATCCGCTCAGGTAAGCGTTGGCTAAGTAGAGCGCCAAGTACGCCGCCAATAAGTACTGCACTTGCGTTGATAAAAGGGCCGATGACCACAAGAGTTCCTGTTAACTGTATTGTCAGATTTCCCTATTATGAACGTGTTTGCCGTCAGATAGCTTGTCTGTTCGCAAAGTCCTGGCTTGCGCACGCTGGTGAAAGGTGTAATGATTGCGCGAATTTTCTCCTCTCTGTACGGAGTTTGCCTGATGCACGCCGCCTCCTTACATTCTTTCGCTTATCGCCGTTTCGCGCGAAATGTCTCCTGTTCTGTGACGCTGCTTTTTATGCGGTGACGTTAACGCATGCTCACTGCAGGGCAACAGTAAAATCAGAACGTTTCTGCTTTTACTGATGTCTGGCGGTCGGAGCTGGTGACCAGTTTGACCCACATCTCATGGGGCAGGTTTTTTATCCTTGCCCGGTATTTTTACTTCCCCGAAACGGGTTTTGCGCTTATGAAATCAATGAGTATTGCCGCCAGTGGTGAACTGGTTTCCCGACTTTCTACTCATCGTCGCGTGGTGGCGTTGGAAGATACTGATTTTACGGACGTCGCGGCAGTCGTCATTAATGTTGCGGATAGTCGCAGCGGCATCCTTGCGTTACTTAAGCGCACCGGTTTTCATCTGCCGGTGTTTTTGTATTCTGAAGATGCGGTTGAATTACCCGCGGGCGTTACGGCGGTAATCAACGGCAGTGAGCAGCAGTGGTTGGAACTGGAATCTGCCGCCTGCCAGTATGAAGAAAATTTGCTGCCGCCGTTTTATGACACGCTGACGCAGTATGTTGAGATGGGCAACAGCACTTTTGCTTGTCCTGGGCATCAACATGGCGCGTTCTTTAAGAAGCATCCAGCCGGACGCCATTTTTACGATTTCTTTGGCGAGAACGTCTTTCGTGCCGATATGTGTAACGCCGACGTGAAACTGGGGGATTTGCTTATTCATGAAGGTTCCGCGAAGGATGCACAGAAATTCGCTGCCAAAGTCTTTCATGCCGATAAAACCTATTTTGTGCTGAACGGCACATCGGCAGCGAATAAGGTTGTGACGAACGCGCTGTTAACGCGTGGCGATCTGGTGCTTTTTGACCGTAACAACCATAAGTCCAATCATCACGGTGCGCTGATTCAGGCGGGGGCGACGCCGGTCTATCTGGAAGCCTCACGCAACCCATTTGGTTTCATTGGCGGGATTGATGCCCACTGTTTTAATGAAGACTATTTGCGCCAGCAAATTCGTGACGTTGCGCCAGAAAAAGCTGAATTGTCGCGTCCGTTCCGTCTGGCGATTATTCAGTTGGGAACCTATGACGGCACTATTTACAACGCCCGCCAGGTGATTGATACCATTGGGCATCTGTGCGATTACATTCTTTTTGATTCTGCATGGGTCGGGTATGAGCAGTTTATCCCGATGATGGCAGATAGCTCGCCGCTGCTGTTAGAACTTAATGAAAACGATCCGGGGATCTTTGTTACCCAGTCGGTGCACAAACAGCAGGCAGGATTCTCGCAGACATCACAGATCCATAAGAAAGATAACTATATTCGCGGGCAAGCTCGTTTTTGCCCGCATAAACGGCTGAATAATGCATTTATGCTGCATGCCTCTACCAGCCCGTTCTACCCGCTGTTTGCCGCGCTGGACGTCAATGCCAAAATCCATGAGGGAGAGAGTGGTCGTCAACTGTGGGCGGAGTGCGTTGAGTTGGGCATTGACGCGCGGAAGGCGATTCTTGCGCGCTGTAAGCTGTTCCGTCCGTTTATCCCCCCCGTTGTTGATGGAAAATTGTGGCAGGATTATCCGACGTCAGTGTTGGCCCGCGACCGCCGCTTTTTCAGTTTTGAGCCGGGAGCGAAGTGGCACGGCTTTGAGGGATATGCCGCGGATCAGTATTTTGTTGATCCATGCAAGCTGCTGCTGACCACGCCGGGTATCGATGCCGAAACCGGCGAATATAGCGACTTTGGCGTTCCGGCGACGATTCTGGCGCACTATCTGCGTGAGAACGGCATTGTGCCGGAGAAGTGCGATCTCAACTCCATTCTGTTTTTATTAACTCCGGCGGAAAGCCATGAGAAGCTGGCGCAATTGGTGGCGATGCTGGCGCAGTTTGAACAGCATATTGAGGATGACTCGCCGCTGTCTGAGGTGTTGCCGAGCGTTTATAGCAAATATCCGGTGCGCTATCGCGACTACTCCTTACGCCAGTTGTGTCAGGAGATGCACGATCTGTATGTCAGCTTTGACGTCAAAGACCTGCAAAAAGCGATGTTCCGCCAGCAGAGTTTCCCGCATGTGGTAATGAATCCTCAGGATGCGCATAACGCCTATATTCGCGGTGAAGTGGAGTTGGTGCGCATTCGTGATGCCGAAGGGCGAATTGCAGCGGAAGGCGCGCTTCCGTATCCACCGGGTGTGCTTTGCGTTGTGCCTGGGGAAGTGTGGGGCGGGGCGGTTCAGCGTTATTTTCTCGCTCTGGAAGAAGGCGTGAATTTACTGCCGGGATTTTCGCCGGAGCTACAAGGTGTCTATAGCGAAACCGATGCGGATGGCATGAAACGGTTGTACGGTTATGTCTTGAAGTAAGAATAAAAAAACGGGGCACCTTCTGGCGCCCCGTTTATCTTTGCGTAATTAGTGGCTAACAGTTTGTGTACCGGCTGGAACACGGACGTGTTTGTATTTAAACATCGCCATGAATGCGAAGGCCAGAATCACGGAGTAACCAGCGAAAATCAGCCATACGGTCTGCCAGTCGGTAATGCCGTTTTGGGTGTACATCTCAACCACTTTACCGCTCACAAGGCCGCCGAGGATACAGCCGAAGCCGTTGGTCATCATCAGGAACATCCCCTGCGCACTGGCGCGAATTGCCGGGCTAACTTCTTTTTCGACAAATACCGAACCAGAGATGTTGAAGAAGTCGAATGCGCAACCGTAAACGATCATCGACAGCACCAGCAGTACGGTACCGAACGGAGTCGGGTCGCCGTAAGCAAACAGCGCAAAACGCAGGATCCACGCCACAATACTGATCATCATTACGTTCTTAATACCGTAGCGGCTTAAGAAGAACGGAATAGTCAGAATGAACAGGGTTTCAGAGATCTGCGAAATCGACATGATGATTGACGCATGCTGCACAATAAAGCTGCTGGCGAACATCGGATCTTTATCGAAGCTGTGCAGGAAGGTATTACCGAACATGTTGGTAATCTGCAGTTCCGCGCCCAGCAGCATTGAGAAGATGAAGAAGATCGCCATACGCTTGTTTTTAAACAGTGCGAATGCATCAAGGCCCAGCAGAGTTGTCCAGCTCTGGTTAGCTTGTTGTTTAGCCACAGGAATATGCGGCAGAGTAAGGGTAAACAGAACCAGAACGGCAGAGAGCGCAGCACCAATATACAGCTGCATGTGGCTCAATTCGAAGCCAGACAGACTCACTACCCACATCGCCATGATAAAGCCGATAGTGCCCCAGATACGGATTGGCGGGAAATCAGTCACGATATCCATCCCGGCATTTTGCAGGCGATAGTAGGAGATGGTGTTGATTAACCCAAGCGTTGGCATATAAGCAAACGAGTTAATCAATATCACGAGGAACATCGCCTCCGGGGTGGTAACTTGCGCCGCTATGAAGAGAGTGATAGCGCCGATGGTGTGACAAATAGCATACACCCATTTCGCGCTTAACCATTTGTCAGCTACAATCCCCAGCAGAGCAGGCATAAAGACTGCAGCGATACCCAGTGAACTATAAACGGCGCCAATGGATGCACCATCGAACTTCAGGGTAACGAACATATAAGATCCGAGGGTCGTCAGCCAACTTCCCCACAGACAGAACTGCAGAAAAGAGAGGATTTTCAGCTGCAGCTTTAGATTCATGTTAATTTCCTCACATCATAATGCGGATGAGTGTTTCAATAAGCACATTTGACCGTGCAAGATGATGCGATTCTATCAACTTCGCGGACTGTTTTTTTGTTACCCGTGGCAAATATTTGCAAATAATTGCATTTTGCAAAACGAAATTGTGATGCAGGTAACACTTTTACCCCTGAGTATTGTC
>NZ_JAATUR010000019.1 GCF_011881725.1 Escherichia coli | reverse complement strand
GGCCAAATTAGCCAAAGCGTCAATAATCTTGCGCAATCGCTCCGGGAAACCAAAACGCTTAACGATCTGATCATTGAAAATGCCGCTGATGGCGTTATTGCGATTAACCGTTCAGGTGATGTCATCACCATGAATCCAGCGGCAGAAGCCATAACGGGATATAAACGCCATGAACTAGTGGGGCAGTCCTATGCCACATTATTCGACAATACACCGTTCTGTAGTCCCGTCCTGGATACACTGGAACACGGGACTGAGCATATGGCATTGGAAGTCAGCTTTCCTGGTCGCGCCCGAACGATCGAACTCAGTGTCACGACCAGTCAGATCCATAACGCTCATGGCGAACTCATTGGCGCACTGGTGATTTTTTCTGATTTAACCGCACGCAAAGAGACACAACGCCGCATGGCACAAGCAGAACGGCTTGCTACGCTGGGAGAACTGATGGCGGGTGTAGCACATGAAGTGCGTAATCCGCTGACGGCGATTCGTGGGTATGTGCAGATCCTGCGCCAACAAATGGCCGATCCCGTCCATCAGGAATATCTGTCAGTCGTGCTAAAAGAAATAGATTCAATCAACAAAGTCATTCAGCAATTACTGGACTTTTCCCGCCCACGACACAATAAATGGCAGCAGGTCTATATTAATGCATTAATTGAAGAAACACTGGTGCTGGTACAAACCTCAGGTATTCAGGCACGAATTAACTTCAATTCCGAACTGGATACAGCATTAGGCCCCATTACTGGCGATCGTGAACTGCTTAAACAAGTATTACTAAACATCTTAATTAACGCCGTCCAGGCTATCGGCGCGCGCGGCGAAATACATATTCATACCTGGCAAGAAACACCATCACAACAGGCAATTTCGATCGAAGATAATGGCTGTGGTATTGACCCCACCCTACAGAAAAAAATCTTCGATCCCTTTTTCACGACAAAAGCATCAGGGACCGGTCTTGGTCTGGCACTGAGTCAACGCATCATCAACGCTCATCAGGGTGATATTCGCGTTACCAGCATGCCTGGCTGCGGAGCGAAATTCACCCTCATTTTACCGATTAACCCACAGGAAATTAGAACGTATGAAGCCTATTCACCGAATTCTTATTGTTGATGATGAAGATAATGTTCGCCGCATGTTAAGTACCGCGTTTGCATTACAAGGATACGAAACCCACTGCGCCAATAATGGTCGCACGGCAATTCAACTGTTTGCCGACATTTCCCCAGACCTGGTGTTAATGGATATTCGTATGCCAGAGATGGACGGCATTAACGCATTGAAGGAGATCCGTCGCCGGGACAACCGCACACCCGTCATTTTGATGACCGCTTATGCCGAAGTTGAAACTGCTGTCGAAGCATTACGCTGTGGTGCATTTGATTATGTGATTAAACCCTTTGATCTCGATGAACTGAATTTAATCATTCAGCGTGCTTTACAACTCCAGTCAATGAAAAAAGAGATCCGTCATCTACACCAGGCATTGAGCAACAGCTGGCAATGGGGGCATATTCTCACCAACAGTCCAGGAATGCAGGAGATTTGCAAAGATACCGCCAAAATTGCACTTTCTCAGGCGAGTGTGCTTATTAGCGGCGAAAGCGGCACAGGTAAAGAACTGATTGCCACTGCGATTCACTATAATTCGCGTCGGGCTACAGGGCCATTTATAAAAGTTAATTGTGCAGCATTGCCAGAGTCCTTGCTGGAAAGTGAACTCTTTGGTCATGAAAAAGGCGCATTTACTGGCGCGCAAACACTACGGCAGGGATTATTTGAACGTGCAGATCAAGGAACTTTATTTCTCGATGAGATTGGGGAAATGCCACTGATCCTTCAGGCTAAACTTCTACGCATCCTTCAGGAAAAAGAGTTCGAGCGAATTGGTGGGAGTCAAACGATTAAGGTTGATATTCGCATTATTGCCGCGACAAACCGTGATTTACAGGCAATGGTAAAAGAAGGCTCTTTCCGGGAGGATCTCTTTTATCGTCTCAACGTCATTCATTTAATGTTACCGCCTCTACGAGAACGTCGTGAAGATATATCATTATTAGCAAACCACTTTTTACAAAAATTCAGTGCCGAAAACCAACGCGATATTATTGAAATCGATCCTACGGCAATGTCACTGCTTACTGCCTGGTCATGGCCGGGAAACATTCGTGAACTTTCCAACGTCATTGAACGCGCCGTCGTGATGAACTCAGGTCCGGTCATTTTTGCAGAGGATCTTCCCCCCAAACTTCGTCAGCCTGTCCTTACCACTGGTGAAGCGAAAACAACGCCAACGGGCGAACGTAATTTAAAAGAGGAAATTAAACGCGTCGAAAAGCACATTATTATGGAAGTTCTGGAACAACAGGAAGGAAACCGTACTCGTACCGCGTTAATGCTGGGCATCAGCCGGCGCGCTTTAATGTATAAACTCCAGGAATACGGCATCGATCCGACGGGTGTTTGACGCCAAAAGTTGCTATGCAAAAATTTGCACACTGCGCAAATTTTTGCATAGCAACTGCTCTCCCCCCACAACACCTCGTGTTTTTAAATCTTAATATTCAATAAGTTATAAAAAAACACCAAACATTATCATTTTGGCATCCCTCTTGCTATTCCCTAAGCGTACCCACAACGGTGTATATAAGAGGGAAAAATAATGAAAACAAAATTGATGACATTACAGGACGCCAGCGGCTTCTTTCGCGACGGCATGACCATCATGGTAGGCGGATTTATGGGAGTTGGCACGCCATCCCGCCTTGTCGGAGCGTTACTGGAGTCTGGCGTCAGCGATCTGACACTGATTGCCAATGATACCGCATTTGTCGATACAGGTATTGGCCCACTTATTGTTAACGGTCGGGTCAGCAAAGTGATCGCTTCGCATATCGGGACTAACCCGGAAACAGGTCGCCGTATGATTTCCGGAGAGATGGAAGTCGTTCTGGTGCCACAAGGTACTCTAATAGAGCAAATTCGCTGTGGTGGTGCCGGACTTGGCGGCTTTCTGACCCCAACCGGTGTCGGCACCGTCGTCGAAGAAGGCAAACAAACACTCACCCTTGATGGCAAAACCTGGTTGCTTGAACGCCCACTACGCGCCGATCTGGCGCTGATACGCGCGCATCGTTGCGACAGTCTTGGCAACCTTACCTATCAACTTAGCGCCCGCAACTTTAACCCCCAGATTGCCCTTGCGGCTGATATTACGCTGGTGGAACCAGATGAACTTGTCGAAACCGGCGAACTGCACCCCGACCAAATCGTCACCCCCGGTGCTGTTATTGACCACATCATCATTCCACAGGAGAGCAAATAATGGACGCGAAACAACGTATTGCACGCCGTGTTGCACAAGAACTTCGTGATGGTGACATCGTAAACCTCGGCATTGGCCTACCGACGATGGTCGCCAACTATCTGCCGGAGGGTATTCATATCACCCTGCAATCAGAAAACGGTTTTCTGGGACTTGGTCCGGTGACAACCGTTAATCCCGATCTGGTCAATGCGGGTGGGCAGCCATGCGGTATTTTGCCGGGTGCTGCCATGTTTGACAGTGCCATGTCATTTGCTCTGATTCGTGGCGGTCATATTGATGCCTGCGTACTCGGTGGTTTGCAGGTGGATGAAGAAGCCAACCTCGCAAACTGGGTCGTGCCGGGAAAAATGGTACCCGGTATGGGGGGAGCAATGGATCTGGTAACCGGGGCGAAAAAAGTCATTATCGCGATGGAACATTGCGCAAAAGATGGCTCAGCCAAAATTTTGCGTCGCTGCACGATGCCGCTTACCGCCCAGAATGCTGTCCATATGCTGGTGACTGAACTTGCCGTTTTCCAATTTATTGACGGAAAAATGTGGCTCACAGAAATTGCTGAAGGATGTGATTTAGCCACCGTTCGCGCCAGGACAGAAGCCCAGTTTGAGGTGGCTCCCGATCTGAATATGCAGCGGGGTGGGTTATGATCGGTCGTATATCCCGCCTGATGACACGCGTCGTCAGTCGCTGGCTTCCCGATCCATTGATCTTTGCCATGCTACTGACACTGTTGACATTCGTCATCGCGCTTTGGCTAACGCCACAGACCCCCATCAGTATGGTGAAATTCTGGGGTGATGGCTTCTGGAACTTACTGGCATTCGGTATGCAGATGGCGCTGATCATCGTAACCGGTCATGCACTCGCCAGCTCTGGTCCTGTGAAAAGCCTGCTCCGCACCGCTGCCTCTGCCGCAAAAACGCCCGTACAGGGCGTTATGCTGGTCACTTTCTTCGGCTCAGTCGCTTGTGTCATCAACTGGGGATTTGGTCTGGTGGTCGGCGCAATGTTTGCCCGTGAAGTTGCCCGGCGAGTCCCAGGTTCTGATTACCCGTTGCTGATTGCATGCGCCTACATTGGTTTTCTCACCTGGGGTGGCGGCTTCTCTGGTTCAATGCCTCTGTTGGCAGCAACACCAGGCAACCCGGTTGAACATATCGCCGGACTTATCCCGGTGGGCGATACTCTGTTAACTGGCTTCAATATTTTCATCACTGTCGCGCTAATTGTGGTGATGCCTTTTATCACCCGCATGATGATGCCTAAGCCTTCCGATGTGGTGAGTATCGATCCAAAGCTGTTGCTGGAAGAGGCTGATTTTCAGAAACAGTTACCGAAAGACGCCCCTCCCTCTGAGAAACTGGAAGAAAGTCGCATCCTGACGTTGATCATCGGCGCACTCGGTATCGCTTACCTGGCGATGTACTTCATCGAAAATGGATTCAACATCACCATCAATACCGTCAATCTGATGTTTATGATTGCGGGCCTGCTACTGCATAAAACGCCAATGGCTTATATGCGTGCTATCAGCGCGGCTGCGCGCAGTACTGCCGGTATTCTGGTGCAATTCCCTTTCTACGCCGGGATCCAGTTAATGATGGAACACTCCGGCCTGGGTGGCCTGATCACCGAGTTTTTCATCAATGTCGCCAATAAAGACACCTTCCCATTGATGACCTTTTTTAGCTCTGCACTGATTAACTTTGCCGTCCCTTCTGGCGGCGGTCACTGGGTTATTCAGGGGCCGTTCGTGATCCCTGCAGCCCAGGCTCTGGGAGCTGATCTGGGTAAATCAGTCATGGCAATTGCTTACGGTGAACAGTGGATGAACATGGCACAACCCTTTTGGGCGCTTCCTGCGCTAGCCATCGCTGGACTCGGTGTCCGCGACATCATGGGTTATTGCATCACAGCTCTACTCTTCTCCGGCATCATTTTCGTTATTGGTTTAACGCTGTTCTGACGGCAACCCTACAGACAGAAGGAATATAAAATGAAAAATTGTGTCATTGTCAGCGCTGTTCGTACTGCTATCGGTAGTTTTAATGGTTCACTCGCTTCCACCAGCGCCATCGATCTGGGGGCAACGGTGATTCAGGCTGCCATTGAACGCGCGAAAATCGATTCACAACACGTCGATGAAGTGATTATGGGTAACGTGTTGCAAGCCGGGCTGGGGCAAAACCCGGCACGCCAGGCGCTGCTAAAAGGCGGACTGGCTGAAACGGTGTGCGGATACACAGTCAATAAAGTGTGTGGTTCGGGTCTGAAAAGCGTGGCGCTTGCCGCCCAGGCGATTCAGGCCGGCCAGGCGCAAAGTATCGTTGCGGGTGGTATGGAGAACATGAGTTTAGCGCCCTACTTACTCGATGCAAAAGCGCGCTCTGGGTACCGTCTGGGAGATGGACAAGTTTATGACGTAATCCTGCGCGATGGGCTGATGTGCGCCACCCACGGTTATCATATGGGAATTACCGCTGAAAACGTGGCCAAAGAGTACGGTATTACCCGTGAAATGCAGGATGAACTGGCACTGCATTCACAGCGTAAAGCGGCTGCGGCCATTGAGTCCGGCGCTTTCACAGCCGAAATTGTCCCGGTAAATATCGTCACACGGAAGAAAACCTTCGTCTTCAATCAAGACGAATTCCCGAAAGCGGATTCTACGGCTGAAGGGTTAGCTGCATTGCGCCCGGCATTCGACAAAGCAGGAACAGTCACCGCCGGGAACGCGTCTGGTATTAACGACGGTGCTGCCGCACTGGTGATAATGGAGGAATCTGCGGCGCTGGCGGCAGGCCTGAAACCACTGGCACGCATTAAAAGTTATGCCAGCGGCGGCGTAGCCCCCGCGTTGATGGGAATGGGGCCAGTTCCCGCCACACAAAAAGCGTTACAACTGGCGGGGCTGCAACTGGCAGACATTGATCTCATCGAAGCCAATGAAGCGTTTGCCGCGCAGTTCCTTGCTGTAGGGAAAACGCTGGGCTTTGATCCTGAGAAAGTGAATGTCAACGGCGGGGCCATCGCACTTGGACATCCTATCGGCGCCAGCGGCGCGCGTATTCTGGTCACACTGCTACATGCAATGCAGGCACGCGATAAAACACTCGGCCTGGCAACACTGTGTATTGGTGGCGGTCAGGGAATTGCGATGGTGATTGAACGATTGAATTAACACATCAGAACCACTCGCATGGCGGGTGGTTATCTGTTTCAGCCGCGATGCGCATGTAACAGACTAACGTCAGCAAAGTAAAGGGCCGAAGATTCGGCCCTTCTAACTTGATTGATTACTCGTCAGCGTCGTCTGCGACATCATCGTCGCTTTCCACTTCCGGAGCGATTTCATCGTCCCCTTCCGCGGCACTGCCGTCGATGGTATCCAGATCTTCCTCGTCAACCGGTTCTGCAACACGTTGCAGCCCCACCACGTTTTCCCCTTCCGCTGTACGGATGAGAATTACGCCCTGGGTGTTACGGCCCACGATGCTGATTTCTGAAACGCGAGTACGCACCAGCGTACCGGCATCAGTGATCATCATGATCTGGTCGCAGTCATCAACCTGCACCGCGCCAACCACTAAACCGTTACGTTCGGTAACCTTGATGGAGATAACCCCTTTCGTCGCACGCGACTTCGTTGGGTATTCCGCCACCGCAGTACGTTTACCGTAACCGTTTTGTGTTGCAGTGAGGATTGCGCCATCGCCACGCGGTACGATCAGAGACACGACTTTATCGCCTTCGCCTAAACGGATACCGCGAACACCAGTGGTGTTGCAGCCCATCGCACGAACAGAAGACTCTTTAAAGCGCACCACTTTACCTTCGGCGGAGAACAGCATCACTTCGTCTTCACCGCTGGTCAGGTCAACGCCGATCAGTTCATCGCCTTCAACCAGTTTGATCGCCACTTTACCGGCGGTACGCAGACGGTTGAACTCGGTGAGGACGGTTTTCTTCACGGTCCCGTTGGCGGTCGCCATGAAGACTTTCACGCCTTCTTCAAACTCGGTCACCGGCAGGATTGCGGTAATACGTTCGTCCTGCTCCAGCGGCAGCAGGTTGACGATCGGACGACCACGCGCGCCACGAGTCGCTTCCGGCAACTGGTAGACTTTCATCGAATAGACGCGACCACGGCTGGAGAAGCACAGGATATGATCGTGAGTGTTCGCCACCAGCAGTCGGTCAATAAAGTCTTCTTCTTTTATACGTGCGGCGGATTTACCTTTCCCGCCACGACGCTGCGCTTCGTATTCAGAAAGCGGCTGATACTTCACGTAACCCTGGTGAGAGAGCGTGACGACTACATCTTCCTGAGTGATCAGATCTTCCAGGTTGATGTCTGCGCTGTTAGCCGTAATTTCAGTGCGGCGTTTATCACCGAACTGTTCACGAACCAGCTCCAGCTCTTCACGGATAACTTCCATCAGACGATCGGCGCTACCCAGAATACGCAACAGCTCCGCAATCTGATCCAGCAACTCTTTGTATTCGTCGAGCAGTTTTTCGTGCTCAAGGCCGGTCAGTTTCTGCAGACGCAGATCCAGAATCGCCTGGGCTTGCTGTTCGGTCAGATAGTACAGACCATCACGCACGCCGAACTCTGGCTCCAGCCATTCCGGACGCGCAGCATCGTCGCCCGCACGTTCCAGCATCGCGGCAACGTTACCCAACTGCCACGGATTAGCAACCAGCGCGGTTTTTGCTTCTGCTGGTGTCGGCGCATGACGGATCAGTTCGATGATCGGGTCGATGTTCGCCAGCGCCACGGCTAATGCTTCAAGGATATGAGCACGGTCGCGGGCTTTACGCAGTTCGAAAATGGTACGACGGGTCACCACTTCGCGGCGGTGACGGACAAACGCCGCAATGATGTCTTTCAGGTTCATGATCTTCGGCTGACCATGGTGCAATGCCACCATGTTGATACCGAAAGAAACCTGCAACTGGGTCTGAGAGTAGAGATTATTGAGCACCACTTCACCGACCGCATCGCGTTTCACTTCAATCACGATGCGCATACCGTCTTTGTCAGACTCGTCACGCAGCGCGCTGATGCCTTCCACGCGTTTTTCTTTTACCAGTTCCGCAATCTTCTCGATCAAGCGCGCTTTGTTCACCTGATACGGAATTTCGTGGACGATAATGGTCTCACGCCCGGTTTTGGCGTCAACTTCCACCTCGGCACGGGCACGGATATATACCTTGCCGCGACCGGTACGGTAAGCTTCTTCAATACCACGACGACCGTTGATGATTGCCGCCGTCGGGAAATCAGGACCCGGGATGTGTTCCATCAGCCCTTCAATGCTGATGTCTTCATCATCGATATACGCCAGACAACCGTTGATGACTTCCGTCAGGTTGTGCGGCGGGATGTTAGTTGCCATACCTACGGCGATACCGGAAGAACCGTTCACCAGCAGGTTAGGAATTTTGGTCGGCATGACGTCCGGAATTTTTTCCGTGCCGTCATAGTTATCAACGAAATCGACCGTCTCTTTTTCGAGATCGGCCATCAGTTCATGGGCAATTTTCGCCAGACGGATTTCCGTATAACGCATTGCCGCCGCAGAGTCGCCGTCGATGGAACCGAAGTTACCCTGACCGTCTACCAGCATGTAACGCAGCGAGAATGGCTGCGCCATACGGACGATCGTGTCATAGACCGCCGAGTCACCATGGGGATGGTATTTACCGATTACGTCACCAACGACACGGGCAGATTTTTTATAGGCTTTGTTCCAGTCATTGCCTAGTACGTTCATGGCGTAAAGTACGCGACGGTGTACCGGCTTCAGGCCATCTCGGACATCCGGCAGCGCACGGCCAACAATGACCGACATCGCATAATCCAGATAGGAGCTCTTCAGCTCTTCCTCAATGTTGACCGGTGTAATTTCTCTCGCAAGGTCGCTCATCTAACCGCTATCCCTCTACTGTATCCCGGATTCAAAGGTCGGAAATTATAACACAGCCGCGCAGATTGAGGTAAACCAATACGCTTTATTCACATCCAATGCCTGATATACTCGATTGTCTTGCCAATTACGGAGTAGAAGTGCCAATGAATGCCGAAAAATCGCCGATAAACCATAACGTAGACCATGAAGAGATCGCGAAATTTGAAGCCGTTGCTTCCCGCTGGTGGGATCTGGAAGGCGAATTTAAACCACTGCACCGCATTAACCCGCTGCGTCTGGGCTATATTGCTGAGCGTGCTGGCGGATTGTTCGGCAAAAAGGTGCTCGATGTCGGTTGCGGCGGCGGTATTCTGGCCGAAAGTATGGCGCGCGAAGGCGCAACGGTAACCGGTCTGGATATGGGCTTTGAGCCATTGCAGGTGGCAAAACTGCATGCGCTGGAAAGCGGTATTCAAGTGGAGTATGTGCAAGAGACCGTTGAAGAGCATGCGGCAAAACATGCCGGGCAGTACGATGTGGTGACCTGCATGGAAATGCTGGAACACGTTCCCGATCCGCAGTCAGTGGTCAGAGCCTGTGCGCAACTGGTGAAGCCAGGCGGTGATGTCTTTTTCTCCACGCTTAATCGTAATGGCAAGTCGTGGCTGATGGCGGTGGTCGGCGCAGAATATATTCTGCGCATGGTGCCGAAAGGTACGCACGATGTGAAGAAGTTTATTAAACCTGCCGAACTGCTGGGCTGGGTGGATCAGACAAGTTTAAAAGAACGTCATATGACCGGGCTGCATTACAACCCGATCACTAATTCCTTTAAACTCGGTCCTGGCGTGGATGTGAACTATATGCTCCACACGCAGAATAAGTAAGATTGTTGACTGAATACATCCGGCAACCGTGCCAATGCCTGATGCGACGCCTACCGCGTCTTATCAGGCCTACAAAATACTCCCCATACGCCGCATCCGGCAACAACACCGTGCGAACAGCAATTACCATTTCACCGTCATCGATAAAAACCCTGCCGTCTGGGCAAAATTATCGCTTCCTTTCAGCCATGCCACACTCCCGCGCAGGGAAATACGCCGACTGATATTGCCTGTGATCCCCACTTTTACTTCACCACGCCGCTTCGCCGCATCGTCGCTGATTTGGCTACCATCTTCTTCAATCTCCGACGAGTGGGGCTCGTAATAATAATTCAGATCTAACGTTGGCGTGATATGAACAGCGGCACGCCATTCGCTGTGTAACCCAAACCGTGTCTGAATATCATCGCCTTGCGATTGGGACACGCTGGCACGGTCAGCAGCGGTAAAATCATTTTGCCTCACCCCCTGATAAACAACCTGTGCCTGCGGTTCAATTAACACGTCACTTCCCGGCAACCATTGATATCCCGCTTCCAGCGAAGCAACGATCCCAGATGAATGGTAATGATCTGCGCCATCGCCTTGTTCGGAAACATCATTATTAAACCAGGCATATTGCAGCCAGCTATCCAGCCAGGCCCCCGGCTTCTGGCTACCATGTTGAAACCAGCTTGAGGTCAGCCCAACGGCATAACCGTGGCTCTGGTTATCGGCATGGGTTCCCGTTATGTTCGAGCGGCTGTCTCCCTGATTATTACTGTAGCCACCAACTGCCCCCAGAGACCATTCACCATCATCACCCCAGCGCCCGCTAAACAGGTCGCCGCTAAGCTGCACCGTTGAAGTGTCTTCATGCTGGGCCAGCTGCCCCGCCGTCGTGTAATGATAATGGCCGCCAATAACACGCAAATGTAACGGTTGACCGTCGCCACCCGCGTGATCGCGTCGCTCCATCACAAATGCCTGATTTGCCGCCCGCAGATTATTAAGATAACCGCCAACTTTAGCATTCAGTACTGGTTGATAAGCAGGCGTAGGGTCCGGGGCCGGGTCGGGTGTTGGATCAGGATCCGGCGTGGGATCAGGATCGGGAGTCGGGTCTGGCTCAGGTGGCGATGGCGGCGTTACTTCTTGCGATCGCAGATACCAGTCGTTGTTATCTTCCACCAGCGTGTAGTCATACGCGCCCATATTGACGTAGCCACTGCCCGCCAGACTGAACTGCGCATTGTTCTGGAATTGTGTTGGATCGGCTGCAAAATCAACCACTTTAATACCCGTTGAGGTCGGCTCGCCAATGCCAGTAATGGGGTTAACCACTACGGTAGTGTTACCAGAGGTATTGCCGTTGAGTACCAGCATATCGCTCGCAGAATCATCGCCATCCAATTCATTGTCGAGCAGTAACGTACCGCCGCCGGTATAATCACCGTTTACCGTGAGTGTGTCGCCAGCAACGCCATTTTGCAGGCTGACCGCACCAGTCGTATTGGTCAAATCACCATTAACCGTTACGCCTGAAAGATAAGTCAGGCTGTCAGTTTCAAGGTTGGTATTAAGCTCGCCTGTCAACGTCACGCCATCGGTGGCATTGACCAGCGTACCACCACCGCTAAATAACGTGGCATCCAACGCCAGGCTCGTGTCCTGCTGCGTCAATCGCAACACAGTACCATCGGTTATGTCGATATCGCCGCCAGAGGTGGCGTCGATTGAACGTATATCCTGATTTTGCCCGGTTTCAAACACACCGTCTTCCCCCACCCACAGTGAAGAGGCATAAGGAATAATATTCTCCGCTTCACCTTTTAGCGTTCCGTCCTCCACACGTACCGCAGACGTCGCAGTGCCGCTGGCGGTTAACTCCAGCGTCCCGCCGCCACTTTTAGTCAACGTACTTACGCTATCCAGTTGTTGCCCGGTACTATCCGCCATCAGTCCGCCCCATTGCGTATCGACGCCATCCTCAACGTGTATTTCACCATCAGCGCGCATTTCAATATTCCTGCCCTGACCTGTTGTAGACGAGCGAGTGTCAACATCAGCCGTCACATCCATTTCACTGTGTTGTTGGGGATCTGTGAAGATCACTGAACGGTTATAACTTGTATCTCCTAATTGCGAATTATCGCTGACTTCAAGCGTACCGGAGGCTATTTGGGTATTACCGAGATAACCGTTGTTATTCGCCAGCGTTACGCGCTGATCCCCCGCATTAATGACGACATAAACGCCATTCTGGCTGGCATCACTGCCACCAATATGTAAATTATCGCCACTGCTGATATCAACGACATCATTACTGCCAATCACCGTCCCCCCGCTGCCGCTGATTTGCAGACCGTCATTGTATGAGCCATCGCCATCCCAGGTGGTGAAATCAGAGAGATCCAAAACCCCGCCATTTAGCACGATCGATTGCGGATCGCTCTGCATTGCCCGTAAATCGGCCTGATTCCCCGCCAGCGACAATACGGCGTTATCTTCCACCACAATATCGCCGGTTAATGCCATCGACTGTGCCCCTGTCAGGAGATAGCTGCCATCTTGCGCTACCGTCAGTTGTCCTTCCCCCTGAATCGTACCGGAAAAGCCGCCCTGGTTTACGGTAACATTGCCGCCAGCGTCGATATTCAAAATACCATTAGCAAAACCGGTTAATGAGTGCACAAACGTTTGTTGTGTATGGCCAACATTCAGTTCCGCCTGATACTCAGGATGAAGAGTGCTGCCAACCATCAGGCCAAAGCAATCCTGCGGATCGCTCTGACAGTGCGTGTCGCCAACATTCGTTAACTCGTTACTTCGCCCCAGCGTCACCTCGCCATTCTGGATACTCATTTCGCCGGTAAACGCATTATTGTCGGCATTGAGGACTAACTCTCCCGCCCCCTCTTTTACAATGACGCCCGTTCCGGCAAGAGAATCAATCGCGCCATCGTTGCTGGTATTGCCTATTACCAGCGTTTTATCGGCGGCAATGTTAAATTCAGCCACACTATGGCCGATGTACATAAAGCCCCCCGCGGCTGCCGTCGCCGAATGGCCATATCCCGAGGCGCTGTTATTTTCATCAATCATCACACCATTGTTTTGTTCATAATTTTCATCAACAGAAATATCAATAAGATACGGGGATGTGGTGCTACTGGTATAAATTGCTCCGCCATAACCTTCGGCATAGTTATTTGTAAAGGAGGTATTATTAATTATCGTTTTACCCGAAAGATGTGTGTTATCCGTGTTATTATCCGTAACATCAATGGCTCCGCCATCGCCATCACTATAGCTGGTTGATGTATATGCCTGATTATTATCGAAAATGACTTCACTTAAATAAACATCATTATTAATAGAATAAATTGCGCCACCTTTGCCATCATTGGCGATATTATTCGCAAACACTGCATTAGTGACATTTAAATCCACACCACCGGTATCATTTGTTCCCGCAGAATAGATCGCTCCGCCATAGCCCCCTGCAACGTTACTGTCGAAAATAACATTTGCAAGGTTTACCGTTGAATTTTCTTTAGCAAAGATAGCTCCACCATTATTATATTCACCACTAACCGAATTATTAGCAAACAGGGTCATCCCTGTTTCATTTTGTGGATATATCGTAAAATCAGCACTTTGCTGCAAAAATACGGCTCCACCGCTGGTATTATTGGTCATATCCGAAAAAATCAACCATTGCCCGTCATCAACATCCCAGGTCTGTGAACCTCCAGAAACGCTCTGTCGGCTTGCCTGACAACTGGCTGTAACGCTTCGTCCCTGACATGAAGTCATCATCTGCGACGCTGCGTGAGCACGCGTAAACACGCAGGCAACGACAGTAGGGAAAATTAATAGATATTTCTTCCTGATAAAAACAATCCGTTTTTTGATTCATAATTTGACAACCCGTGAGAAATAACACGTCATCATTAAAAATCAGTTTGTGATTATCAATACGCAGCAATTGTAATAAAAACGCATAAGGAAAATAACTCCACTCGTAGTATCTACAGTGAAGAAAATTATTATCTTTATTAAAACCACTAAATTACTAAATAATGATAATTAATAAACATCTCCGTGATTAATTTATTCCTTATTTACCTGGAATAATAAACAAAGCGAACTTTAATTTTACATTGGCTGATTAAAAAACACCTGTTTTATGAACGACAACCATTTACATTCGCTCACATTATGAACATAACATTACGTGCTGACACACTATAAGTTTGTGCTGGCATCAATTTTCTCTACATTCAACTAAAGCGCAATAAATAACCTGGATCAATAATTATCTTAAATTGAACGTTCAAGAAATCACCGAACGGTTATTTTTAACAAATTTTTCTCTTCCCATTGACTTTCCCGAACACCTTGTCCGACCTAAGGTGCGCGGAAGCCACTTTTTCCTTCCTGAGTTATCCACAAAGTTATGCACTTGCAAGAGGGCCATTTTCACACTATCTTGCAGTGAATCCCAAACATACCCCCTATATATAGTGTTCTTAGCAGCTTCCCGCACTACAGGTAGTCTGCATGAAGCTATTGCGGAAAGAATTCCAAAAACAGGTACGACATACATGAATCAGAATCTGCTGGTGACAAAGCGCGACGGTAGCACAGAGCGCATCAATCTCGACAAAATCCATCGCGTTCTGGATTGGGCGGCAGAAGGACTGCATAACGTTTCGATTTCCCAGGTCGAACTGCGCTCCCACATTCAGTTTTATGACGGTATCAAGACCTCTGACATCCACGAGACCATTATCAAGGCTGCCGCAGACCTGATCTCCCGTGACGCTCCGGATTATCAGTATCTCGCCGCGCGCCTGGCAATTTTCCACCTGCGTAAAAAAGCTTACGGCCAGTTTGAACCACCTGCGCTGTACGACCACGTAGTGAAAATGGTCGAGATGGGCAAATACGATAATCATCTGCTGGAAGACTACACGGAAGAAGAGTTCAAGCAGATGGACACGTTTATCGATCACGACCGTGATATGACCTTCTCTTATGCTGCCGTTAAACAGCTGGAAGGCAAATATCTGGTGCAGAACCGTGTGACCGGCGAAATCTACGAGAGCGCCCAGTTCCTCTATATTCTGGTTGCAGCGTGCCTGTTCTCGAACTACCCGCGTGAAACGCGCCTGCAATACGTGAAGCGTTTTTACGACGCCGTTTCCACATTTAAAATTTCGCTGCCGACACCGATCATGTCCGGCGTGCGTACCCCGACTCGTCAGTTCAGCTCCTGCGTACTGATCGAGTGCGGCGACAGCCTGGATTCCATCAACGCGACCTCCAGCGCGATTGTGAAATACGTTTCCCAGCGTGCGGGTATCGGCATTAACGCCGGACGTATTCGTGCGCTGGGTAGCCCGATTCGTGGCGGTGAAGCGTTCCATACCGGCTGTATCCCGTTCTACAAACATTTCCAGACTGCGGTGAAATCATGCTCCCAGGGTGGCGTGCGCGGTGGCGCAGCAACGCTGTTCTACCCGATGTGGCATCTGGAAGTAGAAAGCCTGCTGGTGCTGAAAAACAACCGCGGTGTAGAAGGCAACCGCGTACGTCATATGGACTACGGGGTACAGATCAACAAACTGATGTATACCCGTCTGCTGAAAGGTGAAGATATTACTCTGTTCAGCCCGTCCGACGTACCGGGGCTGTACGACGCGTTCTTCGCCGATCAGGAAGAATTTGAACGCCTGTACACCAGATATGAGAAAGACGACAGCATCCGCAAACAGCGGGTGAAAGCGGTTGAGCTGTTCTCACTGATGATGCAGGAACGTGCGTCTACCGGTCGTATCTATATTCAGAACGTCGACCACTGCAACACCCACAGTCCGTTTGATCCGGCAATTGCGCCAGTGCGCCAGTCTAACCTGTGCCTGGAAATCGCCCTGCCGACCAAACCGCTGAATGATGTCAACGACGAGAACGGTGAAATCGCGCTGTGTACGCTTTCTGCATTCAACCTGGGCGCAATTAACAGCCTGGATGAACTGGAAGAGCTGGCGATTCTGGCGGTACGCGCACTCGACGCGCTGCTGGATTATCAGGACTACCCGATCCCGGCAGCCAAACGTGGAGCGATGGGGCGTCGTACGCTGGGTATTGGTGTGATCAACTTCGCTTACTACCTGGCGAAGCACGGTAAACGCTACTCCGACGGCAGCGCCAACAACCTGACGCACAAAACCTTCGAAGCCATTCAGTATTACCTGCTGAAAGCGTCTAACGAGCTGGCGAAAGAGCAAGGCGCGTGTCCGTGGTTTAACGAAACCACCTATGCGAAAGGGATCCTGCCGATCGATACCTATAAAAAAGATCTGGATGCCATCGCCAATGAGCCGCTGCATTACGACTGGGAAGCACTGCGTGAGTCAATCAAAACGCACGGCCTGCGTAACTCCACGCTTTCTGCTCTGATGCCGTCCGAGACATCTTCGCAGATCTCTAACGCCACTAACGGTATTGAACCGCCGCGCGGTTACGTTAGCATCAAAGCGTCGAAAGACGGTATTCTGCGCCAGGTGGTGCCGGACTACGAACACCTGCACGACGCCTATGAGCTGCTGTGGGAAATGCCGGGTAACGATGGCTACCTGCAACTGGTAGGGATCATGCAGAAATTTATCGATCAGTCGATCTCTGCTAACACCAACTACGATCCGTCACGCTTCCCGTCAGGAAAAGTGCCAATGCAGCAGTTGCTGAAAGACCTGCTCACCGCCTACAAATTCGGGGTCAAAACGCTGTATTATCAGAACACCCGTGACGGCGCAGAAGACGCGCAGGACGATCTGGTGCCGTCAATCCAGGACGATGGCTGCGAAAGCGGCGCGTGTAAGATCTGATATTGTGATGCCGGATGCGGCATAAACGCCTTATCCGGCCTACGGTTCGGTTTGTAGGCCTGATAAGACGCGCCAGCGTCGCATCAGGCACAGGATGCGCCGTAAAATGTCTTATCCGGCATTAAACTCCCAACAGGACACATTCATGGCATATACCACCTTTTCACAGACGAAAAATGATCAGCTTAAAGAGCCAATGTTCTTTGGTCAGCCGGTCAACGTGGCCCGCTACGATCAGCAAAAATATGAAATCTTCGAAAAGCTGATCGAAAAGCAGCTCTCTTTCTTCTGGCGTCCGGAAGAAGTTGACGTCTCCCGCGACCGTATCGATTATCAGGCACTGCCTGAACACGAAAAGCACATTTTTATCAGCAACCTGAAATACCAGACGTTGCTCGATTCAATTCAGGGTCGTAGCCCGAACGTGGCACTGCTGCCGCTAATTTCTATTCCGGAACTCGAAACCTGGGTCGAAACCTGGGCATTCTCAGAAACGATTCACTCTCGTTCCTATACCCATATCATTCGTAATATCGTTAACGATCCGTCTGTCGTATTCGACGATATCGTCACTAACGAGCAGATCCAGAAACGCGCGGAAGGCATTTCCAGCTATTACGATGAACTGATCGAGATGACCAGTTACTGGCATTTGCTGGGCGAAGGCACCCACACCGTCAACGGTAAAACCGTGACCGTCAGCCTGCGCGAGCTGAAGAAAAAACTTTATCTCTGCCTGATGAGCGTTAACGCGCTGGAAGCCATTCGTTTCTACGTCAGTTTCGCTTGTTCCTTCGCGTTCGCTGAACGTGAGCTGATGGAAGGCAATGCCAAGATTATCCGCCTGATTGCCCGCGACGAAGCCCTGCACCTGACCGGCACCCAGCATATGCTGAATCTCCTGCGCAGCGGCGCGGATGATCCGGAAATGGCGGAAATAGCCGAAGAGTGCAAACAAGAGAGCTATGATCTGTTTGTCCAGGCGGCGCAGCAGGAGAAAGACTGGGCGGATTATCTGTTCCGTGACGGTTCGATGATTGGTCTGAACAAGGACATTCTCTGCCAGTATGTCGAGTACATCACCAACATCCGCATGCAAGCTGTCGGTTTAGATCTGCCGTTCCAGACGCGTTCCAACCCGATCCCGTGGATCAACACCTGGCTGGTGTCTGACAACGTACAGGTTGCCCCACAGGAAGTTGAGGTAAGTTCTTATCTGGTCGGTCAAATTGACTCGGAAGTAGACACCGACGATTTGAGTAACTTCCAGCTCTGATGGCCCGCGTTACCCTGCGCATCACTGGCACACAACTGCTGTGCCAGGATGAACACCCTTCCCTTCTGGCGGCGCTGGAATCCCACAATGTGGCGGTTGAGTACCAGTGCCGCGAAGGTTACTGCGGCTCCTGTCGTACACGTCTGGTTGCAGGCCAGGTGGACTGGATTGCCGAACCGTTAGCCTTTATTCAGCCGGGGGAAATTTTGCCCTGTTGTTGCCGGGCAAAAGGCGATATTGAAATCGAGATGTGAATTGGTTTTAGCGCCAGATACGACGCTTACGCGTCTTATCTGGCCTATAGCGATTACATGGCATAGTAATACGCTTTCACCTGCTCCCAGTCGGCTTTGGGGATCGGCTCCAGATATTTTTCCAGTTGGCGGAAGTCATGATTAATTGCTTTATGACGCCGCAAACGGCGACGGCTTTTCTCCAAATCAAGAAAACCAGCTTCTGCCTTACCTTCTGTTTTCACATAGATATGGCGAACATAACAGCAACCATGCTGACGATTAACGCTATGCATTTTTTTAAACGCTTGTGCCACAGCTTGTAGCATCGCTTCACGTACATCGTCCGGGTAAGGAGTAATCGCATCTTGTTTATACCAGTCTGCAATACTGATGAAACCGGTCATATCCTCGGTAATCAGTAGCGCCCTCCATTCCCCTTCTCTTTTGATTGCTTTACCAAATACGATTTTCTGCACGATAACGCCTGCGCGCTCCAAATCGTTTATCACCTCAATCTCCCGCACAATCGTCGGGCGTCCAAAGGGATAGCGCAGCGAATGAAAGAGATGCTGAGTCATACGCTTCACATAAAGCTTTTTACCATCGCGCTCTACGCACTGCACACCACTCATACCATTACGTCGATAATTTGGTTCTTCGACCCAGTTTCCTGTGGACGCCCACCAACGTTCAAATTGTTCGTCTTCCGTTTCTGACACCATTACTTACCATCCGTCACTATATGCACGTTAATTATCAGGATGGAAATATAAAGTGTTGCCTTAAGAAATCCTTAAGATTTTTGGGTACAAAAATGGACTTGTTACAGAAGCAAAGCGGCATTCCGGGTAGGCCGGAATGCCGCTGGTGGAATTATTTCTGTTGTTGCAGGAAGGTAACCGCTTTATCCGGGAAGTCAGTGAACAAACCATTCACTCCGGCTTGGTTATACAAAATGTCATAAAGCTGATTCACATCGGTGGCATATTCCGGCAGCTTATCGGCCCGCACAGTATAAGGATGCACCACCAGCTTATTCTGCTGAGCATCTTTCACCATACCAGTAAGTTTGATATTACCTGGTTGAGATGACTCTTCAATCACCATGTGGTAATCCGGACCAATGCCATCAGCATATTCCGCCACCTGTTTCATGGCACCCGGCTTGAACATCCAGTCGTAGCTGTAATTAACCCAGCTTCCGTCCGGTCGTTTCTGCTGAGTTTCATTCCAGTCGGTATAAGCAATCAGCTGTACCAGGTTGAGGTTCATACCCATTTTAGGTTCCAGCTCATTCTTAATACGCTTCAGTTCATCAGCATCAAAACATTGCAAATAAACCTTATCATCCTTACCGGTGTAGCCATATTTCTTCAGCACTTCCAGCGTTTTTGCCGCAATATCCTTCCCTTCCTGATGATGGAACCACGGCGCTTTAATCTCTGGATAGATACCAATATTTTTCCCGGTGGAGTGATTTAGCCCCTGAACAAATTCAATCTCCTCTTCAAAGGTGTGCACCCGGAAGTCAGACTTACCCATTGGGAAACGCCCCGGATAGGTCTGCACTTTTTTACCGTTTTCAATATCGAAGCCTTCAGTAAATTTCAGTGACTTAATTTCATCCAGCGTGAAATCTATCGCGTAGTAACGGCCATCTTTACGTGCCCGATCCGGGAAACGATCGGCAACATCGGTTACCCGGTCAAGATAGTGGTCATGCAGAACGACCAGATGGTCGTCCTTCGTCATCACCAAATCCTGTTCAAGGTAATCGGCCCCCTGCGCATACGCCATCGCCTTTGCAGGCAGCGTATGCTCCGGCAAATAACCGCTGGCACCGCGATGAGCAATCACTATTTTTTCGCTGTTGTCCGCCGCCATTGCACTGCTTCCCATGATCATTCCACTCATCATGATCGCCATGCTAAGGTTTTTCAGCGTCAATTTCATGCTTTAGCCTCCGTTGCGTTTTTGCTGTAATTCCTGATGGCGACGTTTTTCGCCAATCATCACGACAATTAACAAGATCACCGCCAGAATGCTGCCGCCAATCATAACCATAAAGCCGCCATCCCAACCGAAATAGTCAACGGTGTAGCCGACAATCGCGCTTGCCGCTACGGAGCCACCGAGATAACCAAACAGTCCGGTAAAGCCCGCCGCCGTACCTGCTGCTTTCTTCGGTGCCAGTTCCAGCGCATGCAGACCAATCAGCATGACCGGGCCGTAGATCAGGAAGCCGATAACAATCATACAAATCATATCGACAGTTGGGTTGCCTGCCGGGTTCATCCAGTAAACGATGGTGGCGATAGTCACCAGAGTCATAAAGAAGACGCCGGTTGCCCCACGGTTACCACGGAAAACTTTATCCGACATCCAGCCGCACAGCAGAGTGCCCGGAATGCCCGCATACTCATAGAAGAAGTAAGCCCAGGACGATTTATCCAGCGCGAAGTGTTTCACTTCTTTCAGGTAAGTCGGCGACCAGTCGAGGATGCCGTAGCGCAGCAAATAGACGAACACGTTAGCGATAGCGATGTACCACAGCAGTTTGTTCGGCAGTACGTACTGCATGAAGATCTGCTTCGCGGTCAGCTCCTGTTCCGCTTTTTCGTTATAGTCATCCGGGTAATCATTTTTGTACTCTTCAATCGGCGGCAGGCCACAGGATTGCGGTGTGTCGCGCATCATCGCAAATGCGAACAGAGCCACCAGAATGGCACAGAAAGCCGGCATATAAAGCGCCGCGTGCCAGTCATTGAACCAGGCCATCCCCAGCAGGAAGAGCAGCGGCGGAATACCACCGCCGACGTTGTGCGCACAGTTCCACACTGACACAATACCGCCACGTTCTTTCTGCGACCACCAGTGCACCATTGTGCGACCACACGGCGGCCACCCCATCCCCTGGAACCAACCGCAGAGGAACAGCAGCACAAACATGACAGCAATGCTCGATGTCGCCCACGGCACAAAGCCCATAAACAGCATGACCGCCGCAGCGAGAATTAAACCTGCTGGCAGGAAAACGCGCGGATTCGAGCGATCCGAAACCGACCCCATGATGAATTTCGAAAATCCATAGGCGATCGAGATCCCCGAAAGGGCAAAACCTAAATCGCCGCGTGAAAATCCCTGCTCGACCAGATAGGGCATAGCGAGCGCAAAGTTCTTACGAACCAGATAGTAAGCGGCATAACCAAAGAATATCCCCAGGAAAATCTGCCAGCGCAATCGACGATAAGTCGGGTCGATCTCCGCGGCAGGTAAGCGCGCTTTGTGTGGCGCCGGTTTAAAAATACTTAACATTGATAGCCTCCGTGGCCCAAGGTCTTATTTATGATTAACAGACTGATTCAATAAGAGAACCTGCCGTTGTTTTAGTGGCCGCGATGTTAATTAATCATTGATTTTGTGAATGTGAATTAACGCACACATTCATTATTAAAATTAAACAAATGTTCAAAATGACGCATGAAATCACGTTTCACTTTCGTATCATGAGCGAATATGCGCGAAATCAAACAATTCATGTTTTTACTATGGCTAAATGGTAAAAAACGAACTTCAGAGGGATGACAATGAAAACTCGCGACTCGCAATCAAGTGACGTGATTATCATTGGCGGCGGCGCAACGGGAGCCGGTATTGCCCGCGACTGTGCTCTGCGCGGGCTGCGTGTGATTTTGGTTGAGCGCCACGACATCGCAACAGGCGCGACCGGGCGTAACCACGGCCTGCTGCACAGCGGCGCACGCTATGCAGTAACCGATGCGGAATCGGCCCGCGAATGCATCAGTGAAAACCAGATTTTAAAGCGCATTGCACGTCATTGTGTCGAACCAACTAACGGCCTGTTTATCACCCTGCCAGAAGATGATCTCTCCTTCCAGGCGACTTTTATTCGCGCTTGCGAAGAGGCTGGAATCAGCGCTGAAGCCATTGATCCGCAGCAAGCGCGCATTATCGAACCTTCCGTTAACCCGGCACTAATTGGCGCGGTAAAAGTTCCGGATGGCACCGTTGACCCATTCCGGCTGACCGCAGCGAACATGCTCGATGCGAAAGAACACGGTGCAGTTATCCTCACCGCCCACGAAGTGACAGGCCTGATTCGTGAAGGCGCAACGGTGTGTGGCGTTCGTGTACGTAACCATCTCACTGGCGAAACTCAGGCACTTCATGCCCCTGTCGTGGTGAACGCCGCCGGGATCTGGGGGCAACATATTGCCGAGTATGCCGATCTGCGCATTCGCATGTTCCCGGCGAAAGGATCGCTGCTGATCATGGATCACCGCATTAACCAGCATGTGATCAACCGTTGCCGTAAACCTTCCGACGCCGATATCCTGGTGCCTGGCGATACCATTTCACTGATTGGTACCACCTCTTTACGTATTGATTACGACGAGATCGACGACAACCGGGTAACAGCAGAAGAGGTGAATATACTGCTGCGTGAAGGGGAAAAACTCGCACCAGTGATGGCGAAAACGCGCATTCTGCGGGCCTACTCTGGCGTACGCCCGCTGGTTGCCAGCGATGACGACCCGAGCGGACGTAACGTCAGCCGTGGCATCGTTTTACTCGACCACGCCGAGCGCGACGGCCTGGACGGATTTATCACTATCACCGGCGGCAAACTGATGACTTACCGTCTGATGGCGGAATGGGCTACGGATGCCGTCTGCCGCAAGCTTGGTAACTCGCGCCCCTGCACTACCGCCGATCTGGCGCTGCCTGGTTCACAGGAACCCGCTGAAGTCACCTTGCGTAAAGTTATCTCCCTTCCTGCTCCGCTGCGCGGTTCTGCGGTTTATCGTCATGGCGATCGCACGCCAGCCTGGCTGAGCGAAGGCCGTCTCCACCGCAGCCTGGTGTGTGAGTGCGAAGCGGTAACTGCGGGTGAAGTGCAGTACGCGGTCGAAAATTTGAACGTTAATAGCCTGTTAGATTTACGCCGTCGCACCCGTGTGGGGATGGGCACCTGCCAGGGCGAGCTCTGCGCCTGCCGCGCCGCCGGACTGCTGCAACGTTTTAACGTCACCACATCCGCGCAATCTATCGAGCAACTTTCCACCTTCCTTAACGAACGCTGGAAAGGCGTGCAACCTATAGCCTGGGGAGACGCTCTACGCGAAAGCGAGTTTACCCGTTGGGTTTATCAGGGACTGTGTGGTCTGGAGAAGGAGCAGAAAGATGCGCTTTGATACTGTCATTATGGGCGGCGGCCTCGCCGGATTACTCTGCGGTTTGCAGCTACAAAAACATGGTATGCGCTGTGCCATTGTCACGCGTGGTCAAAGCGCGTTGCATTTTTCGTCTGGATCGCTGGATTTATTGAGTCATCTACCGAATGGTCAACCGGTAACAGATATTCACGAAGGACTGGAATCATTATGTCAGCAGGTACCTGCCCATCCTTACAGTCTTCTTGGCCCACAGAGGGTGCTCGATCTCGCTTGCAAGGCGCAGGTATTAATCACTGAAAGCGGTGCGCAATTGCAGGGCAGCGTAGAACTGGCTCACCAGAGGATCACGCCGCTCGGCACTCTGCGCTCAACCTGGCTAAGTTCGCCAGAAGTTCCCGTCTGGCCACTACCCGCGAAGAAGGTATGTGTTGTGGGGATAAGCGGCCTGATGGATTTTCAGGCGCATCTTGCGGCGGCTTCGTTACGCGAACTGGATCTTTCGGTTGAAGCTGCAGAAATTGAACTGCCAGAACTGGATGTACTGCGCAATAACGCCACCGAGTTTCGCGCAGTGAATATCGCCCGTTTCCTTGATAACGAAGAAAACTGGCCGCTGTTACTTGATGCGCTTATTCCTGTCGCCAATACCTGCGAAATGATCATGATGCCGGCCTGTTTCGGTCTGGCTGATGACAAACTCTGGCGGTGGCTGAACGAGCAATTACCTTGTTCATTAATGTTAGTACCTACATTGCCGCCTTCCGTGCTGGGTATTCGTCTGCAAAACCAGTTACAGCGCCAGTTCGTGCGCCAGGGCGGCGTGTGGATGCCGGGTGATGAAGTGAAAAAAGTGACCTGCAAAAATGGCATGGTGAGTGAAATCTGGACTCGCAATCACGCTGATATCCCGCTGCGCCCACGCTTTGCCGTGCTCGCCAGCGGTAGTTTCTTTAGCGGTGGGCTGGTGGCGGAACGCAACGGCATTCGCGAGCCAATTCTTGGCCTTGATGTGCTGCAAACAGCAACCCGCAGTGATTGGTACAAGAGTGATTTTTTTGCTGCACAACCGTGGCAACAATTCGGCGTAACCACTGACAAATCACTACGCCCATCGCTGGCAGGTCAAACCATTGAAAATCTGTTTGCCATCGGTTCGGTGCTGGGCGGATTTGATCCCATAACCCAGGGATGCGGCGGCGGCGTTTGTGCTGTCAGTGCTTTACATGCCGCTCAGCAGATTGCCCAACGCGCAGGAGGCCAACAATGAACGACACCAGCTTCGAAAATTGCATTAAATGCACTGTCTGCACCACCGCCTGCCCGGTGAGTCGGGTAAATCCGGGTTATCCCGGTCCAAAACAGGCCGGACCGGATGGCGAACGTCTGCGACTGAAAGATGGCGCATTGTATGATGAAGCGCTGAAATATTGTATTAACTGCAAACGTTGCGAAGTCGCCTGCCCGTCCGATGTGAAGATTGGCGATATTATCCAGCGCGCACGGGCGAAATATGACACCACACGCCCGTCGCTGCGCAATTTTGTTTTAAGTCATACCGATCTGATGGGCAGCGTTTCCACGCCGTTCGCGCCAATCGTCAACACCGCTACCTCGCTGAAACCGGTACGGCAGTTGCTTGATGCGGCGTTAAAAATCGACCATCGCCGCACGCTGCCAAAATACTCCTTCGGCACGTTCCGTCGCTGGTATCGCAGCGTGGCAGCTCAACAGGCACAATATAAAGACCAGGTCGCCTTTTTCCACGGCTGCTTCGTCAATTACAACCATCCGCAACTGGGTAAAGATTTAATTAAAGTGCTCAACGCGATGGGAACAGGAGTGCAATTACTCAGCAAAGAAAAATGTTGCGGTGTGCCGCTAATCGCCAACGGCTTTACCGATAAAGCGCGTAAACAGGCGATCACTAACGTGGAATCGATCCGCGAAGCCGTGGGGGGGAAAGGTATTCCGGTGATTGCCACCTCCTCTACCTGTACTTTCGCCCTGCGCGACGAATATCCGGAAGTGCTGAATGTCGATAACAAAGGCTTGCGCGAGCATATCGAACTGGCGACCCGCTGGCTGTGGCGTAAGCTGGACGAAGGCAAAACGTTACCGCTGAAACCGCTGCCGCTGAAAGTGGTTTACCACACCCCATGCCATATGGAAAAAATGGGCTGGACGCTCTACACCCTGGAACTGTTGCGTAAGATCCCGGGGCTTGAACTGACAGTGCTGGATTCCCAGTGCTGCGGTATTGCCGGAACATACGGTTTCAAAAAAGAGAACTACTCCACTTCACAAGCCATCGGTGCGCCACTGTTCCGCCAGATAGAAGAAAGCGGCGCAGACCTGGTCGTTACCGACTGCGAAACCTGCAAATGGCAGATTGAGATGTCCACAAGCCTTCGCTGCGAACATCCGATCACACTGTTGGCAAAAGCGCTGGCTTAAACGCCCTTCTGATGCCCGATGAGTTCATGGCTTATCGGGCATTTTTGCGTACACGGTTCCGTAACCGATGTATGTGTTGCATCGCAGTAAAAATACGTCTGAAAACGTCTCGCAAAGGCTGAAACTGGCTGATGTCAAAGGTCCGGGATAACCGTAATGTCGCGTCATCATAAATATCAGGTGACGGACAACCATGACAGAATCAACAACATCCTCCCCGCATGATGCGGTATTTAAAACCTTTATGTTCTCGCCCGAAACAGCACGGGATTTTCTGGAAATACATCTACCAGAACCGCTGCGTAAGCTTTGCAACCTGAAAACATTACGACTGGAACCCACCAGCTTTATCGAAAAAAGTTTACGCGCTTACTACTCGGATGTTTTGTGGTCGGTGGAAACCAGCGAAGGTGACGGCTATATCTACTGCGTAATTGAGCATCAAAGCTCCGCGGAAAAGAATATGGCCTTTCGGCTAATGCGCTATGCCACTGCCGCCATGCAACGTCATCTGGACAAAGGCTATGACAAAGTACCACTGGTAGTGCCATTGCTGTTTTATCATGGCGAAACTTCACCCTACCCGTATTCTCTCAACTGGCTGGATGAATTTGACGATCCGCAACTTGCCCGGCAGTTGTACACCGAGGCTTTTCCGTTGGTGGATATCACCATCGTACCTGATGATGAGATTATGCAACATCGGCGTATAGCCCTGCTGGAACTGATTCAAAAGCATATTCGCGACCGCGATTTAATCGGTATGGTCGACAGGATCACCACGCTTTTGGTTAGGGGCTTCACTAATGACAGCCAGGTACAAACGCTGTTTAATTATCTCCTGCAATGCGGCGACACCTCCCGTTTCACCCGCTTTATTCAGGAGATTGCCGAACGTTCACCACTACAAAAGGAGAGATTGATGACTATTGCTGAACGGCTGCGGCAGGAAGGACATCAAATAGGTTGGCAGGAGGGTAAGATTGAAGGCTGGCAGGAGGGTAAATTAGAAGGTTTGCAGCAAGGTAAGTTGGAAGGTTTGCATGAACAAGCCACTAAAATTGCCTTGCGCATGCTGGAACAGGGCTTTGAACTTGAGATTGTGCTGGCAACAACCCAGCTAACCGAAGCCGATCTGGCAGCAAACAACCACTAATTAACACAGGCCCACAGGCAATCCCCGTGGGCCTTTGAGGTTAATAACTTCCTGTTATGCGTGGCCCATTTTTGCCTGATTTAAACATCGCCAGTCGCTGATCCAGTGCATCACTGTAGAGCATGGTGTCAACGCCAACAGCGACAAAGTTCGCCCCCCATGCAAGGCATTGCTGTGCCATATCCGGGTCAACAGCCAGAAAACCTGCCGCTTTACCCGCAGCGCGGATACGCCGGATACTTGCTTCAATAATACGCTGTACTTCCGGGTGGCCGGCGTTATCCGGGTAACCCAACGACGCTGAAAGATCCGCAGGTCCAATAAACACGCCATCAATCCCTTTGACGTCGAGGATTTCGTCCAGGTTATCCAGTGCCGTTTTACTTTCCACCTGTACCAACAGACAAAGCGAGTCGTTGACTTGCGCCATGTAATTCTCAATGCGTCCCCAGCGAGCAGCCCGAGCCACGCTGGCCCCGACACCACGCTCGCCGTACGGTGGATAACGGGTAGCAGACACCACCTGACGTGCCTGTTCGGCAGTATCGACCATCGGGATCAGTAGAGTTTGCGCGCCAATATCCAGGACTTGTTTAATCAGCGACTTACTGCCTTCCACCGGACGGATCACGGGCTGGCTGGCATAGGGCGCTATCGCCTGAAGCTGGTGATAGAGATCCTGAATGGTGTTTGGCGCGTGCTCTCCGTCAATCAGCAACCAGTCATAACCGGAAGTAGCGGCAATTTCTGCCATATAGGCAGTGGTTGAGCTTAACCACAGACCAATTTGCACTTCGCCCTTGCGTAAACGTTCTTTAAAGGGATTGGTTAATAATGCGTTCATCGTGTTCCTTAACCTATTAATGATGTGCCACGTCGGTCTGTGCAACAGTGCGATTTACACGCAGAGTGAAAATAATCAGCGAACCGATGACCGCCACCGCAGCCAGCGTCAGCAATCCTGCCGCATCGCTGGCAAACAGCGTTTCTGCTTTCACACGCAGGATAGGGGCAATAAATCCTCCCACTGCGCCAAACAGGTTGACGAAACCGATCCCCGCCGCCAGAGCCGTACCAGAAAGCAGTTGTGTCGGCATCGTCCAGAACACCGGCTGCACGGCAATAAACCCTATTGCTGCGACACACAGCGCAACGATAGCCAGTACCGGAGAAAGCAGCCCGGACAGACCAATACCAATGCCCGCCGCCAGTAATGTCAGCGCCGCGACATTACGCCGTTCGCCGGTTTTATCGGAATAGCGCGGAATAAGCCAGGTCCCAAACAATGCCGCAACCCACGGAATGGCGGTGACCACGGAGGCCGTAAAGCCCACTTTTGTCCCCAGCAATGCCGCAACCTGCGTCGGCAGGAAGAAAATTAATCCATAAACCGCCACCTGAATGGTCAGGTAGATAATCGCCAGTTGCCAGACTCGCCCATTACGCAGCGCATCGCTCAGTCGCGAAGTCACTTTCTGTTGCTCTTCACTGGCCAGTTGATTAATGAGCAATATTTTTTCTTCCTTGCTCAGAAAACGTGCCTGCTCCGGTGTGTCATCAAGCCAAAAGAAAGTGAATACCCCAGCGCCTACGGCCAGTAATCCTTCAATCACAAACATCCAGAACCAGCCAGGATGTCCCATAAATCCATGCATCTCCAGTAGCGCACCGGAAAGCGGTGATCCCAGAGTTAACGCCAGCGGTGCTCCCATATAAAACAGCCCCATAATGCTGGCGCGATTACGCTGCGGAAACCATTGCGAGGTGAGATAAATCATACCAGGAAAGAACCCAGCTTCCGCGGCACCAAGCAGAGTGCGAACTATCAGAAATTTCGCTTCGGTATCAGCCCATGCCATTGCCGCCGAAAGAAATCCCCACAGCAGCGTCGTCGTACCAATCCAGGTTCTGGCTCCCAGTTTGCGCATCAACAGATTCGCCGGAACACCAAGAAACGCGTATACCACAAAGAAAATACCCGCTCCCAGCGCATAAGCTTCATTACTTAGTCCGGTATCAATCTGGTAGGTTTGTTTGGCAAAACCAATATTCGAACGATCGAGAAACGCCAACACATATAGCGCCAACATAAACGGGATCAAACGCGCGCGATTTTTCTTCACCACGGCGTCAAGCAAAGCGGTGCTCATAAAAAGCTCCTTGGCTTGTGAGCGTTACCGTTGTCACGGCAACGCCCGGAGTGATTAGTGGCTGTATGGGCGTTTCAGATTGCAGTCACGATTGAGTTCGACGCCGAAACCGGGTTTATCAAGCACTGACTTGTGAATACGACCATTCACCGGTACTGGCTCATTAAGCAGAATCGGGTCAAACTGCCGACGCATCGTTGAGCAATCCGGACTGGTCATCAGAAATTCACTGAATGGCGTATTGGTAAAGGTAATCACCGCATGGTGGGAATAAACAGACGAACCGTGCGGTACAACCAACTGCCCACGAGATTTGGCAATTGCCGCAATCTCCACCAGAGTAGTTAAGCCACCACACCAACCAACATCTGGTTGCATAATGTCGATACCCGTTTCCGAAAGCGTACGGAAAGATTGCAATGTGCCGTGGTGCTCGCCACTGGTGACCATCATTCCTGCTGGCGCGTTACGTTTTAGTTCGCGATAACCTTCATACTGTTGCGGCGGCAGGCACTCTTCGATCCATTTCAGGTTATAGGGCGCGCAAGCGTGGGCCAGTTTGGTGGCATAGTTCACGTCCTGGCTCATCCAGCAGTCGAGCATCAACCAGAAATCCTCACCGCATTTTTCACGCATATCAGCGACCATAGCGGCATCTTTGCGGATCCCCGCATCGCCATCATGCGGCCCCCAGTGCGTCGGCATCTTGCCACCGATAAAGCCCATCTCTTTTGCCAGATCCGGGCGCGCGCCCGTGGCGTAGAACTGAATTTCATCACGGACTGCACCGCCTAAAAGTTTGTAAACCGGAAGCCCGACGACTTTGCCGAACAGATCCCACAGAGCCAGATCGACACAAGAAATCGTGTTCATTACCAGGCCACCAGAACCGGAGTAATACAGGGTGGCATTGAGCATTTGATCGTGGATCAGTTTGATATCACTGACACATTTACCCTCAATGAAACGGTTAAGGTGTTTTTCGACGATAAAGCATCCCATTTCACCGGCAGTTGTAACGGCGAAACCTGTCTGGCCGTTTTCTGCTTCGACTTCAACAATCAACGTGCCAAGAACGTTAATGCCAAATGACTGGCGTGACTGCTCGTAATCGCGGTATTTACTCATCGGGGTGGCAATGTGATCGTCAATCCAGTGATTCGCACCCTGATCGTGGTAATCACCGCCGCCAGCGCCTTTTTCTGCTGTCGCACCGCCAGTAAACCAGGCGCGAACCTGTTTGATTTTTGGTAGGGTCATGATGTTCTCCATTTTTTATGAGGCCAGTAAGTCAAAGGGGCTTTTCCATCCCAACAGACGTGAAATATCCCTGGCGCAGGCAATGGCTTTGCCCGCCAGATAGTCACGGTATTCTTCATTGATTTGTAAGCGGGTACCGACCACCGATATCGCGGCGGTAAGTTCGTTATTAGCGTTAAACACCGGCGCGGCAACGCAACGAACATCGGCGTAATCTTCGCCATTGTCATAGCTCCAGCCCTGACGGCGAATACGCGCCAGTTCCTCGTGGAGCAATTGTGGATGAGTAATCGTGGTGGGCGTCGCCTGCTCCCAGACCAGCTCTTCGATAATACTTTGCTGTACAGCGACAGGTTGCCAGGCGAGCAGGCATTTACCAATTCCGGATCGATAAAGCGAAAGGCTTTTTCCTTCATGGGAACGCACGCTGATGGTGGCTGAAGACTCCACTTTCAGTATGTAATATGCACTCCCGTTATCGATGATTCCCAGGTGGCATAACAGCCCGGTGGTATCCATCAGTTGCGTCAGGCGTGGTCGCGCCAGTTCCCTTAGATCCATCTTGCTTAACGCATGACCAGAAAGCTCCACCAGCTTGGTCCACAAACAAAAATTTTCCTGGTGATCAAGGCTAAGAAAACGCTGGCGTTTAAGTTCGTTAAGCAGCAGATAGGCCGTACTTTTAGGGATCCCCAATGTGTCGATGATCGTCGCAGCACTACAGGGGCCAATGCGGGCAATCAGATTGAGAATATCAATAGCCCGTGTCAGGGCAGGCACTTTGCTTGATTCCAACATACTGGACTCCAGTCTTAGATACTGGAATCAGTCTCGTCGCTCAGGATGAGTAAAATTGTGAAGCGCATCAAATCCCGTTTCTCGTCCAGTGGGCTGGAGAAATTACGTACAAATTTGTGAATCAGCGCACGGATTTTTTCTTATTGAGTACAACAGGTTGGACAAATTTTGCGGGAAGGGGATGTGCCGGTGCAATAAACCGGCACAGAATGACTAATCAGACGGATAAGGTCATGGACTCAACAACCTCAATCCAGCCATGCTCACTGGCGATGTCCTGGCCGTTCAGCCAACGGCGCAGCATATTAAGCGCCATCATTGCACACACTTCCTGACGAACAGCCTGGCTGTAACGTGTGGTACTGAAATGAACACGCAGAGCGAAAGTACCGTCCGGTGTGGCTAGCGCAAAGTTGAGATGTTCGTTCTCGAAACCAGAAACAGCAAGTGCCAGCCCGGCAAAATGGTTGGCTCGACGTTCAGTTATCCAGTGTGCGGTCTGCGCCAGTGTCTCCTCTTGTGAAGGCACGACTTCGCACGCCAGTAATGGCGCACCCGCTCGGGAAAGTTGTAAAGCCATTAAACCGCCGGTGAACTGCTCACTCAACGTCAGGCTGAACTGGCGACGTTGCAATTCGCGACTAATTTGCGCTGGCAGTCCTTCAGTGCCTTCGAAAATCACGCTCTGTCCGGCAACACGTTTAACGTCCAGCCACAGTTTTTCCATCGCCTGTTGCTCACTTGCCGGTCCGGTCAGCTTAAGTTCAATTATCGGCATCGAGGAACGATAGCCCATCGTTACGCCCGGCGGTAATTGCAGGGAGTCCAGGCTTTGCGCCAGATCACTTTCCGAACGACCAAAGGTAGTCAAACGCAGGCAAACCGGCGGTTGCGATAACGCAAATCGCTCGCGCAGGCGCGGCAGGATTTCATGCTCGACCATCACTTTAAATTCCGACGGCACGCCAGGAGTAAAGAACATCAGGCAACGGTTGAGCTGCACGGCAAAACCACAGGCGGTGCCTACGGGGTTATTGATGAATTCTGCACTGGCAGGTAGCTCCGCTTGTTTACGGTTGCTCGGTGCCATCACCCGTCCACGTTCGCGAAAATAACGTTCCATCTCTTTGAGCCAGGCTTCATGTAGCACCAGCCCCTCACCTTTTGCTCTTGCAGCAGCGAGGGCGCTTAAATCATCGCTGGTTGGCCCCAGCCCGCCGTTGACAATCAGCACATCGGCGTGCTGACTGCGCTCACGAAGAATGGTCACTAAGTCATCGAGGTTATCCCCCACCGTATTGCGGCGAGATAATGGCACTCCCTGATGAAAGAAAAAATCGGCCAGCCAGGCAGCATTCGTGTCAACGATTTGCCCGTGTAACACCTCATCCCCTGTGGATAGCATTTCCACTTTTAACATGGTTATCTCCTGCTTTTGTTATCGAATCACTATAACGCAAAGGGAGATAAGGCGTAGTAAGAAACTGAATGGCGCGACAGTACGCCGCGCCGGAAGGTATCAGAAGCTGGCATTAACGCCGACATAAGGGCCATCAGCCACGGCGTTATCGCGGTTGCCGTCTTTACCCGACAGATTCAGGTAGCGGTAGCCCGCCTCAATGCTCACTGGGCGCATAATGGTGTAACGCGCACCAGCATTCGCTTCCTCATAACTTTGAATACCGCTGGAGAGCGAATCCGGGGAGTAGTAATACTCGCCAAACAAACGGAAGCTGTTGCCAATCTGCCACTGCAAACCACCGCCGACTGCTGCCGCGTAACCTTCATCGCCGTAATTCGGGTTGGTGTAAACACCTTTTCCGCCAACGGTCGCCATTAACGGACCAAGAGGCAGGTTCAACCCCAGCCCCACACCCGCGACGTCACCGTCGTCGTCGTTATGTGTCCAGTTACCGCTTAACGCCAGGCCCGTCGATTCAGTACCAAAACCGACACCAATATTGGTGTATTCTTTACCCGCCTGACCGCTGATACTCATTGCATTGACCGATGCAGAAACCAACAGCATTCCAGCCAGAACTGGTAGCGCAAATTTTTTCATTTTTACTTTTTCCCGCAAGAAGATAATCAAATTTCCCCAAAGCTGCGGGATTGTACTGCCTGACGCAGAGGATTCAATGCGCGAAAAAAGTGATCTGCTAACTTATTGTAACTAAATACTTCTTTAATAATTAAACGCCGAAAAAATAAACATGCTTTACTGATGGACACAAAAATAATAATTAGCGCAGTTATCATCACAAAAGAGACTACTGTCACTTTCGTATATTTATGAGTTGCCGTATTCTCGTGGTTTCTTTTTACTTTTAAGGAATACCCCTGTGCGACAACGGACTATTGTTTGCCCTTTGATTCAAAATGATAGTGCTTATTTGCTGTGTAAAATGGCCGACGATCGCGGCGTGTTTCCGGGACAATGGGCGCTGTCAGGCGGTGGTGTTGAACCCGGCGAGCGTATTGAAGAAGCATTGCGCCGAGAAATCCGCGAAGAACTGGGAGAAGCATTAATTCTGACAGAAATCACTCCGTGGACTTTCAGCGATGACATTCGCACTAAGACGTATGCAGATGGTCATAAGGAAGAGATTTATATGATTTACCTGATCTTTGACTGCGTTTCTGCCAACCGTGAAGTAAAAATTAACGAAGAGTTTCAGGAATACGCCTGGGTAAACCCCGAAGATCTGGCACAATACGATTTGAATGTTGCAACCCGCAAAACGTTACGTTTGAAAGGGCTGCTGTAATAGAAATGACAGCCATATCTGGCTGTCATATTCAAAAATCAACGATTAACAAACTCACCATCCAGAAATACTTTGCCTTTTTCCACATGCATGACCAATCCATCCAGATAATCTGGTTTAAATGTCGCATCACGCTTATCTTTGGCGATATACGTCAGGCAGTGGTTATGAGTAAAAATAACGATGTTTTTATCAGGCGATTTTGTTTGCAAGTCCTTAATTGCGCTATAAATCTCGTTACCACACTGTAGAAATCGCTTATCTACCGTCAGTTTTTTACCCGCAGAAAACCAGGTCGCCGATTGTATGGTCCGAACGGTATTACTGGAATAAAGATCGAAATCAGGGATATCTGCGCTGAAGGCTTTGCCCAATTTACGTGCATCCTGAGAGCCATTTACCGTAATACCTGTTTTGTCTGACAAGCATTGATTGGAGGAACGATCGCAGCGTTCTCCATGGCGAAATAGAACCACTACGGGGTGCTGTTGCGATAATCTAGCCAACGTTTTGTTGTCGATACGCGGCAAACCATTACTACTCCAGGCTGCATGTGTACCCTGCACTGCAATCGCAGCAAGCGCCAGTAAAATGAAGGCATATTTTTTAGACTTCAACGAAGTCCAGCAAAAAGCTAACACGTAAACTCCACCTGTAGACAAGCACAACCGACTAAATACCCGTGAAAACCAACGGCATTTTCACCAATAAAGAGTGGCTGGGAAAATATTAAAACATTACGATGCACGCAAAATGCCTTAAATCTTGCCAAATTAAAAGCCCGAATAAGATAAAAAAACGAAAAAAATAATATTTAAGTACTATGTTAGTTCCTTAAGGTTAAATTAATGTTTTACCCTTAGACTTTCTTTCCAAATGGAAAAATATACATAACTCTCTTTATAGCAAATATAAACAGACAGGTATTCAATGGCGAAAGGAAAAACGATGTCAGCCTTTTTGCTTTTTCTCTCCCGACAATGAGGGTGGACGAACTCGCTGCGATTAAAGAAGTTATCGAAATGGGCGTAACCTGTATTATGCGCGGAATGATGCTGATTTTCCTGCCTACTGCAAAACAACGTTATTAGCCGATTTACATTGCCGCTTCCACTCTTCTGGACTATAACAGCTTGCCGAGAGGACTTTGACCGTGTGCAACTTTTCACGATTAATACAGTAAAGCGCATTCTGTAAAGGCGAGAGTAAATCCCCCACTTTCACGGCGAAGTCACTCTTCACTTCTGCGATCATTTTTATCGCGCCGCCAGCATCACAGAGCATCAGTACATGTCTGTTATCTTGTTTATCGCAGCACGATTTTTTGACCAGCCATTCCATTGCACTATCCTGTTTGCTAAGAGTTTTCACATCAATTTACAGATTAACAGATAAACTCTTTATCAACGGCAATGGAATGGCAAAAATGAGAAGTGAAACGGAGGGGGAATTATTGCTGGCGTTGCACCCACTCTTTTAGCGCCTTACGTGAAATTTTAATGCCACCGTTTTTCAGTTCAGGCGGCAGCGTTAACCAACGTACCGGTTGTTGAAAACGGGCCAGCTTATTTTTCACCCATTCGCTAAGATCAACGCTTTGTTGGTCATACTCCACCACCGCTACCGGTCGATGACCAAACTCCTTGTCAGCAACAGGGACGATAAACACCTGCAAAACCGCAGGATGCGCGGCAATCACACGTTCGACTTCTTCTGGCTGAATGCCTTCACCACCGCTGAAGAACAGATTGTCTAAACGTCCGACAATGGTCAGCTTGCCATTATGCATCTCGCCGCGATCGCGCGTGGCGTACCAGCCTTCATCATTGACCAGCGGCACCAGTTGTCCGTTCCTCCAGTAACCTTCTGCCATACTGGCAGCACGTAGCCACACTTCATCATTAACCACTTTCACTTCCCGACCAGGCAGCGGCGAACCGACATCGGCCAGACCATCGGCTTCTTTCGCACATACCGTGGAAGCGAACTCCGTCAGACCATAGCCGCAAAAGCAACGAATCCCCTGCTCGCGCGCCTGTTCCGTCAACTCGACCGGGATCGCCGCGCCGCCAAGCAAAACGGCTTTCAGGGAAACTGAACTACTATTAACCAGCAAACGCCAGAGCTGAGTCGGCACCAGCGAAGCGTGCGTACAACCGGCCAACATCTGCTCCAGCGGCTGTTTATCGCGTACCGTCATCCGCGCGCCAGCGTACAACCAGCGCCACATAATTCCCTGACCGGAGACGTGAAACAGCGGCAACGAGAGCAGCCAGTCGTCATGCTCGCCAAACGGAATTAGCGATAACACACCTTCGGCACTGGCAAGATGGGCCTGATAAGTATGGACAGCGGCTTTTGGCAAGCCTGTGGAGCCGGAGGTCAATGTCATCGAGCAAAGACGCGTCGGCTGCCACGCAACGGCATGTACGCCTTCGACAGCCTGAATATGCAGCGACGTTAACGCCGGAAACGTGTTTTCCCCTTCCGCTACCAGCGCAAATTGCAGCGTAAGATTGGGCAGCAATTCCTCAAGCAATGGTTGCGGCAGTTGTGGATTCACGGGCAGCACTCGCGCACCACATTGCAGTAACGCCAGCCAGGTCAGCAGCGTTTGCGGCGTGTTCCACGCCCGTAGCATCACGCCACTGCCCTCAACCACGCCCTGCGCCGTAAAGCCTGAGGCTAATTTATCGACGCGAGCACAAAGCTCGCGCCAGTTGAGTTGCTCGTCATTGAGACGTAAGGCGACGGCCTCTCCCCGCACTTGCCACCAGTGACGCCACGGCCAGTCAGAGAAGATCATAACAGCCGCTCCAGTGCATCAAGGTCCACGAAAGGCAGCGGGCTACCCGGCCAGCGACGAACCTGCTGCGCCTGCATCAGATCCAGCGTGTCCAGCCCCGGAATGGTGTCTGGCGTTAACCAGGCAGCAATCCGCGCCAGTTGCGTTAGACCTAAGCTCGATTCGATGGAAGAACTGATCACTGCCGTCAGCCCCAGCGCATGCGCCGCCTGTACCTGCTCACGCACTTTCTCCAGGCTGCCAGTGAGAGTGGGTTTGATTACCACCGCGCGTACGCCCTCTTCCGCCACGAAGGCAAAATCTGGCTCACGCAGACTTTCATCCCAGGCAATGGCAATGCCGGTTTCACGGGCAAACGCACGCGAATCATCGCGGTTTTTGCACGGTTCTTCAAGAAAAGCGATGCGATCGCGATAATCCGGGTTAACGTATTTGGCAAATTGCTGGCCTTTCAGTGGCGTCCAGGCGCGATTTGCGTCAAGACGCAAATGCAGATCCGGGATTGCCTCCAGCAACAGATTTACCACCATGCCGTCACGTACTGCTTCGTACAATCCCACTTTGACCTTCGCCACTTTCTCACCAGGTATATCGGCAAGTTTGAGGATCAGATCGTCAGGATCGCCATTACACAGCGGCGCAGCACGATAATTGGCCGCCTGCGGCAACGTATCGGTAAGCTCTGCCTGCGCGCAGCTCAGGCCAAAGGCGACGGAAGGCATTTGCGGTAATTCGCAATCGCCTGCCAGCCAGTCATTTACCCAGGTAAGAAGCACGCTTTGCGCCTCTTCCTGGTTTTCCTGGCTGAAGCCCGGCAGTGGGGAGATCTCCCCCCACCCTTCGCGCTCGCCGTCACGCAGGCAAACATACAGCCCGTCGCGGGTTTTTAACCGCCTGTCGCGCAGAACCACCCCCGCGTCCATGGGGATCTGCCAGCGGTATACCTGCGCGCTACGCATTACGGATTCCGTTTAAATTTGCTGAAATCAGGCTGACGTTTCTGGTTGAAAGCGTTGCGACCTTCCTGACCTTCTTCCGTCATGTAGAAAAGCATGGTGGCGTTGCCCGCCAGCTCCTGCAGCCCCGCCTGCCCGTCACAGTCGGCGTTCAGCGCAGCTTTCAGGCAGCGCAGCGCCATCGGGCTGTTTTGCAGCATTTCGCGGCACCAACGGACGGTTTCTTTTTCCAGATCGGCCAGCGGGACAACGGTGTTCACAAGGCCCATGTCCAGCGCCTGTTTCGCGTCGTACTGACGGCACAGGAACCAGATTTCACGCGCTTTTTTCTGCCCGACAATGCGAGCCATGTAGGAAGCGCCCCAGCCACCGTCGAAGGAACCAACTTTCGGGCCTGTCTGACCGAAGATGGCGTTTTCCGCAGCAATGGTCAGGTCGCACATCATATGCAGTACGTGACCGCCGCCGATGGAGTAGCCTGCGACCATTGCGACGACCGGTTTCGGACAGGTACGGATCTGACGCTGGAAGTCCAGCACGTTCAGGTGATGTACGCCGGAGTCATCTTGATAACCGCCGTAATCGCCGCGCACTTTCTGGTCACCGCCGGAGCAGAACGCTTTATCGCCTGCGCCTGTCAGAATGATCACGCCAATGTTGTCGTCATAACGCGCATCCGCCAGCGCCTGAATCATCTCTTTTACCGTCAGAGGACGGAAGGCATTGCGCACCTGCGGACGATTAATGGTGATTTTTGCGATACCGTCGGTGGATTTTTCATAACGAATGTCCTCGAAACCTTCGGAACAGTCGTGCCATTCAACCGGTGCGTAAAGCATTGCTTCATCAGGATAAATCATATTGTGTCCTTTAGTCAGAAACGCAAAATCTGCGCCAGACTTGCGATTACGCCAGCGGGATTTTCCCGATGCGCGTTATGTCCGGCGCGAGGAATGACATGGCAGTCGGCAGCCAGTTCCGCCGCCAGAGCGCGGAATTTGCTGTCACGTTCACCACATAAATAATAAAACGCAAATGTGCGGGCGCTAAGGTTAGCACGTAAATCAGGCTGGACGGCGAGAGAAGTGACCTCCAGCATGGCGGCAAGGGTTGCGCCATTATTGTTGCTGCGCAGTGCCACCAGCTCCCGGCGTTGGTCGTCATTGAGCGAGGCAAAAACAGGTTGTTGATACCAGTCGGTGAATACCGCCGTTAACGGTTCTGTACGAAAACGCTGCGCCCAATGGTTGTCGGAACGCTGGCGTTCCGCACGTTGCTCGGCACTTTGCAGCCCAGGATGCCCACCTTCGACAATCACGCCACTCAGCCCCGGCATCTCCTGACAAGCCGCCATCATCGCCACCCGTCCGCCGAGCGAGTATCCTACCAACCAGCAGTTTAGTATGTTGTAACTAACCAGGGTATTACGCAGTAAATCGGTGACATCAGCAAAACCACCGACGCGATTTGCCGCTGAACCGCCGTGTCCGGGGAGATCAACATACAATCGCGAGTAGTCTGCAAACGCCTCGCCCACTTCTTGCCATTCGTGGCAGTCGCCGGAAAAACCGTGCAAAAACACCAGCCAGGGAAAACCTGGCTTACCGTGTTTTGCCTGCGCGTGCAGGATCATAAATGGCTTACCTGCGCCAGCAGTTGCTGGAGGGTTTGCGCGCCGTCGGTGTCGTTAACCACCATTTCAATCACCGTAGTGGTCGGGGTACGCCAGGCGCCGGCAAGTGCCGTTTCAAGTTCCTGCCAGTTTTGCGGACGATGATATTTCAGCTCAAACATCGCGGCGGCGTGCTCAAAATGAACATTTTGCGGCATCAGATAAAAACGCTCGCGCTCGCTTTTCGGCGTCGGCAGCAGCGAAAAAATTTGCCCGCCGTTGTTGTTCACCACAATCAGTACGAGAGGCGCGGAAACCTGACGCAGTAATGCCAGCGCGTTGAGATCGTAAAGAGCAGAAAGATCGCCCACTATCGCCAGCGTCGGCTTACCGCTCGCCCGCTGAACGCCTGCGGCAGTAGAAAGAAGTCCGTCGATACCGCTGGCCCCACGGTTGCTGTACACCGGATAGCCTGCAGGAAGTTGCGAAAGCGCATCAATCAGACGCACCACCAGGCTATTGCCGACAAAAAGTTGCCCCTGTTCCGGCAGATAATTGCTGATGCGGTGTGCCAGTTGCGCTTCACCGAAGATATCACGGCGAGCAACAACTGCCTGCATTGCCTGTTCAGCCAGGCGCGGGATTTCAACGCACCAGGGCTGGCGTTTTTCTGCCGGATGCAGCTCCAGCCAGTCAGCAATATTGGCAATCAGGCGACGTCCACGGTGATGTGCAGGGTCAAGCTGCCCTTCGATGTCATCAACAATCCAGTACTCTTCGGGTTCACAGCTCGCCTGCCATTGCAGGAGTCGTTTGCCCGTCAGGCTGCTCCCCAGTTGCACCACAATCTGCGCCTGTTGCAGCTCGCTAATCGCTTTGGCATTGCCCAACCACAGGTCAGCGCACGGCAGCGGCTGCCCGGTTTGTGATAGTACGTCGCCAATCAGCGGCCAGCCAAGAGTTTGCGCCCAGATGGCTACCTTTTTGCCCTCTTCCGCACTCATACGCCCGGCGACTACCACGCCGCGTTTTTGCCGCCAGAAGAACCAATCGCGCTGTTTTTCGCTTTCCAGACGAGGCGCTTCACGCAGCCACGGTTTGTCGCCCTGCCACCAGTCGCCAAGACGTTGTTGCCACGCAAGCCCTGTGTCATCCATCTCGCCATATAACGGTTCGGCAAACGGGCAGTTGATATGGACTCCGCCCGCATGCAGCGTACCGAGAGCGTGGTCGATAGTGGAAACCAGCCAACGGGCGGGAATATCCTGAGTTGGACGCGGCAGAGAAATAGTATGTGTGGGATGAGAGGCGAACATTCCCGGCTGGCGAATCGCCTGATTTGCACCACAGTCAATCAGTTCTGGCGGACGATCGGCGGTTAACAGGATCAATTTCTCTCCGGTTAATCCGGCTTCAATCAATGCCGGATAGAGGTTGGAGACCGCCGTGCCGGAGGTCACAATCACCGCCACCGGTTGTTTGCTGACCTTTGCCAGCCCCAGCGCCAGATGCCCCAGCCCACGCTCATCAAAATGGGTGTGGTGGATAAATGCGGAATTCTCCGCTGCCGCCAAAGTTAACGGTGTCGAACGCGAGCCAGGGGCGATACAGACGTGTCTGACGCCATGACGCGTTAATGCTTCCAGAATGACCGCCGCCCAGCGTCGGTTAAATGCGCTTACTGACATGAGTTTGTCCGGTATCAATATTGCGGCTAAGTATAAGGAGCTACAAAAATAGATTATTGATATGAATCGGTAATGATACGACTCATTACTATTCCATTTGTAATAAAGTACGCAGCCCTGCCGCTTTGTTGTCGATTTCCTGCCACTCTTGCTCGGGGTCTGAGCCTCGGACAATACCCGCTCCGGCATACAATCGCACTATATTACCGCTAATTTTTGCCGAACGCAGGGAAACGCAGAACTCGCTTTGTTGTAATGAAAGATAGCCCGCAGAACCGGCGTACCATTCACGGGTGAACGGCTCGTGCCGGGCGATGAACTGCCGCGCCAGGTCGCGCGGCAAGCCTGCTACCGCTGCCGTTGGCTGCAACTGATGCAGACAAACCACGTCGTCTGCCTTATTGAGTGAGGTCCAGATACAGCGACGTAAATGCTGCACTTTACGCAGGCGCAGTACTTGCGGCGGTAAAACATCCAGCGTCTGGGTATCGGCCTGTAACCGCTGACAGATATCCTCCACCACCAGCATGTTCTCGCGCTGGTTTTTATCATCCGCCATCAGCCACTCGCCTAATTGTTGCGCCTGTTTATCATCAGAATGATTCGCTACCGTTCCCGCCAGTGCTTCAGTACGTAACGCTTTGTCGCGTCGCCGCCATAACCGTTCAGGAGACGATCCCAGGAACGCGGTTTCGCCATCAAAGGCCATGTAGAAATGGTAGCAGTTCAGATTCAACCGACGGCTGGCAGCCATCATTGCCGCCGCGTTAACTAAATCTGAGAAATGCAGATCGGTCGCCCGCGCCAGGACCACTTTATCCAGCCCACCTTCAGCAATCGTGTCGGTCGCCAGTTTAATTAACCGCGTCCAACCAGGTTTATCCGGCCAGTGGTTTTCTTGGGTGATAGTTAAATGCAGGGCTGGCAACGATTTAATGTTTACCAGAGCAGCAATGAATTCCTTTGCCTGATGTGCGTCTTGCTGAAGGGAGTTTTCGCTGAAAAGGGTCAGTCGAAGGGTCGCTTTGCCCGCACAGCGTCGCCATTCCAGACGCGGTAACAGCAAATTGCCCTGCGATGGGTCAAATGCATTCAGCCCCCAGATGCGTAAGTCGGAGTGATCCGGGTGTTGTCGGAGAAAATGCTGTGCCTGCGCCAGCGACGAAAAGCTGGCTATTGTGCCCAGCACGGCAGCCTCTTCATCACCATTGCGTTGTTGCCAGTAAAATTGCGGATACATTTTCTGGCTGGCCAGCCAGCTTAAGGCATCAAAGGCGTCATTTAACGGGAAAGGAACATCAAAAACCCGAATGCCGGGCGCCGCTGGAAACGCTTGCGACAGATGGCGCAATAGATTTTCCAGCGCCGTAGTGAGTGATTGCACGCAGACCTCTCCCTGTTAAAAGCCTCACATTATACGGGGTACTGCAAGAAAAATGCAGTACCCCAGTGTAGGGAGGTTTTAACGGCGTGCCAGCAACAGTCCTAATACCAAACCAACCGCAGCGCCAACGCCAATACCCTGCCACGGTTTTTCATGAACGTAGTCGTCGGCACGATAAACCGCTTGTTTCGCCCGATAGTAATAGCTGTCTGAAGCCTGGCTTACTCTTTTTTTCACATCATCCAGCGCCTTCTCTGCTCGCGCCTTCAGTTCAACATATTTCTGATCGGCGGGATCGCCAGAGGAGCGCAGTACCTCTTCCAGTGTTTCACTCAGTAACGTCAGGTCGTCATCGATGCGTGTATCACCAAATTGATTAGACATTCTCATTCTCCATTTGCTTAAAACCTGTCACTAACTATAGACAACGGTTATCAATTACGCCTGAATGACTTCGCGCGCCATCCCAATGTGGGGGATTCCATCTTCCTCGTAGATATCCGTTACAGGGGTAAAGCCAAAACCGCGGTAAAAGTTTTGCAAATGTGCCTGCGCGCCAAGGTAAACAGGCTTATCGGGCCAGTGACGCGCACATGAATCAAGCGTTTGACGCATCAGTTGCTGCCCCACTTTTTCTCCCCGCAAAGCTTCGCTGACAATCACTCGACCAATAACGACCGGCTCAAGATCATCATCACTTTTCAGAATCCTCGCATACGCTACCAGTGCCCCGTTTTGCCAGCCGAGAATGTGGCGATTTTGTCCTACCAGATCGTCACCATCGACATCCTGATAAGGACAGTTTTGTTCGACGACGAATACCGCACAACGTAATTGTAATAAGGCATAAAGCTGAGAAACCGATAATTCAGAGTGATGGAGATCCTGCCAGTCGATCATGATGCGCTCCTTTTGGTTGTATGCCTTATACTAGCCGGATTATTTTTAGAAATGTGATGGTCTTATGGAATTAATTTTCTTAGGTACTTCGGCAGGTGTTCCGACCCGGGTGCGTAATGTCACGGCGATATTGCTCAATCTGCAACATCCAACCCAAAGTGGGCTTTGGTTATTTGACTGTGGTGAAGGTACCCAACATCAGATGCTGCACACCACCTTTAACCCCGGCAAACTGGACAGGATTTTTATTAGCCATCTTCATGGCGATCATCTTTTCGGACTGCCCGGTTTGCTGTGCAGTCGTTCCATGTCAGGTATTGTGCAACCCTTAACAATTTATGGTCCGAAAGGTATCCGTGAATTTGTTGAAACAGCGTTACGCATTAGTGGCTCGTGGACCGATTATCCGCTGGAAATTGTTGAAATTAGCACTGGCGAAATTCTTGATGATGGCCTGCGTAAAGTGACAGCTTATCCGATGGAACATCCGCTGGAGTGTTACGGCTATCGCGTAGAAGAACATGATAAACCTGGTGCGCTGAATGCCCAGGCATTAAAGGCCGCAGGCGTACCGCCAGGCCCATTGTTTCAGGATTTGAAAGCCGGCAAAACTGTCACGCTGGAAGACGGTCGGGAGATTAACGGCGCTGATTACTTAGCCGCGCCTACACCAGGAAAAGCAATCGCTATTTTCGGCGATACAGGCCCTTGCAATGCCGCGCTGGAGCTGGCTAAAGGTGTCGATGTAATGGTTCATGAAGCCACTCTGGATATGGCGATGGAAGCCAAAGCCAACAGCCGCGGCCACAGCTCCACACGCCAGGCGGCGACACTGGCCCGTGAGGCTGGTGTCGGCAAACTAATCATTACCCACGTCAGTTCGCGCTATGATGTCAAAGGCTGTCAGCACTTGTTACGCGAATGCCGGTCAATTTTCCCGGCAACTGAACTGGCGAGCGATTTCGCGGTGTTTAGCATTTAAGTCGAAATCGGTGATGAGTTGGCAGATTAATTTAATGATGCCAACGTACTTGTTTGACCTGTTATTCATCTGTTTGCCGAATACACTTGATGTTGATCTCAGGCAAACAGATTTATCATTGTTAGTTTTGTGAATTGTTCAGACCTTCCACCAGACCAATCAGGCGAATAAAATCCGCTCTGTAACCTTGTGGATCCTCTCCTTTCGCTTGCTGCCCCAACGGTTCGATCTGCTGCCAGGATGTATTATTCAGGTATTCAGAGCTGCTGGTCTGTTGATGTGGTGGATTGTTGTTGCTGACTTTCCTTATCCTCAGATTCCTGCCAGCATCCAGTCAAAATCAAACCACCAATAATCAACATGATTATATTTTTGTTTCTCATATAAATTCCTTTTTAAAAAATTCACGTGCCAGCTGTAAAATATACTCTTTGTATATCTCTGCCAATCTTAATAAAATAACCATCCCGGACACATTACAAATAATGATGAAATAACACATTCTATTGATAACTTGCATATGAATAAAATAACAGTTCTTTGTTTTATATCGCTACTACTATCACTTCCTTTAATTATTTTTTATCAACCCTGGGTCAGCGCGTTACCGCCATCTTCCCAACATGCTAGTCCTGAACAATTAGAAATAACGGTTCGTTATCTTACACAAACTGTGCATCCCCGCGGCACTAACCATCTTGATAATCTAAACAGGTCGGGTAACTATATTAAAGATATTATTACGAAAAGTGGCGCAGTAGTAACTGAACAACCAGTCCCCATTACTGGTGGACCGTACAAAAATATTATTGCTGATTATGGCCCACAAGATCGACCGCTGATTATTATTGGCGCGCACTATGATTCCGCAACCAGTTATGAAAATGAGCAATTAACCTATACACCAGGCGCAGATGATAATGCCAGCGGTGTCGCTGGATTACTGGAACTGGCACGTTTGTTACAGCAGCAAGCTCCGGTGATTGGCGTCCAACTGGTCGCCTACGCTTCAGAAGAACCGCCCTTCTTTCGTAGCGATGAAATGGGGAGCGCGGTACATGCAGCTTCTCTTGAGCGTCCAGTGAAATTAATGATAGCTCTGGAGATGATTGGCTATTACGATTCCGCACCCGGGAGTCAGAATTATCCTTACTCTGCAATGTCCTGGATTTATCCCGACCGTGGTGATTTTATTGCCGTCGTCGGCAGAATGCAGGATATCAGCGCTGTGCGTCAGGTAAAATCAGCGTTGTTATCAGCAAAAGAGATGCCCGTTTATTCTATTAACGCCCCTGGTTTTATTCCCGGTATCGATTTCTCCGACCACCTAAATTATTGGCAGCACGATATTCCCTCGGTAATGATTACAGATACAGCGTTTTATCGTAATAAACAATATCACTTACCTGGAGATACCGCAGACAGACTCAATTATCATAAAATGGCTCAGGTCGTAGATGGCGTTATTACCTTGTTGCAAAACAGTAAATAATAAAAATTTCTCGAGTCGGCTCCAGAAAAAACGGCATGATTATTTTATTTTTCCGCGTCTGTTTTAAGATGTGCAAAATGAAATCTGACGGGAGAAATAAGATGGGAATGATTGGTTATTTTGCGGAAATTAATTCAGAAAAGGTTAACCAACTGCTTGAATCTACAGAAAAACCTTTGATGGACAATATTCACGACACGCTTTCAGGTTTACGCCGACTGGATATTGATAAACGCTGGGATTTTTTACATTTTGGCCTGACGGGTACATCTGCGTTCGATCCAGCGAAGAATGATCCGTTGAGTCGTGCCGTGCTTGGTGAACACAGCCTAGAAGATGGTATAGATGGCTTCCTGGGATTGACCTGGAATCAGGAGTTAGCCGCGACAATCGACCGCCTGGATTCACTGGACCGAAGTGAACTGCGTAACCAGTTTTCCATTAAGCGACTCAATGAAATGGTGATTTATCCGGGAGTGACCTTTTCAGAAGAGTTAGAGGGGCAACTCTTTGCCTCGATTATGCTCGATATGGAAAAGCTGATTAGTGCGTACAGACGTATGCTGCGACAGGGGAATCATGCGCTGACGGTTATTGTTGGGTGATGGTGTCAGGGCGCCACAAAAAACCGCCGAACATGTCGGCGGCTTTCTGACTTACAAACGGCTCGCTTACATCAGCGGCATTGCCAAACGCACAATGCTAATCAGCGGTTGCGGCCATACACCCAGCACCAGTACCAACAGTGCGGAGATCAGCACCACGATACCGCCCGCGCTGTACTGCCAGTTTGACGGTGCATCGCGGCCCGGTTTTTCCGGTGCGTGCAGGTACAGGCTCACCGCCACACGCAGATAGTAGTAGAGGCCGATTGCCGAACCGACAACCACGGCACCCACCAGCCACCACAAGTGCGCCTGAACACCGACCGCCAGCACGTAGAACTTACCGATAAAGCCCAGCGTCATTGGGATACCGGCCAGTGACAACATCATTACAGTCATCACAGCAGCGAGGATCGGACGGTGCCAGAACAGACCACGGTAAGAGAACAGGGAATCCGCATCCGGACCACGATACGGGCTTGACATCAGGCTGACCACACCGAACGCGCCGAGGCTGCTGAACAGATAACCGGCCAGGTAAACCCCTACCGCTTCCATCGACATCTCGCCAGTTTGCAGCGCAATCAGCGCCACCAGCAGATAGCCAAGGTGAGAGATAGACGAGTAACCGAGCAGACGTTTGATGTTGGTCTGGCTCAGCGCCATCAGGTTACCGAAGATGATAGAGGCAAAGGCGATAATCGCCAGCACCACGCGAATCGCTTCGCTGTCACCCACCGGTGCGTAAAGGAACAGACGCATCACCACACCGAAAATAGCGATTTTGCTCGCCGTCGCCAGGAAGGTAGAAACCGGCGCAGGCGCGCCCTGGTATACGTCTGGCGTCCACAGATGGAACGGCACCAGAGAGAGTTTGAAGCCGAGACCCACAATCATCAGGCCGAAACCTGCCAGCAACAGCGGCTCGTTGAGCATACCGTCGCCGAGGTTTTTACCCAGTGCGACAAACGACAGATCGCCTGACTGCGCATACACCAGCGCCATACCGAACAGCAGGAAAGAAGACGCTGCGGCAGAAAGGATGGTGTATTTGATACTGGCTTCCAGCGAACGTTTCTGGCGGAAAGCGTAACCGACCAGGCCAAACAGCGGCAGAGAAATCAGTTCGATACCGAGGAACAGAGATGCCAGATGATTGGCATTCGCCAGCAAGATCCCGCCCAGCGCGGCAATTAACACCAACAGGTAGAACTCGTCCTTGTTGTCGTTATAGCCTTCAAGCCACGGGTAGGCGAAAGTACAGGTGGCGAGGCTCGCCAACAATACCAGCCCGGTGTAAAGCATGGCGAAACCATCAACGCGCATCAGCGGCGTAACGTCCATAGCGCCAGCCTGGCCGACAAACCAGAGCGAAACCAGCGCCGCGTTAAGCCCAATAACCGAGAGCGTAGCGTTGAGGAAATGATTGCGTCGCCACGCAATGGAGAGCATCACAACCACCACCGTCAAGCCGACGATCAGCAACGGTAGCAGTGCGATCAGGTTTTGTGGAGTTATTGTCATGGCGATTTACGGCCTTGTAGTAGTAACGGAATTAACAAACCACTGCTGGATATTGCCAATCGCGGAATGCGAGGTATCCAGAATCGGCTGCGGATAGAAGCCCAGCAGTACCAGCAGCACCACCAGCAACAGGATCATAAACAGCTCACGCAGCGACATCCCTGGCAGTTCCTGGCTGGCAATCTGGCTTTTCGCTTTACCGAAGTAAGCGCGATGCAGCATCGCCAGCGAATAAACAGAGGCAAAGACCAGCCCAAAGGTAGAGATAACAGTAATCACCGGGACAACCTGGAAGCTGCCGAACAGAATCATAAATTCGCCGACGAAGTTACCGGTGCCTGGCATCCCAAGCGTTGCCACCGCAAAGAACAGCGACAGTGCTGGCAGCCATTTCATTTTGCTCCACAGACCGCCCATCATGCGCATATCGCGGGTGTGGATACGTTCATAAAGCTGGCCGCAGAGAATAAACAGACCCGCCGCTGACAAACCGTGAGCAATCATCTGGATGACAGCACCCTGGTAGGCCAACTGGCTGCCAGTGTAAATAGCAATCAGCACAAAGCCCATGTGGGAAACAGAGGTGTAGGCGATCAGACGTTTGATATCGGTCTGAGCGAAGGCCATCCACGCACCGTAGAAGATGCCGATAACACCCAGCCACATAGCGATTGGCGCGAACTCTGCCGACGCGTTCGGGAACAGTGGCAGGGAGAAACGCAGCAGACCGTAAGCGGCGGTTTTCAGCAAGATCCCCGCGAGGTCAACAGAACCGGCAGTCGGTGCCTGGGAGTGCGCATCAGGCAGCCAGCCATGCAGCGGAACCACCGGCATTTTCACCGCGAAGGCGATGAAGAAGCCCAGCATCAACAGGTATTCCACGCCGTTAGACATCGGCGTATTCAGCAACTCTTCATAGTTGAAGGTCCAGACGCCGGTCGCATTGTAGTGAACAAAAACCAGCGCCAGGATGGCGATCAACATCACCAGACCACTCGCCTGGGTGTAAATGAAGAACTTGGTTGCCGCCGTGATACGCGTTTTACCGTCAGAAGCTTTATGCCCCCACAGCGCGATCAGGAAGTACATTGGCACCAGCATCATTTCCCAGAAGAAGAAGAACAGGAACATGTCGATGGCAAGGAACACGCCGATAACGCCGCCCAGGATCCACATCAGGTTGAGGTGGAAGAAGCCCTGATATTTTTCGATCTCTTTCCACGAGCAGAGTACCGCCAGCACGCCGAGCAGACCGGTCAGCACGACCATCAGCAGCGACAGGCCGTCAATGGCGAGATGGATAGAGATACCAAAACGCGGGATCCACGGCATGTCGAATTCAGACTGCCACTGCGGAATTCCGGCGGATTGCGTCAGTGAATAACCGCCCTGCAACCACAGTTGCAGCGACAGCGCCAGCGTCAATCCCATGGTTACCAGCGCTACCCAGCGCGGCACCTTGACGCCAAAGCGTTCGGTCTGCCAGCACAGGAAGCCGCCGATAAAGGGAATTAATATTAGCCAGGGTAGTAACATGGCGATCTTTATTCCTTGTAAAAGTCCCATCAGGACCGGATTTTCAACGAATTCTCACGACAGAAAATTCTCTTCGGACCGGGGGTAGTGCCGGATGCGCCGCGAAGGCGGCTTATCCGACCTACGTTCTTATATGCCCTGGGGCAATCCCACAATCCTTAACTCAACGCAGTACCATCAACAGTGCCAGCACCACGACCGCACCAATGCTCATGGATGCCACATACCAGCGCAGGTAGCCGTTCTCACTGAACAGCAGACCTTTACCCGCAAGGCGCGAGAGGATCGCCGGGATGTTCATCATTGAGTTCAACGGATCGCGTTTCAGCAACCAGGCAATACCCAGGAATGGCTTGACGAACACTTTGTCGTACAGCCAATCAAAGCCCCAGGCGTTGTACCACCAGGTCCCCAGCAGTCGGCCCGGCGCACTGTTGGCAATGGAGGTCACCAGAGTACGTTTACCCAGCCACAGCCATGCCGCCAGCAGAATGCCAACTACTGCGACCACGCCAGAGGTAATTTCCAGGGTCAACATGCTGCCATGCGCCAGCTCCGTAGTCTGCGGAAGCACGCCCTGCAGCGGCGGTACAATCAGCGCGCCAACGAAGGTGGAAAGGAGCAGCAGCACAATCAACGGCAAGCTGTGGGTAATCCCTTTCACGGCGTGAGCGTGAATTTGTTCTTTTCCGTGGAAGACGATGAAAATCATACGGAAGGTGTAGAGCGAGGTCATAAACGCACCGACCAGGCCTGCCACCATCAGATTGATATGACCATTCGCCATCGCACCCGCGAGGATCTCATCTTTACTAAAGAAGCCCGCAGTAACCAGCGGCAGTGCCGACAGTGCTGCGCCGCCCACCAGGAAGCAGAGATAAACCAGCGGAATAGATTTACGCAGGCCGCCCATCTTGAAGATGTTCTGTTCGTGATGGCAGGCCAGAATGACGGAACCGGATGCCAGGAACAGCAGCGCTTTAAAGAACGCGTGGGTCATCAAGTGGAAAATCGCCGCATCCCATGCCTGCACGCCAAGCGCGAGGAACATGTAGCCAATCTGGCTCATGGTAGAGTAAGCGAGAACACGTTTGATGTCGGTCTGTACCAGTGCGGCAAAACCAGCCAGCAGCAGCGTAACCGCCCCGACAATACCTACCAGATGCAGAACTTCCGGAGTCATCAGGAACAGGCCGTGGGTACGGGCGATCAGGTAGACACCGGCGGTTACCATCGTTGCGGCGTGGATCAGCGCGGAGACAGGCGTCGGGCCAGCCATTGCGTCAGCAAGCCATGTCTGCAACGGCAACTGCGCAGATTTACCGACCGCACCGCCCAGCAGCATCAGCGTCGCCCACATCAGCATGTTATTGCCGTCGGCAAAGTGCGCAGGCGCCAGCTCCACCATCTCACGGAAGTTCAGGGTGCCCAGTTCGTTGTAGAGAATGAACAGCGCGAAAGCGAGGAACACGTCACCCACACGGGTCACGACGAACGCTTTCATTGCCGCTGCGCCATTCTTCGGATCGGTGTAGTAGAAACCGATCAACAGATAGGAGCACAGGCCCACGCCTTCCCAGCCGAGGTACATCAGCAGCAGGTTATCGGCGAGAACCAGAACCACCATGCTGGCGATGAACAGGTTGGTGTAAGCGAAGAAGCGAGAGTAGCCCTCTTCACCGCGCATATACCAGGAGGCGTACATGTGGATCAGGAAACCCACACCGGTGACTACCGAGAGCATGGTCAGCGACAGGCCGTCCAGCACCAGGTTGAAACCGATATTAAAGTCGCCTACCGACATCCACGTCCACAGCGGTTGGCTGTATGGCTGCTCGCCGTTAGCGAAGAAGTCGACGCCGATAAACGCAGTCACCAGCGCCGCCAGGCCCACAGAGCCAACGCCCACGATCGCCGAGACATTTTCAGACCAGCGTCCGCGTGAGAACGCCAGCAGGACGAAGCCAATCAATGGCAAAATAATGGTTAAGGCAAGCATGTTCATCCACGCATCTCACTTACTGAATCGATGTTCAGGTTCTGGCGACGACGGTGAAGTTGCAGCAGCAGCGCAAGGCCGATACTCGCTTCCGCCGCCGCGAGGCTGATGGCGAGAATGTACATCACCTGACCGTCGGTCTGGCCCCAGTAGCTTCCGGCGACCACAAAGGCCAGCGCGGAGGCGTTAATCATGATTTCCAGACCAATCAGCATAAACAGCAGATTGCGACGGATAACCAGACCGGTTAAGCCAAGAACGAATAGGATTGCCGCGAGGATCAGTCCATGTTGTAAAGGGATCATGCGTGCTCCTCCGTTTTTCTTTTCGCGCTGTCGTCTTTACGATTGCTCAGCACTTCGCCCGCACGCTCTTCACGACCGACGTGGAAGGCCACAACCAGACCCGCGAGCAGCAGCATAGAAGCCAGTTCCACCGCCAGTACGTAAGGCCCGAACAGCGTAATACCCACTGCTTTAGCACTGATTGGCGTACCGTCGATACCCTGATCGTTAACACCGAGAATGGCGTAAACAATCACCACCAGCATGATGGCCGACAAAATTGCCGGACCAATCCACACCTGCGGTTTCAGCCACTGGCGTTCCTGCTCGATTTCCGAACCGCCCAGGTTAAGCATCATCACCACGAACACGAACAGCACCATAATGGCACCAGCGTAGACGATAATTTCCAGCGCACCGGCGAAGTAAGCGCCCAGCGAGAAGAACACCCCGGAAATCGCCAGCAGCGAAATAATCAGGTACAGCAGTGCGTGTACCGGATTGGTATGGGTGATCACTCGCAAGGTCGCAAGTATGGCTATCAGGCCACAGATATAAAAAGCGAACTCCATTGCCCCTCTCCTTACGGTAACAGGCTCTTGACGTCGATAGGCTTGGCTTCGTTCTCAGCTTCGCCCTTATCTTTGCCGTCGATTGCCATACCTGCCATCCGGTAGAAGTTATATTCCGGGTATTTGCCCGGACCGGAGATCAGCAGATCCTCTTTCTCGTAAACCAGATCCTGGCGCTTGTATTCCCCCATTTCGAAATCCGGGGTTAACTGAATCGCCGTGGTCGGACAGGCTTCTTCGCACAGACCACAGAAAATGCAGCGTGAGAAGTTGATGCGGAAAAATTCCGGATACCAGCGCCCGTCTTTGGTTTCTGCTTTTTGCAGCGAGATACAGCCGACCGGGCAGGCTACCGCGCAGAGGTTACAGGCCACGCAACGCTCTTCGCCGTCCGGGTCGCGGGTCAGAACGATACGACCACGATAACGGGGCGGCAGATAGACCGGCTCTTCCGGGTACATTCGCGTTTCGCGTTTGGCGAACGCGTGCAGGCCGATCATCCAGATACTACGAACCTGGGTGCCGAAACCTACTAACAATTCTTTTAAGGTCATGGTCTTAGTGCCCCTTATTGCGCCTGCCAGAGAATGACAGCCGCCGTTACCAGCAAGTTGATCAGCGTCAGCGGCAGGCAGATTTTCCAGCCGAATGACATTACCTGGTCATAACGCGGACGCGGTAACGACGCACGAATCAAAATGAACATCATCATAAAGAACGCGGTTTTCAGCGCGAACCAGATGAATGGCGGTAACAACGGGCCTTGCCAGCCACCGAAGAACAGCGTCACCATCAGTGCGGAGATGGTCACAATCCCGATGTATTCACCCACGAAGAACAGACCGAACTTCATGCCGGAATATTCAATGTGGTAACCATCCGCCAGTTCCTGCTCGGCCTCCGGCTGGTCAAACGGGTGACGGTGACACACCGCCACGCCCGCGATGGCAAAGGTAATAAAACCAAAGAATTGCGGAATGACGTTCCACACATGCGCCTGGCTGTTGACGATGTCGGTCATGTTGAATGAACCGGCCTGCGCCACCACGCCCATCAGGGAAAGTCCGAGGAACACCTCGTAGCTGAGGGTCTGCGCAGAAGCACGCATCGCACCCAGCAGCGAGTATTTGTTGTTACTTGACCAGCCCGCAAACAGCACCGCATAAACCGCCAGACCAGCCATCATCAGGAAGAACAAAATCCCGATGTTCAGGTCGGCAACCACCCACCCCGGACTGACTGGCACAATCGCAAAAGCCAGCAGCAGCGAAGTAAAGGCAATCATCGGCGCCAGAGTAAAGATGACGCGATCCGCGAATTTCGGGATCCAGTCTTCTTTAAAGAACATTTTGATCATGTCCGCGACCAGCTGGAGCGAACCGCCCCAGCCAACGCGGTTAGGTCCGTAACGGTTCTGGAACAGACCCAGCAGGCGACGTTCGCCAAAGCTCATGAATGCCCCACAGGTGACAACCACCAGCAGGATCACCACCGCTTTGAGGATGGTCAGCAGGATCTCAATCAGTTCCGGTGATAACCAACTCATTGTTGTGCCTCCTTGAGATCCTCAAGATGCGCGCCCGCCAGCACCGGAGCAATGCCGGACATACCCATCGGCAAGCCCACCTGCCCTGCCGTCAGCCCTTCGGCGATTTCAACCGGCAGCGTGACCGTGTTGCCATCGTAACTAAAGGAGACGCGAGTGCCCGCGTTCACACCCAACTTCGCGGCATCCGCTGGGTTGAGTTTGATGTACGGCTGCGGCATACGGCTCTGGAAGACCGGAGCACGCTGTGACAGTTCATCGCTGCCGAACAGGTGGTAGTATGGCGCGATACGCCATTTCCCGTCCTGCGGCTGGAAGCGTGCCGGTACGCTGGTGAAGTAATCCAGACCGTTTTCGCTGGTTTCAAACAGACGTACGCCCGGATCGCCAAAGCGCAGTTTTCCGCCCACTTCGTCCTGGAATTTGTTCCACGCCTGCGGGGAGTTCCAGCCCGGCGCCCAGGCAAACGGCACTTGCGAACGGTGCGCGGTCGGCTGGTTGTTACCTTCCATCGAGAAGGTGAACATGGTGTCAATATCCTGCGGTTGGCGCGGCTCATGAACGCTGATATTGGCGCGCATGGCGGTACGACCGCTGTAACGGTGCGGCTCACGGGCCAGTTTCTGCCCGCGAATACGGAATGTCGCATCTGGCGCGGCATCTTTAATACCTGCCAGCTCCGGGATTTTCGCCACAACGGCGTCAATCACGTGATCGAGCTGCGTCCAGTCCACTTCACGGCTCAACAGAGTGCTGTGCAGCGAATGCAGCCAGCGCCAGCTTTCCAGCATGACAGTTTTGCTGTCGTAATAGGCCGGATCGTAAACCTGGAAGAAACGTTGGGCACGGCCTTCGTTGTTGATCACCGTACCGTCGCTTTCAGCAAAGCTGGCGGCGGAAAGCACCAGATGGGCGTTTTCCATGATCGCCGTGCGTTGATGGTCAACCACCATCACCAGCGGCGCTTTCGCCAGTGCCGCATTCACGCGGGTAGCGGAAGCATGACGATGCAGATCGTTTTCCAGCACCACCACCGCGTCGGCACGTCCGGTTTCCAGTTCGGTCAATGCGTCTTCAAGCGAACCGCCGCCCATAATGCCCAGCCCCATGCTGTTGACGGAACGGGCAATCATGGTAATACCTACGTCAGCGCCGCGACCTTTCAGGGCTTTCGCCACGTTAGCTGCCGCCTGAATCACTTCCGCGCTACCGGCATTCGTCCCGGAGATAATCAACGGTTTCTTCGCACCAGCCAGTGCCTGCACGATGACGTCGATTTTGCTTTGTAGTTCAGGTTCGATACCGTCAACCGCTGGCGCGGCGTTATCCAGCGCATGGGCGATGGCAAAACCTAAACGCGCCTGATCTTCAACCGGTGCGCGGTAAGTCCACGCCGCGATATCATCCAGACGGGTGCCATCAACGTTAGTGACAAACAGCGGATGCTTCGCGCGTTGGCCAATGTTGAGGATTGCCGCAATCTGCCAGTCAGCCACTTTCTGTGCTGCCGCCATTTCGCGCGCTTTACCTTTCACCGCCTGACGCACCGCCAGCGCAACGCGCGCGCCGGTCTGGGTAACATCTTCGCCCAGCACCAGTACCGCATCGTAAAATTCGATTTCGCGCAGTGCCGGCGTATAAATACCGCCTTCACGCAGCACTTTCAGCGCCAGTTGCAGACGTTCCTGCTCACCGTGAGCGATACCGGTATAGAAGTTTTCTTCGCCCACCAACTCACGCAGCGCAAAGTTGCTTTCTACACTGGCGCGCGGGGAACCGATACCGATGACTTTCTTCGACTGACGCAGAATATCTGCCGCGCCCTGCATTGCCTGTTCGGCGTTGAGGGTGATGAAATCATCCCCACGGCGCTGTACCGGCTGACGCGGACGGTCTTTCAGGTTGACGTAACCGTAACCGAAACGACCACGGTCGCAGAGGAAATAGTGGTTTACCGTACCGTTGTAACGGTTTTCGATGCGACGAAGTTCGCCGTAACGTTCACCCGGGCTGATGTTACAGCCGATGGAACATTGCTGGCAGATGCTCGGCGCAAACTGCATATCCCATTTACGGTTGTAACGCTCGGAGTGCGTTTTGTCGGTAAATACGCCGGTCGGGCAAATTTCGACCAGGTTACCGGAGAATTCGCTTTCCAGGGTACCGTCTTCCGGGCGACCGAAGTAGACGTTGTCATGTGCGCCATATACGCCCAGATCCGTACCGTCAGCGTAATCTTTGTAGTAACGCACGCAGCGGTAGCAGGCGATGCAGCGGTTCATTTCGTGAGAGATGAACGGCCCCAAATCCTGATTACGGTGAGTACGTTTGGTGAAACGGTAGCGACGGAAGCTGTGTCCGGTCATCACAGTCATATCCTGAAGATGGCAGTTACCACCCTCTTCACAAACCGGACAATCGTGCGGGTGGTTGGTCATTAACCACTCGACCACACTTTCACGGAACTGTTTCGCTTCTTCGTCGTCAATGGAAATAAAGGTGCCATCGGAAGCCGGTGTCATACAGGACATCACCAGGCGACCACGCGTGTCTTCCGCGTTTTGGTATTGCTTCACCGCACACTGGCGGCAAGCACCGACGCTTCCCAGCGCCGGGTGCCAGCAAAAGTAAGGAATATCAAGACCCAGAGACAGACAAGCTTCCAGCAGGTTGTCCGCTCCGTTGACCTCGTATTCTTTGCCGTCTACATGAATTGTAGCCATTAGCATGCTTCCAGTTTTCTCGGTTATAAACCGAGCGTTAATCGAAATTCTCTTACCAGCGCTCTTTCAGCAGGTTCGGCTGAATACCATTAATCAAATGGGTATTGCTGAACGGCTGTTTGATTCCCGCCTCAAATTCTTCGCGGAAATATTTGATGGCGCTCTGTAACGGTTCCACTGCACCAGGTGCGTGGGCACAGAAAGTTTTACCCGGGCCTAAGAATCGACACAGTTGCTCAAGTGTTTCGATATCGCCCGGCTGACCTTCACCACGCTCCAGCGCACGCAGAATTTTTACGCTCCACGGCAGACCGTCGCGGCACGGCGTACACCAGCCGCAGGACTCACGGGCGAAAAACTCTTCCAGGTTACGCACCAGCGACACCATGTTGATCTCATGGTCAACCGCCATCGCCAGCGCCGTACCCAGACGGCTTCCCGCTTTACCGATACTTTCGAATTCCATCGGCAGGTCAAGGTGCGCTTCGGTCAGGAAGTCGGTGCCCGCGCCGCCTGGCTGCCAGGCTTTGAATTTCAGACCGTCACGCATACCACCGGCGTAATCTTCGAGGATCTCGCGCGCGGTAGTACCAAACGGCAGTTCCCACAGACCCGGATTTTTCACCCGACCGGAGAAGCCCATCAGCTTGGTGCCAGCATCTTTACTTTTCGAGATGTTCTGATACCACTCCACGCCGTTAGCAAGGATCGCCGGAACGTTACACAGGGTTTCGACGTTGTTGACACAGGTTGGTTTGCCCCATACGCCGGAAGTTGCCGGGAATGGCGGTTTCGAACGCGGGTTAGCGCGACGCCCTTCCAGGGAGTTGATTAACGCTGTTTCTTCACCGCAGATGTAGCGCCCTGCCCCGGTATGGACGAACAGTTCGAAATCGAAACCTGTTCCCATAATATTTTTGCCAAGCAGACCCGCCTCGGTGGCTTCGGCAATGGCACGGCGCAGATTCACTGCCGCTTCGATATATTCGCCACGCAGGAAGATGTAGCCACGGTAAGCTTTCAGCGCAAACGCGGAGATGAGCATACCTTCCACCAGCAGGTGCGGCAGTTGCTCCATCAGCAGGCGGTCTTTATAGGTGCCCGGCTCCATTTCATCGGCGTTACACAGCAGGTAACGGATGTTCATGGATTCGTCTTTCGGCATCAGGCTCCATTTCAGGCCAGTCGAGAAGCCTGCGCCGCCGCGTCCTTTCAGACCAGAATCTTTGACCTGGTTGACAATTTCGTCCGGAGACAGCCCGGTCAGCGCCTTACGCGCCCCTTCGTAACCGTTTTTGCTGCGGTATTCATCCAGCCACACGGGCTGTTTGTCATCGCGCAGACGCCAGGTCAGCGGATGCGTTTCGGGAGTACGGATAATGTTTTTCATTTATACCGCTCCAGCAGTTCAGGAATCGCTTCCGGGGTCAGATGTGCGTGAGTGTCCTCATCGATCATCATGTTTGGCCCTTTGTCGCAGTTCCCCAGGCAGCAGGTTGGCAGCAGCGTAAAGCGGCCATCAAATGTCGTTTGCCCTGGTTTGATATTCAGCTTTTTCTCCAGCGCCGCCTGAATGCCCTGATAGCCGTTGATGTGACAAACCACGCTGTCGCAATAACGGATCACATGGCGGCCTACGGGTTGACGGAAGATCTGGCTATAGAACGTTGCCACGCCTTCGACATCACTCGCCGGAATACCCAGAACGTCAGCGATCGCGTGGATCGCGCCGTCCGGCACCCAGCCACGCTGCTTCTGAACGATCTTCAGCGCTTCAATGGACGCCGCACGCGGGTCTTCGTAGTGATGCATTTCGTGCTCGATCGCTTCACGCTCTGCCGCACTCAGCTCAAAAGCCTCGATTTGTGGTTGTTGATTCTCGTGCATAATTAGCGGTCCACATCTGACATAACAAAATCGATACTGCCCAGATAAACAATCAGGTCAGACACCAGGCTGCCGCGGATCGCCGCCGGAATTTGCTGCAAATGCGCATAACTCGGCGTGCGGATACGGGTGCGATAACTCATGGTGCTGCCGTCGCTGGTCAGGTAGTAACTGTTGATCCCTTTGGTCGCCTCAATCATCTGGAAGGATTCATTAGCAGGCATCACCGGCCCCCACGACACTTGCAGGAAGTGGGTGATCAGGGTTTCGATATGTTGCAGCGTGCGCTCTTTCGGCGGCGGCGTGGTCAGCGGGTGATCCGCTTTGAACGGGCCTTCCGGCATGTTGTTGAGGCACTGCTCAAGAATGCGCAGACTCTGGCGCAGCTCTTCCACTTTCAGCATTACGCGGGTGTAGCAGTCAGAAACGCCACCGCCAACCGGAATTTCAAAGTCGAAGTTTTCATAGCCAGAATAAGGACGCGCTTTACGCACGTCGAAGTCGATCCCGGTGGCACGCAGTCCTGCGCCGGTGGTGCCCCACTCCAGCGCCTCTTTCGCGCCATAGGCGGCAACGCCCTGGGAACGGCCTTTCAGAATGGTGTTTTGCAGCGCGGCTTTCTCGTACGACGCCAGACGTTTCGGCATCCAGTCGAGGAACTCACGCAGCAAGCGATCCCAGCCACGCGGCAAGTCATGCGCCACGCCGCCAATGCGGAACCACGCCGGGTGCATACGGAAACCAGTGATAGCTTCCACCAGATCGTAGATTTTCTGGCGATCGGTAAAGGCAAAGAATACCGGCGTCATCGCGCCGACGTCCTGAATAAAGGTAGAGATGTACAGCAGATGGCTGTTGATACGGAACAGTTCGGAAAGCATTACGCGGATCACGTTAACGCGATCCGGTACGGTGATCCCCGCCAGTTTCTCTACCGCCAGTACGTACGGCATTTCGTTAACGCAGCCGCCGAGGTATTCGATACGGTCAGTGTATGGAATGTAGCTGTGCCAGGACTGGCGCTCGCCCATTTTCTCGGCGCCACGGTGGTGGTAGCCGATGTCTGGTACGCAGTCGACAATCTCTTCGCCATCGAGCTGCAAAACGATACGGAAAGCCCCGTGCGCCGACGGGTGGTTCGGACCGAGGTTGAGGAACATGAAGTCCTCGTTTTCGGTGCCGCGTTTCATTCCCCACTCTTCCGGCTTGAAGGTCAGGGCTTCCATCTCCAGATCCTGCTTGGCTTTGGTCAGCTCAAACGGCGAGAATTCGGTAGCGCGCGCCGGGTAATCTTTACGCAGCGGGTGACCTTTCCAGGTTTGCGGCATCATGATGCGGCGCAGGTTCGGGTGACCGTCAAAAGTAATACCAAACAGATCCCAGGTTTCACGCTCATACCAGTTAGCGTTCGGGAACAGTTTGGTAAAGGTCGGTACGTGCAGGTCGTTTTCTGCCAGCGCCACCTTCAGCATGATGTCGCGGTTACGATCGATAGAAATCAGATGGTAGAAAACGGAAAAATCCGCGGCAGGTAACCCTTCACGGTGTGTGCGCAGACGTTCGTCCATGCCGTGTAAGTCAAACAGCATGACGTAAGGTTTCGGCAGTTTCTTTAAGAAATCGCCAACTTCCAGTAATTGTTCACGCTTGATCCACACAACGGGAACCCCGGTGCGAGTCGCCTGAACAGTAAAGGCATCCGGCCCAAAACGGTTGCGCAGTTCGCCAATCACCGGATCATCAAGATGATCGCGGGTCTGCCAGGCGGGTTCTTGCGCGGTTAAGTCGGTCATATTGTTCACCATTGCAAATGGTCCGTGGTGACTGTCGGCGCAGTAAGCTTCGCGAAATAGATTTAGGAATAAGCGAAGAAAAGTCCCTTTGCCGACAGGCGCAAATTAAATCTCGTCAGGGGTACGCAGGTTGGTAACGGCAATGCGTTCACCGCGCTTGCGTTCGCGCTCTGATTGCATATTGGCGCGATAAACGCCCTGATCGCCAACCACCCAGGAGAGCGGACGTCGTTCTTTGCCGATAGATTCCTGCAACAGCATCAGTGCCTGCATATACGCTTCTGGGCGCGGCGGGCAGCCCGGGATATACACATCAACCGGGATGAATTTATCAACGCCCTGCACGACGGAATAAATATCGTACATACCGCCAGAGTTGGCACATGCGCCCATGGAGATAACCCATTTCGGCTCCAGCATCTGGTCGTACAGACGCTGAATAACCGGCGCCATTTTGGTAAAGCAGGTTCCGGCAACCACCATCAGGTCAGCCTGACGCGGCGAAGCACGCAATACTTCTGCGCCAAAACGCGCCACGTCATGCACCGCGGTAAACGAGGTCACCATTTCAACGTAACAGCAGGAAAGACCGAAGTTATACGGCCAAATTGAGTTTTTACGACCCCAGTTAACCATGTCATTGAGCTTGCCCATAAACACGTTTTTGTTAACTTCTTGCTCCAGAGGGTCGGTTACGATCTCCTGCTTTTGCAGGGGGTAACGGTCGTTCTCACCGTTGGGATCTATGCGGGTGAGCGTATAATCCATCTTATTGCCTCGCGGTTAGCGTTGACGATTAGCGATACTGTTCGTTTCCGGGTTCATACGCTCGCGGCGTGAACGCGCGGGCGTCCAGTCCAGCGCGCCAATACGCACCAGATAAACCAGACCTGCCAGTAACACAAAAATAAAAATTGCAGCTTCCACAAAGCCTACCCAGCCGCTTTCGCGGATAGAGGTTGACCATGCGAACAGATACAGCGCTTCAACGTCGAAGATAACGAAGAACATGGCCACCAGGTAAAACTTGGCGGACAGGCGTAAGCGGGCGGAGCCGACCGAGTCGATACCTGATTCAAACGGAACGTTTTTCGACCTCGCGCGTGCGCGACCGCCTAAAAACCAACCGCCTATCAGCATCAGGCAACACAGGCCAATGGCAACGATAAGAAAGATAGCGAATGCCCAGTGATGAGCGATGACTTCAGTGGATGTTGACATACTCATTGCTTACTCATCAAAAGTAGCGCCGGATTCACTGCTCTTCACGGCAGATGGACGCCACATCGATTCATGGGGAGGAATAAAAAAAACCTACAATCACTGTAGAAACTCTTTTGTACAGCTAATTGATGTGGTCTTTTACCCCTTTCTATAACCTTTTGTCAACTTTAACAAAAGTTTCTTCACATTAGTTTACATAATATCAACAACCTTTGCATTTAATGCTCTTCATCCCAGATTTTTAATGGCTCCAGGAAAATTAGATGTTGTTGAATCGTGTCCGTTGTGAAGCAAAGGAAAAAATACGGGTCTATTTTGACAGGAATTTGTGTCGATTCCTCCCCCCAAAAGAGAGTATTTTCTTGATCTGTGACACGCTTTTGTTAATCCATAACAAAAATACAGCAACAAGTTTACGTATTTTTTAACATCATTGTAGCAGGAGATTTTTATCAGGCGATTTTTTGTTCGCACGTTTAGAGAATTGCGGGTGATTGAATAATGAACACTTTTGTTCAGTATCAGGAAAAGTCGTCATCATTTATTGTAAAAAAAAGCCACTAACGTTCAAAAAAACATCAGTGGCATGTTTTTACAAATATCGCTATCTATTACCAGACAATTATTCGTAATCGCCTTCAGTTAACAGAGAATCATCCCCTTCATGGGCACCTATCGTGCTGAATTGCCATGGGTTCTGATAACTCTCCATTGCCTGGTATATTACCTGAGCCAGTTCATTACCGCTGGACGGATCATAGCACAGCAAATATTCGGTATCTGGCAGTGGTGGTAAACCGTCCACAGCACTCAAGACGCGCAGATCCGGACTCATCATCTCAACCGGCCTTGCCGTTACACCTAACCCCGCTTTCACGGCAGCACGGACCGCCGGCAACGTGGTGGCGACATAAGCCAGACGCCATGGAATATCCGCTTTATTGAGTGTTGCCAGAACCAAATCGCGGAACGGACTAGGATCATCCAGCAACACCAGAGGTATCGGCTCGCCTTTTTGCAATACATATTCCGCAGCACAATACCAGTGCGTTGGCGAAGTTCTCAGGTTCAATGCCTTAAAGGTATCAGGACGATGGGTGGTTACCATCAAATCCACTTCCTGGGACTTCAGCATTTCTGCCATATAGGCATTACGCTTTACACGGACATCCAGCGCAAGCTTCGGATAAACCGAACTCACGCGATTAAGTAAGAAAGGTAAGATCGTATCAGCAGATTCATCTGAAGCGCCGATTGTTAACACGCCCTGAAGATTATTGAACATCAATGATGAGCAAGCTTCATCATTAAAACGCAGGATCTTCCTGGCATAGCCAAGAAGCTGAATGCCATGTTCAGTTAACAGTTTATTACGACCATGCCGAGCGAACAGTTCTTTCCCAACGAGTTGTTCAAGACGTTGCATTTGCTGACTAACAGCGGACTGAGTACGACATACAGCAGCCGCTGCGGCAGCAAAAGTGTTCAGATCGGCAACAGCAACAAATGTTCTCAGCAGATCGAGGTCGAGGTTAATTATCGGACGATTTGCACTTATCATATATTATCACTTACTGGCGGCTCATACTGAGCTGGTTAATGCTGTGCACACACAAACAAGCAATTCCATTTGTAATGTGCCTCCCTGGCAGTTTCATCCGGAAGTCTGGATGAAAGTTGAAATGCATATGAGTTGCACTAATAAGAACAACTCACATTGTTCCGTTATAATGCCTGAAGTAGTTCACAGAATATATCTTCAGGAATCGCATATCTATTAAGTTACTCACTCTTTTCTATTTATGACATGCGAGTGTTTGTGTATATGTAAATGTTGTTCCTTGTTCCACCACTGGCAAAGCGCTGCCAACCCGGCGTGGACACGCATAAGCGGCGATGATTTGTCTGCGTCAAAAGTGGTGTTCCGTCATTTAAGCGGGCATTTTACCCTAAAAACCTTTTATTTATAAGGGTCATTGCGAATAATCTGATGCAAAGTTATGTTATGTTAGGCAAAGTAATCTTCTATTATTAATAAGCACAACAAAACCTTTTTGAATATTAAATAATAATTAATTAGCACACCTTGCATTCATTAATTCCGCTTAACAATAGTTTCGTCCGTCATCACCTATACAACACTTTAGCAATCCCTACTCTGTTAATGTTTCACTTATAATGGAAATATCATGAATACATTATGTTCGTGATTTCTTAAATCAAAGGAAATTCGCACATTTATCTACCAGACAAAAAACCATGCATTGGATTAATACTTAGAATAAATCACTACAAAACGCAAATCGTTAAGCATATGCATCTCATTATTTTATGATCATTAAGTTATTAACAGCACATTCCCTCTTTTTACTCTCGCAAAATCTTGTTCTGCAGAACTTCAAAACACCGCCTCGGGGGAGTACATTGTTCTAAGCTGACTTCCACGGCAGGGAGTGGCGATAACAGCAAAAAAGGTCAAGATTCATGTCACCCATTGAAAAATCCAGCAAGTTAGAGAATGTCTGTTATGACATCCGTGGTCCGGTGCTGAAAGAAGCAAAACGCCTGGAAGAAGAAGGTAACAAGGTATTGAAACTGAACATCGGCAACCCAGCCCCGTTCGGTTTTGACGCTCCTGATGAGATTCTGGTTGACGTGATACGCAACCTCCCGACCGCTCAGGGCTATTGCGATTCAAAAGGCCTCTACTCTGCGCGTAAGGCCATCATGCAGCACTATCAGGCGCGAGGCATGCGTGATGTTACCGTGGAAGACATTTACATTGGCAATGGTGTATCTGAGCTTATTGTTCAGGCAATGCAGGCATTGCTGAACAGCGGGGATGAAATGTTGGTTCCTGCACCTGATTACCCACTATGGACCGCGGCGGTTTCGCTCTCCAGCGGTAAAGCGGTGCACTACATTTGCGACGAGTCCTCAGACTGGTTCCCGGACCTCGATGATATTCGCGCTAAAATTACGCCTCGTACGCGCGGTATCGTTATTATCAACCCGAACAACCCAACCGGCGCGGTTTATTCCAAAGAACTTTTAATGGAAATTGTGGAGATTGCGCGTCAGCATAATCTCATTATCTTCGCCGATGAAATTTACGACAAAATTCTCTACGACGACGCCGAGCATCACTCGATTGCGGCGATGGCGCCTGACCTGCTGACCATTACCTTTAACGGCTTGTCGAAAACGTATCGTGTGGCAGGCTTTCGTCAAGGCTGGATGGTGCTGAACGGGCCGAAAAAACACGCAAAAGGCTATATCGAAGGTCTGGAGATGCTGGCCTCAATGCGACTTTGCGCCAACGTTCCCGCACAACACGCGATCCAGACCGCATTGGGCGGCTATCAGAGTATTAGTGAATTTATCTTACCTGGCGGGCGTCTTTACGAGCAGCGTAACCGCGCATGGGAATTGATTAACGACATTCCAGGCGTTTCCTGCGTGAAACCACGCGGCGCGCTGTACATGTTCCCGAAAATCGACGCCAAACGTTTTAATATTCACGACGACCAGAAGATGGTGCTGGACTTCCTGCTACAGGAAAAAGTTCTGCTGGTTCAGGGGACGGCTTTTAACTGGCCGTGGCCGGATCACTTCCGCATTGTTACGCTGCCGCGCGTTGATGATATCGAACAGTCATTAAGTAAATTCGCTCGTTTCCTTTCTGGCTATCATCAGCTGTAATCTTAAATTCACTGCCGGAGATTGCATCCGGCAGTGTTATCCCCCCACAATGATCCCATGAAGTCATCACACGCAAGGTCGTTATGAAACAGAGCCATTTTTTTGCCCATCTCTCCCGCCTGAAACTCATTAACCGCTGGCCGTTAATGCGCAACGTACGGACAGAAAATGTATCTGAGCACAGTTTGCAGGTGGCGATGGTCGCCCATGCGCTGGCTGCCATTAAAAACCGTAAGTTTGGCGGAAATGTCAACGCTGAACGCATCGCTCTGCTGGCGATGTACCACGATGCCTCTGAAGTGCTCACCGGTGATCTCCCTACCCCAGTGAAATATTTCAATTCGCAAATCGCTCAGGAATACAAAGCTATTGAAAAAATCGCCCAACAAAAGCTGGTCGATATGGTTCCGGAAGAGCTAAGGGATATCTTTGCACCGCTAATTGATGAGCATGCATATAGTGATGAGGAAAAATCACTGGTGAAACAGGCCGATGCACTGTGTGCCTATCTGAAATGTCTGGAGGAACTAGCTGCAGGTAATAATGAGTTTTTACTTGCAAAGACGCGACTGGAAGCGACGCTTGAAGCGCGCCGCAGTCAGGAGATGGACTATTTCATGGAAGTATTTGTGCCCAGCTTCCAACTATCGCTCGATGAGATTAGCCAGGATTCACCGCTGTAAGCAGCCGGATGTCAGCCGACATAGGCCAGATAAGACACGCCAGCGTCGCATCAGGCAATAAGAGCCGGATGCGACATCAGGCTCTCGTCAAAACGGAAACAGCATCGGGATCATCACCACACAAACCGCCATCACAATAACGGTAAACGGTACTCCCAGCTTCACAAAATCACTAAAGCTGTAATTCCCCGGTCCTAAGACCAACGTGTTGACGGGTGAAGATACTGGCGTCATAAAGGCAGCAGATGCTGCCATTGCTACAACCATGGCAAATGGATAAGGCGATACCCCCATAGTTTTGGCGGCAGCCAGCGCAATCGGTGCCATCAACACCGCTGTCGCGGTATTTGAGATAAACAGTCCAATAACCGCCGACAAGACAAACAAACAACCCAGCATCATATGAGGCCCATAACCTCCACCGATATCCATTAGCCCTTTCACCGCCAGCGCGACACCGCCTGTTTTCTGTAATGCCACAGCAAACGGCATCATCCCAACGATCAAAATAATGCTTGGCCAGTGAATGGATTTATAGGCACTTTCGGCATCAATACAGCGGAATTTCCCCATCAGCAGGCAGGCGATGATAGCGGCAACAGGATTAGGAATTTCATCGGTCAGCATTAATGCCACCATCAACACCAGACAGAAAATGGCATGGGGTGCCTGGCTGTGCGCGGGCGATGCTTCACTTACTTCTTCCGGTAAATTTAGCGCCACGAAGTCGCGACCCTGTTTTGCCAACATACCAATAAGCTTCCAGTTACCAACAACCAGAATGATATCGCCCAGCAAAAGAGGTTCATCCGCCAGCGAACCTTCCAGCGCCACGCCATTGCGTTTCAGGCCCACAACATTCAGTCCGTAGCGGGTACGAAAACCAATTTCGCGCACCGATTTACCAATAAGTTCGGACTCAGGGATTAATGAAATCTCCGCCATACCGACATCAAGGGCCTGATCGGAAAAATACTCACCGCGCAGCACCATCGGTTCCAGCAATTGTTCACTGCAAAATTGTCGGAGATCGACATCAGCCGCAGACATATCGATAAGTAAAACGTCCCGCGCACGGAATTCAGAAACCCCGTTCACGTTAACAATAACGCGACGAAAACGCCGCCAGCGTTCAACACCAATGACGTTAGCGCCATAACGTTCACGTAATTTGAGATCGTCCAGTCGCTGACCAATCATCGGCGAACCGGGGCGAATAGCCAGGCGACGCGCGCGCCCGGTAAGTCGGTATTCACGGATAAGATCACGAAAGGTACGACGCGTCCAGCCTTCGCGCTGCGGGACTTGAGTATCCCCTTTCAGCATGAAACGCATCACTAACATATATAAGATGCCCAGCACCAGTACGACCAAGCCGATAGGGGTTACGCTAAAGAAACTAAAACCATGATAGCCTTCACGCAGCAGCTCACTGTTGACCACCAGGTTAGGCGGCGTCGCCACCAGCGTCATCATGCCACTGATCAGCCCGGCAAAACTTAACGGCATCATCAGGCGCGAAGGCGACGTTTGCATGCGCATAGCAACGCTTAGCACCACAGGGATAAAGATAGCGACGACGCCGGTTGAACTCATAAACGCGCCAAGACCCGCAACGGTCAGCATCAACAAAACCAACATTTTGATTTCACTGTTACCCGCCACTTTAACCAGCCATGTCCCCATTACGGTGGCGACCCCCGTGCGGACTAAACCATCGCCAATAATAAACAAGGCGGCAATCAGTACTACGTTAGGATCGGAAAAGCCAGAAAACACTTCGGGGACCGTCAGCGTACCGCTTAATGCAAACGCAACAATGACAAACAAAGCGACCGCATCCATACGCACTCTGCCCGTCGCAAACAAGACGATGGCAACCGCCAGTAATGAAAGAACCCAGATCAATTCACCGTTCACAACGTATCCTTGTTAATTGAGGGGGATAGCCTGATTCTGCCACAAAAAAGCCCCGACGGGACGGGGCTAAATCACGATCAGGCATTTCACACAATAATAATGTCACCATTTGGCTGTTTGATCACAGTAATTTGCTCCAGACTATGTAGAACCAAATCCACCTCATTCAGACGCGGGGTATCTGCCGGTGCGTTAACCGCAATGACATGACACCCCGCGGCCAGGCCTGAAAGCACACCAGCGGGAGCATCTTCCACCACCACGCATTCCTGCGGCGCAAGGCCCAAAAGTTGTGCACCCAACAGATATGCATCCGGTTCTGGTTTTCCACGTTTAACTCGCTCTGCGGTAACAAACACTTCCGGCGCGGGAAGCCCGGCAACTTTGTGGCGTGCTCGCGCAACAGGCATTGAACCAGAAGTGACAATTGCCCACGGAATTCCCGCTTTATTCAAATGATTGAGTAAAGCTATCGCCCCTGGGAGTGCGGTAATACCTTCGGTTTCCGTGGCCTCGATCTGCTCCAGACGGGTAAACTCGGCGGCAATTTCCGTCTCCGATTTTCCCACCATGAAATGGCGCAGAGACGTAATAGCCTGTTTACCATGTATGAAAGCCAGCACCTCTTCCGGCGCTAACCCATGACGTCTGGCCCAGCTACTCCATGCCCGCTCTACCGCGGGCAGAGAATCCACCAGCGTTCCATCAAGATCAAACAGAAAACCTTTGCACCGCACGCGGGCCTCCTCAGGCGTTGATAATTTGATTAATTTCGTTGGCACTCAGATGGTACTGACGCGGACAAGCATGCCAAACATTAAGCATACGCTGATACTTCTCCCACATTGGCGTCTGGGCATTAAAACCGTGAGTCCCCGCGTCAAAATGGGTATAGCGCCCTTCCACGTTAACCATAAAGCGCACATAACCGAGATAACGTGCTTCGGTGGCGGCGTCAAAGCCGAGAAAGGTAACACGACGTTCATCGATGGATTGCTGGTCCTGTAGATTAGACCAGGAAACATGCAGCGCGTGATACATCTCCATAATGTCGATGATTGTGCGGCAGGTTTCTTCTTTCAGCTCGCCAAACTCGCGATCCAGTTCGCGCATTTGTAAACCATAACCACGCTCAATGATTGTTTGCAGGCGACGGTAACGTTCAGCATTTGCCGGATCAAGCATAGTCATCATTTTGTACTGGTTAGACAAAATAAGACGTTGCGCGTTGGTCATTTCCATTGTTGACTCCTGTATCACTCTACTACGGTGAAAAAAAAGAAGGCTGAGTATGCCTTCTTTTATATGCGTAATCAGGGATCAATTACAAATCATCAAGGAAAGTTTTATCCAGTTGTTTGAAGGCGCGCTTAAGCGTGTCAGCTAATGCCTGGTAATCAGGCTTTCCTTCAACAGGTGCCAGCACCTGTCCAGACTCCTGCAATTTACCGCGAACTTCATAAAACCAGTTGAGAATTGCAGGCGGTAATGGCGTTACAGAACGCTTGCCCAACCACCACAGTCCCTGCATGGGTAAGCTTAGGGCGAACAACGCAGTGGCGACCGCTGGACCAAGCTGACCGCCCAGCGCAATCTGCCAGCAGAGAGTAAACACGGCGATCGGCGGCATAAAGCGGATCGCATAGCGCGTCATCTTAATGACACGATTTTCAACAAAGACCGGGGCAAGACGTTTTTCTAGCGGCCACGTCTTTGAGTAATGCTGTCCCCGGCGAAACAAGCTAAAAAAATTAACAGAACGATTATCCGGCGTTGACATGCTTCACCTCAACTTCACATATAAATATTCAAAAATTTGTGCAATTTCACAACTCAGCGGGACAACGTTCAAAACATTTTGTCTTCCATACCCACAATCAGGTATCCTTTAGCAGCCTGAAATGGCCGAGTAGTACATATTCATTGAGTCGTCGAATTCATAAACATTATGCCATTGACTGAAAATTACGCAAAATGGCATAGACTCAAGATATTTCTTCCATCATGCAAAAAAAATTTGCAGTGCATGATGTTAATCATAAATGTCGGTGTCATCATGCGCTACGCTCTATGGCTCCCTGACGTTTTTTTAGCCACGTATCAATATAGGTACTTCCATGTCGAGTAAGTTAGTACTGGTTCTGAACTGCGGTAGTTCTTCACTGAAATTTGCAATCATCGATGCAGCGAATGGTGAAGAGTATCTTTCTGGTTTAGCCGAATGTTTCCACCTGCCCGAAGCACGTATCAAATGGAAAATGGACGGCAATAAACAAGAAGCGGCCTTAGGTGCAGGCGCCGCTCACAGCGAAGCACTCAACTTTATCGTTAATACTATTCTGGCACAAAAACCAGAACTGTCTGCGCAGCTGACTGCTATCGGTCACCGTATCGTACACGGCGGCGAAAAGTATACCAGCTCCGTAGTGATCGATGAGTCTGTTATTCAGGGTATCAAAGATGCAGCTTCTTTTGCACCGCTGCACAACCCGGCTCACCTGATCGGTATCGAAGAAGCACTGAAATCTTTCCCGCAGCTGAAAGATAAAAACGTTGCTGTATTCGACACGGCGTTCCACCAAACTATGCCGGAAGAGTCTTACCTCTACGCCCTGCCATACAACCTGTACAAAGAGCACGGCATCCGTCGTTACGGCGCGCACGGTACCAGCCACTTCTATGTAACCCAGGAAGCGGCGAAAATGCTGAACAAGCCGGTAGAAGAACTGAACATCATCACCTGCCACCTGGGCAACGGTGGTTCCGTTTCTGCTATCCGCAACGGCAAATGCGTTGATACCTCTATGGGTCTGACTCCGCTGGAAGGCCTGGTGATGGGTACTCGTTCTGGTGACATCGATCCAGCGATCGTTTTCCACCTGCATGACACCCTCGGCATGAGCGTTGATGCCATCAACAAACTGCTGACCAAAGAGTCTGGCCTGCTGGGTCTGACCGAAGTGACCAGCGACTGCCGCTATGTTGAAGACAACTACGCGACGAAAGAAGACGCGAAGCGCGCAATGGACGTTTACTGCCACCGTCTGGCGAAATACATCGGTGCATACACCGCGCTGATGGATGGACGTCTGGACGCTGTTGTATTCACCGGTGGTATCGGTGAAAATGCCGCGATGGTTCGTGAACTGTCTCTGGGCAAACTGGGCGTGCTGGGCTTTGAAGTTGATCACGAACGCAACCTGGCTGCACGTTTCGGCAAATCTGGTTTCATCAACAAAGAAGGTACCCGTCCTGCGGTGGTTATTCCAACCAACGAAGAACTGGTTATCGCGCAAGACGCGAGCCGCCTGACTGCCTGATTTCACACCGCCAGCTCAGCTGGCGGTGCTGTTTTGTAACCCGCCAAACCGGCGGTAACGAAAGAGGATAAACCGTGTCCCGTATTATTATGCTGATCCCTACCGGAACCAGCGTCGGTCTGACCAGCGTCAGCCTCGGCGTGATCCGTGCAATGGAACGCAAAGGCGTTCGTCTGAGCGTTTTCAAACCTATCGCTCAGCCGCGTACCGGTGGCGATGCGCCCGATCAGACAACGACTATCGTGCGTGCGAACTCTTCCACCACGACAGCTGCTGAACCGCTGAAAATGAGCTACGTTGAAGGTCTGCTTTCCAGCAATCAGAAAGATGTGCTGATGGAAGAGATCGTCGCGAACTACCACGCCAACACCAAAGACGCTGAAGTCGTTCTGGTTGAAGGTCTGGTCCCGACACGTAAGCACCAGTTTGCCCAGTCTCTGAACTACGAAATCGCCAAAACGCTGAACGCGGAAATCGTCTTCGTTATGTCTCAGGGCACTGATACCCCTGAACAGCTGAAAGAACGTATCGAACTGACTCGCAACAGCTTCGGTGGTGCAAAAAATACCAACATCACTGGCGTTATCGTTAACAAACTGAACGCGCCGGTTGATGAACAGGGTCGTACTCGCCCGGATCTGTCCGAGATTTTCGACGACTCTTCCAAAGCCAAAGTAAACAACGTTGATCCGGCGAAACTGATAGAATCCAGCCCGCTGCCGGTTCTCGGCGCTGTGCCGTGGAGCTTTGATCTGATCGCGACCCGTGCGATCGATATGGCGCGTCACCTGAATGCGACCATCATCAACGAAGGTGACATCAACACTCGCCGCGTTAAATCCGTGACTTTCTGCGCGCGCAGCATTCCGCACATGCTGGAGCACTTCCGTGCAGGTTCTCTGCTGGTGACTTCCGCAGACCGTCCTGATGTACTGGTTGCCGCTTGCCTCGCGGCAATGAACGGCGTAGAAATTGGCGCCCTGCTGCTGACTGGCGGCTACGAAATGGACGCGCGCATTTCTAAACTGTGCGAACGCGCTTTCGCTACCGGCCTGCCGGTATTCATGGTGAACACCAACACCTGGCAGACTTCTCTGAGCCTGCAGAGCTTCAACCTGGAAGTTCCGGTTGACGATCACGAGCGCATCGAGAAAGTTCAGGAATACGTTGCTAACTACATCAACGCTGAGTGGATTGATTCTCTGACTGCCACTTCCGAGCGCAGCCGTCGTCTGTCTCCGCCTGCGTTCCGTTATCAGCTGACCGAACTGGCACGCAAAGCGGGCAAACGTATCGTTCTGCCGGAAGGCGACGAACCGCGTACCGTTAAAGCCGCCGCTATCTGTGCTGAACGTGGCATCGCAACTTGCGTACTGCTGGGTAACCCGGCTGAGATCAACCGCGTTGCAGCCTCTCAGGGTGTAGAGCTGGGCGCTGGCATTGAAATCGTTGATCCAGAAGTGGTTCGCGAAAACTATGTTGGCCGCCTGGTCGAACTGCGCAAGAACAAAGGTATGACCGAAACCGTTGCCCGCGAACAGCTGGAAGACAACGTGGTTCTCGGTACGCTGATGCTGGAGCAGGATGAAGTTGATGGTCTGGTTTCCGGTGCTGTTCACACTACCGCAAACACCATCCGTCCGCCGCTGCAGCTGATCAAAACTGCACCGGGCAGCTCTCTGGTATCTTCCGTGTTCTTCATGCTGCTGCCAGAACAGGTTTATGTTTACGGTGACTGTGCGATCAACCCGGATCCGACCGCTGAACAACTGGCAGAAATCGCGATTCAGTCTGCAGATTCCGCTGCAGCCTTCGGTATTGAACCGCGTGTGGCTATGCTCTCCTACTCCACCGGTACTTCTGGTGCAGGTAGCGATGTAGAGAAAGTTCGCGAAGCAACTCGTCTGGCGCAGGAAAAACGTCCTGACCTGATGATCGACGGCCCGCTGCAGTACGATGCTGCGGTAATGGCTGACGTTGCGAAATCTAAAGCGCCGAACTCTCCGGTTGCAGGTCGCGCTACCGTGTTCATCTTCCCGGATCTGAACACCGGTAACACCACCTACAAAGCGGTACAGCGTTCTGCCGACCTGATCTCCATCGGGCCGATGCTGCAGGGTATGCGCAAGCCGGTTAACGACCTGTCCCGTGGCGCACTGGTTGACGATATCGTCTACACTATCGCGCTGACTGCGATTCAGTCTGCACAGCAGCAGTAATCTCGTCATCATCCGCAGCCGTGCGCTGCGGATATCTGAACCGGAAATAGCCACTATTTCCGGTTTTTTATTCTCTTAATTTGCATTATTCCTTTCTGATTATCTTTCTTAACTGCGCTGCATCAATGAATTACGCCATCTCACTTTGCATACTTACCACTTTGTCTTGTGCAAGGGAAAATTTGCGCTATGTCCGCAATAACTGAATCCAAACCAACCAGAAGATGGGCAATGCCCGATACGTTGGTGATTATCTTTTTTGTTGCTATTTTAACCAGCCTCGCCACCTGGGTTGTTCCGGTAGGAATGTTTGACAGTCAGGAAGTGCAGTATCAGGTTGATGGTCAGACAAAAACACGCAAGGTTGTAGACCCTCACTCATTTCGCATTCTGACCAATGAGGCGGGCGAACCTGAGTATCACCGCGTGCAACTGTTCTCGACGGGCGATGAACGCCCCGGCCTGATGAACTTCCCGTTTGAAGGGCTAGCCTCTGGCTCGAAATATGGGACAGCCGTTGGCATCATCATGTTTATGCTGGTGATTGGCGGCGCGTTTGGCATCGTAATGCGCACAGGAACTATTGATAACGGCATCCTGGCACTTATCCGCCACACTCGAGGGAATGAAATTCTTTTCATTCCAGCGCTGTTTATTCTCTTTTCACTTGGCGGAGCGGTATTTGGCATGGGGGAAGAGGCTGTCGCCTTTGCCATCATCATCGCGCCACTCATGGTTCGGCTGGGTTATGACAGTATCACCACCGTCCTGGTAACGTATATCGCTACGCAAATCGGTTTTGCCAGCTCGTGGATGAACCCGTTCTGCGTGGTCGTCGCCCAGGGGATCGCTGGCGTTCCTGTGCTTTCTGGCTCCGGTTTGCGCATCGTGGTGTGGGTTATCGCTACTCTGATAGGCCTTGTTTTCACCATGGTGTACGCCTCACGGGTGAAAAAAAATCCTTTGTTATCACGCGTGCACGAGTCCGATCGTTTCTTCCGAGAAAAACAGGCTGATGTAGAACAGCGTCCATTTACCTTTGGTGACTGGCTGGTATTAATTGTTTTAACCGCCGTCATGATCTGGGTGATTTGGGGCGTGATCGTCAATGCCTGGTTTATTCCAGAAATTGCCAGCCAGTTCTTCGCTATGGGTCTGGTAATTGGCATCATCGGCGTTGTCTTCCGTCTTAATGGAATGACGGTAAACACTATGGCTTCATCATTTACCGAAGGCGCACGGATGATGATAGCCCCCGCCCTGCTGGTTGGTTTCGCCAAAGGGATTTTGCTGCTGGTCGGTAACGGTGAAGCTGGTGATGCTAGCGTGCTGAATACCATCCTCAACAGCATTGCCAATGCCATTAGCGGTCTGGATAACGCGGTTGCGGCCTGGTTTATGTTGCTCTTTCAGGCGGTATTCAATTTCTTTGTGACATCCGGCTCTGGTCAGGCAGCGTTAACCATGCCATTACTGGCACCGCTTGGTGATCTGGTCGGTGTTAACCGTCAGGTTACCGTGCTGGCGTTCCAGTTTGGTGATGGCTTCAGTCATATCATTTACCCGACTTCAGCTTCGTTAATGGCTACGCTCGGTGTTTGCCGGGTGGACTTCCGTAACTGGATAAAAGTGGGTGCAACACTGCTTGGACTGCTGTTTATTATGTCCAGCGTGGTGGTGATCGGCGCTCAGTTGATGGGCTACCACTAAAAATGTTAAGGGCCGCAACTGCGGCCCTTAGATTGATGACAACGGCTAAATTGCCTGATGTGCTTCGCTTATCAGGCCTACAAGGCCCATACAATATAATATAATATTTTGTAGGCCGGATAAGGCGTTTACGCCGCATCCGGCATAAACAAAGCGCACGTTGTCTACAACCTGAGAGCCGCAACTGCGGCTCTTTTTTCATTCTGCCGTTTCAGTCTCTGCGGCTTCATTGTTGGCATTGCGCTTCATCCACAGAGCCAGGGCTTTCAGCGAGTCTGGTGTAAACTCATCGCATCGCGCGGTGATTTCTTCTGGTGTCAGCCAGCAAACCTCACTGACTTCATCTTCCTGAAGGGCGAAAGGACCGTGAGAAACACAGCTGAACAACGCTCCCCAGACACGACAATGTTTATCTTCGAAATAGAACTGTCCGTGCTCGGCAAAGGGGACACCAGCAATGCCCAACTCTTCTTCCGCTTCACGACGTGCGGATTCCAGCAGTTGCTCATCAGCCTGAACCACACCGCCAGCAGTAGCATCTAACATGCCGGGTAAAAAGTCTTTTGTCTCGGTACGACGCTGGACCAGAATTTTGCCCATACCATCATGCACGACGATGTAAGTTGCACGATGACGCAGACACTGTGCCCGCATTTGTTCCCGGCTGGCTTGTGCAATGACTTCGTTATCTTCATTGACAATATCCACCCATTCAGTACTTGCCAAACAACGCTGTTCCATTATCAGGAAACCTTCTTTTTCTGGCGCTCTTACGGCGCATTTTGAGTTGTGGGGGTAAATTACGGATTAATCGCGACCTGCGCAATGATACTTTGATCATTGAGTGCGATTACACTGAGTACGTCATTATCCAGCATGCCATAGCTCGCCGGATTACCGCCTTTCGGAATACTCACCGAGCCAGGGTTGAAATGGTAAATCTCCCCTCTCTGTTCCGCCACTGGCAGATGGGTATGACCATACACCAGCACGTCATTCTGGTTTAACGCCGGCAGATTATCCGGGCCAAACAGATGACCATGTGTCAGAAACAGGCGCTGCTTTTCCAGTAATACCTGTTGCCACGGCGCGGTCATTGGGAAATGCAGCAGCATTTGGTCCACTTCGCTGTCGCAGTTACCACGTACAGCGATAACTTTATGCGCTACTTCATTCAACCGTTCTGCCACCTTTGCCGGCGCATAGCCTTCCGGTAAAGCATTGCGTGGGCCGTGATTCAGCACGTCGCCAAGAATCACCAGCCACTGAGCGCCGCTTTGGGCAAACAACTCCAGAACACGTTCCGTCGCCGGTAACGACCCATGAATGTCCGATGCAAACATCAGTTTCATCACTCACTCCTCGTCGAAAAAACGTAAGCTATAATACTGGATTCTGTCGCTGCTATCAGCCAGATTGCTTTGCTGAAAGCGCAATAAAGCGCTGAACTGAAGCCCGTTGCCACTGGAATTCCGCATAATCCGCCAGACGCTCCGGCACCTCATCGCCGTGCAACACCAGACGATTAATCATTAGCGCTAAATCAGTGTCAGCAATGCACCACTCACCAAACAGATTAGGCTGGTTATGCGTCAGTAAATGTTCCGCCATTACGAACAGTTTCTCCGCACTGGCTTTTCCCTCCACCGTTAGCGGTGCTTTTTTTGCGCCAGCAAAAACGACATCCGTTGAACGCTCTTCACGCAGGGGCATCAGGTCGCTTCGCAGCCATGCCTGAATCTGCCGTGCACGCGCCCGATTTTGCAGATCCAATGGATAAATGCGTTCCCAGGTCGGCGGCGAAAAACAGTCTTCCAGATATTCCGCAATGGCAGAGGATTCGCTCAACTCAAAATCTTCAATCTGTAACAAAGGAACGCGGCGGGTCTGCCCGTAACCTTGCCACGTCGGCTGTAAATGTTCACCGCTGTCGAGGTCGATAGTCTTTATGTGAAAAGGGAGTCCTTTCTCCTGCAATGCCACCCAGGCGGATAACACGTAGGGGGAGAAAAAATGGGCATCTGACCAAAGCGTGATAGCGGGTTTACTCATTATATCCTCGACGATAAAGGGGCTTGCTCTCAAACTATAGAGCCTTTTTGCCACTGTTACTTGATGAAAACTCATGCAAGTCTTCGGGGTTTCTATACTTGAGATATTCAGATTATTAGACAACCGGAGCTGCAATGATCGATCTCTACTACGCCCCTACCCCAAATGGCCACAAAATAACGCTGTTTCTCGAAGAGGCTGGCCTGGATTATTGTTTAATCAAGGTTGACCTGGGGAAAGGCTGTCAGTTTCGCCCGGAGTTTTTGCGGATTTCACCGAATAATAAAATTCCGGCAATAGTTGATCATGTTCCGGCAGACGGCGGCGAACCGTTAAGCCTCTTTGAGTCTGGTGCCATTCTGTTGTATCTGGCGGAGAAAACGGGACTCCTTTTGAGTCATGAAACGCGTGAACGCGCCACCACATTACAGTGGTTATTCTGGCAGGTAGGGGGACTGGGGCCGATGCTTGGGCAAAATCATCATTTTAATCACGCAGCACCACAAACCATACCTTACGCTATTGAACGTTATCAGGTTGAAACTCAACGTTTGTATCACGTGCTGAACAAGCGGCTGGAAAACTCACCCTGGTTGGGAGGCGAGAACTACAGCATTGCGGATATTGCCTGCTGGCCGTGGATTAATGCATGGGCTCGCCAGCGAATTGACCTCGCAATGTATCCGGCTGTCAAGAACTGGTATGAGCGGATCCGTTCGCGCCCTGCCACAGGGCTGGCACTGCTAAAAGCACAACTCAGTGATGATCGTTCGGATAGTTAACAGAAACAGGTTCTCGTGTATTATTTCATCCTAAGTAAAACAACAGAGAACCTGCAATGTCACAACCTGCCGCTATTATTCGTATAAAGAACCTTCGTTTACGTACGTTTATCGGAATTAAGGATGAAGAGATTAACAACCGTCAGGATATTGTTATCAACGTTACAATCCACTATCCGGCCGATAAAGCACGTACCAGTGAAGATATTAATGACGCGCTGAACTATCGCACCGTAACGAAAAACATTATTCAGCACGTAGAGAATAACCGTTTCTCTTTGCTGGAAAAATTAACTCAGGATGTGCTCGATATCGCACGTGAACATCACTGGGTGACGTATGCTGAAGTGGAGATCGATAAACTGCACGCGCTGCGCTACGCCGATTCGGTATCCATGACCTTAAGCTGGCAGCGTTAACCGCCATATCGGGAGGCTGCATGAATATAGTGATCACTGGAGGAACGGGATTAATTGGTCGCCATTTGATTCCGCGTTTGCTGGAGCTGGGACATCAAATCACGGTAGTGACGCGTAACCCGCAGAAAGCCAGTTCAATCCTCGGCCCCCAAGTGACACTATGGCAAGGGCTTACCGATCAAAGCAACCTCAACGGCGTTGATGCGGTAATTAACCTGGCTGGCGAACCGATTGCCGATAAACGCTGGACTCGCGAGCAAAAAGACCGACTGTGCCAAAGTCGCTGGAATATTACGCAAAAACTGGTGGATTTAGTTAACGCCAGCGATACGCCGCCGTCGGTACTTATTTCCGGTTCGGCGGCGGGATACTACGGTGACTTAGGTGAAGTGGTAGTTACCGAAGAAGAGCCTCCGCATAACGAATTTACCCATAAACTTTGCGCTCACTGGGAAGAAATTGCCTGTCGGGCGCAAAGTGACAAAACGCGGGTGTGCCTGCTGCGTACCGGTGTGGTGCTGGCACCAGATGGCGGAATTCTCGGCAAAATGCTGCCGCCGTTTCGCCTCGGTTTAGGTGGCCCAATTGGCTCTGGTCGGCAGTATCTGGCCTGGATTCATATCGATGATATGGTCAACGGGATTCTCTGGCTGCTGGATAACGATCTGCGCGGACCGTTTAATATGGTTGCCCCCTATCCGGTACGCAACGAACAATTTGCCCACGCGCTCGGTCATGCTCTGCATCGCCCGGCGATTATGCGCGTCCCCGCGACCGCCATTCGGCTATTAATGGGCGAATCTTCAGTTCTGGTATTAGGCGGTCAACGCGCGCTGCCAAAAAGGCTGGAGGAAGCAGGATTTGCGTTTCGCTGGTACGATTTAGAAGAGGCGCTGGCGGATGTCGTTCGCTGATGTGGTTTACTGCAAATATCCGCCAGTTAACTCCCGGTGTTACAGGGTTAGTGGCTTTGCGCGATAAGATCGTCTGGCGAAAGTCGGGTCACCATCAGAACTAATTCTCTGTCTAAACCTCTCTCGAGCATCTCCTGAGCAATTCGCAGGGCTTCTTCGTGCTTGCCCTGCATTGCGCCTTCTTCACGTAATCTGTCAGCAATGGTCATCAGTTTCTCCTTTTCTTGTGGTGCTCGTTCCGCTATCTCACCAATAAATGCACGGAAACGCTGGGCATCCCCTGTTTGTAATACGTAATTAAACAGGGCTTTTAGCTGTCTGTCATTAGTGTTCCCTGTAACTAGCAGCGAAACAATTTGGTCGACTAATCCCAACAGATCGCGCTGACGGATATGTTTCTGAATTAACTCCAACAGAGCCATTTTGCGGTGTCGCATAATCTCGTCATCCGGCACCACGGTAATATCCACCAGCGGAAAAGCCGATGAATAAATTTTGCGGGCTATAGCAGGCTCGGCAAATTCATCAAGCCAGCAGAGTGAATAAGGATAAGGGCTTCTGCAACCATGGTAAAACAGCATCGGGATCACCAATGGAAGCTCTTTATAGCCCGCATCCAGATGGTTTTGCATCGCAGCAATGGAATAGCGCATCATGCGAAAAGCCATTAATTCTTCCGGCTTACTTTGGTGCTCTATCACTACATAAATATAGCCCGCTCCCTCCTGCGTTTTCACAGACCACAAGAGATCGGAATAATATTGCCGCAGGTCTTCATCAATAAAACTGTTTGGTTCCAGTTTAAGCGTCGTTAAATCACACAGTTTGCGCAGCGGCGCGGGAAGATGAATATCAATAAAATCCCGCGCGGTGTCTGGATGGCGTAAAAAAGATTTAAATACCGCATCATGCGGCGTGGAAGTTGTCGATATTGTCATGGCGTTCCGTCACCCCTCAAATTTAAGATGACGCGACAATAACCACGATTAACACC
>NZ_JAATUR010000018.1 GCF_011881725.1 Escherichia coli | reverse complement strand
GCTGAGCCTGACGAGTTACGGTACAGCCCGCTATTGTTAAAAGTGAAAAAACAATTATCAGATGTTTCATGTCACAGCCTGAAGAGGGAGAAGAAAAAGGTATTGTACTTGTGGACACAGCCAGGTTATGGACAGAAAAGACGACGGATTAGCGCTATTCCTTACTTTCTTCAGAACTCAGATACGTTGTGGTTATCATTTACGTAACATTAAAGGGGTATTTTTGTGATTTAAATCACATTACGATTGATTTTTGTGATGAATGTCATATTATGAGCGCCAAGGCTAATAACACCTGCATAACAAATGATCGGAGTGGCGCGATGAAACTGCGTAAAATCCTGAGGAGCATGTTTAATAATTATTGCAAGACGTTTAAAGACGTACCGCCAGGCAATATGTTCAGATAACAAAAAACCTGCTCCGGCAGGTTTTTTTGTACCCTGATGCGGGCTGATGTGACTATCGTCGAGGAAGGTAAGCCGCTACTATAACGGCTTTCAAAATGCTATCAGGAGTTTAGGATGTCCCAGCCGCTGAATGCCGATCAGGAACTGGTTTCTGATGTTGTTGCTTGCCAGTTGGTGATCAAACAAATTCTCGACGTGCTCGATGTGATCGCGCCTGTTGAGGTTCGTGAAAAAATGTCCAGCCAGCTGAAGAATATTGATTTTACTCACCATCCAGCTGCCGCTGACCCGGTCACTATGCGGGCTATACAAAAAGCCATCGCATTGATTGAGCTAAAGTTTACCCCACAAAGCGAATCCCATTAAAAAACCGCTGCCTCAGTGATGTAAGGCAGCGGCTTTCACAACTTTTTGTATTCGGCGCATATTTTCATGCGCCGATTTTATTAATGTATCTGATGCGACACGACATTCAGAACATGCTGGTCGGTCTGGACAGGGCACATACCGGCCTGTTTCGCACTGCGCACTTCGTCAAGAATGGTTTGCAGTAACAGCCCATTGTGCTGCTGTTCTTTTTCCAGATCGCGCAGGAAATCGACAGTAGAATCATCATTCAATTCTTTAGCTTCTTTTGCTAACTGCGTCAGCGTGCTTGAACGCTGCTCATATTCTTCCAGCGTTTTTTGAAAGAGTTCTTCCAGAGAGTTCAGTTTTTCACCAGGGACATCAATGGCTTTAACGATGGGCGTTGCACCGACGCTTTTCATGAAGTTAAACATGCGCATCATTTGAGTCACGTTACTTTGTGCCTGAGAGCGAAGAAAAGTCGCAGTGCCATTCAGACTTTGTTCAGAACACCAGTTGCTCAGGTGAAGGTAGAGATTGGATGCATAAAACTCGCGGTTCATTTGGGAGTTGAGTTTGAGAAGCATTCCAGCGGTTGCCATACCTAATATCCTTATATCCAGAAGACGAGAGGTGCAAGATAAATCAAAACACCGTAATAACTGTTTGCAGAATAATTCCTTTCTGCGGGTCCGAAATGTGATCGTGGAGTCAATTCTGACGATGATCTGAAATAAGCATAACGTCTGAAGGATTATAAGAAAATCCTTAAATCACCATGTTTATATTTTTTTACATTTCATTGATTACAGTTATTGATTTGCAATAAATCGTATCGTTGCTTTTTCTCTTATGTAATTGATATTTAAATGTTTTTTAAGTATCATGATGGTGTTCTTATATTTTCAGGCATTTTTCCAGTTTTGGGGTAATGCCCGCATTGTGCATTGATATATTAATTAATGAAGATGGTTATAATAAATGGAGGAATGAATTCTGTGTGGAGTTTGATACTTCTTAACTGATTCACCATCACCTGCCATGAGTCGCTTCATGCCCGACAAAATTAGATTAAAAAGAAGACTCGCCAGAGCTATCAATGATGCCACAAGGATTTCCAGGCTAATCTTATGGATTAATCTGCTAAACCACTTATCATTTGTCATACAATTAACGTCCTCTGTATGTGTTTAATAGCTAAATTCATGCACGTTCTCACTGTAATTCTGCGGTGTGATATTGCTCTCCTATGGAGAATTAATTTCTCGCTAAAACTATGCCAACACAGTCAATTATCTTTTCGCCAAAGGTAATGCTTTGTTTTCCGATTGAATTAACGAAAGTTCTTAGGTTTTGCCCTACACAAAATGACGCTAAAGCTGGAGATAACCATGCACAAATTTACTAAAGCTCTTGCAGCCATCGGTCTGGCTGCCGTTATGTCACAATCCGCTATGGCGGAAAATCTGAAACTCGGTTTCCTGGTCAAGCAACCGGAAGAACCCTGGTTTCAGACCGAATGGAAATTTGCCGATAAAGCCGGGAAGGATTTAGGCTTTGAGGTTATTAAGATTGCCGTGCCGGATGGTGAAAAAACCCTGAACGCTATTGATAGCCTGGCAGCCAGCGGCGCGAAAGGTTTTGTTATCTGTACTCCGGACCCGAAACTGGGGGCTGCTATCGTGGCGAAAGCGCGTGGCTACGATATGAAAGTTATTGCGGTGGATGATCAGTTTGTTAATGCCAAAGGCAAGCCGGTTGATACCGTTCCGTTGGTGATGATGGCGGCGACGAAAATTGGCGAACGTCAGGGCCAGGAACTGTATAAAGAGATGCAGAAACGTGGTTGGGATGTAAAAGAAAGCGCTGTAATGGCGATTACGGCCAACGAACTGGATACTGCCCGTCGTCGTACTACTGGTTCTATAGACGCGCTGAAAGCCGCCGGATTCCCGGAAAAACAAATTTATCAGGTACCTACCAAATCTAACGACATTCCGGGGGCGTTTGACGCCGCCAACTCCATGTTGGTTCAGCATCCTGAAGTTAAACACTGGTTGATCGTCGGTATGAACGACAGCACCGTGCTGGGTGGCGTACGTGCAACGGAAGGTCAGGGCTTTAAAGCAGCAGATATTATCGGTATCGGTATTAACGGTGTGGATGCGGTGAGCGAACTGTCAAAGGCACAGGCTACTGGCTTCTATGGTTCACTGCTGCCAAGCCCGGATGTTCATGGCTATAAATCCAGCGAAATGCTTTACAACTGGGTCGCAAAAGACATTGAACCGCCAAAATTCACCGAAGTTACCGACGTGGTGCTGATCACGCGTGACAACTTTAAAGAAGAACTGGAGAAAAAAGGTTTAGGCGGTAAGTAATCTGCCGGAAAATTCCCCTCTGCATTATGCAGAGGGGGTGTAAAACGACCAGTGATTCACGGAGACGTTATGCAACAGTCTGCCCCGTATCTCTCATTTCGCGGCATTGGTAAAACCTTTCCAGGCGTCAAGGCGCTTACGGATATCAGTTTTGACTGTAATGCCGGTCAGGTTCATGCGTTGATGGGTGAAAATGGCGCCGGAAAATCAACACTTTTAAAAATCCTTAGTGGAAACTATGCGCCAACCACGGGTTCTGTCGTGATTAATGGGCAGGAAATGTCCTTTTCCGATACAACCGCCGCGCTAAATGCGGGTGTCGCGATTATTTACCAGGAACTGCATCTCGTGCCGGAAATGACCGTCGCGGAAAATATCTATCTCGGCCAACTTCCTCATAAAGGCGGTATCGTGAATCGTTCACTGCTGAATTATGAAGTTGGGATACAGCTTAAACATCTGGGTATGGATATTAACCCGGATACGCCGCTGAAATATCTTTCCATCGGGCAATGGCAGATGGTTGAAATTGCCAAAGCCCTGGCGCGTAACGCCAAAATTATCGCTTTTGATGAGCCAACCAGTTCCCTGTCTGCGCGTGAAATTGACAACCTGTTTCGCGTCATTCGTGAACTGCGAAAAGAGGGGCGGGTGATCTTATACGTTTCTCACCGTATGGAAGAAATTTTTGCTCTCAGCGATGCCATCACTGTCTTTAAAGACGGTCGTTACGTCAAAACCTTCACTGATATGCAGCAGGTGGATCATGACTCGCTGGTACAGGCGATGGTCGGTCGCGACATCGGCGATATCTACGGCTGGCAACCGCGCAGCTATGGCGAAGAGCGACTTCGTCTGGATGAGGTGAAAGCTGCTGGTGTCCGTACACCGATTAGTTTGACGGTTCGCAGTGGCGAAATCGTCGGTCTGTTTGGTCTGGTGGGGGCAGGGCGCAGCGAATTAATGAAAGGCATGTTTGGCGGTACGCAAATTACCGCCGGTCAGGTTTATATCGACCAACAGCCAATCAATATCCGTAAACCAGGCCACGCGATTGCCGCAGGCATGATGCTCTGCCCGGAAGATCGCAAAGCGGAAGGCATTATTCCAGTGCATTCGGTGCGCGACAATATCAACATCAGCGCTCGTCGCAAACATGTGCACGGCGGTTGCGTGATCAACAACGGCTGGGAAGCAACTAATGCCGATCACCACATTCGCTCTCTCAACATCAAAACGCCTGGTGCAGAGCAATTGATTATGAATCTCTCCGGCGGAAATCAGCAAAAAGCCATCCTGGGACGCTGGTTATCCGAAGAGATGAAAGTCATTTTGCTGGATGAACCTACGCGCGGTATCGATGTGGGTGCCAAACATGAAATTTATAACGTGATTTATGCGCTGGCGGCACAGGGCGTGGCTGTGCTGTTTGCCTCCAGCGACTTGCCCGAAGTCCTCGGCGTCGCCGATCGTATTGTAGTGATGCGGGAAGGTGAAATTGCCGGTGAATTGCTACATGAGCAGGCAGATGAGCGTCAGGCACTGAGCCTTGCCATGCCTAAAGTCAGCCAGGCACTTGCCTGAGTAAGGAGAATAAGATGTCTTCTGTTTCTACATCGGGTTCTGGCGCACCTAAGTCGTCATTCAGCCTTGGACGTATCTGGGATCAGTACGGTATGCTGGTGGTGTTTGCAGTGCTTTTTATCGCCTGCGCCATCTTCGTGCCGAACTTTGCCACCTTTATTAATATGAAAGGGCTGGGACTGGCAATCTCCATGTCGGGGATGGTGGCTTGCGGTATGCTGTTTTGCCTGGCCTCAGGTGACTTTGACCTTTCTGTCGCCTCGGTGATTGCCTGCGCAGGCGTAACCACAGCGGTAGTTATTAACCTGACCGAAAGTCTATGGATAGGCGTGGCGGCAGGTTTATTACTGGGTGTTCTCTGCGGTCTGGTGAATGGCTTTGTTATCGCTAAACTGAAAATCAACGCCCTGATTACTACGCTGGCAACGATGCAGATTGTCCGTGGTCTGGCGTATATTATCTCTGACGGTAAAGCGGTCGGTATCGAAGATGAAAGCTTCTTTGCCCTCGGTTATGCCAACTGGTTTGGCCTGCCTGCGCCAATCTGGCTCACTGTGGCTTGCCTGGTCGTCTTTGGTTTACTGCTGAACAAAACCACTTTTGGTCGTAATACGTTGGCAATTGGCGGTAACGAAGAGGCGGCGCGTCTGGCGGGTGTCCCCGTTGTTCGTACCAAAATTATTATCTTCGTGCTCTCTGGTCTGGTATCGGCGATTGCCGGAATTATTCTGGCTTCTCGTATGACCAGCGGCCAGCCAATGACATCTATTGGTTATGAGCTGATTGTTATCTCAGCCTGCGTTTTAGGTGGCGTTTCTCTGAAAGGTGGCATCGGAAAAATCTCATATGTGGTGGCGGGTATCTTAATTTTAGGCACCGTGGAAAACGCGATGAACCTGCTGAATATTTCTCCGTTTGCACAGTATGTTGTCCGTGGCTTAATCCTGTTGGCAGCGGTGATCTTCGACCGTTATAAGCAAAAAGCGAAACGCACGGTTTGATGCTTTATTCGACAATAATTTAGTTCACAAATCCTCCACAGCCAACCGCCACAACGGTTGGCTGTCCTTATTTGCAAATGGCGACCACCGTCACACTGTCTATACTTACATGTCTGTAAAGCGCGTTTCGCGCAACACAATAAGAAAAGAGAAGGAGGAGAACCGGGTGACAGAACCGTTAACCGAAACCCCTGAACTATCCGCGAAATATGCCTGGTTTTTTGATCTCGATGGAACGCTGGCGGAAATCAAACCGCATCCCGATCAGGTCGTCGTACCTGACAATATTCTGCAAGGACTTCAGCTACTGGCAACCGCAAGTGATGGTGCATTGGCATTGATATCAGGGCGTTCAATGGTGGAGCTGGACGCACTGGCAAAACCTTATCGCTTCCCATTAGCGGGCGTGCATGGGGCGGAGCGCCGTGACATCAATGGTAAAACGCATATCGTTCATCTGCCGGATGCAGTTGCCCGGGATATTAGCGTACAGCTGCATACGGCCATCGCCCAGTTTCCCGGCGCGGAGCTGGAGACGAAAGGGATGGCCTTTGCGCTGCATTATCGTCAGGCACCGCAGCATGAGGACGCATTAATGACACTCGCGCAGCGCATTACCCAGATCTGGCCGCAAATGGCGTTACAGCAGGGAAAGTGTGTTGTCGAGATCAAACCGAGGGGAACCAGTAAAGGTGAAGCGATTGCTGCTTTTATGCAGGAAGTTCCCTTCATCGGGCGAACGCCCATATTTCTGGGCGATGATCTAACCGATGAATCTGGCTTCGCGGTCGTTAACCGACTGGGTGGAATGTCAGTAAAAATTGGCACAGGCGCAACTCAGGCATCATGGCGACTGGCGGGTGTGCCGGATGTCTGGAGATGGCTTGAAATGATAACCACCGCATTACAACAAAAAAGAGAAAATAACAGGAGTGATGACTATGAGTCGTTTAGTCGTAGTATCTAACCGAATTGCGCCACCAGACGAGCACGCCGCCAGTGCCGGTGGCCTTGCCGTTGGTATACTGGGGGCACTGAAAGCCACAGGAGGACTGTGGTTTGGCTGGAGTGGTGAAACAGGAAATGAGGATCAGCCGCTAAAAAAGGTGAAAAAAGGAAATATCACCTGGGCTTCTTTTAATCTCGGTGAAAAAGATCTCGACGAATACTACAACCAATTCTCCAATGCCGTTCTCTGGCCCGCATTTCATTATCGACTCGATCTGGTGCAATTTCAGCGTTCCGCCTGGGAAGGCTATTTACGCGTGAATGCATTGTTGGCAGATAAATTACTGCCGTTGCTGGAAGACGATGACATTATCTGGATCCACGATTATCACCTGTTGCCATTTGCGCATGAACTCCGTAAACGTGGCGTGAATAATCGCATTGGTTTCTTCCTGCATATTCCTTTTCCGACACCGGAAATCTTCAATGCGCTGCCGACTTATGACACCTTGCTTGAACAGCTTTGTGATTATGATTTGCTGGGGTTTCAGACAGAAAACGATCGCCTGGCGTTCCTGGATTGCCTTTCTAATCTGACCCGTGTCACGACGCGTAGCTCAAAAAACCATACTGCCTGGGGAAAAGCGTTTCGAACTGAAGTTTACCCCATTGGTATTGCGCCAGATGAAATAGCCAAACAGGCTGCCGGACCGCTGCCGCCAAAACTGGCGCAATTAAAAGCGGAGCTGAAAAACGTACAAAATATCTTTTCTGTCGAACGGCTGGATTATTCCAAAGGCTTGCCTGAGCGTTTTCTCGCCTATGAAGCTTTGCTGGAAAAATATCCACAACATCACGGCAAAATACGTTATACCCAGATAGCGCCAACCTCACGTGGTGATGTGCAGGCGTATCAGGATATTCGTCATCAGCTGGAAAATGAAGCTGGGAGAATTAACGGAAAATATGGGCAATTAGGCTGGACGCCGCTTTATTATCTGAACCAACATTTTGACCGTAAATTACTGATGAAAATATTCCGCTACTCTGACGTGGGCTTAGTGACGCCACTGCGTGACGGGATGAACCTGGTGGCAAAAGAGTATGTTGCCGCTCAGGACCCAGCCAACCCGGGCGTTCTTGTTCTTTCGCAATTTGCGGGAGCGGCAAACGAGTTAACGTCAGCGTTAATAGTTAACCCATACGATCGCGACGAAGTTGCAGCGGCGTTGAATCGGGCATTGACCATGTCGCTGGCGGAACGCATTTCCCGTCATGCGGAAATGCTGGACGTTATCGTGAAAAACGACATTAATCACTGGCAGGAGTGCTTTATTAGCGACCTAAAGCAGATAGTCCCGCGAAGCGCGGAAAGCCAGCAGCGCGATAAAGTTGCTACCTTTCCGAAGCTGGCGTAAGCGCGGTTAATTCCCCTTAAGTGGAACTAACAGCACATCGACTTCACTTGAGGCAATCACTCTTTTCGCCGAGCAGGATGCTCGCGAAAAGAAACTGTGATTATGATTACCGCAAAGCACCAAATCGAAATGATGTTTGCGACACACTTCCAGAATATGTTCGCTTAACTCACCGTATGCAATAAAAGTCTTGTCAACGGGATACCCAGCCTCCTGAATTAACTTATCAAGAAAGCTTTGCGTTTCTTCCTGCATCACACTGCGTAAATCTTCAAGCATCGGCGCGGCTAATTGATTGTACATTTCCGGGTCTGAAGCGAGAGTAATTAAACTGATATGTCCCTTTACCGGCCTGGCGATAGATATCGCTTTAGCTAGCAGTTGCTGGCTTTCCGGTGTAACCGCAACGGCGACAAGAATATTGCTATAGCTCATAACCTGTTCCTTATTCTATGAACTTCAGGTGACATTACAGCTTTACTCCAAAAGGAGGAATGACGCAATTTGAACTCAGTCAAACAGGTAAATATTAGCCTGGTTATTAGTAAATACAATTAATCAATCACGATCGGTGATCATATAATTTCAATTCTTATTATAAGAAAAAAGTGTACCAACCCCGTTAACGAACAAATGGTTAATAGATGCAAAGCATTTCATTAACATTAAGTTGATTGTTGTCTTTCTTTGTCTTTAATTGGTTTGTTGTATGGTAAGTGTCTGTTTAAAAATAGGTTGTCTGGTACTGCGTTTAACCAATTATTTATAGCGGATAATTATTTTCGGTGAGTTATTTTAAGTGTGCGAAACATCTCATTTCGAATATCCTGTTTCATTTTTGCTTGCCTTCGTAGCGAAAAATTTTTTAAAGGATTGAAATACACTCAAAACAAAAGTATGACTTATGCATTTATGTTAAGTAATAGAGTATTTTATGTGATCTGTATCACACATTATTGAAAATCGCAGTCACCCTCCGTTGTATGTGCGTGTGGTGACGAGTACAGTTGCGTCGATTTAGGAAAAATCTTAGAAAATGTAAATACCCCATTCTATTTGTAAGGGCTTATTAAACCCAAAAGGTGGGGCTGTTTTATTGCAGCTTATCGCAACTATTCTAATGCTAATTACTTTTACCGGGGCTTCCCGGCGACATCACGGGGTGCGGTGATACCGCATAAAAAATAAAGTTGGTTATTCTGGGTGGGAATAATGCATACCTCCGAGTTGCTGAAACACATTTATGACATCAACTTGTCATATTTATTACTTGCACAGCGTCTAATTGTTCAGGACAAAGCGTCCGCTATGTTTCGTCTCGGCATTAATGAAGAAATGGCAACAACACTAGCTGCGCTGACTCTTCCGCAAATGGTTAAACTGGCAGAAACCAATCAACTGGTTTGTCACTTCCGTTTTGACAGCCACCAGACGATTAATCAGTTGACGCAAGATTCCCGCGTTGATGATCTCCAGCAAATTCATACCGGTATCATGCTCTCAACACGCTTGCTGAATGATGTTAATCAGCCTGAAGAAGCACTGCGCAAGAGAAGGGCCTGATAATGAGTGAAAAAAGCATCGTTCAGGAAGCGCGGGATATTCAGCTGGCGATGGAATTGATAACCCTGGGCGCTCGTCTGCAGATGCTGGAAAGCGAAACGCAGCTAAGTCGCGGGCGCCTGATCAAACTCTATAAAGAACTGCGCGGAAGCCCACCGCCGAAAGGTATGTTGCCGTTCTCCACCGACTGGTTTATGACCTGGGAACAAAATGTTCATGCATCGATGTTCTGTAATGCATGGCAGTTTTTACTGAAAACGGGGTTATGTAATGGCGTCGATGCGGTAATCAAAGCCTATCGTTTATACCTCGAACAGTGCCCACAAGCAGAAAACGGACCGCTGCTGGCGCTAACCCGCGCCTGGACTTTGGTGCGATTTGTAGAAAGTGATTTACTACAACTTTCCCGCTGCAACTGCTGCGGCGGTAATTTCATCACCCATGCTCATCAACCTGTCGGCAGTTTTGCCTGCAGCTTATGTCAACCGCCATCGCGCGCCGTAAAAAGACGTAAACTTTCTCAGAACACTGCCGATATTATCCCTCAACTGCTGGATGAACAGAGAATACAGGCTGTTTAACCTATACGGTGTGGCGAAACATTCCAGCAGCGGTAAGTCATTGCCGCTGCTTTTTTTCGCCAACCGTAAGGTAACGTCTGCCGACTGAACATCCTGTCATGGTCAACAGTGGAAGGATGATGTCGTGCTTATCTTATTAGGTTACCTGGTTGTTCTCGGTACAGTTTTCGGCGGTTACTTGATGACCGGTGGAAGCCTTGGAGCACTCTATCAACCCGCTGAATTGGTGATTATCGCCGGTGCAGGCGTTGGGTCGTTTATCGTTGGCAATAATGGAAAAGCGATTAAAGGCACGCTGAAGGCGCTGCCATTGCTGTTTCGTCGTTCCAAATACACTAAAGCAATGTATATGGATTTGCTGGCGCTGCTTTATCGTCTGATGGCGAAATCCCGACAAATGGGCATGTTCTCACTGGAACGTGATATTGAAAATCCCCGTGAGAGCGAAATCTTCGCCAGCTACCCACGCATCCTCGCGGATGCCGTCATGCTTGATTTTATCGTCGATTATCTGCGCCTGATTATCAGTGGTCACATGAACACCTTCGAAATCGAAGCCCTGATGGATGAAGAGATTGAGACGCACGAAAACGAGGCGGAAGTCCCGGCGAACAGTCTGGCGTTGGTCGGAGACTCACTTCCGGCGTTTGGTATTGTCGCGGCCGTGATGGGGGTGGTCCACGCTTTAGGTTCAGCTGATCGCCCAGCCGCCGAACTGGGAGCGCTCATCGCACATGCGATGGTGGGGACTTTCCTCGGTATCTTATTGGCTTACGGATTTATTTCCCCGTTGGCGACTGTTTTGCGTCAGAAAAGCGCCGAAACAAGCAAAATGATGCAATGCGTAAAAGTCACACTGCTTTCTAATCTGAACGGTTACGCACCGCCTATCGCCGTTGAGTTTGGTCGCAAAACGCTCTATTCCAGCGAACGCCCGTCATTTATTGAACTGGAAGAGCATGTGCGTGCGGTGAAAAATCCGCAACAACAGACGACAACCGAGGAAGCATGAAGAATCAAGCGCATCCGATTATTGTCGTCAAACGACGTAAAGCAAAAAGCCACGGGGCAGCGCATGGATCGTGGAAGATTGCTTATGCCGACTTTATGACCGCAATGATGGCCTTTTTTCTGGTGATGTGGCTGATCTCTATCTCCAGCCCAAAGGAGTTGATTCAGATTGCGGAATACTTCCGGACTCCACTGGCGACAGCGGTTACGGGCGGCGATCGCATTTCTAATAGTGAAAGCCCAATTCCCGGTGGTGGTGATGATTACACCCAAAGCCAGGGGGAAGTGAATAAGCAGCCGAACATCGAAGAACTAAAAAAACACATGGAGCAAAGTCGGTTGCGGAAATTGCGTGGCGACCTCGATCAGCTTATTGAATCCGATCCGAAACTACGGGCGCTGCGTCCACATCTCAAAATCGATCTGGTCGAGGAAGGTTTACGTATTCAGATCATCGATAGTCAGAATCGCCCGATGTTTAGAACTGGCAGTGCCGACGTCGAACCCTATATGCGCGACATTCTGCGCGCCATCGCGCCCGTGCTGAACGGTATTCCCAACCGTATTAGCCTTTCGGGTCATACCGATGATTTTCCCTACGCCAGTGGTGATAAAGGCTACAGCAACTGGGAGCTTTCCGCCGATCGGGCCAATGCATCTCGCCGCGAACTGATGGTCGGAGGGCTGGATGGCGGCAAAGTGTTACGTGTCGTCGGCATGGCGGCAACAATGCGCTTAAGCGATCGCGGACCTGATGATGCCATTAACCGTCGCATCAGCCTGCTGGTACTGAACAAACAAGCCGAACAGGCCATTTTGCATGAAAACGCCGAAAGCCAGAATGAGCCAGTAAGCGCCCTGGAAAAACCTGAGGTTGCACCACAGGTCAGTGTTCCCACAATGCCATCAGCCGAACCGAGGTGACAGCGTGAGCATGGATATAAGCGATTTTTATCAGACATTTTTTGATGAAGCGGACGAACTGTTGGCCGATATGGAGCAGCATCTGCTGGTTATGCAGCCAGAAGCGCCAGATGCCGAACAATTGAATGCCATCTTTCGGGCGGCCCACTCGATCAAGGGAGGGGCAGGAACCTTTGGCTTTAACATTTTGCAGGAAACCACGCATCTGATGGAAAACCTGCTCGACGAAGCCAGGCGAGGTGAGATGCAGCTTAACAACGACATTATCAATCTGTTTTTGGAAACGAAGGACATCATGCAAGAACAGCTCGACGCTTATAAACAGTCGCAAGAGCCGGATGCCGCAAGCTTCGATTATATCTGCCAGGCCTTGCGTCAGCTGGCATTAGAAGCGAAAGGCGAATCGGCATCCGCCACGACCCGGTTAAGTGTGGTTGCCAAAAGTGAACCGCAAGATGAGCAGAGTAGCAGTCAGTCGCCGCGACGAATTATCCTTTCGCGCCTGAAGGCCGGGGAAGTCGATCTGCTGGAAGAAGAGTTGGGCCACCTGACAACGTTAACTAATGTGGTGAAAGCCGCTGATTCTCTTTCGGCAATATTACCGGGCGACATCGCGGAAGATGACATCAAAGCAGTGCTCTGTTTTGTGATTGAGGCCGATCAGATTGCCTTTGAAACAGTAGAATTCACGCCAAAAATACCCACACCACCGGTACTCAAACTGGCAGCTGAACTAGCGCCAGCGGGACGTGTGGAACGGGAAAAACCGACGCGCGGAAGCGAATCCAGCAGCATCCGCGTGGCGGTTGAAAAGGTTGATCAACTGATTAACCTCGTTGGCGAACTGGTGATTACTCAGTCGATGCTCGCTCAGCGTTCCAGTGAACTGGACCCGGTGAATCATGGGGATTTGATTACCAGCATGGGGCAGTTACAACGTAACGCCCGTGACTTGCAGGAATCAGTGATGTCGATTCGCATGATGCCGATGGAATATGTCTTTAGCCGCTATCCCCGACTGGTGCGCGACCTGGCGGGTAAACTTGGCAAACAGGTGGAACTGACGCTGGTGGGCAGTTCCACCGAACTCGACAAGAGTCTGATAGAACGCATTATCGATCCTCTGACCCACCTGGTACGCAATAGCCTCGACCACGGTATTGAATTGCCAGAAAAACGTCTTGCTGCAGGCAAAAATAGCGTTGGAAATTTAATCCTGTCTGCGGAACACCAGGGCGGCAACATCTGCATCGAAGTGACTGACGATGGCGCGGGGCTTAATCGTGAGCGGATTCTGGCAAAAGCCGCCTCGCAAGGTCTGAGCGTTAGCGACAACATGACTGACGACGAAGTGGCGATGTTGATATTCGCCCCTGGTTTTTCCACCGCGGAGCAGGTCACCGATGTCTCCGGGCGCGGCGTTGGCATGGATGTTGTTAAACGAAACATCCTGGAAATGGGCGGACATGTTGAAATCCAGTCGAAGCAGGGCGTTGGTACCACGATTCGCATATTACTGCCGCTGACGCTGGCGATCCTCGATGGCATGTCCGTACGCGTTGCTGACGAAGTTTTCATTTTGCCGCTGAACGCCGTTATGGAATCACTGCAACCTCGTGAAGCCGATCTCCATCCACTGGCAGGCGGCGAGCGAGTACTGGAAGTGCGTGGTGAATATCTGCCCATCGTCGAACTGTGGAAAGTGTTCAACGTCGCAGGCGCGAAAACCGAAGCTACGCAGGGGATTGTTGTCATTCTGCAAAGTGGCGGTCGCCGCTACGCCTTGCTGGTGGATCAGCTAATTGGTCAACATCAGGTGGTGGTTAAAAACCTTGAAAGTAACTATCGCAAAGTCCCTGGAATTTCTGCTGCAACCATTCTTGGCGACGGCAGCGTGGCACTGATTGTTGATGTTTCCGCCTTGCAGGCGATAAACCGCGAACAACGTATGGCGAATACCGCCGCCTGATTGAGTAAAAAGGTAATAAATATGACCGGTATGACAAATGTAACAAAGCTGGCCAGCGAACCGTCAGGCCAGGAGTTTCTGGTATTTACCCTCGGTGATGAAGAGTACGGCATAGATATTCTGAAAGTGCAGGAGATCCGTGGCTACGATCAGGTCACGCGGATTGCCAATACGCCAGCGTTTATCAAAGGCGTCACTAATCTGCGCGGCGTGATTGTGCCGATTATCGATTTGCGTATTAAGTTCTGCCAGGTCGATGTGGAGTATAACGATAACACGGTGGTCATCGTTCTGAATCTTGGGCAGCGGGTAGTCGGCATTGTGGTAGATGGCGTTTCAGATGTTCTTTCATTGACAACGGAACAAATTCGCCCGGCACCGGAATTTGCGGTGACGCTTTCCACTGAATACCTCACTGGTCTGGGCGCACTGGGCGATCGCATGCTAATTCTGGTGAATATCGAAAAACTACTGAATAGCGAAGAGATGGCGCTGTTGGATAGCACGGCGTCAGAAGTCGCATAATTTATCCCGTTGTGCTCAAATGAAATGAGCCCGATGCTCTGCTCATCGGGTTTTTTATTTTAATTTCGCCATGCCAGGCATCAGAAATAAAGTTTCCCACCCTCCTGCCGATAACGAAATCAACTTGTTTTCAGGAAGGTGCCTTATGATTAACCGTATCCGCGTAGTAACGCTGTTGGTAATGGTGCTGGGGGTATTCGCACTGTTACAGCTTATTTCCGGCAGTCTGTTTTTTTCTTCTCTTCACCATAGCCAGAATAGTTTTGTGGTTTCCAATCAATTACGGGAACAACAGAGCGAGCTGACCTCAACATGGGATTTAATGCTGCAAACGCGCATTAACCTGAGTCGTTCAGCGGTGCGAATGATGATGGACTCATCCAATCAACAAAGTAACGCCAAAGTTGAATTGCTGGATAGTGCCAGGAAAACATTGGCCCAGGCGGCTATCCATTATAAAAAATTCAAAAGCATGGCACCGTTACCTGAAATGGTCGCCACCAGTCGTAACATCGATGAAAAATATAAAAACTATCACACAGCATTAACAGAACTGATTGATTATCTTGATTATGGCAATACTGGAGCCTATTTCGCTCAGCCAACCCAGGGAATGCAAAATGCGATGGGCGAAGCCTTTGCCCAGTACGCCCTCAGCAGTGAAAAACTGTATCGCGATATCGTTACTGACAACGCGGGTGATTACCGCTTTGCGCAGTGGCAACTGGCGGCTATCGCGCTGGTGGTGATATTAATTTTGCTGGTGGCGTGGTATGGCATCCGCCGTATGTTGCTCAACCCGCTGGCGAAAATCATTTCCCATATCCGTGAAATTGCTGGTGGTAATCTGGCGAATACCCTGACCATTGCTGGACGAAGTGAAATGGGCGACCTGGCACAGAGTGTTTCACATATGCAACGCTCCTTGACCGACACCGTCACCCATGTGCGCGAAGGTTCAGATGCTATCTATATTGGTACCCGTGAAATTGCTGCGGGCAATACCGATCTTTCCTCCCGTACTGAACAGCAGGCATCTGCGTTGGAAGAAACTGCCGCCAGCATGGAACAGCTCACCGCTACTGTTAAGCAGAACGCCGATAACGCCCGTCAGGCCTCGCAACTGGCGCAAAGTGCCTCAGACACCGCCCAGCACGGCGGTAAAGTGGTGGATGGCGTGGTGAAAACGATGCACGAAATTGCCGACAGCTCGAAGAAAATCGCCGACATTATCAGCGTTATCGACGGTATTGCATTCCAGACCAATATCCTCGCGCTGAATGCTGCTGTTGAAGCTGCGCGAGCAGGTGAACAGGGCCGTGGTTTTGCCGTGGTGGCGGGCGAAGTGCGGAATCTTGCCAGTCGCAGCGCCCAGGCGGCAAAAGAGATCAAAGCTCTCATTGAAGACTCCGTCTCGCGTGTTGATACCGGTTCGGTATTGGTCGAAAGCGCCGGGGAAACGATGAACAATATTGTTAATGCCGTCACCCGCGTGACTGACATTATGGGAGAGATTGCATCGGCATCGGATGAACAGAGCCGCGGCATCGATCAAGTCGCATTGGCGGTTTCTGAAATGGACCGCGTCACGCAGCAGAACGCATCTTTGGTGCAGGAATCAGCCGCCGCTGCCGCTGCGCTGGAAGAACAAGCCAGTCGTTTAACGCAGGCCGTTTCCGCATTCCGTCTGGCAGCCAGCCCGCTCACGAATAAACCACAAACATTATCCCGTCCAGCCAGTGAGCAACCACTGGCACGACTGCGAATAACTGAACAAGACCCAAACTGGGAAACATTTTGACGAGTATTTACTAACGCGGTCATTGCCGCCTGATGGGGAGCGTTGATGTTTAATCGTATTCGAATTTCGACCACGCTGTTTTTGATTTTGATTCTCTGCGGGATCTTGCAGATTGGCAGTAACGGCATGTCTTTTTGGGCATTTCGCGACGATTTACAACGACTGAATCAGATCGAGCAGAGCAATCAGCAACGTGCGGCATTAGCGCAAACGCGGGCAGTGATGTTACAGGCCAGCACCGCGCTGAACAAAGCGGGCACCCTGACGGCGCTTAGTTATCCGGCGGATGACATTAAAACGTTGATGACGACGGCACGCAGCAGTCTGACGCAGTCCTCCACGCTGTTTAAAAGTTTTATGGCGATGACTGCGGGCAACGAGCACGTCAGGGCGTTACAAAAAGAGACGGAGAAAAGTTTTACCCGCTGGCACAACGATCTCGAACATCAGGCGACCTGGCTGGAAAGCAATCAGCTTTCGGATTTCCTCACCGCGCCGGTGCAGGAATCACAGCATGCCTTTGACGTTAACTTCGAGGCCTGGCAGCAGGAGATCAACCATGTGCTGGAAGGCGCCAGTGCGCAAAGCCAGCGCAACTACCAGATTTCGGCGCTGGTGTTTATCAGCATGATTATTGTTGCAGCCCTCTACATGAGTTGTGCGCTGTGGTGGACGCGCAAGATGATTGTTCAACCACTGGCGATAGTTGGTAGCCATTTTGACAGCATTGCCGCCGGTAATCTGGCACGTCCGATTGCGGTGTATGGTCGCAATGAGATCACCGCTATTTTTGCCAGCCTGAAGACCATGCAGCAGGCTTTGCGGGGAACAGTGAGCGATGTGCGTAAGGGAAGCCAGGAGATGCACATTGGTATCGCTGAGATTGTGGCAGGCAATAACGATCTCTCCAGCCGTACCGAACAGCAGGCGGCCTCACTGGCGCAAACCGCCGCCAGCATGGAGCAATTAACCGCAACCGTAGGGCAAAATGCCGATAACGCGCGTCAGGCCTCAGAACTGGCAAAAAATGCTGCGAATACAGCGCAGGCGGGCGGTGTCCAGGTCAGTACCATGACTCACACCATGCAGGAAATCGCCACCAGCTCGCAGAAAATTGGCGACATTATCAGCGTGATCGACGGCATTGCTTTCCAGACCAATATTCTGGCCCTGAATGCGGCAGTAGAAGCGGCTCGCGCCGGAGAGCAGGGACGTGGTTTTGCGGTAGTGGCAGGTGAAGTGCGCAATCTTGCCAGCCGTAGTGCCCAGGCGGCAAAAGAGATCAAAGGACTAATAGAAGAGTCAGTCAATCGTGTACAGCACGGTTCGAAGCTGGTGAATAACGCCGCCGCGACCATGACCGAAATTGTCAGTTCGGTGACCCGTGTGAACGACATTATGGGAGACATTGCCTCGGCGTCGGAAGAACAGCGGCGGGGGATTGAGCAGGTTGCACAGGCCGTCAGCCAGATGGATCAGGTGACACAGCAGAATGCCGCCCTTGTAGAGGAAGCGGCGGCGGCAACGGAACAACTGGCGAATCAGGCTGACAATCTTTCGTCGCGCGTGGCGGTATTTATCCTTGAAGAACATGAAGTAGCACGACATGAGTTGGCGCAGTTACAAATTACGCCAGTGGTATCCTGAAGTGATTGAGAAGGCGCTATGACTTCATCTCTGCCCTATGGGCAAACGTCTTTATTGTTACAGATGTCCGAGCGCCTGCCGCTTTCCGACGCGCATTTTCGGCGGATAAGTCAATTGATCTATCAACGTGCGGGGATAGTCCTGGCCGATCACAAACGCGACATGGTGTACAACCGCCTGGTGCGGCGTTTGCGCTCACTGGGGCTGGCTGATTTTGGCCATTATTTGAATTTGCTTGAATCTAATCAGCACAGCGGCGAGTGGCAGGCGTTTATTAACTCACTGACCACGAACCTGACGGCATTTTTCCGCGAGGGGCATCATTTTCCATTGCTCGCACAGCACGCTCGCCGCAGCTCTGGCGAGTATCGAGTATGGAGTGCGGCAGCATCGACAGGTGAAGAACCGTACAGCATTGCCATGACGCTGGCTGACACGCTGGGCACCGCGCCTGGACGCTGGAAAGTGTTCGCCAGCGATATTGACACTGAAGTGCTGGAAAAAGCCAGAAGCGGCATTTATCGCCATGAAGAGCTGAAAAACCTGACAGCGCAGCAATTGCAGCGTTACTTCATGCGAGGCACTGGGCCGCATCAAGGTCTGGTGCGGGTTAATCAGGCACTGGCGAACTTTATCGATTTTTCCCCGCTGAATTTGCTGGCGAAACAGTACGCTGCACCGGGGCCGTTCGATGCGATCTTCTGTCGTAACGTCATGATCTACTTCGATCAAACGACCCAACAGGCGATTTTACGTCGCTTTGTACCGCTGCTTAAACCCGACGGATTGTTGTTTGCGGGTCACTCTGAAAACTTTAGCCACCTTGAGCGCAGCTTCACGCTTCGTGGTCAGACGGTGTATGCGCTAAGTAAGGATTAACGATGAGCAAAATCAGAGTGTTGTCGGTCGATGATTCGGCACTGATGCGCCAGATCATGACAGAAATCATCAATAGTCATAGTGACATGGAAATGGTAGCGACCGCTCCCGATCCGCTGGTTGCGCGTGATTTGATTAAGAAATTCAACCCTGATGTGCTAACGCTGGACGTTGAAATGCCGCGCATGGACGGGCTGGATTTCCTTGAAAAATTAATGCGTTTGCGACCAATGCCGGTGGTGATGGTTTCTTCGCTGACCGGCAAAGGGTCAGAAGTCACGCTGCGTGCGCTTGAGTTGGGGGCGATAGATTTTGTCACCAAACCGCAACTGGGGATTCGCGAAGGCATGCTGGCGTATAGCGAAATGATTGCTGAAAAGGTGCGTACAGCTGCAAGAGCGAGCCTTGCCGCGCATAAACCATTATCGGTACCGACAACGCTGAAGGCGGGGCCGTTGTTGAGTTCTGAAAAATTGATTGCGATTGGCGCTTCAACGGGCGGAACCGAGGCGATTCGTCACGTACTACAACCGTTGCCGCTTTCCAGCCCTGCGCTGTTAATTACCCAGCATATGCCGCCCGGTTTCACCCGCTCTTTTGCAGACAGACTTAATAAGTTGTGCCAGATAGGCGTGAAAGAGGCCGAAGACGGAGAGCGCGTCTTACCGGGGCATGCCTATATCGCCCCGGGCGATCGGCATATGGAACTGGCGCGTAGCGGCGCGAATTATCAAATCAAAATTCACGATGGCCCGGCGGTAAATCGCCATCGGCCATCGGTAGATGTGTTGTTCCATTCTGTGGCCAAACAGGCGGGGCGAAATGCGGTTGGGGTGATCCTGACAGGCATGGGCAACGACGGCGCGGCGGGAATGTTAGCAATGCGCCAGGCGGGGGCATGGACCCTTGCGCAAAACGAAGCAAGCAGCGTGGTATTCGGCATGCCGCGCGAGGCCATCAACATGGGTGGCGTCTGCGAAGTGGTCGATCTTAGCCAGGTGAGCCAGCAAATGCTGGCAAAAATCAGTGCCGGACAGGCGATACGTATTTAAATCAGGAGTGTGAGATGGCGGATAAAGAGCTTAAATTTTTGGTTGTGGATGACTTTTCCACCATGCGACGCATCGTGCGCAACCTGCTGAAAGAGCTGGGGTTTAATAATGTTGAGGAAGCAGAGGATGGTGCCGATGCTCTCAATAAGTTGCAGGCAGGCGGTTATGGATTTGTTATCTCCGACTGGAACATGCCTAACATGGACGGCCTGGAATTGCTGAAAACGATTCGTGCCGATGGCGCGATGTCGGCATTACCGGTGTTAATGGTGACTGCGGAAGCGAAGAAAGAGAACATTATCGCAGCAGCACAAGCGGGGGCCAGTGGCTATGTGGTTAAGCCATTTACCGCCGCGACGCTGGAGGAAAAACTCAACAAAATCTTTGAGAAACTGGGCATGTGAGGACGCGACTATGATGCAACCATCAATCAAACCGGCTGACGAGCATTCCGCTGGCGATATCATTGCGCGCATCGGCAGCCTGACGCGTATGCTGCGGGACAGTTTGCGTGAACTGGGGCTGGATCAGGCCATTGCCGAAGCGGCAGAAGCCATCCCCGATGCCCGCGATCGTCTGTATTATGTTGTGCAGATGACCGCCCAGGCCGCGGAGCGGGCGTTGAACAGTGTTGAAGCGTCACAACCGCATCAGGATCAAATGGAGAAATCAGCAAAAGCGTTAACCCAACGCTGGGATGACTGGTTTGCCGACCCAATTGACCTTGCCGATGCCCGCGAACTGGTAACTGATACACGGCAATTTCTTGCGGATGTGCCGACGCATACCGGTTTTACTAATGCGCAATTGCTGGAAATCATGATGGCACAGGATTTTCAGGATCTCACCGGGCAGGTCATTAAACGAATGATGGATGTCATTCAGGAGATTGAACGCCAGCTGTTAATGGTGCTACTGGAAAATATCCCGGAACAGGATACGCGTCCGAAACGAGAGAGCCAAAGTTTGCTGAATGGACCGCAGGTCGATACCAGCAAAGCGGGTGTGGTTGCCAGTCAGGACCAGGTCGACGATTTGTTGGATAGTCTCGGGTTCTGATTTGTATTGCCTGATGCGATGCTGACGCATCTTATCAGGCCTACAGGCAGGTCGGATAGGCGTTTACGTCGCATCCGACAAACGTGCACCTTGCCTGATGTGCGGCGGTAAAAGCCTTAAATCCCGCCTGTTTTACCCCTTACTCAACCCATTGAACTCATTTCGCTCTGGCATCATTCACGCTTATTACTCTTTCAAGGATTGGCGACGTGTCTGACGAGAGCGACGACAAAACAGAAGCCCCCACGCCTCACCGACTTGAAAAAGCGCGGGAAGAGGGGCAAATCCCGCGTTCCCGTGAGTTAACGTCGCTACTAATTTTGTTAGTGAGCGTGTGTGTTATTTGGTTTGGCGGTGTGTCGCTGGCGCGTCGATTGTCGGGCATGCTCTCCGCTGGATTGCATTTTGATCACAGCATCATCAATGACCCGAATCTGATCCTGGGGCAGATTATTCTGCTGATCAGAGAAGCTATGTTGGCACTGCTGCCGCTGATTAGCGGTGTAGTGCTGGTGGCGCTCATTTCGCCAGTCATGCTGGGAGGGCTGGTATTTAGCGGCAAATCATTGCAGCCGAAGTTTTCCAAACTCAACCCGTTACCCGGCATTAAACGGATGTTCTCGGCACAAACCGGTGCGGAGTTGCTTAAAGCAATATTGAAATCCATCCTGGTTGGCAGCGTGACGGGATTTTATCTCTGGCATCACTGGCCACAAATGCTGCGCTTAATGGCCGAGTCTCCGATTACCGCCATGGGTAATGCCATGGATCTGGTGGGGCTTTGCGCGCTGTTGGTGGTGCTTGGTGTCATTCCGATGGTGGGCTTTGACGTCTTTTTCCAAATCTTCAGCCACCTGAAAAAACTGCGTATGTCACGGCAGGATATTCGTGATGAGTTCAAACAAAGCGAAGGCGACCCCCATGTCAAAGGGCGAATTCGTCAGATGCAGCGAGCGGCGGCACGCCGCCGGATGATGGCCGATGTGCCGAAAGCGGACGTCATTGTCAATAACCCAACTCACTACTCAGTGGCATTGCAATACGACGAAAACAAAATGAGCGCGCCAAAAGTCGTCGCCAAGGGGGCGGGCCTGGTGGCATTACGCATTCGTGAAATAGCCGCTGAAACTAACGTCCCGACCCTCGAAGCGCCGCCGCTGGCGCGTGCGCTGTATCGACATGCCGAAATCGGCCAACAAATACCGGGTCAACTATATGCCGCAGTGGCAGAAGTACTTGCCTGGGTCTGGCAACTGAAACGTTGGCGTCTGGCTGGTGGACAACGCCCTGAACAACCTACTCATCTTCCGGTGCCGAAAGCCCTGGATTTTATCAACGAGAAACCGACCCATGAGTAATCTGGCCACGATGCTGCGCCTGCCTGCAAACCTCAAATCGACACAATGGCAGATCCTTGCCGGACCGATTTTGATCTTGCTGATCTTGTCGATGATGGTGCTGCCACTGCCTGCATTCATTCTCGACCTGCTATTTACCTTCAATATCGCGCTCTCGATCATGGTATTGCTGGTGGCGATGTTTACCCAGCGTACGCTAGAGTTTGCCGCGTTTCCGACCATTCTGTTGTTTACCACGCTGTTGCGTCTGGCACTTAACGTGGCTTCAACCCGCATCATTTTGATGGAAGGGCATACTGGCGCGGCGGCGGCCGGAAAGGTGGTCGAAGCGTTCGGTCACTTCCTCGTCGGCGGCAATTTTGCCATCGGTATTGTGGTATTTGTCATCCTTGTGATCATCAACTTTATGGTCATTACCAAAGGTGCCGGGCGTATCGCGGAAGTCGGCGCGCGCTTTGTTCTGGATGGCATGCCGGGTAAGCAGATGGCGATTGACGCCGATCTCAACGCCGGATTGATTGGTGAAGATGAGGCGAAAAAACGCCGCTCAGAAGTGACTCAGGAAGCCGATTTTTATGGCTCAATGGACGGGGCGAGTAAGTTTGTCCGCGGTGATGCCATTGCCGGGATCCTCATTATGGTCATTAACGTTGTCGGCGGATTGCTGGTCGGTGTGCTGCAACATGGTATGAGCATGGGCCACGCAGCGGAAAGTTATACGCTTTTGACCATTGGTGACGGTCTGGTGGCGCAAATTCCGGCGCTGGTTATTTCTACCGCGGCGGGAGTCATCGTTACGCGTGTCAGCACCGATCAGGATGTTGGCGAGCAGATGGTGAATCAGCTTTTCAGTAATCCGAGCGTCATGTTGTTAAGTGCCGCCGTGCTCGGTTTACTCGGCCTGGTGCCAGGTATGCCGAACCTGGTATTTTTACTGTTCACGGCCGGATTGCTCGGGCTGGCATGGTGGATGCGCGGGCGCGAACAAAAAACGCCTGCCGAGCCGAAACCGGTAAAAATGGCGGAGAATAATGCTGTAGTCGAAGCAACGTGGAATGATGTGCAGCTGGAAGATTCTCTGGGGATGGAAGTGGGCTATCGACTGATCCCGATGGTTGATTTCCAACAAGAGGGCGAGTTGCTGGGCCGAATTCGCAGTATTCGCAAGAAATTTGCTCAGGAAATGGGCTTCCTGCCGCCGGTGGTGCACATTCGCGACAATATGGATCTGCAACCTGCACGTTATCGTATTTTGATGAAAGGCGTAGAGATTGGCAGTGGAGATGCTTATCCGGGGCGCTGGCTGGCAATTAACCCAGGAACTGCCGCCGGAACGTTACCAGGCGAGGCGACCGTCGATCCGGCTTTTGGTCTGAACGCCATCTGGATCGAAAGTGCGCTTAAAGAACAGGCGCAGATTCAGGGATATACCGTGGTTGAGGCCAGTACGGTGGTGGCGACACATCTTAACCATCTCATTAGCCAGCATGCTGCAGAACTGTTTGGTCGTCAGGAGGCGCAACAACTACTTGATCGCGTCGCCCAGGAGATGCCAAAACTGACAGAAGATTTAGTTCCAGGCGTCGTCACGCTCACCACGCTGCATAAAGTACTGCAAAATCTGCTCGATGAAAAAGTACCGATTCGCGATATGCGCACCATTCTCGAAACGCTGGCGGAGCATGCTCCTGTTCAGAGCGATCCGCATGAATTAACCGCTGTCGTCCGCGTGGCGTTGGGGCGGGCGATTACCCAGCAGTGGTTCCCCGGCAAAGATGAAGTCCATGTTATTGGACTGGACACGCCGCTTGAGCGCTTGCTGTTACAGGCGTTGCAGGGCGGGGGCGGACTGGAGCCAGGGCTGGCGGATCGCTTGCTTGCGCAAACTCAGGAAGCATTATCACGTCAGGAGATGCTGGGTGCGCCGCCAGTATTGTTGGTGAACCACGCGCTACGACCGTTGTTGTCCCGCTTCCTGCGCCGCAGCCTGCCGCAGTTAGTGGTGCTGTCTAATCTGGAACTTTCAGATAATCGACATATCCGAATGACGGCGACGATTGGCGGCAAATGATGAGGATCTTACTGGCGATATTGTTGTTTCCGCTGGTTGTGCAAGCCGCCGGGGAGGGAATGTGGCAGGCAAGTAGTGTAGGCGTAACGCTGAACCACCGTGGTGAATCGATGTCGTCAGCGCCTCTTTCTTCGCGACAACCTGTTTCAGGATTGATGACGCTGGTGGCGTGGCGTTATCAGCTTATCGGCCCGACTCCCGTAGGGCTGCGGGTTCGCTTGTGTTCGCAATCTCGTTGTGTCGAATTAGACGGGCAAAGCGGGACCACAGTTGCCTTTTCCGGCATACCGGCGGCAGAACCGTTGCGCTTTATCTGGGAAGTTCCTGGCGGTGAGCGGTTAATTCCGCCGCTGAAGGTACAGCGTAATGAAGTGATTGTGAATTATCGCCAATGATAAAAAAGCCGATGTCCGTAACTGCGACATCGGCCTTTGAAACATAACGCGATTACATACGCTCGACTGTCTCAATACCCAGCGTATCCAGACCCAGCTTCAGCGTCTTCGCCGTCAGTTGTGCCAGTTTCAGACGGCTGTTACGCACTTCTTCGTTTTCTGCGCTGAGGATCGGGCAGTGCTCATAGAAGCCAGAGAACAGGCCTGCCAGATCGTACAGATAAGCACACATTACGTGCGGCGTACCTTCACGAGCAACCACGGTGAGGGTTTCTTCAAACTGCAGCAGACGAGCAGCCAGTTGCGCTTCACGATCTTCACGAATGATTACCGGAGCCGCCGCCAGTTGTTCTTCGTTAATTTCCGCTTTACGGAACACGGACAATACACGGGTGTAGGCATACTGCATGTATGGCGCAGTGTTACCCTCGAACGCCAGCATGTTGTCCCAGTCGAAGATGTAGTCGGTGGTGCGGTTTTTGGAGAGATCTGCGTATTTCACCGCACCGATACCCACCGCGTTGGCCAGTTTTTCCAGTTCGTCGGCTGGCATATCCGGGTTCTTCTCTGCCACCAGACGGCGAGCTCGTTCCAGAGCTTCATCCAGCAGGTCTGCAAGTTTCACCGTGCCACCTGCGCGGGTTTTGAACGGTTTACCGTCTTTACCCAACATCATGCCAAACATGTGATGTTCCAGCGGTACTGATTCCGGCACGTAGCCCGCTTTACGGACGATTGCCCACGCTTGCATCAGGTGCTGATGCTGGCGGGAGTCGATGTAATACAGCACGCGGTCAGCATGGAGCGTTTCATAACGATATTTTGCACAGGCGATATCAGTCGTGGTGTAGAGATAACCGCCATCTTTCTTCTGAATGATCACGCCCATCGGCTCACCTTCCTTGTTTTTGAATTCATCAAGGAATACAACGGTCGCGCCTTCACTTTCTACTGCCAGACCTTTGGCTTTCAGGTCCGCCACGATACCAGGCAGCATCGGGTTGTACAGACTTTCACCCATGACATCATCGCGGGTCAGCGTCACGTTCAGACGATCGTAGGTGATCTGGTTCTGCGTCATGGTGATGTCGACCAGCTTGCGCCACATTTCGCGGAAATATTCGTCGCCACTCTGCAGTTTCACTACATAGTTACGCGCGCGCTCGGCGAACTCTTCATCTTCATCGTAATGTTTTTTCGCGTCGCGGTAGAAACCTTCAAGGTCAGCCAGTTCCATTTCACCGGCATTTTCCTGCTGCTGTTTTTCCAGCCAGGCAATCAGCATACCGAACTGAGTGCCCCAGTCGCCGACGTGGTTCGCACGAATCACTTTGTGACCGAGGAACTCCAGAGTACGTACTGCTGCGTCACCAATAATGGTGGAGCGCAGGTGACCGACGTGCATCTCTTTCGCCACGTTGGGGGCGGAGTAGTCAACCACAATGGTCTGTTTTTCGGGCGTTGCGACACCAAGTCGATCAGATTTCAGTGCCTGCTGAACGTTTTCAGCGAGGAATGCCGGATCAAGGAAAATGTTGATAAATCCCGGACCTGCAATCTCAACTTTGCTGGCGATACCGTTAAGATCCAGATGAGTCAGCACCTGCTCTGCTAATTGTCGCGGTGCCATACCCAGTTTTTTAGCAACTGCCATCATGCCGTTAGCCTGATAGTCGCCGAACTGAACTTTTGCTGACTGACGAACCTGCGGTTCGCAATCCGCAGGCGCGCCTGCCGCAATCATGGCCTGACGGACTTTTTCTGAGAGAAGAGCCTGAATATTCACCGGAATACCTTACATTGATGAAGCGAGCAAAAATTGCCCGCACCAGTTAAAGAAATTAGGGCGGGAGTATACTGCAAATGGCTGTTTTCGTCAGCAACGTGCGCGTGGCGCATTGTCGTTTTTACTATTGCATCGGGGACTGCGCAAAATCAGCGGTTGGTTGGTGCAGGGCAACAGGGTAAATTAACGCTTTTACTGAAAGACGAAGAGTGATTATGGCGAACTGGCAATCTATTGACGAGTTGCAGGATATTGCAACAGATTTACCGCGATTTATTCATGCATTAGACGAACTTTCTCGTCGCCTGGGTCTGAATATCTCACCGCTGGCTGCCGATCACATATCCTTGCGTTGCCATCAAAACACCACCGCTGAACGCTGGCGTCGAGGGTTTGAACAGTGCGGTGAACTCCTGTCAGAAAATATGATCAATGGCAGACCTATTTGTTTGTTTAAATTGCACGAGCCGGTACAGGTGGCTCACTGGCAGTTTTCAATTGTTGAGTTACCGTGGCCGGGAGAAAAACGTTACCCGCACGAAGGTTGGGAACATATCGAAATCGTTCTGCCGGGTGAACCAGAAACGCTGAATGCCCGCGCGCTGGCGTTGCTTTCTGATGAAGGACTTAGCCTGCCGGGGATCTCGGTTAAAACCAGTTCGCCAAAAGGTGAGCATGAGCGATTACCCAATCCAACATTAGCCGTTACAGACGGTAAAACGACGATTAAGTTTCATCCGTGGTCCATTGAAGAGATTGTTGCCAGTGAGCAATCGGCGTAATTAAGGAGCCAAAATGGCATTACTGGAAATTTGTTGTTACAGCATGGAATGCGCACTAACGGCGCAGCAAAATGGCGCTGACAGAATTGAACTGTGTGCGGCACCGAAAGAAGGGGGGTTAACACCATCGCTGGGTGTGCTTAAATCCGTGCGCCAGCAGATAACAATTCCCGTTCATCCGATTATCCGCCCGCGTGGTGGTGATTTTTGCTACAGCGACGGCGAGTTTGCTGCCATTCTTGAGGATATTCGTACTGTCCGTGAATTAGGCTTTCCAGGACTGGTGACGGGGATTCTCGATGTTGATGGTAATGTCGATATGCCACGAATGGAAAAAATAATATCGGCTGCCGGTCCGTTGGCAGTCACTTTTCATCGCGCTTTCGATATGTGTGCTAACCCATTAAACACACTGAATAATCTTGCGCAATTGGGCGTTGCCCGGGTACTGACTTCCGGGCAAAAATCAGACGCTCTGCAAGGTTTATCAAAAATTATGGAACTTATTGCCTGTGGTGATACTCCAATCATCATGGCCGGAGCAGGAGTCCGTGCAGAAAATCTGCACCACTTCCTCGATGCCGGAGTGCTGGAAGTCCATAGCTCCGCGGGAGCGTGGCAAGCCTCACCAATGCGTTATCGTAATCAAGGATTGTCCATGTCATCAGATGCACACGCGGACGAGTATTCGCGTTATGTCGTAGACGGGGCGGCGGTTGCTGAAATGAAAGGAATCATTGAACGCCATCAGGCCAAATGATTTTTACCGTTGCATCATGTCGCCCAATATGATGCTTGCTCGTACCAGGCCCCTGCAATTTCAACAGGGGCCTTTTTTTATTCTCCGGCAGTGCAAATAATGAACAGTCATCATGAGGTGTCGTGCTGGTAACAGTGCGTAAATCGGTGTGCTAAAAACGATCTATATATTCATAATAATTATGTAATTTAAATTACTAAAACTGGTAAAAATATATCAAAATAACGTGTGGTCTCTTCTTCAATAATTAATGATTAAGTTGTAGTAAATCATATTTCTTATCGGTGGTTTCAGGCAGTGTTGTGCCGAATTTAGAGTGTTATTAATTCGTTGTATATTTATTTATATAATGATTTCGGTGTTCTGGAATTTAATTAGAGGAATCTATGCGAGGGAAAAAACGCATTGGGTTGTTTTTTCTACTGATGGCTGTGGTGGTTGGTGGCGGCGGGTTATTCCTGGCGCAAAAAGTCTTACATAAAACGTCGGATACAGCATTTTGTCTTTCCTGCCACTCGATGAGCAAACCGTTTGAGGAATACCAGGGAACTGTCCACTTTTCTAACCAGAAAGGTATACGTGCCGAATGTGCAGATTGTCATATTCCAAAGTCAGGGATGGATTATATATTTGCTAAATTAAAAGCATCTAAGGATATTTATCATGAATTTGTTAGCGGCAAAATAGACAGTGACGATAAGTTCGAAGCTCATCGTCAGGAAATGGCCGAAACAGTATGGAAGGAATTAAAAGCAACGGATTCTGTAACCTGCCGAAGTTGTCATTCTTTTGATGCCATGGAGATTGCATCGCAAAGTGAATCTGCGCAGAAAATGCATAGCAAAGCGAAAAAGGACGGTGAAACGTGTATTGATTGTCATAAAGGGATTGCCCATTTCCCGCCTGAAATAAAAATGGATGACAACGCGGCGCATGAACTGGAAAGTCAGGCTGCCACTTCAGTGGCCAATGGCACACATCTTTATCCTTTCAAAACTTCCCGCATAGGCGAACTGGCCACCGTGAATCCCGGCACCGATCTCACGGTTGTTGATGCCAGCGGCAAACAGCCGATCGTCATGTTGCAGGGTTATCAAATGCAGGGCAGTGAAAACACGCTCTACCTGGCGGCAGGTCAAGGCCTGGCGTTAGCCACACTAAGTGATGAAGGTAGCAAGGCACTAACGGTAAACGGGGAATGGCAAGCTGACGAATACGGAAATCAATGGCGTCAGGCGTCATTACAGGGCGCGCTAATCGATCCCGCATTAGCGGATCGTAAACCGTTATGGCAATACGCTGAAAAACTCGATGACACCTATTGTGCAGGTTGCCATGCGCCTATTGCCGCTGACCATTACACCGTCAATGCCTGGCCCTCTATCGCCAAAGGAATGGGGGCGCGAACCAGCATGAGCGAAAACGAACTGGACATTTTGACGCGGTACTTCCAGTACAACGCCAAAGATATTACCGAAAAACAGTGATCCTCGTTGATCAGGGAGGAAGTTATGACACTAACAAGACGTGAGTTTATTAAACACAGCGGTATTGCGGCAGGGGCACTGGTGGTGACATCGGCTGCACCATTACCCGCATGGGCAGAAGAGAAGGGCGGAAAAATCCTCACTGCGGGTCGTTGGGGAGCGATGAACGTAGAAGTGAAGGACGGCAAGATAGTTTCTTCGACAGGCGCGCTGGCGAAAACTATCCCGAACTCCTTACAGTCTACGGCGGCGGATCAGGTACACACAACGGTGCGTATTCAGCATCCGATGGTGAGAAAAAGTTATCTCGACCATCCACTGCAACCGGCTAAAGGCCGTGGCGAAGACAGTTACGTTCAGGTGAGCTGGGAACAGGCATTAAAACTGATTCATGAGCAACACGATCGCATTCGTAAAGCTAACGGACCATCGGCTATTTTTGCCGGATCTTACGGCTGGCGCTCTTCGGGCGTGTTGCATAAAGCACAGACCTTACTGCAACGTTATATGAACCTGGCGGGGGGATATTCCGGACATAGCGGCGATTACTCTACCGGGGCAGCACAGGTGATCATGCCGCATGTAGTTGGTTCAGTAGAGGTATATGAACAGCAGACTTCCTGGCCATTGATTCTGGAAAACAGTCAGGTAGTGGTGCTGTGGGGGATGAACCCGCTGAATACCTTAAAAATTGCCTGGAGCAGCACCGATGAGCAAGGGCTTGAGTACTTCCATCAGCTGAAGAAATCGGGCAAACCGGTGATTGCCATCGACCCTATCCGTTCTGAAACGATCGAGTTCTTTGGCGATAACGCCACCTGGATCGCGCCGAACATGGGGACTGACGTGGCACTGATGCTCGGCATTGCGTATACCCTGATGACACAAGGCAAACACGATAAAGCGTTCCTTGAAAAATACACCACTGGCTATCCGCAGTTTGAAGAGTATTTGATTGGCAAGAACGACAATACGCCGAAGAGCGCGGCCTGGGCGGCAGAAATTACTGGCGTACCGGAAGCGCAAATTGTCAAACTCGCTGAACTGATGGCGGCAAATCGCACGATGCTGATGGCTGGCTGGGGAATTCAGCGTCAGCAATATGGTGAACAGAAACACTGGATGCTGGTGACGCTGGCGGCGATGTTAGGGCAGATTGGTACACCGGGCGGCGGTTTTGGTTTCTCTTATCATTACTCCAACGGCGGCAACCCGACGCGTGTGGGTGGCGTACTGCCGGAAATGTCTGCGGCGATAGCCGGACAAGCAAGCGAGGAAGCTGATGATGGCGGAATGACGGCGATTCCGGTTGCCCGTATTGTCGATGCGCTGGAAAATCCTGGCGGCAAATATCAGCACAACGGTAAAGAGCAAACGTACCCGAATATCAAAATGATCTGGTGGGCTGGCGGTGGTAATTTCACCCATCACCAGGACACTAATCGCCTGATTAAAGCCTGGCAGAAACCGGAGATGATTGTCGTTTCTGAATGCTACTGGACGGCGGCAGCGAAACACGCGGATATCGTATTACCGATCACCACATCGTTTGAGCGCAATGACCTGACGATGACCGGCGATTACAGTAATCAACATATTGTGCCGATGAAGCAGGCAGTGGCCCCACAATTTGAAGCACGCAACGATTTTGACGTATTTGCCGACCTTGCGGAATTACTAAAACCTGGCGGAAAAGAGATCTATACCGAAGGTAAAGATGAAATGGCGTGGCTGAAATTTTTCTATGATGCCGCCCAGAAAGGCGCACGTGCGCAGCGTGTTAGCATGCCGGTGTTTAATACCTTCTGGCAGCAAAATAAACTGCTTGAAATGCGTCGCAGCGAAAAGAACGAGCAATATGTTCGCTATGGCGATTTCCGCGCCGATCCGGTGAAAAATGCGCTGGGTACAGCCAGTGGCAAAATTGAAATCTACTCAAAAACGCTGGAAAAATTTGGCTATAAAGATTGCCCGGCACACCCGACCTGGCTGGCTCCTGATGAATGGAAAGGAACCGCTGACGAGAAACAGTTGCAGCTGCTGACAGCGCATCCGGCCCATCGTTTACATAGCCAGCTCAACTACGCTGAGCTGCGTAAAAAATACGCGGTTGCCGATCGTGAGCCGATAACCATTCATACCGAAGATGCCGCGCATTTTGGTATTGCAAATGGCGATTTGGTACGTGTCTGGAATAAGCGTGGTCAGATTTTGGCTGGGGCGGTCGTGACCGATGGAATCAAAAAAGGTGTAGTATGCGTGCATGAAGGTGCCTGGCCGGATCTCGAAAACGGCTTGTGTAAAAACGGTAGTGCGAACGTACTAACAGCAGATATTCCCAGCTCACAACTGGCGAATGCCTGTGCCGGTAACTCCGCGCTGGTGTATATCGAAAAATATACGGGCAATGCGCCGAAGTTAACGGCATTTGATCAGCCGGCAATTCAGGCGTAAGACGTGAATAGCGCCCGGAAACGGGCGCTGAGATTGCTGACAAAGTGCGCTTTGTTCATGCCAGATGCGGCGTGAACGCCTTTCCCAGCCTACAAAAACTGTGCAAATTCAATACATTGCAGGAGAAGAGTAGGCCTGATAAGCGTAGCGCATCAGGCAGTTTTTTAGTAATACCTGAACTTTACGGCTTACGCGCAATCAACACTGCGCGTTTAGGCGCTGGATAGCCTTCCACCGTTTTATTCGGGTCATGCGGATCGAGAAAATCAGCCAGGGATTCAGTGACCATCCATTCCGTGCGACGCTGCTCTTCCGTGGTTGTGACGCTCACGTCTGCAATGCGGATATCAACAAAACCACATTTTTTCAGCCAGTTTTTCAGTGCCAGCGCCGACGGGATGAAATAAACATTACGCATTTGCGCGTAACGATCTCCGGGCACCAGCACAGTGTTTTCGTCACCATCGACAACCAGCGTTTCCAGCACCAGTTCGCCTTCATTCACCAGTTGATCTTTCAACTGCCAGAGATGTTCCAGCGGTGAGCGGCGATGGTACAGCACGCCCATCGAAAAGACGGTATCAAAGGCTTTCAGTGCCGGAAGTTGTTCTATCCCCAGCGGCAAAAGATGCGCGCGCTGATCGTTACCCAACAGTTTACGCACTGCTTCAAACTGGCAGAGGAAGAGTTGGGTAGGGTCGATACCCACCGCCAGATGCGCGCCTGCGCCAATCATGCGCCACATGTGATAGCCGCTGCCGCAACCAACATCAAGAATGGTGCGTCCGGTCAAATCAGAAAGATGTGGCAGAACACGATCCCATTTCCAGTCAGAACGCCATTCGGTATCGATGTTGACGCCATACAGCGAGAACGGCCCTTTGCGCCACGGCATCAGGTTGCGCATCAGTGTTTCAATGCGCTTAACCTGTCCGGCACTCAACGGCTCCTTGCTTTCTGCCGTCACGCTATGCAGTAAATCCAGACGATACGGTTTAATTTCAGGCAGAAATTCCACCGCATTGGACCACTGTTTAAACAGACCGTGCTGCTGATCGCGCTGCCAGCTGGCAATTTGCGCGGGCAGGGTTTCCAGCCAGTGTGAAAGATGATTTTTGGCAATCAGAGAATAAAAGTTACCAAAGTCGATCATGCAGCGTCCTCTGCTTTCAATGCCACCAGTGAACCAAAGTTAAAGCACTGGAACCATAGTTCGCTATGTTCAAAACCGGCTTGATGCAGGCGTGCTTTATGGGTTTCGACAGAATCAGTCAGCATTACGTTTTCCAGCATACTGCGCTTCTGGCTGATCTCCAGTTCGCTGTATCCATTGGCGCGCTTAAAGTCGTGGTGCATGTTAAACAGTAGCTCTCCGACTTTGGCATCTTCGAAACTGAATTTTTCTGACAGCACCAGCGCGCCGCCCGGATTCAGCCCTTGATAAATTTTATCCAGTAACGCCTGACGCTCGGAAGGCTCCAGGAATTGCAGGGTAAAATTCAGTACCACCATCGACGCGTTTTCGATGGCAATATCACGAATATCACCTTCAATAACGTCGACCGGCGTAGGGGCTTTATAGGCGTCAATATGACGACGGCAGCGTTCAATCATTGCCGGGGAATTGTCGATGGCGATAATTTTACAATTATCATGATGAATGTTGCGACGCACCGAGAGCGTCGCCGCGCCCAGAGAACACCCCAGATCGTAAACCTGCGTACCCGGTTGAACGAAGCGTTCGGCCAACATACCAATCATTGAAATAATATTGGAGTAGCCGGGAACGGAACGTTGGATCATATCCGGGAAGACTTCAGCTACCCGTTCATCAAAGGTCCAGTCGCCCAGTCTGGCGATAGGGGCAGAAAATAGCGTGTCGCGGTGAGACATAACGTAAAAATCCGGGAAAAAGAAAGTGGCGTATTGTGCGCTAACGCAGGGAGAAAACCAACTCCCAGGGCATATACCAAAGATTCGCCAGCACCATCAGCAACAGTGCACACCAGGTGGCACTCATACCAGAGCGTCGCCAGCGGAACAAACGGTGATGAAAACCGTAATAATGCATCAGACGACCAGCAAGCAAAATAATGCCGCAAATATGCACCATCCAGGTTTCTGCGCCATTCATTTCCATAAACAGCATCAATACAATCGCAATGGGAATATATTCCACCGCGTTACCGTGAATACGAATAGCGCTTTGCAGTTCGCTAAAACCGCCGTCGCCATAGGCAACGCGATACTGCATTCGCAGGCGAACAACATCAAAAGAGAACTTCATTAATAACAACGCACCTAAAACGGCATACAGCGCGCTTACCATACAAACTCCCTTTAAAATGGCCGATGGCACTTGTCTATGATAGGTGGCAAATTCAGAAAAGAGAAGATTGCTGTGGAATCGCGGGGACTGCTCCGATCTCTGGAAGCATTTTACGTAAGTCTTCCCAAAGGTTATGTACCAGCTCCGGTGCCTGGGCAATATCTGGTGTATGTAAAAAAAGATAAGGCGTAGTGGTCTGATGCCACTGCGCTAATTTTTGTAACCAGACCTGAAATAATTCCCGGTTTTGCGCCATATCATCACTGCCGATGAAACGGATCAGCGGATTTGTCGCCGTTAGCACAGCATGTACTGGAACTTTAGGTTTTTTTCGCTGGGCGTCGCGAATGGCTTCATTATGCGGACGAGCTGCATGAACCGGGCGGCTATCTAAAATCACCCGATTAACGCCGCGCTGATGCAAACCGCGATTAAGGGCTTGTTCCTCTTCTCCTTTGGTGAAAAACAACAGATGGCGCACTTCCACGCCATAGGTAAATTCGCCGGGGAGAGAATCAAGAAAATGCCAAAGCGCAGGCAAATCCTGCGGGGCGAAGGTGGCAGGAAGTTGCAGCCAGTATTGCCCAATACGCGGTGCTAACGGTGACATACGGGTGAAAAATTCAGTGACTAAATCATCGCAATGACGCAATGCAGTCTGGTGCGAAATCGTCGCGGGGAATTTAAAACAAAAACGGAAATCATCGCTGGTCTGCTCGCGCCAGCGCAGGACAACATCTGGCTTCGGTAGGGCGTACAGCGTGGTGTTGCCCTCCATGCAGTTAAAGTGGCGGGCATAATCTTCCAGGCTGGTTATCCCCAGACGCACCCATTTAGGATGCGACCATTGTGGCAAACCGATGTAAATCATAAGGCGCTAAGAATCTCTTCGACGCTTCGCACACGGGCAATGCGCGGGTAAATATGGTTGATGCTGTTATTGTGTTCTTCGGCGCTGGCTGCGCTACAGGCGTCTTCGGCAATCACCAGATTAAAACCCAGCTCCCACGCATTGCGGGCGGAGGACTCAACGCCAATGTTGGTTGAGATCCCACATAACACAATGGTGTCGATACCACGACGGCGTAACTGCAACTCCAGATCCGTACCGTAAAAGGCACCCCATTGGCGTTTGATGATTTCAATATCGCTGTCAGTTGCACCTAACGCCTCAGGATGATGCCACCAGTTTTCCGGCAACGCTCTGGCAGGCGAGGGGGCATCAACAGGCTGTTTTAATGCTTCGGCGTAATCGGCAGACCAACCGACACGAACCAGAAACACAGGCTGTCCGTTTGCACGAAATTTAGCCGCCAGTTTCCCGGCGCGATCTACCACGTCCTCTGCTGTATACGGACCACCGGCAAAAGGCAAGATGCCTTCCTGTAAATCAATCACCACTAGCGCAGTGGTTTTAACATTAAGTTCAAGCATGATCACTCCAGATAAAACAAAATCATGCCTCTCACCTTAATGCGATTAGCCAATGGCGGAACGATAAATTTTGTTAATTTTTATGAGTTCGGGCAACACCTTTATAGCAAACTGGCGTAGAGTCTGATTTCAGGCCCGATATAAAGTGGTAACGAGTCGCTCCCTGGCGGGCCAGGCTCTTACGGTGCGGCAGAATTTCCAGTATAATAGCCGCCTTTTTTCATTCAGTTGTGACATACAGCTAACGCTGCGACTTAGGTCACCTGCGCAGCAGGGGACATCCGCCGGCAGCTAAGTTAAGGGATATCTCATGCGTACAGAATATTGTGGACAGCTCCGTTTGTCCCACGTGGGGCAGCAGGTGACTCTGTGTGGTTGGGTCAACCGTCGTCGTGATCTTGGTAGCCTGATCTTTATCGATATGCGCGACCGCGAAGGTATCGTGCAGGTATTTTTCGATCCGGATCGTGCGGACGCGTTAAAGCTGGCCTCTGAACTGCGTAATGAGTTCTGCATTCAGGTGACGGGCACTGTACGTGCGCGTGACGAAAAAAATATCAATCGCGATATGGCGACCGGCGAAATCGAAGTGCTGGCGTCCTCACTGACCATTATCAACCGCGCAGATGTTCTGCCGCTTGACTCTAACCACGTCAACACCGAAGAAGCGCGTCTGAAATACCGCTATCTCGACCTGCGTCGTCCGGAAATGGCTCAGCGCCTGAAAACACGCGCTAAAATCACCAGCCTGGTGCGCCGTTTTATGGACGACCACGGTTTCCTTGATATCGAAACCCCAATGCTGACCAAAGCCACGCCGGAAGGCGCGCGTGACTACCTGGTGCCTTCTCGTGTGCACAAAGGCAAATTCTACGCGCTGCCGCAGTCTCCACAGCTGTTCAAACAGTTGCTGATGATGTCTGGTTTTGACCGCTACTATCAGATCGTTAAATGCTTCCGTGACGAAGATCTGCGTGCTGATCGTCAGCCTGAATTTACGCAGATCGATGTAGAAACTTCCTTCATGACCGCGCCGCAAGTGCGTGAAGTGATGGAAGCGCTGGTGCGTCATTTGTGGCTGGAAGTGAAGGGCGTGGATCTGGGTGATTTCCCGGTGATGACCTTCGCAGAAGCTGAACGCCGTTATGGTTCTGATAAACCGGATCTGCGTAACCCGATGGAACTGACAGACGTTGCCGATCTGCTGAAATCTGTTGAGTTTGCAGTATTTGCGGGGCCGGCTAACGATCCTAAAGGTCGTGTCGCGGCTCTGCGTGTTCCGGGCGGCGCATCGCTGACCCGTAAACAGATCGACGAATACGGTAACTTCGTCAAAATCTATGGCGCGAAAGGTCTGGCTTACATCAAGGTCAATGAACGCGCGAAAGGTCTGGAAGGTATCAACAGCCCGGTAGCGAAGTTCCTCAATGCGGAAATCATCGAAGCCATCCTGGATCGTACCGCCGCACAAGATGGCGATATGATTTTCTTCGGTGCCGACAACAAGAAAATTGTTGCCGACGCGATGGGCGCACTGCGTCTGAAAGTGGGTAAAGATCTTGGCCTGACCGACGAAAGCAAATGGGCGCCGCTGTGGGTTATCGACTTCCCGATGTTTGAAGACGACGGTGAAGGTGGCCTGACGGCAATGCACCATCCGTTCACCTCACCGAAAGACATGACGGCTGCAGAGCTGAAAGCGGCGCCGGAAAATGCAGTGGCGAACGCTTACGATATGGTCATCAATGGTTACGAAGTGGGCGGTGGTTCAGTGCGTATCCATAATGGTGATATGCAGCAGACGGTGTTTGGCATTCTGGGTATCAACGAAGAGGAACAGCGTGAGAAATTCGGCTTCCTGCTCGATGCCCTGAAGTACGGTACTCCGCCGCACGCAGGTCTGGCATTCGGTCTTGACCGTTTGACCATGCTGCTGACCGGCACCGACAACATCCGTGACGTTATCGCCTTCCCGAAAACCACGGCGGCAGCGTGTCTGATGACTGAAGCACCGAGCTTTGCTAACCCGACTGCACTGGCTGAACTGAGCATTCAGGTTGTAAAGAAGGCTGAGAATAATTGATATGGCTTATAAGCGTCCCGTTTCGATCTTAGTAGTTATCTATGCGCAAGACACGAAACGGGTGCTGATGTTGCAGCGGCGTGACGATCCCGATTTCTGGCAGTCGGTAACCGGCAGCGTGGAAGAGGGGGAAACCGCGCCGCAAGCTGCCATGCGCGAAGTAAAGGAAGAGGTCACCATTGATGTTGTTGCTGAACAACTGACCTTAATTGACTGCCAGCGCACGGTAGAGTTTGAAATTTTTTCGCATTTACGCCATCGCTATGCGCCGGGTGTGACGCGCAATACGGAATCATGGTTTTGTCTTGCGCTACCGCACGAGCGCCAGATTGTTTTTACTGAACATCTGGCCTACAAGTGGCTTGATGCGCCTGCTGCGGCGGCGCTCACCATGTCCTGGAGCAACCGGCAGGCGATTGAAGAGTTTGTAATTAACGCTGCCTGAACTGGCAGGGCTATTTGGAGATATTTTTATGGCAGGTCATAGTAAATGGGCCAACACCAGACATCGTAAAGCTGCGCAGGATGCTAAGCGCGGTAAAATCTTCACTAAAATCATTCGTGAGCTGGTAACCGCAGCCAAACTGGGCGGTGGCGATCCGGACGCTAACCCGCGTTTGCGTGCGGCGATAGATAAAGCATTGTCTAACAACATGACCCGTGACACGCTGAACCGCGCAATTGCACGTGGTGTGGGCGGTGATGATGATGCGAATATGGAAACCATCATCTACGAAGGTTACGGTCCTGGCGGCACAGCAATCATGATTGAATGTCTCTCTGACAACCGCAACCGTACTGTTGCTGAAGTGCGTCACGCATTCAGCAAATGTGGAGGTAACCTTGGTACTGACGGTTCTGTAGCCTATCTGTTCAGCAAAAAAGGCGTAATCTCCTTCGAGAAAGGCGATGAAGACACCATCATGGAAGCGGCGCTGGAAGCAGGTGCAGAAGACGTTGTGACCTATGATGACGGCGCAATTGACGTCTACACTGCATGGGAAGAGATGGGTAAAGTACGCGATGCTCTGGAAGCCGCAGGTCTGAAAGCAGACAGCGCGGAAGTTTCCATGATCCCGTCCACCAAGGCTGATATGGATGCAGAAACCGCACCTAAACTGATGCGTTTGATCGACATGCTGGAAGACTGTGACGACGTACAGGAAGTTTACCATAACGGTGAAATCTCTGATGAGGTCGCCGCGACCCTCTGATGAGGCCTGCTAAACAGCAAAACGGAGACGCGTGATGGCTATTATTCTCGGCATTGACCCGGGTTCGCGCGTTACCGGCTATGGGGTAATCCGTCAGGTAGGGAGACAACTCTCCTACCTGGGCAGCGGATGCATTCGCACCAAAGTGGATGATTTACCGTCTCGTCTGAAGCTCATTTATGCGGGCGTGACGGAAATCATCACCCAGTTCCAGCCTGATTATTTCGCAATCGAACAAGTCTTTATGGCCAAAAACGCCGATTCAGCCCTGAAATTGGGGCAGGCGCGCGGCGTAGCGATTGTGGCGGCGGTGAACCAGGAATTGCCGGTGTTTGAATATGCAGCCCGTCAGGTTAAGCAGACAGTGGTGGGGATTGGTAGTGCCGAAAAAAGCCAGGTGCAGCATATGGTCCGCACCTTGCTGAAGCTTCCCGCTAATCCGCAGGCTGACGCCGCCGATGCGCTGGCGATTGCCATCACCCACTGCCATGTTAGTCAGAATGCGATGCAGATGAGCGAATCGCGACTGAACCTGGCGAGAGGGCGACTGCGTTAAATTATACCGCCTCGGTCAGTTCAGGCTGAGGCGTTTCTACTCCCTCCGCATGAATCAACATCAGACTCGGATGATGCCACAAACTGGCTGGTGTTACGGTTTTACGCTCCCACGGAATAGAACCTAAAAACCAGAATTTCCAGAAGGTGAGTTTTGCATGCGGATTGCTATTTAACAGCTCTCCAAATGTCTCTATTTCACCTACCGGAATACATAGTGCCTCTTTATAAATATCAAAGACAAATTTTGAACAGAACTGGCGGGAGGATTCGTATTTAAAACCGGTGTGATAGAGTTTTCGCAGTCTGGAAGGAACCTGCGCGATCAGTTGTTGTTTTTGCTGTTCTGTTAATCCAGCGCCTAAGCGCTTTACTGCATAGCGTTGTTTGGATGAACGTTTAATAAAACGAGACAGCGTGGTGACAGTAGAAAGTGGCACCCGACTTTCTGCAACCAGGAAGTCGTTACCGTTATGACCGATAATGATCCCGACGTGATTACTCCAGCAATTTGATGCAGCTGATATTTGACCAAATAAGGCGGCACCTATACATGTAAAGACGATATCACCAATTTCATATTCAGCAGGGTAATTAATATTCACGTTGTCATTCCATTGAAATAAAAATGAATATGCTTAATAACATAAAAACATTTCTTTTGCAGATGTAATAATTTTTTTGTGTATTTTTTCACTGAATATGTAGTAATAAAATATTTAATTTAAATATAAAATTGACAACGAATTATACAATGCCATTTTTCAGTTCATCGAGACTCTTCGCAAGTTTTCTTCATCCTTCGCTGGATATCTATCCAGCATTTTTTTATCATACAACATTATCTTTGATTCATTACCCAGGAGCGTCATGTGATAGGCAGACTCAGAGGCATCATCATTGAAAAACAACCCCCACTGGTGTTACTTGAAGTGGGCGGAGTAGGCTATGAAGTACATATGCCGATGACCTGTTTTTACGAGCTCCCGGAAGCGGGCCAGGAAGCGATCGTTTTCACCCATTTTGTGGTGCGTGAAGATGCGCAGTTGCTGTACGGTTTTAACAATAAGCAAGAGCGCACGCTGTTTAAAGAGTTGATCAAAACCAACGGCGTTGGCCCTAAACTGGCACTGGCAATCCTCTCCGGGATGTCAGCACAGCAGTTTGTTAATGCGGTTGAGCGTGAAGAGCCCGCAGCACTGGTGAAGTTACCGGGTATTGGCAAGAAAACCGCCGAACGTTTAATTGTTGAAATGAAAGACAGATTTAAAGGTCTGCACGGCGATCTCTTTACTCCTGCTGCCGATCTGGTGCTCACGTCACCTGCCAGTCCGGCAACTGACGATGCTGAACAGGAAGCGGTTGCTGCGCTGGTGGCGCTGGGCTATAAACCACAAGAAGCCAGCCGCATGGTGAGCAAAATTGCTCGTCCTGATGCCAGCAGTGAAACATTAATTCGCGAAGCCCTGCGCGCCGCGTTATGAGGTAAAGGATGATTGAAGCAGACCGTCTGATTTCTGCCGGTACGACTTTGCCGGAAGATGTGGCAGATCGCGCCATTCGCCCCAAATTACTGGAAGAGTACATTGGTCAGCCGCAGGTCCGTTCGCAGATGGAGATTTTCATCAAAGCAGCGAAACTGCGCGGTGATGCCCTCGATCATCTGTTGATTTTTGGTCCGCCAGGGCTGGGGAAAACCACGCTTGCTAATATTGTCGCCAATGAAATGGGCGTCAATTTACGTACCACGTCCGGCCCGGTACTGGAAAAAGCAGGCGATCTGGCAGCGATGCTGACCAACCTTGAACCGCACGATGTTCTGTTTATCGATGAAATTCACCGTCTCTCACCTGTGGTGGAAGAGGTGTTGTATCCGGCAATGGAAGACTACCAGCTGGATATTATGATCGGTGAAGGCCCGGCGGCGCGTTCAATTAAAATCGATCTGCCGCCATTTACCCTTATTGGCGCGACCACGCGTGCTGGCTCGCTGACGTCACCACTGCGTGACCGTTTCGGTATTGTTCAGCGTCTTGAGTTTTATCAAGTGCCGGATCTGCAGTATATCGTCAGTCGTAGCGCACGTTTTATGGGCCTCGAAATGAGTGAAGATGGCGCGCTGGAAGTGGCGCGTCGGGCGCGCGGGACACCACGTATTGCTAACCGTTTGCTGCGTCGCGTGCGTGATTTTGCCGAAGTGAAGCATGATGGCACCATCTCGGCAGATATCGCCGCCCAGGCGCTGGATATGCTGAATGTCGATGCCGAAGGTTTCGATTATATGGACCGCAAATTGTTGCTGGCGGTAATCGATAAATTCTTTGGTGGGCCGGTAGGCCTGGATAACCTGGCGGCAGCCATTGGTGAAGAACGTGAAACCATTGAGGATGTGCTGGAGCCTTATTTGATTCAGCAAGGCTTTTTACAGAGGACACCACGCGGACGTATGGCGACAGTGCGGGCGTGGAACCACTTCGGCATCACACCGCCAGAAATGCCGTAAGTTGTATAAGGCATTCAAGCCGCATCCGACATTGGCAACAGCAGCCTGATGCGACGCTGTTCGCGTCTTATCAGGCTTACCGGGGATAGCAAATCGTAGACCGGATAAGGCGCTTGCGCCGCATCCGGCAAATTTGCTCAGGTATAAATTAGCTGGCCTGTTTTTTCATCATACTCAAAATAAACAACAGCGCAGCACACAGCACTACTGACGGCCCCGCGGGCGTATCGTAAAACGCTGAAAAAGTTAAACCGCCGGTTACCGCAACCATCCCCACCAAAACGGCGACACCTGCCATCTGTTCCGGCGTACGGGCAAAACGACGTGCAGTAGCAGCAGGAATGATCAGCAGCGAGGTAATAATCAACGCCCCGACGAATTTCATTGCCACACCAATCGTCAATGCTGTTACCAGCATCAACAGCAATTTCACACGCTGCAATTTAACGCCATCAACAAACGCCAGATCCGGGCTAATGGTCATCGACAGTAAATTGCGCCATTGCCAGAACAGAATCGCCACCACAATGACCACGCCAATCGCAATGGAGATAAGATCTTCCGGCGTCACTGCCAGCAAATCACCGAACAGGTATGCCATCAAGTCAACGCGAATGTTAGACATCAGACTGACAACGACCAGACCCAGCGACAATGCGCTGTGCGCCATAATGCCCAATAGTGTGTCAATCGCCAGTTGTGGGCGTTTCTCCAGCCACACCAGACCACCTGCCAGCAGCAGCGTAACGACAATCACTGCATAAAATGGATTTACGTTCAGCAACAAACCAAACGCCACCCCAAGTAAAGACGCGTGAGCCAGCGTGTCGCCGAAATAAGACATACGACGCCAGACAACAAAAGAACCCAAAGGACCCGCGGCACAGGCGAGCATAATCCCGGCTAACCAACCGGGAAATAACAATTCAATCATGAGCGATCATTTCCCCGACGCAGAATAATTCGCCCCTCTAAATCGTGGCGGTGATTATGATGATGACGATAAATACCCAGCTGTTCGGCTCCGCGAGGTCCGAACATCGAAATGAATTCCGGATGCAGGGAAACCACTTCTGGTGTGCCAGAACAACAGATGTGATGGTTCAGGCAAAGTACTTCATCGGTTTTTGCCATCACCAGATGCAGGTCATGAGACACCATTAAAACGCCACAATCCAGTTCGCGACGTAACTGGTCAATAAGGTCATATAACGCTACCTGGCCATTCACATCCACGCCCTGGGTAGGTTCATCCAGCACTAATAACTGTGGTTGATTTAACAATGCGCGCGCTAGCAGGACTCGCTGCGTTTCACCACCAGACAGTTTTTGCATCGGCGCGTTAATCAGGTGTCCGGCCTGTACACGTTTGAGTGCAGGCAAAATATCTTCTTTATGTGTCCCGGGGCGTAAACGTAAAAAACGGTTTACGGTCAGTGGCAACGTGGTGTCGAGATACAGCTTCTGCGGCACATAACCAATGCGCAGTTTTCCGTGGCGCTTGATAACCCCTTCATCAGGTGTTACCAGCCCGAGCACAACCCGAACCAGTGTCGACTTACCTGCGCCGTTCGGCCCAAGTAAGGTCAAAATTTTACCAGGCTTGAGTTCCAGCGACACATCAGAGAGGACGCGGCGTTGGCCAAATGAAACCGAGACATTTTCCAGGGAAACCAGACTTGTCATGTTAATTTTAGTCTTGCAGTAATTATGAAATGTTATAATATCACACTTCTCATATTCATTACGATGATTGGTCGCATTATGTTACATAAAAAAACGCTTCTTTTCGCAGCATTATCCGCTGCTCTCTGGGGCAGTGCAACACAGGTAGCAGAAGCTGCCGTTGTCGCTTCGCTTAAACCCGTTGGATTTATCGCTTCCGCTATTGCTGATGGGGTAACAGAGACGGAGGTATTACTTCCTGATGGTGCCTCTGAACATGACTATTCACTGCGTCCATCTGATGTAAAACGCTTACAGGACGCGGACTTAGTTGTCTGGGTTGGCCCAGAAATGGAAGCGTTTATGCAAAAAACGGTGAGTAAATTACCCGAGGCGAAACAGGTAACTATTGCGCAGCTTGAGAATGTAAAACCGCTGCTGATGAAAAGCATTCACGACGCTGATGATGATCACGATCATGCGGAAAAAAGTGACGAAGATCACCATCACGGCGATTTCAACATGCATGTTTGGCTTTCCCCAGAGATAGCGCGGGCTACAGCGGTTGCAATCCATGGAAAATTAGTGGAACTTATGCCGCAAAGTCGAGCCAAACTTGACGCCAACCTGATGGAATTTGAGGCACAATTAGCTTCAAGTAGGAAACAGATTGGTAATGAGCTCGCGCCACTCAAGGGAAAAGGTTATTTCGTTTTTCATGATGCCTACGGCTACTTCGAAAAACAGTTCGGACTGACACCGCTTGGTCACTTTACCGTTAACCCAGAGATTCAACCTGGCGCGCAGCGTTTACATCAAATAAGAACACAGTTGGTTGAGCAAAAAGCAACCTGCGTTTTTGCTGAGCCACAGTTCAGGCCAGCGGTCGTCGAAAGCGTCGCACGAGGGACATCCGTTCGTATGGGAACGTTGGATCCCCTTGGGACGAATATCAAACTGGGCAAAACGAGCTATTCAGAATTCCTGAATCAATTAGCTAACCAGTACGCGAGCTGCCTGAAAGGAGATTAATGAGGAAGTGATTACGTGCAACAGATAGCCCGCTCTGTCGCCCTGGCGTTTAATAATTTACCGCGACCACACCGCGTTATGTTGGGGTCGCTTACCGTTCTTACTCTGGCCGTCGCTATCTGGCGGCCTTATGTTTATCACCGAGACGTCTCGCCAATCGTCAAAACCATTGAGCTGGAACAGAACGAAATTCGTTCTCTCTTACCTGAAGCCAGTGAGCCGATTGATCAAGCCGCGCAAGAAGATGAGGCCATTCCCCAGGATGAACTGGACGACAAAATCGCTGGTGAAGCAGGCGTTCATGAGTATGTTGTTTCTACGGGCGATACGTTAAGTAGCATCCTTAATCAATATGGCATTGAGATGGGTGATATCACCCAACTGGCTGCCGCTGATAAAGATCTGCGTAACCTGAAAATTGGTCAACAGCTCTCCTGGACATTAACCGCTGATGGCGAGTTACAACGTCTGACCTGGGAAATGTCTCGCCGCGAAACCCGCACCTATGACCGCACTGCTGCCAATGGTTTTAAAATGACCAGCGAAATACAGCAAGGGGAGTGGGTTAACAATCTGTTGAAAGGAACCGTTGGGACAAGTTTTGTTGCCAGTGCCAAAAATGCAGGTTTAAACAGTGCCGAAGTGAGCGCGGTGATTAAAGCAATGCAGTGGCAGATGGACTTCCGCAAAGTGAAAAAAGGTGACGAATTTGCGGTATTAATGTCACGTGAGATGCTTGATGGCAAACGTGAGCAAAGCCAACTGCTGGGCGTGCGTTTGCGTTCAGAAGGCAAAGATTACTATGCTATTCGCGCTGAAGATGGCAAATTCTACGACCGTAACGGTACTGGCCTGGCCAAAGGATTCTTGCGATTCCCGACGGCGAAACAGTTCCGTATCTCGTCTAACTTTAACCCGCGTCGTACTAACCCGGTGACTGGTCGCGTTGCGCCGCACAGAGGTGTTGATTTCGCTATGCCACAGGGGACTCCGGTGCTTTCGGTGGGTGATGGTGAAGTCGTTGTAGCCAAACGCAGCGGCGCCGCTGGTTATTATGTGGCTATTCGTCATGGTCGCAGTTACACCACGCGTTATATGCACCTGCGCAAAATCCTGGTGAAACCGGGGCAGAAGGTGAAACGTGGCGACCGTATCGCGCTTTCCGGTAACACCGGACGTTCCACCGGGCCACATCTGCACTATGAAGTATGGATCAACCAGCAGGCCGTAAACCCGCTTACGGCGAAACTGCCGCGTACTGAAGGGCTCACCGGTTCCGACCGTATCGATTTCCTGGCGAAGGCCAAAGAGATTGTGCCGCAGCTACAGTTTGATTAATTAATACTCATTGGCAGCCGGTACGCAGTCAGTACCGGCTTTTTTATTTGGTGCGGGGCAAGTTGCGCCGCTAAACTATCACCAGATTGATTGTTGCCTTATCCGAAACTGGAAAAGCATGGAAACGAAAAAAAATAATAGCGAATACATTCCTGAGTTTGATAAATCCTTTCGTCATCCTCGTTACTGGGGAGCCTGGTTGGGCGTGGCGGCAATGGCCGGTATTGCCTTAACACCAGCAAAATTCCGTGATCCCATCCTTGCGCGGTTGGGGCGTTTTGCTGGGAAGCTGGGCAAAAGCTCACGTCGTCGGGCGTTGATCAATCTGTCTCTCTGCTTTCCAGAACGTAGCGAAGCCGAACGCGAAGCGATTGTTGATGAGATGTTTGCTACCGCGCCGCAAGCGATGGCTATGATGGCTGAACTGGCGATACGTGGGCCGGAGAAAATCCAGCCTCGCGTCGACTGGCAGGGGCTGGAGATCATCGAAGAGATGCGGCGTAATAACGAGAAAGTGATCTTTCTGGTGCCGCACGGCTGGGCAGTTGATATCCCCGCCATGTTGATGGCCTCACAAGGGCAGAAAATGGCAGCGATGTTCCATAACCAGGGGAATCCGGTTTTTGATTTTGTCTGGAACACCGTACGTCGTCGTTTCGGTGGTCGTTTGCATGCACGAAATGATGGCATTAAGCCATTCATCCAGTCGGTTCGTCAGGGCTACTGGGGCTATTATTTACCGGATCAGGATCATGGTCCTGAACACAGCGAATTTGTTGATTTCTTTGCAACCTATAAAGCGACGCTGCCAGCCATTGGTCGCCTGATGAAAGTGTGTCGCGCGCGTGTCGTTCCGTTGTTCCCAATCTATGATGGCAAGACCCATCGTCTGACGATTCAGGTACGTCCACCGATGGATGACCTGTTAGAGGCGGATGACGCTACCATTGCGCGGCGGATGAATGAAGAAGTCGAGATTTTTGTTGGTCCGCGACCAGAGCAGTACACCTGGATTTTAAAATTGCTGAAAACTCGCAAACCGGGCGAAATCCAGCCATATAAGCGTAAAGATCTTTATCCCATCAAATAAAAAAAGCCTCTCGCGAGGAGAGGCTTGCGTCTGATGTTAAGTGCGCATTTGTTCTATGCGCATGCTTATCGGGCCTACAGTCTGATCATAATCTATTGAATAATCGAATTATTGTAGGCCGGATAGCGTGTTAACGCCGCTTCCGGCAACTAACTTACTCTACTGTTAAAATACGCGTGGTATTAGTAGAACCCACGGTACTCATCACGTCGCCCTGGGTGACAATGACAAGATCACCTGACATCAGGTAACCTTTATCGCGCAGCAGATTAACCGCTTCGCTGGCAGCAACCACGCCATCATTTGCACTGTCAAAATAGACCGGCGTAACACCACGATAAAGCGCAGTCAGGTTCAGAGTGCGCTCATGACGAGACATGGCGAAAATCGGCAGACCGGAGCTGATACGGGAAGTCATCAGCGCGGTACGACCGGATTCGGTCATGGTGATGATAGCGGTAACGCCTTTCAGATGGTTAGCCGCGTACATTGCGGACATCGCGATAGCTTCTTCCACATTGTCGAACTGAACATCCAGGCGGTGTTTAGACACATTGATGCTCGGGATTTTTTCGGCACCCAGGCAAACACGCGCCATTGCAGCAACGGTTTCAGATGGATACTGACCCGCGGCGGTTTCCGCAGACAACATTACGGCGTCAGTACCGTCCAGAACGGCGTTCGCCACGTCCATGACTTCTGCACGAGTCGGCATCGGGTTGGTAATCATCGACTCCATCATCTGGGTCGCAGTAATGACTGCGCGGTTCAGCTGACGCGCGCGACGAATCAACGCTTTCTGAATCCCAACCAGTTCCGGATCGCCAATCTCTACGCCGAGGTCGCCGCGTGCGACCATCACCGCGTCAGAAGCGAGGATAATGTCGTCCATTGCATCCTGGCTGCAAACGGCTTCCGCACGTTCAACTTTGGCGACAATTTTCGCATCACAGCCTGCATCGCGCGCCAGACGACGAGCATAATTCAAATCTTCGCCGCAGCGTGGGAAAGAAACAGCCAAATAATCTACGCCAATCAATGCCGCAGTTTTAATGTCTGCTTTGTCTTTCTCTGTCAACGCTTCAGCCGACAGGCCGCCGCCGAGTTTGTTGATCCCTTTATTGTTGGAGAGTGGGCCACCGACGGTCACTTCGGTGAACACTTTCATGCCCTGAACTTCCAGTACTTTTAACTGTACGCGACCGTCGTCCAGCAGCAGAATGTCGCCAGGCACGACGTCAGTTGGCAAACCTTTATAGTCGATACCGACTTTTTCTTTATCGCCTTCACCTTTGCCCAGGTTGGCATCTAACAGGAATTTATCCCCAATATTGAGGAAAACTTTTCCTTCTTTAAAAGTAGATACGCGAATCTTTGGCCCCTGAAGGTCACCGAGAATAGCCACATGACGCCCCAGTTTTGCGGCAATTTCACGAACTTTATCCGCGCGCATTTTATGGTCTTCAGGCGAGCCATGAGAAAAGTTCATTCGTACGACGTTTGCGCCCGCTGCGATAACCTTTTCAAGGTTATTATCGCGATCGGTAGCCGGGCCTAACGTGGTAACGATTTTGGTTCTGCGAAGCCTTCTGGACATGTAATACTCCGTTGACTGAAACAACCAGGTGTTGCTTGAACATGAATTCGCATAAACTAAAACCATTATGGTTGTAATTTAAACAGGTGCGAATATCGTATAAGGATAGAACAGTGATAATCGATTTAGCGATCGTCACTCAATTTAAGTAACTGCTTATCAAAGCGCGATTCCTTAAGCGCTTCCTTGACCCGCTTCAAGTTATCTCTGAATTTTGTGCCACGTCGCAAAGTAAATCCTGTTGCCAGCACATCTATCACGGTCAGCTGCGCAAGTCGAGAAACCATGGGCATATAAATGTCAGTATCTTCCGGTACGTCGAGGGTAATTGCCAGCGTTGCTTCCCGGGCGAGTGGCGTACCGGCGGAGGTGAGTGCAATCACCATCGCGTCGTTTTCCCGTGCTAACTGCGCCAGTTCAACCAGATTTTTGGTTCTTCCGGTGTGAGAAATCAGCACAACCACGTCTCCATCGCTACAATTCATACAACTCATGCGTTGCAGCACGATATCGTCGGAGTAAACCACCGGAACATTAAAGCGAAAAAACTTATTCATCGCATCGTGGGCGACGGCGGCAGAAGAGCCCAGACCGAAAAAGGCGATTTTCTTGGCTTGGGTCAGGAGATCGACGGCACGGTTGATGGCAGATTTGTCCAGCGAGTGATGTACGTGATCGAGCGTGGCCATTGCCGACTCAAATATTTTCCCCGTGTATGATTCAACGCTGTCATCTTCATTAACGTTGCGATTAACATAGGGCGTGCCATTTGCCAGGCTTTGTGCCAGATGTAGTTTAAAATCAGGAAAACCGCGGGTGTCCATGCTGCGACAGAAACGATTCACCGTCGGTTCGCTAACATTGGCCTCAAGCGCCAGAGCAGCAATACTCGAATGGATCGCATTGTCAGGCGAAGCAAGAATGACCTCGGCGACTTTTCGTTCTGATTTGCTCAAATGTTCCAGTTGAGACTGGATTTTTTCCAGCATGTTCATGATGTAAAGAGACTCACGGTAATGACGATTTCCGCACTGAAAGAAATCGAAATGCAGTTTGGTCTGATATTACGCCTGTGCGCTGTGTTAATGACAAATGCGGAAAAAAAAGTTGTCATTTTTTTTCATTACATGATCGATGTCAGATTTTTTTCGAATGAAAAAACGCCATTAACGATGATTTTTTTATCAGTTTTGTTGCACTTTACGCGGTTTAGCCGTAATCGCACGGGTGGATAAGCGTTTACAGTTTTCGCAAGCTCGTAAAAGCAGTACAGTGCACCGTAAGAAAATTACAAGTATACCCAGGCTTAAGTACCGGGTTAGTTAACTTAAGGAGAATGACATGGCGGTAACGCAAACAGCCCAGGCCTGTGACCTGGTCATTTTCGGCGCGAAAGGCGACCTTGCGCGTCGTAAATTGCTGCCTTCCCTGTATCAACTGGAAAAAGCCGGTCAGCTCAACCCGGACACCCGGATTATCGGCGTAGGGCGTGCTGACTGGGATAAAGCGGCATATACCAAAGTAGTCCGCGAAGCGCTGGAAACCTTCATGAAAGAAACCATTGATGAAGGTCTGTGGGATACACTGAGCGCACGTCTGGATTTTTGCAACCTCGATGTCAATGACACGGCCGCATTCAACCGTCTTGGCGCGATGCTGGATCAAAAAAATCGTATCACCATTAACTACTTCGCCATGCCGCCAAGCACATTTGGTGCAATCTGCAAAGGGCTTGGCGAGGCAAAACTGAATGCTAAACCGGCGCGCGTAGTCATGGAGAAACCGCTGGGGACGTCGCTGGCGACCTCGCGTGAAATCAACGATCAGGTTGGCGAATACTTCGAGGAGTGCCAGGTCTACCGTATCGACCACTACCTCGGAAAAGAAACGGTGCTGAATCTGTTGGCACTGCGTTTTGCTAACTCCCTGTTTGTGAACAACTGGGACAACCGCACCATTGATCATGTTGAGATCACCGTAGCAGAAGAGGTCGGGATTGAAGGGCGTTGGGGCTATTTTGATAAAGCCGGTCAGATGCGCGATATGATCCAGAACCATCTGCTGCAAATTCTCTGCATGATTGCGATGTCTCCGCCATCCGACCTGAGCGCTGACAGCATCCGTGATGAAAAAGTGAAAGTATTGAAATCATTGCGTCGTATCGATCGCTCCAACGTGCGTGAAAAAACAGTACGCGGGCAATACACCGCGGGCTTTGCCCAGGGCAAAAAAGTGCCTGGTTACCTGGAAGAAGAGGGCGCGAACAAAAGCAGTAATACAGAAACCTTCGTGGCGATCCGGGTTGATATCGATAACTGGCGCTGGGCTGGCGTACCGTTCTACCTGCGTACCGGTAAACGTCTGCCGACCAAATGCTCTGAAGTGGTGGTCTATTTCAAAACGCCAGAGCTCAATCTGTTTAAAGAGTCGTGGCAGGATCTGCCGCAAAATAAGCTAACCATCCGTCTGCAACCTGATGAAGGCGTGGATATTCAGGTGTTGAACAAGGTCCCAGGTCTTGATCACAAACATAACCTGCAAATCACCAAGCTGGATCTGAGCTATTCGGAAACCTTTAATCAGACGCATCTGGCTGATGCCTATGAACGTCTGCTGCTGGAAACCATGCGCGGTATTCAGGCGCTGTTTGTGCGTCGTGATGAAGTTGAAGAAGCCTGGAAATGGGTGGACTCTATTACTGAAGCATGGGCGATGGATAATGATGCGCCGAAACCGTATCAGGCTGGAACCTGGGGACCGGTTGCTTCGGTGGCAATGATTACCCGTGATGGCAGATCCTGGAATGAGTTTGAGTAATATCTGTACTCATCCTTTATGGTTATTTTACCGGTAACATGATCTTGCACAGAGAGTAGAACAATTTTTACACTTTTGAGCCTCGTGTGGATTCACCCACGAGGCTTTTTTTATTACACTCACTGAAACGTTTTTGCCCTATGAGCTCCGGTTACAGGCGTTTCAGTCATGCTTTCCTTGAATGAATCGCGTTGTGAATCATCCTGCTCTGACAACTCAATTTCAGGAGCCTTTATGAATCCACAAATGTTACGCGTAACAAAACGAATCATTGAACGTTCGCGCGAGACTCGTTCTGCTTATCTCGCCCGGATCGAACAAGCGAAAACATCGACCGTTCATCGTTCGCAGTTGGCATGCGGTAACCTGGCACACGGTTTTGCCGCTTGCCAGCCAGAAGACAAAGCCTCCCTGAAAAGCATGTTGCGTAACAATATCGCCATCATCACCTCCTACAACGACATGCTCTCCGCCCACCAGCCTTATGAACATTATCCTGAGATTATTCGTAAAGCACTGCATGAAGCTAACGCGGTCGGCCAGGTTGCGGGTGGTGTTCCGGCGATGTGTGATGGTGTAACCCAGGGGCAGGATGGTATGGAACTGTCGCTGTTAAGCCGCGAAGTCATTGCGATGTCTGCGGCGGTGGGGCTTTCTCATAACATGTTTGATGGCGCGCTGTTCCTCGGCGTGTGCGATAAGATTGTTCCAGGGCTGACGATGGCAGCACTGTCGTTCGGTCATTTGCCTGCGGTATTTGTGCCATCAGGTCCCATGGCAAGCGGTTTGCCAAATAAAGAAAAAGTGCGTATTCGCCAGCTTTATGCTGAAGGGAAGGTGGATCGTATGGCTCTGCTGGAGTCAGAAGCGGCGTCTTATCATGCCCCAGGTACATGTACTTTCTACGGTACCGCAAACACCAACCAGATGGTGGTGGAGTTTATGGGAATGCAGTTGCCGGGATCTTCTTTTGTTCACCCGGATTCCCCACTGCGTGACGCTCTCACCGCTGCGGCTGCTCGCCAGGTTACACGCATGACCGGGAACGGCAATGAGTGGATGCCGATCGGTAAGATGATCGACGAGAAAGTGGTGGTGAACGGTATTGTTGCGCTACTGGCAACTGGTGGCTCCACTAACCACACGATGCATCTGGTCGCGATGGCGCGAGCTGCTGGTATTCAGATTAACTGGGATGACTTCTCTGATCTTTCTGATGTAGTACCTCTGATGGCGCGTTTGTATCCAAACGGTCCGGCCGATATTAACCACTTCCAGGCGGCGGGTGGCGTACCGGTTCTGGTACGTGAACTGCTCAAGGCGGGTCTGTTGCATGAAGATGTCAATACGGTGGCGGGCTTTGGTCTTTCGCGCTATACCCTCGAACCGTGGCTGAATAACGGCGAGCTGGACTGGCGCGAAGGTGCGGAGAAATCGCTCGACAGCAATGTGATCGCTTCCTTTGAACAACCTTTCTCGCATCATGGCGGGACAAAGGTGTTAAGTGGCAACCTGGGGCGTGCCGTGATGAAAACCTCTGCTGTGCCGGTTGAAAACCAGGTAATTGAAGCGCCTGCGGTTGTTTTTGAAAGCCAGCATGACGTTATGCCTGCTTTTGAAGCAGGTATGCTGGACCGTGATTGTGTAGTTGTTGTCCGTCATCAGGGTCCAAAAGCGAACGGAATGCCAGAATTACATAAACTCATGCCGCCACTTGGTGTATTATTGGACCGGCGTTTCAAAATTGCGTTAGTTACCGATGGACGACTCTCTGGTGCTTCAGGTAAAGTGCCGTCAGCTATCCATGTAACACCAGAAGCCTATGATGGTGGGCTGCTGGCAAAAGTGCGCGATGGGGACATCATTCGTGTGAATGGACAGACAGGCGAACTGACGCTGCTGGTAGACGAAGCGGAACTTGCCGCTCGCGAGCCGCACATTCCTGACCTGAGCGCGTCACGCGTGGGAACAGGACGTGAATTATTCAGCGCCTTGCGTGAAAAACTGTCCGGTGCCGAACAGGGCGCAACCTGTATCACTTTTTAAGACGACAAAATTTGTAATCAGGCGAGAGAAAACTCTGATGAAAAACTGGAAAACAAGTGCAGAATCAATCCTGACCACCGGCCCGGTTGTACCGGTTATCGTGGTAAATAAACTCGAACACGCGGTGCCAATGGCAAAAGCGTTGGTTGCTGGTGGGGTGCGCGTTCTGGAAGTGACTCTGCGTACGGCGTGTGCCGTTGATGCTATCCGTGCTATCGCCAAAGAAGTGCCGGAAGCGATTGTGGGCGCCGGTACGGTGCTGAATCCGCAGCAACTGGCAGAAGTGACTGAAGCGGGCGCACAGTTCGCAATCAGCCCTGGTCTGACTGAACCCCTGCTGAAAGCTGCGACTGAAGGTACTATTCCATTGATTCCAGGTATCAGCACTGTTTCTGAACTGATGCTGGGTATGGACTACGGCCTGAAAGAGTTCAAATTCTTCCCAGCTGAAGCTAATGGCGGCGTGAAAGCACTGCAGGCGATTGCGGGTCCGTTCTCCCAGGTTCGTTTCTGCCCGACTGGCGGTATTTCTCCGGCTAACTACCGTGATTACCTGGCGCTGAAAAGCGTATTGTGTATCGGTGGCTCCTGGCTGGTTCCGGCAGATGCGCTGGAAGCGGGCGATTACGACCGCATTACTAAGCTGGCGCGTGAAGCAGTAGAAGGCGCGAAGCAGTAACAGTCAAAATGCCCGATCGTGAATCGGGCATTTTTGAGGATGATGACAAACGTAACATTGCCTGATGCGCTATGCTTATCAGGCCTACGAGTGAATTTTAATATATTGAATTCATATGATTTTGTAGGTCAGATAAGGCGTTGACGCCGCATCTGACATGAACAATGCGCGCAATGTCTGTAATCTGAAATGCCCGATCGTGAATCGGGCATTTTTGTAGCGTGTTTTTGCTTTATTTAACCTTGTACTTTTACCTGTGCGGCGGCATGTTTTGCGCGCTCAATCGCTCCATCAACACTCTCTGCTGTCGCCAGCGCAACGCCGAGACGACGGCTACCATCAATTTCCGGCTTACCAAATAAACGAATCTGCAAACCTGCGCCAACGGCTTTCTGCACGTTATCAAACGTGACATTCTGGCTGGTCAGTTGCGGCAGGATAACAGCTGAAGCGGCGGGACCATACTGGCGAATCCCGCCAACCGGCAGTCCCAGGAAAGCACGCACATGCAGGGCAAACTCTGAAAGATCCTGAGAAATTAACGTCACCATCCCGGTGTCATGTGGGCGAGGAGAGACTTCACTGAAAATTACCTCATCACCACAGACAAACAACTCGACACCAAACAGACCATAGCCCCCCAGTGCAAGTACCACTTTGCGGGCAATCTCTTGTGCACGTTCAAGAGCCAGTGGACTCATTTGCTGCGGCTGCCAGGATTCACGATAGTCACCATCTTCCTGCCGATGACCTACAGGCGCGCAGAAATGAACACCATCCGACGCACTGACGGTCAGTAGGGTAATTTCGAAATCAAACTTCACGACACCTTCAACAATCACACGGCCTGCACCAGCGCGGCCGCCTTGCTGGGCGTACTCCCACGCCTGAGTCAGTTGTTCGGCAGAGCGAATAAACGACTGCCCCTTGCCGGAAGAGCTCATTACCGGTTTAACAATGCAGGGATAGCCAATGGCAGCCACCGCCTCGCGGAAAAGACTTTCACTATCAGCAAAACGATAAGTTGAAGTGGGAAGCTGAAGCTCTTCCGCCGCCAGACGACGAATACCTTCGCGGTTCATCGTCAATTGCGTTGCACGCGCACAGGGGACAACATTCAGTCCTTCCTTTTCAAGCTGGACCAGCATATCGGTGGCAATAGCTTCGATCTCCGGCACGATATAATGCGGTTTTTCCAGTTCAACCACACGACGCAATGCGTCGCCATCCAGCATATTAATGACATGGGCGCGGTGTGCGACATGCATGGCGGGCGCGTCGGCATAGCGATCGACCGCAATCACCTCTACGCCGAGGCGTTGGCATTCGATAGCCACTTCTTTACCCAGCTCACCGGAGCCTAATAACATCACGCGAGTTGCTGCCGGACGCAGCGCAGTGCCTAATAACGTCATAACGAATATCCCCTGATTAATTCCGCGCGCAGTATAAACGAAAACGTTTGCGCGTGTCTTTAATGTGGTTATTGATTTCTTCCCTGAAAAGTAATATACTGTATAAAAATACAGTTATTATGAGAGGCTGCAAATGGCGGTTGAAGTTAAATACGTAGTCATTCGTGAGGGCGAAGAGAAGATGTCGTTTACCAGTAAAAAGGAAGCCGATGCTTATGACAAAATGCTCGATACGGCGGATCTGCTCGACACCTGGCTGACAAATTCTCCAGTGCAAATGGAAGACGAGCAACGTGAAGCCCTTTCGTTATGGCTGGCAGAACAGAAAGATGTGTTGAGCACTATTCTGAAAACCGGCAAATTACCGTCCCCACAGGTAGTCGGTGCTGATTCCGAAGAGGATGATGCGTCACACGCGGCCTGAAGCAACTTGCGCTCCTGATAATTTGTACCATGCTTTCTCCTGAATCATTGTGCTATGGAGAAAAACATGAAAAAAAGAGGAGCGTTGTTGGGGCTGTTGTTAGTTTCCGCGTGTACATCAGTTTTTGCAGCCAATAACGAAACCAGCAAGTCGGTAACTTTCCCCAAATGTGAAGGTCTGGATGCAGCCGGAATTGCTGCGAGCGTAAAACGTGATTATCAACAAAACCGTGTGGCGCGATGGGCCGACGATCAAAAAATCGTCGGTCAGGCCGATCCGGTGGCGTGGGTTAGTTTGCAGGATATTCGGGGTAAAGAAGACAAATGGTCAGTACCGTTGACCGTACGCGGTAAAAGTGCCGATATTCATTATCTGGTTAATGTAGACTGTAAAGCGGGAACGGCGGAATATCAGCGGCGCTAATGGCTTCTGGTTATTCGGTTGACCGTTGGCGGATGTGGCGCGAGCGCCTTATCCGCCCAACAATGCACCGCCTGATAAGAAGCGTCAGCTTCGCATCAGGCAATCACAATCAAATCTACAAGCCTCAACTACCCCAAATTAATCACATCACCTGACGCGAGTTTCCTGTGAGGACTGCCAGCCGTCCTGCTTATTTGCGCATCTTTTGTCTCTATATACACTTTCTGACATCCTCATTCGCTATGCTATTGCCATAGAATGGTGAATTGAGGAGCAAACATGGCTAACTGGTTAAATCAACTGCAATCCTTGCTTGGGCAAAGCAGTTCTTCCTCTTCGTCTTCAGATCAGGGATTGGGCAAACTTTTAGTGCCTGGCGCATTAGGCGGACTGGCAGGACTGCTGGTTGCCAATAAATCAGCACGTAAACTTTTGACTAAATATGGCACCAATGCGTTGCTGGTTGGCGGCGGTGCAGTAGCAGGTACGGTGCTATGGAACAAATACAAAGATAAAATTCGAGCGGCGCATCAGGACGAACCGCAGTTCGGCACTCAAAGTACGCCGCTGGATGAACGTACAGAACGTTTGATCCTCGCACTGGTATTTGCCGCTAAAAGCGATGGACATATTGATGCCAAAGAACGGGCGGCTATCGACCAGCAATTGCGTGAAGCCGGTGTTGAAGAGCAGGGGCGTGTACTCATTGAAAAGGCAATTGAACAACCGCTGGATCCACAACGCCTGGCGACCGGGGTCCGCAACGAAGAAGAGGCGCTGGAGATCTATTTCCTGAGCTGTGCGGCTATTGATATTGACCATTTCATGGAGCGCAGTTACCTGAATGCGCTGGGGGACGCGCTGAAAATTCCCCAGGATGTTCGCGAAGGAATTGAACGCGATCTCGAACAGCAAAAACGCACTTTGTCGGAATAATAACGCTCTCTGGATAGCCTGACAGTTGAGTTTATCGGGCTATCCATAACTGCACAGTCATTTGAACAGACTGATTTTCTCTGTTGGCATAACATTCGATATCCGCGCCATTACCTGTCATCATCTAAGCAATGACTGCCCTGTTTCGCTTGCATCCCGGGTGAGTTTTGCCACCCTTATAAGATGTTTCAACCAGAAAGAACAATAACATGCTACCAAAAGCTGCCCGCATTCCCCACGCCATGACGCTTCATGGCGACACGCGCATCGATAATTACTACTGGCTGCGGGACGATACGCGTTCGCAGCCGGAAGTACTGGATTACCTGCAACAAGAAAATAGCTACGGTCATCAGGTCATGGCTTCGCAACAAGCCTTGCAGGATTGCATATTAAAAGAAATCATCGATCGCATACCGCAAAGAGAAGTCTCTGCACCTTACGTCAAAAATGGCTATCGCTACCGGCATATTTATGAACCCGGCTGTGAATATGCTATCTACCAGCGCCAGTCGGCGTTCAGTGAAGAGTGGGACGACTGGGAGACTCTTCTCGATGCGAACAAACGGGCCGCGCACAGTGAATTTTATTCAATGGGCGGAATGGCGATTACGCCCGATAACACGATTATGGCACTTGCAGAAGATTTCCTTTCCCGACGTCAGTATGGTATCCGTTTTCGTAATCTGGAAACGGGCAACTGGTATCCTGAACTACTGGATAACGTGGAACCCAGCTTTGTCTGGGCGAATGACTCCTGGACATTTTATTATGTTCGCAAGCATCCGGTGACATTGTTGCCTTATCAGGTATGGCGGCATGCCATTGGCACTCCAGCATCTGAAGATAAACTCATTTATGAGGAAAAAGACGATACCTTTTACGTCAGCCTGCATAAAACGACGTCGAAGCATTATGTAGTGATCCATTTGGCAAGCGCCACTACCAGCGAAGTTCGTTTGCTGGACGCAGAACTGGCCGATGCCGAGCCGTTTGTTTTTCTGCCTCGCCGCAAAGATCACGAATACAGTCTTGATCACTACCAGCATCGGTTTTATCTGCGTTCCAACCGCAACGGCAAAAACTTTGGCTTATACCGTACCCGTATGCGCGATGAGCAAGAGTGGGAAGAGTTAATCCCGCCGCGCGATAACATCATGCTCGAAGGCTTTACGCTGTTTACTGACTGGCTGGTGGTTGAAGAGCGTCAGCGTGGATTAACCAGTTTGCGGCAAATTAACCGCAAAACGCGGGAGGTTATTGGCATCGCCTTTGATGACCCGGCTTACGTCACCTGGATTGCCTATAATCCGGAACCTGAAACTTCACGATTGCGTTATGGCTATTCCTCCATGACCACGCCAGATACTTTGTTTGAACTGGATATGGATACTGGTGAGCGTCGGGTATTAAAACAAACTGAAGTCCCCGGTTTCGATGCGGAGAATTACCGCAGCGAACACTTATGGATCACCGCCCGTGATGGCGTCGAAGTGCCTGTTTCGCTGGTCTATCATCGCAAGCATTTCCAGAAAGGCCACAACCCGCTGCTGGTATACGGATATGGCTCTTACGGCGCAAGCATTGATGCCGATTTCAGTTTTAGCCGCCTGAGTTTGTTGGATCGCGGCTTTGTCTACGCCATTGTGCATGTTCGCGGCGGCGGCGAGTTGGGGCAGCAATGGTACGAAGACGGTAAATTCCTGAAAAAGAAAAATACTTTTAATGACTATCTTGATGCCTGCGACGCATTGTTAAAACTGGGCTATGGTTCACCTTCGCTCTGTTATGCGATGGGGGGCAGTGCTGGCGGTATGTTGATGGGCGTTGCAATTAATGAGCGCCCCGAGCTATTCCACGGCGTGATTGCCCAGGTACCGTTTGTTGATGTTGTAACAACGATGCTTGATGAGTCGATTCCTCTTACTACCGGCGAATTTGAAGAGTGGGGAAATCCGCAGGATCCGCAATATTATGAGTATATGAAAAGCTATAGCCCGTATGACAATGTTACTCCCCAGACTTATCCGCATCTGTTGGTAACGACCGGTTTACACGATTCACAGGTGCAATACTGGGAACCGGCAAAATGGGTGGCTAAGTTGCGCGAGCTTAAAACTGATAACCATCTATTACTGCTTTGTACTGACATGGATTCAGGTCATGGCGGTAAATCCGGGCGTTTTAAATCCTACGAAGGTGTGGCAATGGAATATGCTTTTCTGATAGCTCTGGCGCAGGGGACGTTACCAGGGCAGGCAGCGGTTTAAACATGCTCCAGATAATGCTTCAAGGTTAAACGTAACTCTGGGCTCATACTGTCAAGGTTGTTAAATAACCAGCGCAGATAGCCCGGATCGCGCTTTGCAACGTCTGAAACGGCTTTGCCGCGATACTTGCCAAATGTGAACGTCGTCAATAATGACGGACGCCCTGTGATATCCGCCATTTGCTCCGCTGTCCAACCGGATGTGTTCATAATATCGATAAGCAAGGCTGCGGTAATATAGCAATCATACAGCGCGCGGTGGTGATGCAGACCCGATGGCGTCTGGACATTCAACTTGCGTGATTTATACAGCGCCATATTGCTGTACTTGATTCCTGGCCACAAACGACGAGCCAGTTTCATGGTACAAATCCACTCACCGGGCATTTCTGGCAATACCCGGCGGTCAAAGCTGGCATTGTGAGCGACATACCATTGGCTACCGTAATAGTGCGGGATAACTTCTTCAATCCACGGTTTGTCGGCAACCATGGACTCTGTAATATGGTGAATCGCCATCGCCTGTGGACTGATCGGACGATCGGGGCGTACCAGGTGGCTCATGGGGTTGACGATTTTTCCGTCAATGACATCAACAGAGGCAATCTCAACGATCCCGCCCTGCAACCCGCAGGTTTCTGTATCGATAATGCGCAACATGGTCATACTCCTGGAGGAAAACGCCTAGCGTAATGGAATGATATCGCCTTGCCAACCCTGCGAAGAGCGCTTGCCAACCAACAAAAGTGAACCGCGATCGGCTCGGACAATAAGGCGGCCATGTTCATCCCACAGCGCACTGTTACCACGAGCGTTTGCCATCAGTACGGCGATGGAGTATCGAAGTGAGAAAAATTCTAAGCGTCGATGAGAAGCCAATAGGTCAGGTTCACCGATGCATTGCCCGGTTGTAAAAAGTGAACAAGTCGGGGCCATATCAATACCTTCCGGTTGTTCATCCACTACAGTGATGGTTTTAGAACGTTTCCCCAGACATGCGCCATGGCTTTGATGATAAATTCCTGGCGTTTTCATCCAGGGGGCGAATACTGCAATACCGCGAATAAAACGCTCATTATATTCAACGGGAAGGCCCACAATAATGGTCATTCGCCTGGTTGTTGCTGCATAACAAAGCGGGTCTAAAAGCGAGAGGTCGGGCGGAGACGGAAGCGCACGTCGTTTGTAATCACATCCCAGTAGAGAAAGTGAGGGAAAAGCCAAAAGTTCGCACTGGTGTCTGGCGGCAGCCCTCACGAACTCCAGATGGCGGGCTACCTGTTCAGAGAATGAAGCAGTACAAGGCTCATACTGTGCTGCTGCAACTTTCCGGTACGACATGATGACTTCCTTTTCATAGTGTCTGCGAATAGTGGTGCGAATGAGAAAATACTATATTTAGCAGGCATCATGTAAGAAAGTTTAATTTAATATAGGGTTTATTTAGGTTTGGGTTCAAAAGGTAAACGTGACAGATTTACAGAGGCGAGACGGTGGGCGATAAGACGCTCACGAAACCAGCCGCGCAAGTGTTCTGGTTGCTCACGTTCAACCGCTTCAGCAATCACCGGCATATTGTACCGTTCTTTAAATGCCACTCCAGCTGCGGCCAGATCGACATTGACTTTATCCATTTCAGTTTGATCCAGTTTGGCCAGATTCTTCAACATGCGGTGTCTCCTCGTTAATTGCGGGCAAAAGTTACTAAGAGTCAGCCATGATGGCAAGTCTGAATTGATGATCCTCGACTCTCACATTAGACAAGGTTATGCTCTGTAAAAAAGTTATTACAAAAAGGAATGGATAATATGGTTTCAACTGCACGCTCCCTTCGTTATACATTGGCATTAATTGCCGGTTTGCTGATGGCGCCTTCCGTCTGGGCTCATGCGCACCTGACGCACCAGTATCCTGCGGCGAATGCGGCGATAACTACTGCCCCACAGGCCATTACTTTAAATTTTTCTGAAGGTATTGAACCTGGATTCAGTGGGGCCAAAATCATCGGCCCGAAGAATGAAAATGTTAAAACTTTACCCGCGAAGCGAAATGAACAAGACAAAAAGCAATTGATCGTTCCGCTTGCCGACGCTCTGAATCCCGGAAGTTATACCGTTGACTGGCATGTCGTTTCGGTGGACGGGCATAAAACCAAAGGACAATACACCTTTACTGTGAAATAAAGCATGCTAGCGTTTACCTGGGTCGCACTGCGATTTATCCATTTTATCTCTCTGATGCTGGTTTTCGGCCTCTCGATGTACGGGACATGGTTGGCACCAGTGACAATTCGTCGATTAATGATGAAGCGTTTTTTGCGTTTACAACAGCACGCAGCTGCATGGAGTTTGATCAGTGCTGCAGCGATGTTTGCCGTTCAGGGTGGATTGATGGGCGCGGGATGGCCAGATGTAGTTTCGTTGAGCATTTGGCAGGCGGTGTTACAAACGCACTTCGGAGGCGTCTGGCTCTGGCAAATCGTTCTCGCTCTCGTTACGCTGACCGTTGTTCTGATGCAACCACGGAATATGCTGCGGTTACTGTTTATGCTGACCAGCGCGCAATTTATCCTGATGGCGGGGATGGGACACGCGACATTAAATGAAGGATTAACCGAAAAAATTCATCAAACCAATCACGCCGTACATCTTATCTGTGCTGCAGCATGGTTTGGCGGGCTACTGCCGGTTGTCTGGTGTATGCGGCTGGTGAAAGGGCGTTGGAGACGTCCGGCTATTCATGCGCTGATGCGTTTTTCCTGGTGCGGACATTTTGCTGTCATTGGCGTACTGGTGAGTGGTGTGCTCAATGCGTTATTAATCACGGGATTTTCCCCCACGCTTGCCACTTACTGGGGCCAGCTCTTATTGCTCAAACTCATACTGGTCATGATGATGGTGGTCATCGCGCTGGCAAATCGTTATGTTCTGGTCCCGCGAATGCGGCATGACGAAGTTCGGGCTGTACCCTGGTTTGTATGGATGACTCAACTCGAATGGGCGATAGGCGCGGTGGTACTGGTGATTATCAGCTTGCTTGCGACCCTGGAACCATTTTGATGGATTACGATAAATGATGAAAAAAAGTATATTGGCGTTTTTGTTGCTCACCAGTTCCACAGCGGCGCTGGCGGCTCCTCAGGTGATTACCGTCAGCCGTTTTGAAATTGGCAAAGACAAATGGGCATTTAATCGCGAAGAGGTGATGCTGACTTGTCGACCGGGTAATGCTTTGTATGTCATTAACCCAAGTACCCTCGTGCAGTATCCTTTAAACGATATCGCACAAAAGGAAGTCGCTAGCGGGAAGACTAAAGCCCAGCCCATTTCGGTGATTCAGATTGAGGATCCCAACAATCCCGGCGAAAAAATGAGTCTGGCACCGTTTATAAAACGAGCTGAAAAACTCTGTTAATTACCTAAAATAGTCTTTTGATTTCCAATAAAAAACCGCCTCAGTTCTTTCAACAGAACGGGCGGTTTTTAACATTTAAGACGATGATCAGCACGCTTTTTATTGACCATTTTGCACGCAAACTGGAAAACCTGGCGTCGTCATCTATTCTTAAAGGGCAAGGCAACTAAGCCTGCATTAATGCCAACTTTTAGCGCACGGCTCTCTCCCAAGAGCCATTTCCCTGGACCGAATACAGGAATCGTGTTCGGTCTCTTTTTATCTGTTAAAAGCCAGAAATATTCCCTTCGCTGACTTTATAGTCAACCATAACACACACGCTACTGCCTGAGTCCAGCGTTTTTTAACATTATTGTAAAGATTATGTGATCTTTAGCGTGGGAGGAAAAAATAGATGAAACATCCTGCGCCCGTTTATCAGAGAATTGCGGGTCATCAGTGGCGACATATCTGGCTGTCAGGCGATATACACGGCTGTCTTGATCAGTTGCGCCGCAAATTATGGCATTGTCGCTTTGATCCACGGCAAGATTTACTTATCTCAGTGGGAGATGTTATCGATCGTGGGCCGCAAAGTTTACGCTGTCTGCAATTACTGGAACAACGTTGGTTTCGTGCGGTAAGAGGTAATCATGAACAGATGGCGATGGATGCGCTGATATCCCAGCAAATGTCGTTGTGGTTAATGAATGGCGGCAACTGGTTTGTTGAGTTGGAAAACAGGCAACAGAATCAAGCGAAATTGGCGTTGGAAAAGTGCCAGTATTTGCCCTTTATTCTTGAAGTTAACAGCCGCACCGGTAAACACGTTATTGCCCATGCAGATTTTCCTGACGATGATTATGAATGGCAAAAGGAGGTCGATTTGCACCAGGTCTTGTGGAGCCGCTCGCGATTACGTGAAGGCCAAAAAGGGCAGGGAATTCGTGGTGCAGATCATTTCTGGTTTGGTCATACACCGTTGCGCCATCGTGTGGACATTGGCAACTTGCATTATATCGATACCGGTGCTGTCTTTGGGGGCGAGCTAACTCTCGCGCAATTGCAATAATTAAAAATCACTGTACTCCTGTGCAGGTCGCCAGAAACCATCAATAAAGTCCTCGATCGGAAAACAACCGCCATGGCGGATTCGTTGATCGCTCATAGAATAAAGACACTGCTGTTCAGTGTTGTAAACATCCACAACAATATCTTCACAACCGCCATCCAGGTAGCAAACAAAAAGTACCAGCGCGAACATTTCATCCTCGAAGTGTGGTGCCGTACCGTTAAGTTTAGGAGAGATTTTACAACTGAGGAATAACCAGGATAAATAACCCGCCATGCCGACGGGTTCTTTTTGGATCAGGCAAGGCGCATAATCCAGGCATCAGAATTTTGATCGTAGCGGGTACGGTACAGGACAGAGTGTTCGCCGTTAAGTAGCGCTGGAATGCTGGTTTCGGCATCCCAGGCATCCAGTTGCATACATAAATCGGGGTCTGATTTACAAGGAATAATTAATGTTCGATCGCCTGGCGATTCACCGTGTAACTCGCCATCGTCGATTTCAAAAGCGCCTATGCGCACACTGGTTTTCATCTTCGTGCTCTCCATTTATCTGCCGGTTGTGGTACGACCAGTCCGATCGCACCATTTTTCAGCGTAGTTGAGGCAGTGGGATTCGCCAGTCAAAACGTGCGCTTTTTTTGTGCGCTGTCAGGTGTTACCGGTAAATAGTTTTCCTTCACGTACCAGTTCTCGTGGGTAACTGTTTTTCAATCGCGAGCCAATACGTTTGGCTAAACCAATTGGCTGATGCTGGAAGGTTACCAGCACATCATCCGTCATTGGCGTGGTTTGCGGGTAAACATCGCGCCCGCGATACCACTCTTCTGCTTCCTGAGGCGTCAGTTCAAAAGCGTTCGTATGGTTGGGGGAGGCCAGGGCAATAACCGCTTCATGCTGCCAGCGATAACCTTTGTTATGCGTTTCGGCAAGCTTAATTCCCAGACGGGAAAATCGGACTTTACCGATCAGGGCTTCAATACCCGCCGGGAACAACCAGAGTTCTTTATCGCGCTCCCAGAGGCGCAGGTTTTCATCCCACTGTAAGCCAACGGCAGTTGCCGCCTGACGAATTTGTGCAGCTTCGCGATCTTTAGTTGGGCTAAACGGGAAATTACCCACTTTGTATTTCGGCGCGGGTAAGGTGGGAATCGACTGTATTTTGCGCAGCCGGGCAACGAAGAAGCCTTCGCAGTCGTAAATTTGAGGGAAAACGTGCAAAAAACCTTCATTGGTCAGCGCCTTGTCCGCACCAGGGAAGAGATTACCAAGCGGCAAAAACTCTACAGCATCGGGGTAAGTCTCTTTTAGCCACAGGCAAACGGCTTCGTTTTCTTCCTTGTTTAAGGTACAGGTTGAGTAGACCAGCGTACCGCCAGGACGTAATGCGTGAAAGGCACTGTCGATCAGTTCTCGCTGGGTGGCAGCGATTTCCTGATTGCTTTCCGGTGACCAGTTTTTCAGTGCGTCGGGATCTTTACGCACCACGCCTTCGCCAGAGCAGGGGGCATCCAGCAAAATGGCATCGAACATTTCTGGTAACGCCGCACCAAAGACGCGGCCATCAAAATGCGTTAGCGCAACGTTACTGATGCCGCAGCGGCTGATATTGGCATGTAACACTTTTACCCGACTGGCGGAAAATTCATTGGCAAGGATCGCTCCTTCGTTATCCATCCGCGCGGCAATTTGCGTGGTTTTGGAGCCTGGCGCGGCAGCGACATCCATCACTCGCTGCGGGGCATTACCGTCAGCAAACAATGCCGCAACGGGCAACATTGAACTGGCTTCCTGGATATAAAACAGGCCGCTTAAATGCTCGGCGGTACTACCCAACGGCAACACTTCTTCATCATCGCGTTCGATCCAGAAACCTTCTTCACACCACGGAATTGGCGTAAGCGTCCAGCCGTAGGAGGCGGTTAATTTCAGGAAATCAGCTACGGAGATCTTCAGCGTATTAACGCGAATGCTGCGGAGCAACGGGCGCTGACAGGCGGCGAGAAAATCATCAAAAGAGAGCGTCGAAGGCATGGCTTCACGCATTTGCGTCAGAAAGGCGTCCGGGAAATAAACGGTGTGTTGGGCCACGAGCATGTACCACTGGCAAAAAAAACAGGCGCGCAGTTTAGCATAAACGCTCCGGCGCAGGCACGCCGGAGCAGTGTGCATTATTTGGGAAGTGCTGTTCCCCATTCACGCCACTCTTTCGGTTCACTTTCCTGCAACAGGAAGTGCTTGCCTGCCTGAGCTTTCGGTGCCAGCGGCGTACCTGGTGGCGTCGCGAAGGCGATCCCGCCACGGATAAACTGGTTAAATGTACCGGTTTTCACCACGCCGCCCGTCAGGCCAAAGTCCAGACTGTAACCCGATGCCAACCAGAAGACAGAATTGTTACGCACCAGATGTTGATAACGTTTACTGATGCGCATCGCAATCATCACCCGATCTGACAGCGTTCCCAGCGTCATTCCGGTAACTGTACCCACTTCCAGACCACGGAACAGTACCGGCGTACCAATACCCAACGAACCGGCTTCCGGCGCTTCGACAATAATGCTTAAGCCATCAAGGTAACGAGAATCCGTAATGGTGGCTTCTTGCAACTCAAAGTCACGGCGAGGATTACCCCGGCCAGGTTCAACATTGATGTACGGTTGAAGGATAGTATCCAGGTGCTCAACACCTGCCGCCGAAATTTGTGGTGTGACCACCGAGAAGCGCGTACCGCCGCGGGCGAAGGTCTGGACATATTCAGGATAGAGCACCGCTTTTGCCTGCACTTCATTACGCGCGGTAATCAGATCCAGCGTCTGGATTTGCCCGATATCAATACCGAGATAACGAATTGGCATACCTACCGCCAGTTTCCCGGCATCAAAAGCATGGAGCGTGATCTGCCCACCGACCGCACGAGCAGCAGTTTCTGACGCATACAGAATCCGCTTATCGCCTTTGCGCTGACTGGCGCTGGCGCCGCTGAGATTATCGAAGCTGATGGCCCCCTTTAACGCCCGTGAAAGCGGTGACGCCTGAACGGTCAGGCCGCTGCCGTTAAGTTGAACTTTAGCGCCGCCTTCAGCCCAGAACACGCTGTTGCTGGTCAGCAGGTTGCGATATTCCGGCTTAATATGCAGATCGATATCAAACGCATTGGCTCGTGGACGTACGGTAATGACCTCACCAACCTCGAACTTACGATAAAGCACTACCGATCCCGCCTGTACATCCGGCAGCGTCTGCGCACTTAAACTCACGGTAGTGGTCGGTAAATCACTAAGGCTGTTCTCCAGGGCTTTTTCCAGATTGGCATACAGCGGATAACTGGCTTTCATCTCGCCTTTGTCGCCCGGCAGAATGCGGATCCCGCCGTTGATCCATTCTGAGGCGCTGGCACCGAGAAACTCAACGCCATCCAGACCCACTTTCACGTCGACACGGCTATTAACGACAAATTTGCTGTCGCCTTTTACCAGTTCGCGATGCTGGGGGTCGATAGCAACGGTAAATGTCACGCCTTTGCTGGTGAGTTTACGATCGATAACCTGACCTACCTGCACGCCGTGAAGAATGAGCGGCTGACCGGCATCAATGCCGTAACTTTCCGGTGCGGTCAGGGTCAGCGTCAGAACATCCGGTTCGTGCAGCAGAGCTTTTTCGCCTGGAACAACAACGAACTCTTTACGTGGCTCGCCATCGCCAGGCACCAGTTCGAATGTTTTGCCTGTCAGTAAGGCGCTGATATTGGCATCGCTGAGGGATAATTTCGGGTTACGTAACTCAATGCGGGTGTTTTCACGAAGCAGGGTTACGACGCTGGGATCAACGGTCATTTCACCGGTAACTTTGCCACCCGGGTTTAAATCCAGTTTCGTCAGTTGCCCAACCTCAAGCCCCTGGTACATTAGCGGCGTGGAGTCGGCGGTTAATCCAGCGCCGCTTGGGAGCTCCAGTTTAATAATCACCCCTCGCTGACTATGGGCTAAATCCTCATACAGGCCAAAGGTATCTTCCGCCTCGGCAGGTTTCGACTCTTCTGGCGAATCAAAGGCAATCGCACCGTTAACCAGTGCCGCCAGACTTTCCAGTTTCACCTTCGCGCCACTGATACTGACGTTGGCATCAACGCCGGAAACGTTCCAGAAACGGCTACCTTTTTTCACCAGGTCAGTAAAACGCCGCTCGATCAGGACATCAATCACCACGCCTTGCTTATTGGGATTGATGGCATAGTCGTAGACTTTACCCACCGGGATCTTGCGGAAGTAGACCAATGAACCGCTGTTCAGTGAACCGAGATCGGGGGCTTGCAGGTGGATCATCAGATCGCCATTATCCAGCCGATATTTCGGTTGGGTATCGAGTGCGACAAAGTGATCCTGCTCTTTACCTTTACCCGGCATCATGCCGATATAGTTGCCACCGACGAGGGCGTCCAGCCCGGAGACACCTGCCAACGAGGCCTTTGGCGTCACAAGCCAGAACTGTGTCTCTTCGCGCAGCGCATCTTTCATATCGGACTTGATGCTGACTTTGACTTCAATCTTACGAAGATCGTCGCTCAGGCTGATATTCTGCACAGTTCCGACTTCAACACCCTGATAACGAACAGGCGTACGGCCGGGGACGATACCGTCCGCCGACATAAAGTCGATGGTGACGGTATTACCCCGGTCCTGATAACTGTCCCAAATCAGCCAACCGGCAATCATTAGCGCGATGAACGGTAGCAGCCAGAAAGGTGAGATACGGCGTTTATTTTTAATCTGTGCTTCAGTCGTCGAAGCGGGCGTTTCCTGACTCATGTGTATCCCAAAGTAAGCGGCTGTCCAGCCATTCCACAGCAAGAATAGTCAAAATTACCGCTGCGCCGAAATAAAACGCAGCCGGTCCCATTGTAAAAGCGAGGATCTGATCGCGATTAATCAGCGACATAGTTAATGAAATAACAAAAAGATCGAGCATCGACCAGCGACCAATCCAGGTCACCACCCGCAATAGCAAAATCCGCGTGCGTAAGCCTTGCTGACATTTGAAACGAATGCTCAATAATAAAGTGAACATGACGATCACTTTGGTAAATGGCACCAGAATACTGGCGATAAACACGATTCCGGCAACTGCAATATTGCTACTTGCCAGCGACATAATCCCGGAAAGAATCGTATCTTCCTGCCGCCCACCGTTCAGATAAATGATAGAAATAGGCAGCAGGTTGGCGGGCAACAATAAGATGATTGACGCCACTAATGCCGCCCAACATTTTTGCAGACTATGACGGCGACGCAGACGTAACGGGATATGGCAACGAGGACAGCGACCGCGCGGATCAGGATAGCCAGTAAAATGACAGCCCAGGCAGACACGGAGTTTCTCGTCCCTGCGCGTAGCGGGGCGCTGCGGATAAAATCGATCCCACAGCTCCTCGACATTGAGATGTGACAACGTCACCGTCGTCAAAATCACCAGTGCGATAAAAGAGAACAGACCGATACCTGCCTGAATATGTGCATAATCCTGTACCTTTATAGAAGCAACACCAATGCCAACCAGGTAGATATCCAGCATCACCCACTCTTTCAGTCGCTCCAGCATCAGCAATACCGGGCGTAAATTCATTCCCAGCCGATTGCCAAACCATAAATAAGCAATAGATGTCACCAGAATGAGAGGCGCACCGATAACGCAGAAAAACACCATTGCTCCTGTTATCGCATCGCCCTGTTTAGTCATTTGCCAGATGCCTTGCATGACGTTGGCGTCAATACGAATACCTAACAGCCAGATATGCAACAGCGGTTCGCCCCAGGCAAACGGCATTAGCAACAACATAGTAAAAGCCATTGCAGCCAGCCTTGTAAGCGACCAGTCGCGCCCATCGCGGATTTTTGCCTGACAGCGCGGGCAATAGGCGCTCTGGTGAGAATTTATCTCAGGCAGGCTAAACAGAATGTCACATTGCGGGCAACGTTGATAATCACCACGTGGTAGTTCCTCGCCAATTGCTCTTACTGTTATCTTTTTTGTCGGTGTAATTTGTGGGGTGTTAAGAGCCATGACATGCCAAATGTAATAAGAATTAACATTTATATTAACCCATGATGGGAATGATCTTGAGCATTAACGCATTTAATGCTTATTTTAATAGGCTAGCAGTTCCAGGTAAGACAACTAAGTGACTACATAATGAGCAAAACAGAATTTTACGCGGATTTAAACCGCGACTTTAATGCGTTGATGGCGGGAGAAACCAGCTTTCTGGCAACACTGGCAAACACCAGTGCTTTGTTATACGAGCGTCTGAATGACGTAAACTGGGCTGGGTTTTATTTACTTGAGGACGATACGCTGGTTCTCGGACCGTTTCAGGGCAAAATTGCCTGTGTACGGATCCCTGTAGGGCGCGGCGTGTGCGGCACCGCAGTTGCCTGCAATGAAGTACAGCGAATCGAGGATGTTCACGCCTTTGATGGGCATATTGCCTGTGATGCGGCAAGTAATTCTGAAATCGTTCTGCCGTTGGTGGTGAAAAATCAAATTATTGGCGTTCTCGATATCGACAGTACTGTTTTCGGTCGGTTTACAGACGAGGACGAGCAAGGCTTACGTCAGCTTGTGGCACAGCTTGAAAAGGTGCTTGCAACGACGGATTATAAAAAATTCTTTGCGAGCGTCGCAGGATAATCAACGGATAACGTAGCATTTACTGATGACGTCATTATAATGACGCCTGTTCATGCCTGCGCTTGTTGGCTACGTCCGTTGTAATCAGGAAATTTCATGGAAAATCAACCTAAGTTGAATAGCAGTAAAGAAGTAATCGCGTTTCTGGCCGAACGTTTTCCCCACTGTTTCAGTGCGGAAGGTGAAGCGCGTCCGCTGAAAATCGGTATTTTTCAGGATTTGGTCGATCGCGTTGCTGGGGAAATGAACCTTAGCAAAACGCAACTGCGATCCGCTTTACGTCTCTACACTTCGAGCTGGCGCTACTTGTATGGCGTTAAACCTGGCGCGACGCGTGTCGATCTCGACGGCAACCCATGTGGTGATCTGGACGAGCAGCATGTGGAACATGCGCGCAAGCAGCTTGAAGAAGCGAAAGCTCGCGTCCAGGCACAGCGTGCCGAACAGCAGGCGAAAAAACGCGAAGCTGCCGCAGCTGCAGGTGAGAAAGAAGACGCACCACGCCGCGAACGCAAGCCACGTCCTGCCGCGCAACGCCGTAAAGAAGGCGCCGAGCGCAAACCTCGTGCGCAAAAAACGGCTGAGAAAGCGCCAAAAACAGTAAAAGCACCTCGCGAAGAACAGCACACCCCAGTTTCTGACATTTCAGCTCTGACTGTCGGACAAGCACTGAAGGTGAAAGCTGGTCAAAATGCGATGGATGCTACCGTATTAGAAATCACCAAAGACGGCGTCCGTGTCCAGCTGAATTCGGGTATGTCTTTGATTGTGCGCGCAGAACACCTGGTGTTCTGAAACGGAGGCCGGGCCAGGCATGAACATGTTTTTTAGGCTTACCGCGTTAGCTGGCCTGCTTGCAATAGCAGGCCAGACCTTCGCAGTAGAAGATATTACGCGTGCTGATCAGATTCCGGTATTAAAGGAAGAGACGCAGCATGCGACGGTGAGTGAGCGCGTAACGTCGCGCTTTACCCGCTCCCATTATCGCCAGTTCGACCTCGATCAGGCATTCTCGGCCAAAATCTTTGACCGCTACCTGAACCTGCTTGATTACAGCCACAATGTGCTGCTGGCAAGTGATGTTGAACAGTTCGCGAAAAAGAAAAATGAGCTGGGCGATGAACTGCGCTCCGGTAAACTTGACGTTTTCTACGATCTCTACAATCTGGCACAAAAACGCCGTTTTGAACGTTACCAGTACGCCTTGTCGGTACTGGAAAAACCGATGGATTTTACCGGAAACGACACGTATAACCTGGATCGCAGTAAAGCTCCGTGGCCTAAAAACGAGGCTGAGCTAAACGCGCTGTGGGATAGCAAAGTTAAATTCGACGAGTTAAGCCTGAAGCTGACGGGAAAAACGGATAAAGAAATTCGTGAAACCCTGACTCGTCGCTACAAATTTGCCATTCGCCGTCTGGCGCAAACTAACAGCGAAGATGTTTTCTCGCTGGCAATGACGGCGTTTGCGCGCGAAATTGACCCGCATACTAACTACCTTTCTCCGCGTAATACCGAACAGTTCAATACTGAAATGAGCTTGTCGTTAGAAGGTATTGGTGCGGTGCTGCAAATGGATGATGACTATACTGTCATCAATTCGATGGTTGCGGGTGGCCCGGCCGCTAAGAGTAAGGCTATAAGTGTGGGTGACAGAATTGTCGGCGTTGGTCAAACCGGCAAGCCGATGGTTGACGTAATCGGTTGGCGTCTTGATGATGTTGTTGCCTTAATCAAAGGGCCGAAGGGCAGTAAAGTTCGCTTAGAAATTTTACCTGCCGGTAAAGGAACCAAAACCAGAACGGTAACGCTGACGCGTGAACGCATTCGTCTGGAAGACCGTGCAGTTAAAATGTCCGTGAAGACCGTCGGCAAAGAAAAAGTCGGCGTGCTGGATATTCCGGGTTTCTATGTTGGCTTGACAGACGATGTCAAAGTTCAGTTACAGAAACTGGAAAAACAGAATGTCAGCAGCGTCGTCATCGACCTGCGTAGCAATGGCGGCGGGGCGTTGACCGAGGCAGTATCGCTCTCCGGTTTGTTCATTCCTTCCGGTCCGATTGTTCAGGTCCGTGATAATAATGGTAAAGTCCGCGAGGACAGTGATACCGACGGCCAGGTGTTCTATAAAGGTCCGCTGGTGGTATTGGTTGACCGTTTCAGTGCTTCGGCTTCGGAAATCTTTGCCGCCGCGATGCAGGATTATGGTCGAGCGCTGGTTGTGGGTGAACCAACATTCGGCAAAGGCACTGTCCAGCAGTATCGTTCTCTGAATCGTATCTACGATCAGATGTTACGTCCTGAATGGCCGGCGCTGGGATCAGTACAGTACACGATCCAGAAATTCTACCGTGTCAACGGCGGCAGTACGCAACGTAAAGGCGTAACGCCGGATATTATCATGCCTACCGGCAATGAAGAGACGGAGACGGGTGAAAAATTCGAAGATAACGCGCTGCCGTGGGATAGCATTGACGCCGCGACCTATGTGAAATCAGGAGACCTGACGGCGTTTGAACCGGAGTTACTGAAGGAACATAATGCGCGTATCGCGAAAGATCCTGAATTCCAGAACATCATGAAGGATATTGCTCGTTTCAATGCCATGAAGGACAAACGCAATATCGTTTCTCTTAATTACGCTGTACGTGAGAAAGAGAACAATGAAGATGATGCGATGCGTCTGGCGCGCTTGAACGATCGCTTTAAACGCGAAGGCAAACCGGAGTTGAAGAAGCTGGATGATTTGCCAAAAGATTACAAGGAGCCGGATCCGTATCTGGACGAGACAGTGAATATTGCGCTCGATCTGGCGAAGCTGGAAAAATCCAGACCAGCGGAACAGCCCGCTCCCGTCAAGTAACATCAATCAGGCACAAGAAATTGTGCCTGATTTTTTAACAGCGGCAAGATGCCGTAAATCAGATGCTACAAAATGTAAAGTTGTGTCTTTCTGGTGACTTACGCGCTATCCGGACTTGAAAATAGTCGCGTAAGCCATACGATGTGGGTATCGCATATTGCGTTTTGTTAAACTGAGGTAAAAAGAAAATTATGATGCGAATCGCGCTCTTCCTGCTAACGAACCTGGCCGTTATGGTCGTTTTCGGGCTGGTACTGAGCCTGACAGGGATACAGTCGAGCAGCGTTCAGGGGCTGATGATTATGGCCTTGCTGTTCGGTTTTGGTGGTTCCTTCGTTTCGCTTCTGATGTCCAAATGGATGGCATTACGATCTGTTGGCGGGGAAGTGATCGAGCAACCGCGTAACGAAAGGGAACGTTGGCTGGTCAATACTGTAGCAACCCAGGCTCGTCAGGCGGGGATTGCTATGCCGCAAGTGGCTATCTACCATGCGCCGGACATCAACGCTTTCGCAACTGGTGCTCGTCGTGATGCTTCTCTGGTTGCCGTCAGCACCGGTTTGTTGCAGAACATGAGTCCGGATGAGGCTGAGGCTGTAATTGCCCACGAAATTAGCCACATTGCTAATGGTGACATGGTTACCATGACGCTGATTCAGGGCGTGGTGAACACCTTCGTTATCTTTATTTCACGTATTCTGGCACAGCTCGCCGCAGGCTTTATGGGCGGTAACCGTGATGAAGGTGAAGAGAGCAACGGCAACCCGTTAATCTACTTTGCGGTTGCGACTGTGCTGGAGCTGGTATTTGGGATTCTGGCGAGCATCATCACCATGTGGTTCTCGCGTCACCGTGAATTCCATGCCGATGCAGGTTCAGCCAAACTTGTTGGTCGTGAGAAAATGATTGCCGCGCTGCAACGCCTGAAAACCAGCTATGAGCCGCAGGAAGCAACCAGCATGATGGCCTTTTGTATCAATGGTAAGTCCAAATCGCTGAGTGAGCTGTTCATGACTCACCCGCCGCTGGATAAACGTATTGAAGCCCTGCGTACGGGTGAATACCTGAAGTAACTTGCAGTACATAGTAAAAAAGCGCGTCCAGGTGACGCGCTTTTTTTAGCTTTGTGTGCGTGGCTGGGTAATGCGCAAACCACTGACACAGGCGGCGATCACGGCCAGAATAGCCGCAGCCATCAGCGAGACGTGCGTACCATTATCGCCAAACTGATTCAACATCAGCGCCACCAGAGCTGCACCGCTACTCTGACCAAGCAGACGTGCTGTTCCCAACATTCCACTGGCACCACCGCTACGCTCACGCGGGGCGGAGGTAATAATGGTGTGATTATTGGGTGACTGGAATAACCCAAAGCCTGCACCGCATAAGATCATCGGCCAGATGATATTGATATCGGCAGGTGACGCAGGCAACAAGACCAGTGAAAAAAGTCCCGCCGCCATGATGAACAGCCCTAAAGCACCAAGTAATCCTGCATGGACGCGCTCTATCAAATAACCTGCAAGAGGAGCCATTACCATCGTTGCCAACGGCCACGGGGTCAGAAGCAAACCTGTCTCAACTTCACTACGACCAAGCACGGTTTGCAGATAAAAAGGCAGGGAAACCATCGCCAGCATTTGGGCGCAGAAAGAGCAAATAGAAGTACAAATTGATAGTGTAAACAGCGGAATACGCAGTAAATCTACCGGTAACAGCGGAACGGGAAGGGAAAGCTGGCGGCGGATAAAGAAAATACCAACAATAATCATTACCGCCAGTTCAGCGCCGATCAGCGTCAGCGATTGCCCCTGAGCAAAACCACTCAACGCGGTGATAAGCAGGCCGAATGTCAGCGCATTCATCACGGCGCTGGGCAGGTCAAACCGCGGCTTGCTGGCGCGAGAACCATTTGGCGGCAGAAAGCGCATCGCCAGGAGCAGGGCGATAATGCCCAACGGTACGTTAATCAAAAATAACCACTTCCAGGACGCGACAGAAAGGATTGCTGCGGCGATCGTCGGCCCGGCAGCAGAGGAGACGGCGACGATAAACGAATTAATTCCCATCCCTCGCCCGAGAAAACGTTGTGGGTAGATTAAGCGGATAAGTGCAGTATTGACGCTCATCAACGCCGCGCCGCCGATACCTTGTACTACACGCGCCAGGGTTAGCATTTGCAGTGAATCAGAAAGGGCGCAAAACAGCGATGAGAGAAGAAAAACCACCAGACCGAATTTATAAATTCGTCGATAGCCAAACATATCGCCCAAAAACGAGAATGAGAGTAAGGAGATAACAATCGCGATTTGGTAGGCGTTCACCACCCAGATGGAACTGGCTGGCGTGGCGTGTAGATCGGTAGCAATGGTTGGCAAGGCGACATTAGCAATAGCGCCGTCGAGAACCGCCATTGAGATACCAATAATTATGGTTAAAATTGCGCCGTACCGCTGAGGCAACGGCAGGCCATCGGCCTGAACTTTTGGCATAGGAATTTTATATCTTTTGGTAATAATCAATAGGGTTATGATTCTAGCACTGATATTCACGGTGAATGTCGCAGAATTGTAACTAACCGGCAAAAGATGGATTGCGACCACCCTGGTGCGAAATTATAATAAAAAAACAGTTCTGATTTTTATAAAACACTCGCATTGAGGTGATAAATGGCTAACGCAGATCTGGATAAACAACCTGATTCTGTATCTTCCGTACTGAAGGTTTTTGGCATTTTGCAGGCGCTGGGCGAAGAGCGCGAAATAGGAATAACCGAGCTGTCACAGCGCGTCATGATGTCAAAAAGCACCGTTTATCGCTTTTTACAGACCATGAAAACCCTGGGCTATGTCGCGCAGGAAGGGGAATCGGAGAAATATTCTCTGACCCTGAAATTATTCGAACTGGGCGCTCGCGCGTTACAAAATGTCGATCTTATTCGCAGTGCAGATATCCAGATGCGTGAGATCTCCCGCTTGACCAAAGAGACTATCCATCTTGGCGCACTGGATGAAGACAGCATCGTTTACATCCATAAAATTGACTCTATGTACAATTTGCGCATGTATTCACGGATTGGCCGTCGCAATCCTCTGTACAGTACTGCGATTGGTAAAGTGTTACTGGCCTGGCGCGATCGCGATGAAGTGAAGCAAATCCTTGAGGGCGTGGAATATAAACGCAGTACCGATCGGACCATCACCAGTACAGAGGCGTTATTACCCGTGTTAGATCTGGTCCGTGAACAGGGATACGGCGAAGATAACGAAGAACAGGAAGAAGGGTTACGTTGCATCGCCGTACCGGTGTTTGACCGCTTTGGTGTGGTAATTGCCGGCTTGAGTATTTCTTTCCCGACGCTGCGTTTCTCCGAAGAACGTTTGCAAGAGTATGTGGCTATGTTGCATACGGCAGCACGTAAAATTTCTGCACAAATGGGATATCACGACTATCCATTCTGATTAGAATAAGAACCTGTCTGCATAATATCCAGGCAGGTTCTTTGTTTAGTGTGCATTAGATAAAGTTAACGCTGACATATCATTCGCTAGGGAGGTGAATGTATTTTTTTCCACAGTCTTGATGTGGGTATTTATACCTTTTCTGTCACGAATTAACCATTATCGACGACGACATTGCTTTTACGTAGCAGCGGGCAATCTGTAATCCCCAAAAATCCACTTTTAGTATGCAGATATTGCACTGTGCTTGTGCTTCGGGCGGTGAGATATGTGCATTGCAGTCCTAACTCTGCAGCATTTTCCTTGCTTCCAATCAGAACGCCATATCCGCTGAGTAATAATCCTGTCCATACCAGTGCTATCAAAATAATTGTGCGAATAATGAATCGCATTACGACCTCTTCTCTTTTTGTTTGCTTTAATCGTAGCGGCAATATGAACTGAAGCAAGCGTATCATTCCGAAAAAGCACGAATATCGACATGGTTAGGCGTTGTTTAACTAAGGCATGTTAGTTTAAAGGAAGAAGTTAGGTTAAACGGAGATTGGAGTGAAAAAGTATCGATGGGTCGTTCTGGTTGTCGTTGTGCTGACTTGCTTGCTGCTATGGGTGCAGGTATTCAACATAATGTGTGATCAGGATGTGCAACTTTTCAGCGGAATTTGTGCCATCAATCAGTTTATCCCGTGGTGATATCATTTTTTCAACACTAGATTTCCTTCCTGCGTAGCAGTGGTAAAATGGCGCCTCTACTTAGAGGTGGTTAAATGAACGAAGTTGTAAATTCAGGCGTGATGAACATTGCGTCTTTTGTTGTATCGGTAGTGGTTCTCATTATTGGACTCATCTTGTGGTTTTTCATCAATCGAGCCAGTTCCCGGACTAACGAACAGATTGAACTGCTTGAGGCATTGCTGGAACAGCAAAAACGGCAGAATGTACTGTTACGCCGCTTGTGCGAAGCTAACGAACCTGAAAAAACGGATGCAAAGGTTACTGTGAACCAAAAAACAGGTGAAGATGAAGATATTATTCGTCTGGTAGCAGAACGGTAATCCTTCCCGCAATTTGAGTAACCCTATGTTGATGGGTTACTCATCTCATCATTCTTACCTGCACTATAATGATGCAATTGATTCAAAATAATCTTTTATTGGATTTTGATTATTTATCCTGTTATTTATTTATCGATTTAGGCATCAGAAAAAGTTATTTCTTGTAACGGATTAGTGGGATGTTTGCATCGGAATAGTGATTAATTATAGCATCGGTTATAAGCGAAACGTTTCTCTCCTCATTTTTTATCATTCATCATTTTTTCTTATTTTACATTATTAATAAGCTTTGTATGTACTTTCAGTGTTGCGCCTGCGTATGTTGTTAACTAACTGTTTTATGAGATAAAGTTATATAATACTTTATCATTACATAGTATAAAAAGTGATATCACACACATTGCGTAATTAAATTGTATTTCTGATCTGGATGATTAGAACTTATTGAACTAAGGTAGAAAACATATCAGATCAGGCATCTGTTTGTACTGGTATGCTTAAGTGTCTCGATATATCGACACGCATTTCGTTGCATAAATGTGCAAAAAAGTGGAAGGCGTATCGAGATTTGTGCAGCTGATCGAGACATGTTTAAAAATGGCTTGCCATAATTAACGTTGTATGTGATAACAGCTTTGGGTTAAACGAGGTACAGTTCTGTTTATGTGTGGCATTTTCAGTAAAGAAGTCCTGAGTAAACACGTTGTCGTTGAATACCGCTTCTCTGCCGAACCTTATATTAGTGCCTCAAGCAGTAATGTGTCAGTTTTATCTCTGTAATGCCTGCGGGCGAAGAAAACAATCTAAGGAATTTTGCAAATGGCAAAGATTAAAGGTCAGGTTAAGTGGTTCAACGAGTCTAAAGGTTTTGGTTTCATTACTCCGGCTGATGGCAGCAAAGATGTGTTCGTACACTTCTCCGCTATCCAGGGTAATGGTTTCAAAACTCTGGCCGAAGGCCAGAACGTTGAGTTCGAAATTCAGGACGGCCAGAAAGGTCCGGCAGCTGTTAACGTAACCGCTATCTGATCGAATTCACTGATCTGAAGTGTTAACGCACTTCAATCCCGCTATAAAGCCTCGTCCAAAAAGCGAGGCTTTTTACTTTGTTAAATGACTGTATCTGGCCTTCGAATATTTGCCCGTAGCGCGATTCGCGTTACACTTGCGGCATTTAGTATCCTGCCGGAGTTTTCATGTCGTTTTCCTGTCCACTTTGCCATCAACCTCTATCGCTTGAAAAAAACAGCTATATCTGCCCCCAGCGGCATCAATTTGATATGGCGAAAGAGGGATACGTCAATCTGTTGCCCGTTCAATATAAACGATCCCGCGATCCGGGCGACAGCGCGGAAATGATGCAGGCCCGACGCGCTTTTTTAGATGCCGGTCATTACCAACCGCTTCGTGATGCGATGGTCGATCAATTGCGTGGATGTCTTAATGAGCACGCAACAGCGGTACTGGATATTGGTTGTGGGGAAGGGTATTACACTCATGCTTTTGCAGATGCATTGCCAGAAGTGACAACCTTTGGTCTTGATGTCTCTAAGGTCGCAATTAAAGCTGCGGCGAAACGCTATCAGCAGGTTACCTTTTGTGTCGCTTCCAGCCACCGTCTGCCTTTTGCAGATGCCAGTATGGACGCCATTATTCGCATCTACGCGCCATGTAAAGCAGAAGAGTTAGCGCGTGTCGTCAAACCAGGCGGGTGGGTAATTACCGTTACCCCAGGGCCACGACATTTAATGGAGTTGAAAGGGCTGATTTACGACGAAGTACTTCTGCATGCCCCCCATACTGAACAACTGGAGGGTTTTGCATTACAGCAGAGCGATGCATTGCGGTATCCGATGCGTCTTCGCGGTGATGAAGCTGTCGCATTGTTACAGATGACGCCGTTCGCCTGGCGTGCGAAGCCAGATGTCTGGCAAACGTTAGCGGCAAAAGAAGTATTCGACTGCCAGACGGACTTTAATATTCACCTCTGGCAGCGAACAAATTAACCGTGGTAGTGCGTCCAGAGGATCTGGACGCCGATGCCAATCAGCACCAGTCCGCCAAGAATTTCCGCTTTTTTCCCGAGGATCGGACCGATAAAGCGGCCAATCATCATCCCTAATGTTGACATAATCAACGTTGCACAACCAATAGCCAGCGCGGTTGCGATAATGTTGACTTGCAGAAAGGCCAAACCAACACCAACAGCCATCGCATCCAGACTGGTGGCAATCGCGGTAGTCACCAGCAGCCAGAAGCCATGACGGCGGCGCGGCTCTTCATCTTCATCATCTCCACCGCGAAAACCCTCAATAATCATTCTACTGCCGAGGAATATCAGCAGGATGAATGCGATCCAGTGGTTCCATTCGAGGACAAAGCGGTTAGCCAGCATGCCCATACCCCAGCCAATCAGCGGCGTCAGAGTTTCGACGGCACCAAAAATAAGGCCGGTTCGCAGGGCTTCAGAAAATTTCGGTTTATGGAGGGTGGCACCTTTACCGATTGATGCAGCGAAGGCATCCATCGACATACCAAAAGCAAGAAGAACAGTAGCAGTGATATTCATGACAACGTCCTGACCGGGGTATCCATAAAACACATCTTCGCCCCCCGCAAACATGCACACATGAACGACAAGACGCGCTCATGCAGGCATAGCGATTGATGTGCATATGGTCTCGCCTGACTGAAAATGCTCAGTCCGTACGCGCCACGTTTTGCAACGAGTATGTTGACACGTACATTTCCGGAGTCTGGAAATCGGCTACTCCCCAAATGAGGGCGCAACCTTAACATATTTTGAGAATATAAAACAATGGGTGAAAATATTATTTCATTGTTTTATTGATAACGATTTTCATTTAGATTTATATATCAATGAAACGTTAAAATAAATAACAAACTATCGAAGAGATAATATAGCCTAAGCTATGTCTGGTTATTAAAAATACACTCAACATAGCTTTGGCTAAGATCATAACTTATTGAGTGGAAACAAGAAGTTTATATATTTTTTCCAGGTCGTCGATATTTCTAACGCGGATTAACAACCGACGCTGTTCTAATTGCATGACCAAAACACCATCTTCCGATAAGTTCATCGCTTTAATCCGGCTATATTCAATCCAGACATTGGCGAAGAAAAAACCTTTCTGTTTGAAGATGATTTTCGGTACGCGGATCCAGAATATATAAAAACCCATTAGCGCCAGAGCACTTAATAACCAGGTGGTAATTTGTGCGCCATGACTGGTCACATTATTGTAGATAAGAATGACAATCAGCCCGACGAAGATAACGCTGTCGATGCGACCGCGCCGCAGCAAAGGGATTGCCAGCAGGGTGGGGCCGTTGCGGCGGGGCATAATGAACTGATCGTATATCGCAAAGGCAAGCAGTGCAGCGATGAACAGAATCAGTACCAGTTCCGTGATTGTCATTAATCCTCCAGATAAAAAAACGGGGCCAAAAGGCCCCGGTAGTGTACAACAGTCTTACAGTCCCAGCAGGCCGCAAGCGTAACCAGCGATACCGATGACGAAGAAGCCAACGATGATCCACAGCGGATTCACTTTTTTGCGCAGCAGCCACATACAGGCGAAGGTCAGCAGTAGTGGCACCAGGCCGGGCATTAACTGGTCAAGAATAGTCTGGACAGTGGTAACGTGTTCTTTGCCCGTCTGGTCAGTAATGCGAGAGACAACCAGCGGGATGTTGACATGTGTCCACTTGTTAACCAATGCCCCCATGACAAACAGGCCGAGAATAGACGCCCCTTCCGTCAGTTTTTGCAGGAAGCCGCCACCCATATCTTTAACGATATCGATACCTTTGGAGTAACCATACGCTACGCCGTAGTAACGGGTTGCCAGACGCACCAAGTTAAACAGGATGAAGAACAGCAGCGGACCTAACAAGCTGCCGCTCATCGCGATACCAGCCCCCAGCGCTGCAAATACTGGGCGTACCGTACCCCAGAAGATCGGGTCACCCACACCAGCCAGCGGCCCCATCAGACCGACTTTGATACCGTTGATAGCACCGTCGTCGATCTCTGCGCCATTAGCACGTTGTTCTTCCAGCGCCAGCGTTACGCCGAGAATCGGCGCAGCCACGAACGGCTGAGTGTTAAAGAACTCCAGGTGACGGCGAATAGCTTGTTTACGAGCTTCGTTGTTCTCAGGGTAGAGGCGACGAATCGCCGGTACCATAGAGAAGCAGAAACCCAGAGCCTGCATACGTTCGAAGTTCCATGAACCCTGGAAGAGGTTAGAACGCAGGAAGACGCCACGAATATCACTTTGAGTGAGTTTTTTCTCGGTGGTAGTTTGAGTTGTATCAACCATTTCGCTCACCTGTTAGTCCAGTTCGTTATCGAGATCGTTGTTACCAGCAGCCTGAGCAGGCGCACCGGCTACGCGGTTGTATTTCGGGCTAAGTTGGATGTAGAGCACTGCCATAACAGTACCAATCACACCCAGAGCAACCAGGTTAAAGTTGGTGAATGCTGCGGTTACGAAGCCGAGATAGAAGAACGGCATCAGGTAGCCAGCACGCATCATGTTGATAACCATCGCATAACCAACCACCACGATCATGCCACCGGCGATATTCAGACCATTGGTTACCACTTCCGGAATGGCGTTCAGCATGTTCTGAACTTCACTGGTACCAACAGACAGCGCAACGATTACGGCCGGAATAGCCACGCGCATTGCTTGCAGGAACAGAGAAGAAACGTGGATCCAGGAAATCGCGGTCAGGTTGCCGTTATCAGCAGCCTTATCCGCAGCGTGCTGGAACGCAACGGTAATAGTACGAACGATAATGGTTAGTACCTGGCCTGCTGCTGCCAGCGGGATTGCCAGCGCGATACCGGCACCGATGCTTTGATGACCCGCAATAACCAGAATGGTAGAAATGATGGAAGCCAGGGCAGCGTCTGGTGCAACAGCTGCACCGATGTTCATCCAGCCCAGAGCGATCATTTCCAGGGTACCACCGATAATAATACCGGTTTTCATATCCCCAAGAACGATACCCACGAGGGTACACGCGATTAGCGGACGGTGAAACTGAAATTCATCGAGGATTGATCCCATACCTGCGATACAGGCTACGATAAATACCAGCACAATTTGAAGAGTGGTAATCTCCATTGTACTTCTCCTGTTTACGTAAGACTTAAGTGTGAAAACTGATTGATAATCAACACAATACGTTACTTATCGATTTTGCTGATCAGATCCATCATTTTCAGTTTCGGATCGGTGGAAACTTTACGGACTTCCAGCTCAATACCGCGTGCATTCAGTTTCTTGAATGCTTCGATATCTTTTTCATCAACCGAAACCGCGTTATTCACCTGGGTTTTGCCCTGACGGAATGCCATACCGCCGACGTTGACTGAGGTGATTTTCACGCCGCCTTCAACGAGACGCTCAACATCTGTCGGGTTGGTAAATAACAGCATTACACGTTCGCCCGCATATTTCGGGTTGTTGTAGACGCGAATCATTTTGGCGACATCAACTACATGCGCTGTTACGCCGGGAGGAGCAACCTGGGTGAGCAGTGTCTTACGAACGGTATCCGCAGCCACTTCGTCACTAACAACGATGATACGGGAGACATTAGTTTCTTTGGTCCAGCGGGTGGCGACCTGACCGTGAATCAGACGGTCGTCGATACGCGCGAGGCCAATTACCATATAGTCGTTTGGTCCCATCGGTTTTGCCGGAGCAGGGGCCGCTTTCGGTGCCGCTGCGTTGGGGGCTGGAGCTGCCTTTTCAACGGGTTTCGCTTTCAGTGCTTTCACACCTTCGCGGCCCGTCTCTACGGCCAGTGCTACCAGCTCGTCGAAGCTTGGGTCATCATCACGAGCCATTAACGTTTCCACTAACATAGGAATGTTAACACCTGCGATCACTTCATAATGCTCTTTGTCGACGACAATGCGGCTGGCAGCATTGAACGGACTGCCTCCCCATGTATCAACGAGAAACAGCACGCCTTTAGCGGTGTCGAGTTTTGCCAACTGAGCGTTGTACTTTTCGATTAGCGTTTCTGCATTTTCACCAGGAACAAAATCGATCCAGCCAACGTTTTCCTGCTCGCCTAACAGCATCTCTGCCGTTTTAAGCAACTGCTCTGCAGCCCAACCATGTGTGCCTATAACAATAGCAATGGTCACTTGCTACCTCCTTATTATTGTTAACATCTCAACGTGCCAGATGTATTTTTGAATCGTCGTCCACAATCGAATCGATTCAGATAAGGGCTACAACCAGAAACCCCTGTGCTTCGCGATTTATTTTAGATATCGAAAAAAATATTTTATGTGATGAAGATCCGTAAATTAAATTTGAAT
>NZ_JAATUR010000017.1 GCF_011881725.1 Escherichia coli | reverse complement strand
GATGTGCTGAAGAAAGAGAAACAACATCAGCAATTTGCCGAGCAAGAAAGTGTCCGCGTGCTGGATTATCAGCGGTGCATTCAGGCAACGCAAGCCGGTAATGACCAGGCGGTTAAAGCCGATTGCGATAAGGTCTGGCAGGAAATTCGCAGTAATAACAAATAAGTGAGAGCTGTAACTCTCGCGTTTTCTTATTTCCCTGGTATAAAAAGCCAACCCGTAGGTTGGCTTTTCTTATTCAGGCTGGCTTATTTGCCTTCGTGCGCATGTTCATCTTCGCGGCAATCGCCTTCAGCGCAGTGACCGTAAAGATAGAGACTATGGTTAGTCAGGCGAATTCCATGTTTTGCGGCGATTTCACGCTGACGCGCTTCGATGGAATCATCACTAAATTCGATAACCTTGCCGCAGTCGAGGCAGATCAGGTGATCGTGGTGATGTTGCTGTGTCAGTTCAAATACAGATTTACCGCCTTCAAAATTGTGGCGGGTGACGATACCAGCGTCGTCAAACTGGTTCAGTACGCGATAAACCGTAGCCAGACCAATTTCTTCACCCATATCGATCAGACGTTTGTATAAATCTTCCGCACTGACGTGATGGTTGTCCGGCTCCTGAAGAACTTCCAGGATTTTTAAGCGAGGAAGCGTTACTTTCAGGCCAGCTTTCTTTAGGGCGGTATTGTTATCAGTCATGCGGAATCTGTCCTGTTACTAAGCGGTTCACTTCATTAAAAGAAGTGACAGAATTTGCTCTTGAGATAATGCGTATCATTATAGAATTGCCATGCCTAAATGAAAACCACAAGTCCCTGGCAAATATTGTTAATAAAAACGTGGCATAGCTTACATTTACGTTGGCAACGCCACTTCAATACTGGAACATTGTACAGGCACACAGGCAAAAGTTACAAATTTGTAGCAATTATTTTGATTGGCGTTATCTATTAATACGGCGTAGACACGAGTCTACGCCGCAGTACATCAGGCATTGATAATTTCGTCGAGATGCAGTTCTTCAGAAATTTGTTTTACCCATTTTTCTACACGTTCAGCGGTCAGTTCCGGCTGACGGTCTTCGTCGATAGCCAGACCGACAAAGTGGTCATCATCTGCCAGACCTTTTGACGCTTCGAAATGGTAGCCCGCAGTTGGCCAGTGACCAACGATAGTTGCACCGCGCGGTTCAATGATGTCGCGGATGGTGCCTAATGCGTCGCAGAAATATTCGGCGTAATCTTCCTGGTCGCCACAACCAAACAGCGCAACCAGTTTACCATTGAAATCAATCTCTTCGAGAGTCGGGAAAAAGTCATCCCAGTCACACTGCGCTTCGCCGTAATACCAGGTTGGGATGCCCAGCAGCAGAATGTCATAAGCTTCCAGATCTTCTTTGCTGCTTTTTGCAATGTCATGGACATCGGCAACGTCTTTACCAAGCTGTTTTTGAATCATTTTTGCGATATTTTCGGTATTACCGGTGTCGCTGCCGAAAAAGATGCCAGTGATAGCCATGAGTGAAATAACCTCTTGAAACTTATTGAAATGGGGGTGGAAAATTGCCCACGGATAAAGGCAATCATAGCAGAACAGGCAGTCTTGCGGAATCAGCAAACGAGCAGGACTGCACACTGTGCTACATGAAAGTGGAAATTTAAACGATGCCCTGACTACGCAGCGCCGCCAGTTGCTGCATCAACATCTCTTCGATCAGTTCGCTGCGGCTCATATTGCGCGACTCTGCCAGCTCGTTCAGCGCCTCGACAGCTTCCGCGTTCAGCTTCAGTTCGACACGCTTAAGGCCACGTACTTTGTCGCGTTTTAGCTGGTTGCGTTTATTAATACGCAGCTGTTCATCGCGCGAAAGCGGATTGGTTTTCGGTCGTCCCGGTCGACGCTCGTGCGCGAACAGATCTAATGTCGTACGGTCCGTTTGTTCTTTGGCCATGATCTTGGTGACTTCGGGGGAAACAATCAGCCAGGCGCCTGCCCGGATGGATAGCCCGCCATAATACAACAGCGTGAGGAGTCTCGCCAACGCCCACGCGCGGAATGCCGCACGGACGCTGGGTTTTTAATCAGTTGGGTTAATCATTAAGATAGCGACGGATAGCCCGCAGCACAGCATCCGGTTTTTCTGCGTGTACCCAATGTCCCGCGCCTGCAATCACATGCGCCCGAGCTTGTGGGAATTGCGCGAGCAAATCATCACGATACTGTTCAGTAACATACGGGGAATTGCCGCCAGGAATAAACAGCGCAGGGTGGTTCCATGCCGGAATTTTCTCCCAGCCAACAATATGTGGATACTGATCCCATAATACTGGCACGTTAAAGCGCCACTCCCCGTCAACAAAAGATTTCAGTAGAAACTGAATCACCCCTTCTTCATTAAGATGCTGGCGCATTATTGTCGCTGCTTGCTGGCGTGTTTGAGCGTCAGATTCACTGACTGCGTTGATGGCCGCGAAAATTTCATCGTGGCGGCGTACGTGATAGTCGACCGGCGCGATATCGATCGCTACCAGTTTATCGATACGATCGGGAGCCAGCGCGGTGAGCGCCATTACCGCTTTACCGCCCATTGAGTGTCCGATAAATATCGCTTTATCAATATGCTGCGCATCCAGGGTATCAACAAGATCCTGGGCCATCGCCGGGTAATTCATGTGTGGATCGCGTGGCGAAAGTCCGTGGTTACGCATATCAACCTGGATGATATGGTGATCGTTTACCAGATCGCGAGCCAGCACGCCGAGGTTGTCAAGGCTACCAAACAGACCGTGGACGAGGACAATGGGATAATTATTATGCTGGTTTTGTGCAGATTGCGCGCGGATATTCAATTTCATGGCAAAGTTCTTTTTTTCGTGTAGTTGGGTTAGGGTATTATGTTGACCATTGTGCCACAGGGCTGCAACAAATAAGGTTTAATCCGAGTTTTTCTGCAAGCCAGGCTTGACGCTATCCGCTGCCGGGATTTATTCATATACTCCTGGCGACTTGTATTCAGCTAAGACACCGCACTGGATTAAGATGAAAACGATTGAAGTTGATGATGAACTCTACAGCTATATTGCCAGCCACACTAAGCATATCGGCGAGAGTGCATCCGACATTTTACGGCGTATGTTGAAATTTTCCGCCGCATCACAGCCTGCTGCTCCGGTGACGAAAGAGGTTCGCGTTGCGTCACCTGCTATCGTCGAAGCGAAGCCGGTCAAAACGATTAAAGACAAGGTTCGCGCAATGCGTGAACTTCTGCTTTCAGACGAATACGCAGAGCAAAAGCGAGCGGTCAATCGCTTTATGCTGCTGTTGTCTACACTATATTCTCTTGACGCCCAGGCGTTTGCCGAAGCAACGGAATCGTTGCACGGTCGCACGCGCGTTTACTTTGCAGCAGATGAACAAACACTGTTGAAAAATGGGAATCAGACCAAGCCGAAGCATGTGCCAGGCACGCCGTATTGGGTGATCACCAACACTAACACTGGCCGTAAATGCAGCATGATTGAACACATCATGCAGTCAATGCAATTCCCGGCGGAATTGATTGAAAAGGTTTGCGGGACAATTTAAAGCAACGTTGCAGATAAAGGACAAAGCAATGGCAATCCACAATCGTGCAGGCCAACCTGCACAACAGAGTGATTTGATTAACGTCGCCCAACTGACGGCGCAATATTATGTACTGAAACCAGAAGCAGGGAATGCGGAGCACGCGGTGAAATTCGGTACTTCCGGTCACCGTGGCAGTGCAGCGCGCCACAGCTTTAACGAGCCGCACATTCTGGCGATCGCTCAGGCAATTGCTGAAGAACGTGCGAAAAACGGCATCACTGGCCCTTGCTATGTGGGTAAAGATACCCATGCCCTGTCCGAACCTGCATTCATTTCCGTACTGGAAGTGCTGGCGGCGAACGGTGTAGACGTTATTGTGCAGGAAAACAATGGTTTCACTCCGACGCCTGCCGTTTCCAATGCCATTCTGGTTCACAATAAAAAAGGTGGCCCGTTGGCAGATGGTATCGTGATTACACCGTCCCATAACCCGCCGGAAGATGGTGGTATCAAATACAATCCGCCAAATGGTGGCCCGGCTGATACTAACGTCACCAAAGTGGTGGAAGATCGCGCCAACGCACTGATGGCCGATGGCCTGAAAGGCGTGAAGCGTATCTCCCTCGACGAAGCGATGGCATCCGGTCATGTGAAAGAGCAGGATCTGGTGCAGCCGTTTGTGGAAGGTCTGGCCGATATCGTCGATATGGCGGCGATTCAGAAAGCGGGCCTGAAGCTGGGTGTCGATCCGCTGGGCGGTTCCGGTATCGAATACTGGAAGCGTATTGGCGAGTATTACAACCTCAACCTGACCATTGTTAACGATCAGGTCGATCAAACCTTCCGCTTTATGCACCTCGATAAAGACGGCGCGATCCGTATGGACTGCTCCTCCGAGTGTGCGATGGCGGGCCTGCTGGCGCTGCGTGATAAGTTCGATCTGGCGTTTGCTAACGACCCGGATTATGACCGTCACGGTATCGTCACTCCGGCAGGTTTGATGAATCCGAACCACTACCTGGCGGTGGCAATCAACTACCTGTTCCAGCATCGTCCGCAGTGGGGCAAAGATGTTGCTGTCGGTAAAACGCTGGTTTCATCTGCGATGATCGACCGTGTGGTCAACGATTTGGGCCGTAAGCTGGTAGAAGTCCCGGTAGGTTTCAAATGGTTTGTTGATGGTCTGTTCGACGGCAGTTTCGGCTTTGGCGGCGAAGAGAGCGCCGGGGCTTCCTTCCTGCGTTTCGACGGCACGCCGTGGTCCACCGATAAAGACGGCATCATTATGTGTCTGCTGGCGGCGGAAATCACTGCTGTTACCGGTAAGAACCCGCAGGAACACTACAACGAACTGGCAAAACGCTTTGGTGCGCCGAGCTACAACCGTTTGCAGGCAGCCGCGACTTCCGCACAAAAAGCGGCATTGTCTAAGCTGTCTCCAGAAATGGTGAGCGCCAGCACCCTGGCAGGCGACCCGATTACCGCGCGCCTGACTGCTGCACCGGGCAACGGTGCTTCTATTGGCGGTCTGAAAGTGATGACTGACAACGGCTGGTTCGCCGCCCGTCCGTCAGGCACGGAAGACGCATATAAGATCTACTGTGAAAGCTTCCTTGGTGAAGAACACCGCAAGCAGATCGAGAAAGAAGCGGTTGAGATTGTTAGCGAAGTTCTGAAAAACGCGTAATCGCATAAAGTAAGAAAGAAGGGCGGTCGGAAGATCGCCCTTTTTTACTTATGGCAAACACAGAATTGCCTGATGCGCTACGCTTATCAGGCCTACGAGGATGGTGCAATATACTGAATTTGCGCGATTTTGTCGGCCAGATAAGGCATTCATACCGCATCCGGCAATTTATTCCCCTAAAGCATAAACCGATATCCAACCCCAGTTTCAGTAATGAAATGGCGAGGTCGGGCGGGGTCTTGTTCCAGTTTTTGTCGCAGATGCCCCATATAAATACGCAAATAGTGGCTGTGTTCGACCGCGTTTGGTCCCCATACCTGGTTGAGTAGCTGGCGCTGAGTAAGCACTTTTCCGGCGTTATTCAGCAGCACTGCCAGCAGGCGGAACTCAATCGGCGTGAGATGCACCTCTTCCTCTCCCCGGTGAATCACCCGGGCGGCTAAATCAATGGTCACATCGGAAAACGTAACCACCGGATCGGGCGCGGTGGTAGCAGAGTGGCGGCGTAAAGCGACGCGCAAACGGGCCTGCAATTCGCCTATGCCAAACGGCTTACTCAAATAATCATCAGCTCCGGCATCCAGTGCGGCGATTTTGTCGCTCTCTTCACTACGTGCGGAAAGCACAATCACCGGCACCGCGCTCCACTGGCGCAGGTCGCGGATAAACTCAATCCCATCGCCATCGGGCAGGCCGAGATCGAGAATAATCAAATCTGGCTTACGGGTCGCCGCTTCCAGCAGTCCTCGTTGCAGCGTTTCGGCTTCAAAGACGCGCATACCGTCGCCCTCCAGCGCCGTACGCAGAAAACGACGAATAGCTTGTTCATCTTCAACAATCAGAACGTTTGTCACATATCCTCATGAAATTCTTCAAGTTCAGGAGCAGTTTGCTGGGGAAGTGTAACACGAAAACAGGCGCCACCTTCTGGTCGGTTGAATGCGGTAATCGTGCCGCCGTGTACATCCACAATCGCCCGACAAATTGCCAGCCCAAGCCCGACGCCCGGTACTGCCGACTCTTTATTCCCACGAGCAAACTTATCGAAAATCGTCTGCTCCTGGCCTTGCGGAAGACCGGGGCCGTTATCCCAGACATCCAGTAGTAGCGTATCGCCCTCAACGTGAGCATCGATACCAATTTCGGCCTGCGCACCCGCGTATTTCACCGCGTTCTCCAACAGATTAATCAGCACCCGTTCAAACAGTGGCCCGTCAACGTGGATTAAGGTCAGCGGTTCTGGCAAAGAAAGGTTGATGGGCGACGATAAACCGGGTTCCAGCATTTGCAGTGCGCTGCCGACCACTTCTTCCAGCGTTAACCACTCTTTCTTCAAATTAAAGCCGCCGGACTGAATTCGCGCCATATCGAGCAAATTATTCACCAGTCGGGTAGTGTTCAGCACATGCTGACGGATCTCGCTGGCCTGGCGGGCGTGAGGCGATCCCTCGCTCGCCAGATCGAGCGTTAAGATTTCTGCCTGACCAAACAACACCGTAAGCGGAGTGCGTAAATCATGCGAAAGCGCCGCCAGCAAGGCGTTGCGGATCTGCTCACGTTCGCTTGCCATCCGCGCCTGCTCTTCGCTGGCCGTCAGCGTCAGCCGCTCAAGGGCATTGGCGACTAACAGCGTAAACGTCTCCAGCAGGCGCTGTTGTTCCGGGATCATCAACTGGCGCAGATTCCCCGGTTCCACCACCACCAGTCCGTAGGTTTTCTCGCCGCTTTTTAACGGCAAAATCTGGTACGGCACGCCGGGTAAAGTATCGGTGCCCGCGCCAGCAGGCAGGCCTTTATCAAAACTCCACTGCGCGATGGCATCGTCCCACGGCGTCATTCCTTGTGGATGCGTCAACGGCTGCAATTTGCCATTGTCATCAGGGAGCAATACCTGACTGCGGGCGTGAAACGTGGAGGCAATAAATTGTTCGCTGGTGGCGGCGATATCCTGTGGGCTGCGGCCCACTGCCAGAGCTTTTGACATTTCATATAAGTGTCGTGTGCGTTGCTCACGGTAACGGGCTACCCGTGCCTGATAACGCACGCCAGCAGTGAGGTTCCCGATTACCAGTCCGACGGTTAACATCACCGCGAAGGTCAGCAAATATTGCACATCAGAGACGGCGAGCGTGCCGCGTGGGGCAATAAAAAAGAGATCGAAACTCACTACATTAATGACGGTAGCGACCACCGAAGGCCAGCGTCCATAAAATAGCGCGACCACCACCACGCCCAACAAATACAGCATCACCAGGTTGGCGGCATCAAACGCCATCAACCACTGCATGGCAATTAAGGTGATAACGGCGCATAGCGCGGCGGCAACCACGCATCCCTGAATCTGTACCCGCCACTTGTCTTTAAAAGAGCGGCTATCCGGTGCGTTATTAACAGTGCGGGCGGGTGGATCATCAAGCGCAACCAGCACCTGATCGAGATCGGGGGCGATGCGCGCCAGTCGGTCAGCAAAAGTATCCCGACGCCACCAGCGGCGAGAGGCGGGGCGACCGAGAATAATTTTGCCGAGATTATGTTCACGGGCATAACGCACAACCGCTTTCTCTTCTGCTGGATCAGAAAGCGTTGCTGTCTCTGCGCCTAACTCCTGCGCCAGACGTAAGGCACTGAGAATTGCCCGGCGTTTTTTCTCCGGTAAGCGGTGCAGGGCAGGGGTTTCAACATACACCGCGTGCCAGACACTCCCCAGCCGTGAGGCCAGCCGCGCCGCCGCACGGACCAGTTTTTCGCTGCCAGTGTTATGCCCGATGCATAAAAGGATCGCGTCGCGCGTGTGCCAGACTTTCTCTTCGCCAGGACGCCCCCGCCAGGCGCGCATTTGTTCATCTACGCGATCGGCAGTGCGGCGCAGCGCCAGTTCGCGCAGGGCGATCAGATTGCCTTTGCGGAAAAAATGTTCAATGGCGCGTTCCGCCTGCCCGGCAATGTAGACTTTGCCTTCTTTCAGCCGCTGGCGCAGATCGTCCGGGGGCAAGTCCACCAGCACTACGTCGTCAGCGGCATCGAAAAAAGGATCGGGCACGGTTTCCCGCACCTGAATTCCGGTCACGCCACTGACCACATCGTTCAGGCTTTCGAGATGCTGAACGTTGACGGTAGTGAAAACATCAATGCCTGCTTCCAGCAGCTCTTCAATGTCCTGCCAGCGTTTGGGATGACGGGAACCTGGCGCATTGCTGTGCGCCAGTTCGTCCATTAAGATCAGCGCCGGACGGCGGGCGAGGGCGGCATCGAGATCAAACTCGCTGATATGCCGCCCACGGTATGCCTGGCGTTTTAGCGGCAGAACAGCCAGCCCTTCCAGCATTGCTGCGGTATCTTTCCGCCCGTGGGTTTCTACCACGCCAACCACAATATCCAGCCCTTGCGCCCGCAGTCGCTGGGCTTCTGCCAGCATCGCCCAGGTTTTCCCGACGCCCGCGCAGGCACCAAAAAAAACTTTGAGCTTCCCCCGATGCGGTGCGGCAGTTTGTTCCAGCAGACGGTCAGGGTCGGGACGTAAGGGTTCGTTATTCATCAAGTTTATCCAGCGCCAGATTGAGTTCAACAATGTTGACGACCGGCTGGCCGATATATTTCACCAGCGGTTGTTGGCTGTATTTTGCGATCAGCTGCGTGAGCTGTTCAACGCTGAGATTACGCGCTTTCGCCACGCGTGGGATCTGCCATGCCGCCGCTTGCGGGGTGATATTATTGTCCAGCCCGCTTGCCGACGCCGTCACCAGTTCAACCGGAACGCTCGTGCTGGCATCCGGGTTAGCGGCCCGCAATGCGGCAACGCGTGCGGCTATCTGTTTATCCAGCGCCGGGTTACTGACTGCCAGATTGCTCCCGCCAGAAGCCTGAGGATTATAGGGCATTTCAGCCGTTGCCGACGGGCGACCATGAAAATAGCCGTTGCCGGTAAAACTCTGCCCGATTAATGCCGAGCCGCGCACCGTATCACCTTCACGAATCAACGAACCGTTGGCCTGCCAGGGAAACCACCATTGCCCCAGTGCGGTGGTCAGCAGCGGGTAAACACCGCCGGTAATCAATAACAGAAAGAGAAATGTCGATAATGCCGGACGTAATCCACGCATGGTAAACCTCACACCAGACCGCAAACGGTCAGCAATAAATCAATGACTTTGATACCGATAAACGGCACCAGTAGTCCACCCAGACCGTAAATCCATAAGTTACGGCGCAACATGGCAGAAGCCGTTAGCGGTTTATAGCTCACGCCTTTTAACGCCAGGGGAATTAAAAAGACGATAATCAAGGCGTTGAAAATGACCGCACTGAGAATGGCGGAGTCGGGCGAGTGCAGGCGCATAATGTTCAGCGCATTTAGCTGCGGATAGGTTGCCGCGAACGCCGCCGGAATAATGGCAAAGTATTTCGCCACATCATTGGCGATGCTGAAGGTGGTAAGCGAGCCACGGGTCATCAGCATCTGTTTACCTATGTGTACCACCTCGATCAACTTGGTCGGGTTAGAGTCGAGATCCACCATATTGCCTGCTTCTTTCGCCGCCTGAGTACCGGAGTTCATCGCTACCGCAACATCTGCCTGCGCCAGCGCCGGAGCATCGTTGGTGCCATCGCCGGTCATCGCCACTAAACGGCCTTCCGCCTGATACTGACGAATCAACGCCAGCTTGGCTTCCGGTGTCGCTTCGGCGAGGAAATCATCGACGCCCGCTTCCGCGGCAATGGCGGCGGCAGTCAGACGGTTATCGCCAGTGATCATCACTGTTTTAATGCCCATTTTGCGCAGCTGCGCGAAACGCTCTTTAATGCCGCCTTTAACGATATCTTTCAGTGCAATTACGCCCAGCACACGGGAGCCTTCCACCACCACCAGCGGCGTAGCCCCCTGACGCGCAACCTGGTCGACTTTTTGATCCACATCGGCAGGGAAGTGACCACCGTTAGCCTCAACATGGCGGCGAATAGCATCAACAGAACCTTTACGGATCATACGGTTGTCTATGTTGATCCCGCTCATCCGGCTTTGCGCAGTAAACGGTACAAAGGTGGCGTGTAGCGACTGCACATCGCGTTCGCGCAGGTTAAAACGTTGCTTGGCGAGGATCACAATACTGCGGCCTTCCGGCGTTTCATCGGCCAGCGAAGCGAGTTGTGCGGCGTCGGCCAGCGTTTTTTCCTCTACGCCCTGCGCGGGGATAAACTCCGATGCCTGACGGTTACCGAGGGTGATGGTGCCGGTTTTATCCAGCAGCAGAACGTCAACGTCACCCGCCGCTTCAACCGCCCGTCCGCTGGTGGCAATCACATTCGCGCCAAGCATCCGGCTCATCCCGGCGACGCCGATCGCCGACAGCAGGCCACCGATGGTGGTGGGGATCAGACAGACCAACAGCGCCACCAGTACTGTTACGCTGACCGCGTTACCGCCCCAGGCGGAAAACGGCCACAGCGTGGCGGTTGCCAGTAAAAATACGATGGTCAGGGCAATCAGGAGAATGGTCAGGGCAATCTCGTTCGGCGTTTTGCGTCGCTGTGCGCCTTCCACCATCGCGATCATCCGATCCAGAAATGTCTCGCCGGGGTTAACGCTACACTCAATCACCAGCCAGTCAGAAAGAATACGCGTGCCGCCAGTAACGGAGGCAAAATCGCCGCCAGATTCACGGATCACCGGTGCCGATTCCCCGGTGATGGCGCTCTCATCGACCGATGCGCCACCTTCAATAACTTCACCATCGCAGGGGATTATGTCGCCTGCTTCGACCAGCACGATGTCACCTTTACGCAGTTGATCGGCAGGAACGTTGTCTGCCGCAGCGCCATATTTCGGTTCGCGCAGCTTGCGGGCAAGGGCGGTTTTTTTCACACCTTTCAGACTGTTGGCCTGCGCTTTACTGCGGCCTTCCGCCAGCGCCTCGGCGAAATTAGCAAACAGCACCGTGACCCACAGCCAGCCGCTAATTGCCGCGCTAAATAGCGCATTGCCGGGCATCGTGCCGCTTGCCATCGTGATGCTAAGACATGTGGTCAGCAGACTGCCGATCCAGACGATAAACATCACCGGATTGCGCCATTGCGCCTGCGGGTTTAATTTTTTCACCGCTTCGTTCAGCGCCTGAACGACAAGTGTTGGTTCGAATAGCGCCAGTTGTTTACGACTCATATTCAGTGCTCACTCAATATCATCAGGAGAGATATTCCGCCACCGGACCAAGCGCCAGGGCAGGGATAAAGGTCAGTGCGCCAACCAGCAACACGGTGCCGATTAACAGGCCAATAAATAGCGGGCCGTGCGTTGGCAGTGTGCCGGAGCTGGCGGGTTGGCTCTTTTTACTCACCAGTGAACCAGCAATCGCCATTACCGGAATAATCACTCCGAAGCGACCGACAAACATGCAAAATGCCAGTAAACAGTTCCAGAACGGAGAGTTGGCGCTTAATCCGGCAAAGGCGCTACCGTTGTTGTTAGCGGCGGACGACACGGCGTACAGCACTTCGCTAAAACCGTGTGGGCCAGGGTTGAGCATGGCGTTACGTCCGGCATCGGTCATCATCGCCAGCGCCGCGCCCATCAGCACCAGTGCCGGGGTGACCAGAATTGCCAGTGCAGTCAGTTTCATCTCGCGTACGTCGATTTTTTTACCCAGATATTCCGGCGTACGACCAATCATCAGTCCGGCAATAAACACCGCCAGCAGGACGAACAACATCATGCCGTAAAGACCGGAACCGACGCCGCCGAATACCACTTCACCAATTTGCATCAACCACATCGGTACCATGCCGCCGAGCGCGGTAAACGAATCATGCATCGCAATCACCGCGCCACAGGAAGCCGCTGTGGTCACGACCGCAAACAAGCTACTGACCAGCACGCCAAAACGGCTCTCTTTACCTTCCATATTGATGCTGCTGTCCGCGCCGAGCGCCAGCAGATGCGGATTACCCTGAACTTCTGCCCACATCACCATGCCTACGCAGATGACAAAGATCACCGACATCGCCCACAGTAACATGCGCCCCTGGCGGCGATCGCCCGCCACTTCGCCAAAGGCAAAGCACAGCGCTGTTGGGATCAAGAAAATCGCCAGCATTTGCACGAAGTTGGTCAGTGCGGTTGGGTTTTCAAACGGATGCGACGAGTTGGCATTAAAGAAGCCACCGCCATTAGTGCCGAGCATCTTGATCGCTTCCTGAGAAGCCACCGGACCCATTGGTAACAGCTGTTGCGCTCCTTCAACGGTCGTCACCGCCTGATAGGGTAGAAAGTTTTGCAGTGCACCTTGTTGAATAAAAAACAGCGCAATCAGCAACGCCACAGGGACTAATACCCACAACGTGATGCGTAGCAGATCGACCCAGGCATTCCCGAGTGTGCTCATGCTCTGGCGGGTAAACGCACGGATGAGGGCAAAAATCACCGCAATCCCGCTGGCGGCAGAAAGAAAGTTTTGCACCGTTAAGCCTGCCATCTGGCTGAAATAGCTCAACGTGGTTTCACCGCTATAAGATTGCCAGTTGGTATTGGTGACAAAGCTGACGGCGGTATTCAGCGCCAGATCCCACGACAGCCCCGGCAACTGCTGTGGATTAAGTGGCAGATAGTGCTGGCCCAGCAACATAAAAAACAGCACCACCAGTCCCAGCATGTTCAGGCAGAAAATGGCACAGAGATACTGCTTCCAGTTCATCTCACGGTCAGAGACGCCAAGTGCGCAAAAGAGTACACGCTCAACGCCCGCTGTACCGGGAAGAGGGATGTCATTAATCTGCCGCGCCAGCCCGCTGCCTAAAGGGCGCGCCAGCACCATCAGTACCAGTAAAAACGTGGCGATCAGTAAGAACCCTTGCGCAGCCATTAGAACGCCTCCGCATTGATCAGGGCATAAATCAGATAACCCAGTAATAAAAACACCAGCAACACGCCGGCTATCACGCCTGCACTCACAGTGCACCTCCAGTGGCCTAAAAGTGATACCGGAAGGGTAGAATTCTGGCTGCAAAGATTTCGCAAAAATCTGCGGGCGGGGTGTAAAAAAAGTATAAAAATGGCAAAAGCCACGCCTTAACTAATGGTTAGTATTAATTTAACTTCTGTGTAACTTAATTACACGATGAATGTAAATAAACCATCAATAAGCAAAAATAAGTGGTCGGACGAGTAGTAAAATTACACAAAAGGCGGTACTATTTTCATCAGATAAACATATTCATTTTGCCGGTGCCATTCACCGGGTAGATACAAAAGGGGGAGAAAAGTATGGAACTCTACAGAGAATATCCTGCATGGCTTATCTTTTTACGCCGTACTTGTGCAGTTGCCGCGGGCGTTCTGGCGCTGCCTTTCATGCTTTTCTGGAAAGACCGCGCCCGCTTTTACAGCTACCTGCACCGCGTCTGGTCGAAAACCAGCGAGAAGCCGGTGTGGATGGATCAGGCCGAGAAGGCAACGGGTGATTTTTACTGATTGCTAAGTTCTGAATACATTGAAAACCGCCAGCGGAGACGCTGGCGGTTTTTTTATGTACGCCGTCTAAACTTATTCCTGTAAACCACTCAGGAGCAGTAATGAATCAACAACGTTTTGATGACAGCACCCTTATCCGCATTTTTGCTTTGCACGAGTTACACCGTCTTAAAGAGCGAGGGCTAACGCGTGGGGCACTCAACAATTATCACAGCCGCTATAAACTCGTATTTCTGGCGCATTCCCAACCGGAGTACCGCAAACTTGGCCCGTTTGTGGCAGATATTCACCAGTGGCAAAATCTGGACGATTTTTACGACGAATACCGCCAACGTGTAATTGTTTTGCTTTCTCAACCTGCCAACACACACGATCACACCAATGTTTTGATGCACGTTCAGGGTTATTTTCGTCCGCATATTGATTGTGCAGAACGCCAGCAACTGGCGGCGCTTATCGACAGTTATCGCCGTGGCGAACAACCGCTTCTTGCGCCGCTGATGCGTATCAAACACTATATGGCGCTTTATCCTGACGCCTGGCTTTTAGGGCAACGTTATTTCGAACTTTGGCCGCGTGTTATTAACTTGCGCCATGCAGGAGTTTTATGACCACCCATCTGGCCTGGTTTCGCCAGGATTTACGTTTGCACGATAATCTCGCGCTGGCTGCTGCCTGCCGCAATTCGTCTGCACGTGTGCTGGCACTGTTTATTGCAACACCGCGCCAGTGGGCGGCGCATAACATGTCGCCGCGTCAGGCTGAACTTATCAATGCTCAACTTAATACGCTGAAAATCGCACTGGCGAAAAAAGGCATTCCTTTATTATTCCGTGAAGTGGATGACTTTGCCGCCACTGTCGAAATGGTTAAACAGGTGTGTGAGGAAAACCGCGTTACCCGTCTGTTTTATAACTATCAATATGAAGTGAATGAGCGGGCGCGGGATGCTCAGGTTGAGAGAACGCTGCGTAACGTGGTGTGTGAAGGAGTTGATGACGGCGTGATCCTGCCGCCTGGCGCGGTGATGACGGGCAATCACGAGATGTACAAAGTCTTTACGCCGTTTAAAAATGCCTGGCTGAAACGGCTGCGGGAAGGGATGCCGGAGTGCGTCTCAGCACCGAAAGTGCGCCCTGGCGGGGCTATAGCACCAGGTGCGCCAGTTACGCTGAATTATCCCCGTCAGTCTTTTGATACTGCGCATTTCCCAGTGGAAGAAAAAGCGGCGATTGCGCAATTACGCCATTTTTGCCACAGCGGCGCAGGGCCGTACGAGCAACAGCGAGATTTTCCTGCTGTGGAAGGCACCAGCCGTTTGTCCGCCACCCTGGCAACTGGGGGATTATCCCCCCGCCAGTGTTTGCATCGCCTGTTGACGGAACAGCCGCAGGCGCTGGATGGCGGACCGGGTAGCGTCTGGCTTAATGAGCTGATCTGGCGCGAGTTTTACCGTCACCTGATGACGTATCACCCATCGTTGTGTAAACATCGCCCCTTTATTACCTGGACCGACCGCGTACAGTGGCAGCGTAATCCAGCGCATTTAACGGCCTGGCAGGAAGGCAAAACGGGATACCCGATTGTCGATGCCGCTATGCGTCAGCTTAATAGTACCGGCTGGATGCATAATCGCCTGCGGATGATCACAGCCAGTTTTCTGGTGAAAGATTTGCTAATCGACTGGCGCGAAGGCGAGCGATATTTCATGTCGCAACTGATTGATGGTGATTTGGCGGCCAATAACGGTGGCTGGCAGTGGGCGGCTTCTACCGGAACCGATGCCGCGCCGTATTTCCGTATTTTCAACCCGACAACGCAAGGTGAGAGATTTGACCGCGAAGGCGAGTTTATTCGCCGGTGGCTACCGGAGCTGCACGATGTGCCTGGGAAAGCGGTGCATGAACCGTGGAAGTGGGCGCAGAAAGCGGGCGTGGAGCTGGATTATCCACAACCGATAGTTGATCACAAAGAGGCAAGGTTGAGTACGCTGGCAGCATATGAAAAAGCGAGGAAAGGGACCTGATAAAACGCGTGAGCGTTTTATCAGGCATCGGTACTGGCTTATTAAGACTCCAGCGCCAGCGCACGGTTTCTGAATTTTAGCGCCTGATACAGCCAAATCATCAGCACCAGTCCTACACACGCCAGTGCGCCCCAGGTGATTTGATCAAACACTTCAATATATGCATTGATGGAGTAGTTGATCGCCCCGGAAGCATCAAACGAAGCTTGCGATGTCTGATCGGCAATCACCCCCGCCAGATAGTTAGCAATCGCGCCAGAAAGCAGCATGTAAATCCCGGTTAATACGCCGGTCACACCAGGAATTTCAATGCGCGTAATTTGTGACATGGCAACCGGGTCGATAAACAGTTCGGCAAAGCCCATTACCGCCAGGCCTAACACCATCAGTGGCAGAGAAGAGTGACCATACATTGCAGACCAGCGGGCGCTTAAGGTCAGAATGCAGAATCCGGCGCTCATCAGGCCGAGGCCAAGAGCAAACTTTCCCCAGATGCGCACGGTACGATTACCCGCGACGCTCTCTTTTACCACCCATGCCAGGAACACCCCGCACAACATGACTGCGAAGGCATTAATCGACTGGAACATAGCGGTCGGAACGGTATAACCGAAAATATCGCGGTTAACGAAGCGGTCGATATAAAGGCTAATCGAGCTACCGCCCTGTTGTGCGAAGGCCCAGAACAACATGCTGAAGAAGGTAAGGGTCACAATCAGCCCCAGCTCTTTACGCTGTTTCTGGTTTTCTGCTTTGCGATAAATTTTTGCCAGTACCGCCAAACCAATTACGGTGGCGACAATTAAGGCGTATACCGACCACTCTTTCCAGAACAACACGGTAATCAGCGCAGGTGTTGCCACCAGCAGAACCAGCAGCCATCCCCAGTTCGGCAGAAGAAAGTTTGTCGCACGTAGCACTGCTTTGTTAACACCACGGGTATGAGCAAAATGACGATTACCACATAAGAAGATAACCAGACCCGCGATCATGCCAACCGCTGCCAGACCAAAGCCCATCGCCCAGCTGTACTCTTCCTGGGCGTAGCCACAGGCGATGGGGGCGATAATCGATCCCACATTACCTGCCGCATACATCAGCGAGAAACCGCCATCACGACGGGGATCGGTTGGCTCATACAGTTCGCCGAGCAGGCAACTGACGTTGGACTTAAATAATCCGTAACCGCAAACAATAATCGCCAGTGAGAGATAAAGGAAAGTTGGATGGATCTCGCTGGCCCCCAGAACCAGATGCCCAATCGCCATCAACAACGCCCCCAGCATCACCGCCATGCGGTTGCCGAGAACCTTATCCGCCAGGAATCCTCCAAGAATGGGCGTGACATACACCAGCGAACAGTAGGCGCTAAATAACGCGTAAGCGTGGGTATCGTTGTATTTCAGTTGATTGGTGAGATAGAGAATCAGCAGGGCACGCATGCCGTAAAAGCTAAAATATTCCCAGATTTGTAGCGCGACAACGTAGTAGATAGCGCGCGGCTGTGATGCGTGTTTATTCATAGTAATTCCGCGGTTGGATGCGACACCACGTGAAAGTGCGCGGTGTGCGTGTGTTTCCTTAAAGTTAAAACCTTGATACAGATCTGATTATTTATGCAATATGCTGTCTGTTTGCATAAATATACATGAAGTATGCAGTTATGAGATAAACAATTTGCGTCTTTTGGCGATGTGTTTGTTTCTTAATATGTCGAAAGATTGGCTATCGACGAACAGGCGAGGTAACGCTATGTTAACGGAGTAGCTATCAGAATTTAGAAGGCGCGAAGATGAAAAACACCGAACTGGAACAACTGATTAACGAGAAACTGAACAGCGCGGCGATAAGTGATTACGCGCCGAATGGTTTGCAAGTGGAAGGCAAAGAGACGGTGCAAAAAATTGTTACCGGTGTCACCGCCAGCCAGGCGCTACTCGATGAAGCGGTACGCCTGGGCGCTGATGCGGTTATTGTGCATCATGGTTATTTCTGGAAAGGGGAATCGCCAGTCATTCGCGGTATGAAGCGTAACCGCTTAAAAACATTGTTGGCGAATGATATCAACCTGTATGGCTGGCATCTGCCGTTGGACGCGCATCCGGAGCTTGGCAATAACGCGCAACTGGCGGCATTGCTGGGGATTACGGTAATGGGCGAGATCGAACCACTGGTGCCGTGGGGCGAACTGACGATGCCTGTGCCGGGGCTGGAACTGGCCTCGTGGATTGAAGCGCGTCTGGGACGCAAGCCGCTGTGGTGTGGCGACAACGGACCAGAGGTGGTACAGCGTGTCGCCTGGTGCACGGGCGGCGGGCAAAGTTTTATTGATAGCGCCGCGCGTTTTGGTGTGGATGCATTTATTACAGGTGAAGTCTCTGAACAGACTATTCATTCGGCACGCGAGCAAGGATTGCATTTTTATGCGGCGGGTCACCATGCCACCGAACGCGGCGGTATTCGCGCGTTGAGCGAATGGTTAAATGAAAATACCGATCTTGATGTGACCTTTATTGATATTCCAAATCCTGCATAACTAACTATTAGAGGGAACGAAAGTGCAACGAGCGCGTTGTTATCTGTTAGGTGAAACAGCGGTAGTGCTGGAACTGGAGCCGCCAGTCACGCTGGCCAGCCAGAAACGTATCTGGCGACTGGCGCAGCGTCTGGTGGATATGCCGAATGTTGTGGAAGCCATTCCCGGCATGAACAATATCACGGTGATTTTGCGGGAGCCGGAGTCGTTGGCGCTTGATGCCATTGAGCGTTTACAACGCTGGTGGGAGGAGAGCGAAGCACTGGAACCGGAGTCACGCTTTATCGAAATTCCGGTGGTTTATGGTGGCGCAGGCGGGCCGGATCTGGCGGTGGTCGCGGCGCATTGTGGGTTGAGCGAAAAACAGGTTGTTGAACTGCACTCCTCTGTGGAATACGTGGTCTGGTTTTTGGGTTTTCAACCAGGTTTCCCGTATCTCGGGAGCTTGCCAGAACAACTACATACACCAAGACGCGCTGAACCGCGTTTGCTCGTTCCGGCTGGTTCTGTAGGGATTGGCGGATCGCAGACCGGTGTTTATCCGGTGGCAACGCCGGGTGGCTGGCAGTTGATAGGCCATACCTCGCTCAGTCTGTTTGACCCGGCGCGTGACGAACCTATCTTATTACGTCCTGGAGACAGCGTGCGCTTTGTGCCGCAGAAGGAGGGAGTATGCTGAAGATTATTCGGGCGGGTATGTATACCACTGTGCAGGATGGAGGCCGTCACGGTTTTCGTCAGTCGGGTATCAGCCACTGTGGCGCGCTGGATATGCCTGCGCTACGTATTGCTAACCTGCTGGTAGGTAATGACGCGAACGCTCCTGCACTGGAGATCACGCTCGGTCAGTTAACGGTAGAGTTTGAACGCGACGGCTGGTTTGCGCTGACTGGGGCAGGTTGCGAAGCGCGACTGGACGACAATGCAGTGTGGACTGGCTGGCGCTTGCCGGTGAGGGCTGGTCAGCGTTTAACGCTTAAACGTCCGCAACATGGTGTACGTAGCTATCTGGCAGTGGCGGGGGGGATTGATGTCCCGCCAGTGATGGGATCATGTAGTACTGATCTGAAAGTAGGTATTGGTGGGCTGGAAGGGCGTTTACTGAAGGATGGTGACAGGCTCCCCATTGGCAAAGCGAAACGTGATTTTATGGAAGCGCAGGGTGTTAAACAGTTGCTGTGGGGCAACCGGATTCGCGCCTTGCCGGGGCCGGAATATCATGAGTTCGATCGCGTCTCGCAGGATGCATTCTGGCGTTCGCCCTGGCAGCTTAGCCCGCAAAGTAACCGCATGGGTTATCGCTTACAGGGGCAAATTTTAAAACGCACCATCGATCGCGAACTGTTATCTCACGGTTTGCTGCCGGGGGTGGTACAGGTGCCGCATAACGGGCAGCCGATTGTGCTGATGAACGACGCGCAAACCTCCGGTGGTTACCCGCGTATTGCCTGTATCATTGAGGCTGATATGTACCATCTGGCGCAAATTCCCCTCGGTCAGCCGATTCATTTTGTCCAGTGCTCACTGGAAGAAGCACTAAAAGCGCGGCAAGAGCAGCAACGTTATTTCGAACAATTAGCGTGGCGATTGCACAATGAAAATTGACCTGAACGCCGATCTGGGCGAAGGCTGCGCCAGTGACGCAGAGCTATTAACGCTGGTTTCCTCAGCCAATATTGCCTGTGGATTTCATGCAGGCGATGCGCAAACTATGCAGACTTGCGTGCGTGAAGCGATAAAAAATGGTGTCGCGATTGGCGCTCATCCGAGTTTTCCTGACAGGGAAAATTTTGGTCGCACCGCGATGCAACTGCCGCCAGAAGCCGTTTACGCCCAGACGTTGTATCAAATTGGCGCGCTGGCTGCGATTGCCCGGGTGGAAGGGGGCGTAATGCGTCATGTCAAACCGCACGGTATGTTGTATAACCAGGCTGCTAAAGACGCACAACTGGCAGACGCCATCGCCAGAGCGGTTTACGCTTGTGATCCGACATTGATTCTCGTTGGACTGGCGGGAAGCGAGCTAATCCGTGCAGGAGAGCGATATGGCCTGAAAACCCGCGAGGAAGTGTTTGCCGATCGCGGATATCAGGCCGACGGTTCGTTGGTGCCGCGAAGCCAGCCAGGCGCGTTGATTGAAGACGAAGAACAGGCGCTGGCACAAACGCTGGAGATGGTGCAAAACGGCAGAGTCAAAAGTATCACTGGTGCGTGGGCGAAGGTCACGGCACAGACGGTCTGCCTACATGGCGACGGCGAGCATGCGCTGGCGTTCGCCCGCCGGCTACGATCTGCATTTATCGAAAAAGGGATTGTGGTCACAGCATAATCCCGCAGAACTAAGAACGAAAAAAGGAAATCCCCATGCCTGAAGGCCCGGAGATCCGCCGCGCAGCGGATAACCTGGAGGCGGCGATCAAAGGCAAACCACTGACGGATGTCTGGTTTGCTTTCCCGCAGTTAAAACCTTATCAATCTCAACTTATTGGTCAGCATGTTACCTGTGTGGAAACACGCGGAAAAGCATTGCTGACCCATTTTTCTGACGGGTTAACGCTCTATAGCCATAACCAACTCTACGGTGTCTGGCGAGTAGTTAATACTGGCGAAGAGCCACAGACCACGCGGGTGTTGCGAGTAAAACTGCAAACTGCCGACAAAACGATACTGCTGTATAGCGCCTCCGATATTGAGATGTTGACAGCAGAACAACTGGCTATACATCCGTTTTTACAGCGAGTCGGACCGGATGTGCTGGACCCGATTTTGACGCCGGAAATAGTGAAAGAGCGGTTATTGTCGCCGCGTTTTCGCAACCGTCAGTTTGCCGGATTACTGCTCGACCAGGCGTTTCTGGCAGGACTTGGCAATTATCTGCGAGTGGAGATCCTCTGGCAGGTCGGGTTAACGGGAAGTCATAAAGCGAAAGATCTTAACGCAGAGCAACTGGATGCGCTCGCGCACGCGCTACTGGATATTCCGCGTCTTTCTTATGCTACGCGGGGGCAGGTGGATGAAAATAAGCATCATGGCGCGCTGTTCCGCTTTAAAGTCTTTCATCGGGATGGCGAGAAGTGCGAACGGTGTGGCGGCATCATTGAGAAAACGACGTTGTCATCACGTCCGTTTTACTGGTGTCCGGGTTGCCAACACTAGACAGACCGCTTCGGCGCATAAGTTGAAATAAACCGCGCAATGGCAGGCCCTGTCAGCAAGATACTGAACAAACGCAGGGTCTGCATCGCCATAATCAATGCCATATCGGCATTACTACCCGCGGCGATAACCGCTACCGTATCCAGCCCTCCGGGGCTGGTGGCGAGGTAGGCGGTCATAAAATCAATATGCATAAACCGGGTCAGCCCCCATGCCATTCCGGCGCAAATAGCCAGCAGAGCAAAAATCGACAGCAGAATTTGCGGCAGTGGGCGTAATGCCCGCAGTAAGATTTGTTTATCAAAACCCAGACCGATTCGCCAGCCAATTGCCATATACGCTATCGCCAGTAGCCATTCTGGTAATTCAATCGTGATGAACTCGCCAGACTGGAGCAATGCGCCTGCCAGCATCGGAATGAGCATCGTACCGGAAGGAATACGTAATTTAAGCCCGATAAAACCTGCGATAGTTGCAAGAAGCAATGTTTTGAGAAGCTCCAGGCTTGCCGGAGGAAACCATACCATTTGTTGGCTTGCTGTTTCGGCGCTGTCGCCCATGATTATCCGAGTTACCAGTACCGCCGCACCGGCAACAAACAGCACTCGCAAATATTGCATAAATGCCACGAGACGGATATCGGCACCATAATCCTGGGCCATCGCGACCATTGCCGCTGCTCCACCAGGAGATGATCCCCACGCACCTGTATTACCCGGCAGCGAGCTGTAACGTACCAGCAGCCATCCAACCGCAGCGCTGGAAAGCAACGTGACCAGTAATATTCCCAGTACGACAGGCCAGTTTTGCGCAAGCGTGGTCAGAATTGAGCTGGTCAGATTCTGCGCAATCATGCATCCGAGAATAGCCTGTGCGGCGAGGAATGCGGCGCGGGGAAGTTGCAGTGTGACACCTTTCAGACTAATGATAATTCCGGCCACCATCGGGCCAAGCAGTAAGGCGGCGGGGAGATGCAAAGCCAGGAAGAGTACAGAAAGTAGAATCGACAATAAAAATAATAAACTCCACTGTAAAACTGGCATCCTCTGCTCCCCGCTACTGCCCCTGGTGTATCGATACAGCATAAAGAAAGTCAGTTTAAGAAAAAATATCAGCAATCAAGAAAGTCTGGAAAAGAGTAAAGCATGTGAACAGGTAGCCCTCTTCACCAGAAAAGGGCATCACGCGAGATCAGTTGTAGTTAATTTTGAATAACACGACTGTATCAAATGGCCCAGCTTTAATAGGTGTGCCAGTAATAGACGATAGTTCAGCAGTGTATGTTTTCTCATAGGTCAACATGTCATTAGTGAAGTCGGCGTATTCCGTATATTTGTTAAATGTATACGGCGAGGCGCTTTCATCCAGTAGACGCAGACGTAGACCATTGCCAATTAATAACGCTTTATCTTCCTCTTCAAGTGTTTCTTCTGTGTAAAATGATGAACTCACTTTAAATCCGTCAGTACATTGATCATTTTGGTTTTTTGTCGTCTTAATGCTGAAGGTTTTTGTCATGTTATGTCGACGAATATCCAGTACATTAAATTTACCAAAATCAATTGTCTGACTCTCTGGGATAATTGAAAAGTTTACGCCGCAGTCCAGGACGCGAATATTTTCCAGTCCATATATATGATATTTAAGATTATGGGCTGTAGGATCTTCGTTAACGCTGCCCGCACCATCAAATTGCACCACAATGTAGTTACTGAGAGAACTTTGATAATCATGAGGCGGCATTTCACGAACTTTTACATATAATCGCATACGAGCCATGAATGTTCGCGATTTGTGGATATCAGTGGGATCATTGGAGCAAATTTTATTCTGCCATCCCATTGCGTTTATCTGATCAGGTGTATAGATATCAATTTTTTTACTGTCAATACATTGATTTGTGTCGATTCGGCTTTTCCCCTGGCTGGCATCATAATCAATTCCGTTATATGTCACACCAAGTTGGTAGTAACGATCCTGAACGCCTGGATAAGGGTTGACCCAGGCATAGACATGCTCACTATTAAAATCACTGTTGGTATTATTGTCACAATAAACGGATATTTTAATATCGTCAGATTCCCAGATTTTATCGCCTGGTTTTGCATTAGAGGGCACGGCAAAAGGCAGAATGGTTTCTGATTTTTCAACAGCGCCGCCCGCAGAACCAAAATAACAATCCAGTGCCAGTGCTGCTTTTAACGGTAAAAATATCAGGATAAAAATAAGAAACACTCCCTGATTAAGTCTCATTTTTTCTCCTCTACTGGTTGTAAGCGACATTCTCCCTGGCATTTAAGAGTGTTCATGCGCAATGCGCCGTAATCATCCATATATCCGAGGTAAAACTGGTTGCCGCTATTGTTGCCAGTGTTGGTGGTTACCGAATTAAAAGGTGCGATCAGCATACTTTTAAATCCAGGAAGTGCCGTTTTCATATCCCGACCAAGCCAGGCAATGGTCAGATAATAAGGCGTCGGGTTTTTCATAGTGAGTTGATTATTCTGCTGGCTAACGTGTAATTGTTGTTCTATGTGTTCGCCAGTTTTCTTGCGTAACGTTGCGGGACGCCAGAACAACTTAATACGACTCTGGATAGCGACTTGCAGGATCGCATGAGCATTGTTTTTATCTGGCGCTGGAGGGATTTCACGTAAATTATAATAAAACAGTGTTTCCCTGTCGGTGGGAAGCTGCGCTGTTGAGCCTTGTTTTACAATCCTGATTTGCGATGTCGCTTTAGGCTCCAGGCGCTGGATGGGGGGGAGAGCAACCAGGAAATCATCGCTTTTCTCTCCCTTTTCCGTTTCTATCCACGAATAAGCCAGATAGGGAAGATTTTCGCTGCGGTTTTCCACGCGTAAACTGGTTGCTTTGTTGTTAGCGTCAAACACAATACGAGTACGATCAGGCTGAATAGCGGCATGGCTGTACAGACTGGTGGTAAACAGAATAAAAAACATGCCTTGAAAACGTGTCATTATCTTTTCCTTAATTAATGACAGAGGAGATTCAAACGTTTTGAGATATCTTCCACGTGTTCAGGAAGATGAATGGTACAACTCTGGTTATCTCCCCAGAGCACGATGAATTGTTGATTTTCATCCACACCGCTAAGCCAGGCGTGCCCCTCTTCTCCAACCATACCTATGCTTATTGCACGTTCATATTGCCGGATTTCGGCTCCGAGAGGGGGAAATTGTCCGTTGGCGTCGCGAATAATGACATTGAGATCTTTTCCTGAACGCGAGGCCAGTGATTTATAACCAATTGCCCCTTCGGTCCACGTTTCTTTGACCACATTCTCCGAAACGGTAACACCGTCAGGGAGATCATTCATATTGACTGCCACGGTTGATGGCTGGTAGCTGGAGACGAAAGGAACCACCGCAATACCGAAACGGTTGGTGTAGTCGAGATTGCCCTGAATGGGAATATCCGCCACACCATCTGTGCTGACCATCAGGCGCGGTTCATTCGTGGAGCTACGACGATGAAATGCTGCCCCGTGTTGCGTCGCAGTGAAGGAGCCACTCCAGCTTGTGCTGGCCGAGGTGTAATCATTGGCGGCATAGGTGCCAGAAAGATCCCATTCACCGGCCGAACTCAGGTGCTGATAGTTGCCACTCAACTGTGTACCATTATCCGGGCGGTCGGATTGTACTCCGGCAGACATGCCCCAGCTATTACGCTCATCCAGCGTATCGTTCCACGACATGCGGTGTGTGGTACTGCTGCTACTGTTTTGCATGTCGTAACCAAGTCTTCCCCTTTCACCAATGGGTAAAGATATCGAGAGATAAATTTGGTTATCGCGACCTTTGTCTTCGTAATGCGTCGTATTGAATGAAGTCGAAACTGAAATATCTTTCCAGCCACCAACATCAACGTTGAATCCTGCGGTAATGTTCGCAGTAGTAGAGGCATCGGCATTCCACCACGTCTGACGGAGCAGGTTGACGTAGAGATTAAGATTCAGTGGTGTGATTGGCTGACCCGCCGAGATATTGATGGTTTGCTTTTCATCATGGGTATCGGCGTCATTATATTTATGGTCAAGATAATTGGCATAGCTGTGAAAATGGCGATCGGAAAAACGATATGCCGCCAGCGATATCATACTATCAGTAGCATCAATGCGTTTGCTGTAGTTAAAGCGATAACTGTAGCCTTGCTCATCCGTTTGTTGATGAAACTGACTTTTGGCCCAGGTCATATCAAACGAAAGTGCTCCCAGCCAGAGCATGTTCTGGCCGATCCCAAGCGCCCCGGAGCGGTAATCATCCCCGGCGAGGAGCATCCCGCCATATAGCGAGGTATTTGAGAGCATTCCCCAGGAAACTTCATGACTGATAAAGGTTTCATTATCGGTATGGTGTGAGATAGAAGTACGAGGACGGCCTGCCGCCAGTTTGTAGCGCATTTGTCCCTGACGTGTCAGAAAAGGTGTCGATGCTGCTGAAACCTGGAAATTATTGACCCTGCCATCTTCTTCGGCAACTTTGACATCGAGGGTACCCTGAACTGATTGATTGAGATCATCAATGATAAACGGGCCCGGCGGCACTTTTTTCTGATAAATAACACGACCAGAATGACTGATGGTTACTGTGGCGTTGGTCTGGGCGATACCACTGATTTGTGGCGCATAACCACGTATTTCCCAGGGTAACATGCGGTCGTCGCTGGCCAGAGCGGCTCCGGTATAGGAAAAACCGTCAAATATATTAGAGCTAAGATCCGTTTCACCAAGGGTCAACCGGGAACCAATTTGTGGTAATGGGCGGAACAGATAAGTCCGTGAAATTGCGCCAGATTCGTCATGATAATCACCTGAACTGGACTGATTGAGCTGATAATCACTGCGCAGACGCCATGCCCCTGTGTTTATACCCGCGGTACCATAGGCGTTCAGATTGGTACTTTTGTTTCCATTTTGTGGGCGATAAGTGCTGGCGAACACGTTGTAATCCATCAATACGCCGGAAACACCTGCATCCCATGTTGAAGGTGGTGTCCAGTTTTCTGAGTGCCACTCCAGCCACGCCTGGGGAATAGTGATATTCAGTTGTTGGGTCGTCTGGTCGAAGTTGAAAATGATTTCAGGATGGGAGCTAAAATCAACACATTGATTGATTAACGGTAATGTCTGGCTGAAGTCTTTTTTAAGGCCAAATTTATCAACCAGTGAATCATTGATACACGGAATTGTTTTATCACCACTTTTTTGCCAATGAATTTGTTGCCCACCACTGATCTGATTATTATTAACGGTAACACTAACAAAATAATTGCCCGGTAATATGCTTCCTTTCTCTTTTAGCAATGATACATCAACCTTATCGCGCATCGACTTATCGAGCACGTTAAGGTTAAATTCTACTGCCTCGGCAAAAGGTATCCCCATGACCAGACAAGAAATAAAAGAGAGTCGATAAATATCCACGGTATCCATACCTGATAAATATTTGAAAAAGGCGGCTGGGCAGCCGCCTGTATATTAGTTATTTATAATCCAGCACATAAGTTGCGTTAGCCGTTACTGCACCGGCAGTTACGGGGATTGCCTGATCGAGTTGCTCCATCCAGGCAAAGAAGTTAAGTGTCTGCTCTGTTGCATTGGCATCCAGAGTAATATATGGCGTTTCGGTACCCAAAACGATGTTACTTTGGTCTTTATTCATTAAACGCACGCCGACACCTGTTGCTTCCCCGGTGCTGGTGTTGCTGAGCATGGGGTCTGCCCCTGTTGTCTTCGCGGTACTATCAAAGGTTACCGCAACTTTTGACAACATACTTCCTGTACCGTCATCGGAATTCAACAGATCGCAGTTGATTAAACGAATATCAACAGCAACAGCGTCGCTATGATGGGCCTGGTTGATGTGCGACTTTGTTACTTCACCAAGATTAACTTCTTTATCAATATCGTCGGGGTGGATCTCACAAGGCGCTTCAATGACTTCCCCTTTGAAGTGAATTTCACCGGAGCCTTCATCGGCAGCATATGCTGATGAAGAGATCAACAGCGTCACAACCATAGCGAGGAGGGTTTTTTGTCCTTTTATCATAATCGAGTCCTTTTTTATCAATAGAAGAAAAAGCGTATCTGTAAATCTATCTTATTTTTTAACTTTATGTGTTTATATTTCTCATGCAATGAATAAATAATTTTTATTAAAAGCGCACACTGTTGCCTGAAATGCATAATTGAGCAGAAAATAATTGTTAAGAATGTTGTTTTTCTGGTGGAAAACAGATCAAAAAGCATGTAATTAATTCATCACATCAATATGTTGATTTTATTTATGCGTATTTTTTAATTGATTTCCATAATTGTCATTAATTGTACGGTTTCGGATTTTAATTGAATCATTCAGGCATTGACAATGCATTATCGACGTAAAATGTTTGTATAATTATTTCTCTCTCCGTTTAAGGGAGAGAGAAATAATTCAAAAATGAAGGATGATGTAGACACACGATTGCGGCCTGAGAAATGGGGTTCAGGCAGGCCGTGAGGCAGTCGCGTACTCGTCTTATAACGCGGAATGGGTAATCAATGCACTTACCGGGCTATCAAAATGTGATTTCATTGCCTGGGTAGCGGTTTCGACATCTCTGGTACATACCGCATCGCAGATCCTCTGGTGAAGTTTGATGATTTTTTTGCCGTACTCTTTCTGGTCACTTTGCGCACTTAAACCTTCCTGGATGGATTGCCGCAACTGCTGATGTAATGCCTGCAATAACATCATAAATAGCGGATTTTTTGAGGCAACGGCCAGTAACTGGTGGAAACGAATATCATGAGTGATAAAGCTTTCAACGTCGTCGAATTGTTCGCGAATTTGCGCCATTTCGGCACGCAAACTGGCAAAATCTTCCTCTTCGCCGTTACGGGCAGCAGATTCCACGACGCCCAACTCCAGCCAGCGGCGTACTTGCAAAATTTGCGCTGTTGTCACCTGTTCAGTCGCAAGGGCAAACCCAAACACTACACGTAACACTTCATCATCAAACTTTTTGATTCTTGGTACTTTCCCGCTGTGCGTTTCCAGAATTCCTAGCGCGGCAAGTGAACGATAAGCTTCACGCACAATTCCCCGACTGACGCCCAGTTTCTGAATCAACTGGACTTCACTGGGAACAGGCATACCTGGAGTCAGTTTTTGTTCAGCGATCAGATTCAGAATGTGATTTTTGACCTGTGACGACAACGTCACGTTGGTCAATAACGGGCTTTCACTCATTTTTACTCCTGCTGTGCTTTTTTCTGGCCGGTGACATCCACAATACCTGGGCCGTATCTTTCATATTTTCCTCCAGATCCCTTGGATATCAATAGGCTGGCGTTATGGTTTGCTCGCCATGATGCACGAATTATTGACATATTGCGTCAAAGCGTGGCGAAGAAATAGCAAATACACAATTTTTTCGTGACGCCCTTCGCAGTATAGTGCGCTTTTTCTCCATATCCTGTAAACCTGTTAAACAGGCTTACAGGATGAAAATGATGTGGAAGAGTGATAACGAACTTTTTGCTTTGATGAAAACCCGGCTATTTACAGCTGTGGTTGGCGATATTCTCGATACGCTGGGATATATGCATCAGTTTGTTTCGCCAGCGATCAAGCCGTTGGATGTGAATATGGTGGTGGCAGGCCGGGCAATGCCGGTGCTGGAGTCCGACGTTTACGAAACCAAATCTTCGTCGGGCAAGACGACGATTGGCGAAAGACCGTTTGGCATCATGTTTGAAGCGCTGGATGCCCTCAAAGAGAACGATGTTTATATCACCACCGGTAGCTCACTGCGTTATGCATTGTGGGGTGGGTTGATGTCTACCCGCGCCATGCACCTGAAAGCGGCGGGGGCGGTGCTCGATGGTTATGCCCGTGATTCTGCTGAAATTCTTGAACTGAAATTTCCCACCTTTTGCCATGGTACTTACGCACAGGATCAAGGTCCGCGCGGCAAGGTTATCGACTTCGGTGTACCCATTGAATTTCACGGTGTGAGGGTGAATCCGGGCGATATTGTTTTTGGCGATCGTGATGGATTACTGATTATTCCTCAGGCCGTTGAGAAAGAAGTCATTACTCAGGCTCTGGAAAAAGTGGCAACCGAAAGCGAAGTGCGCAAAGCCATCAGCGACGGCATGAGCACGGTACAGGCCTTTGAAACCTTCGGCGTAATGTAAGGAGTGCAACGAATGAAGGCATTAACAATAGAGCAGGGAAGTCAGGCGCGATTTGTGGATATCCCCGAACCGGTCTGCGGTAAAGGAGAAGTGCTAATCAATGTTGAGCGTGTCGGGCTGTGTGGCTCTGACCTCAATACCTGGCGTGGGCTGAATCCGCTGGTTAATTACCCCTGTATTCCGGGGCATGAAATTGGTGGCACGGTGCTGGCAACTGGCGATCTGGCGGGTGCTGTCAAACCAGGTGACCGGGTGGTTGTGCTTCCATGCACGGAATGTGGCGTGTGCAGCTCTTGTCTGAGCGGTCGTCCTAACGCCTGTAAGAACAACCAAACTCTCGGTGTGCAACGTCAGGGTGGGATGGCGCAACAACTGACGATGCCTGCACATAAAGTCATTGTCTGTAATGCCTTAAGCGTCGATGAGTTAGCGTTGGTAGAACCGTTGGCGGTGGGTCTACATGCTGCCAGACGAGCGCAAATTAATGTGGGTGAATGGGTCGCTGTTATCGGTTGTGGGGTAATTGGCCTTGGGGCGATAGCCGCGGCATCCGCTATGGGCGCGCGCGTAATTGCTATCGATATTGATGATCGCAAGCAGAACATTGCCCTGGAGTGCGGTGCGCAACGTTTTCTTAATTCACAGCAATGTGACGTGGCGGCAGAACTGGCGCTGTTAAATGACGGTCGCGGTCCGGAAGTAGTAATTGAAGCGGTGGGTAATCAACAAACCATTGAACAGGCTACAGGGTTGGTGGCGTTTAGCGGTCGTGTGGTTTATGTCGGTTACGCCAAACAGCCTGTGAGTTATCAGAGTGCGCTGTTCCTGATGAAAGAGCTGGATATCCGTGGTTCCCGAAATGCCACAGTGGCCGATTTTCGCGCCGTGCTGGCATTGATGGAGTCCGGGCGCTATCCGGTCAGCAATCTGGTGAGCGCTCACTATCCGCTGGAACAGGCTGATCGTGCTTTTAACAACTGGGCAAACGATCCCGGCGCGTATACCAAAATCCTCATTGACCTTTAAGGAGAGACTTCATGAATGCTTTTTCTTTACAAAATAAAACAGCGCTGATTACAGGAGCGGCAAGCGGGCTTGGACTGGCGATGGCGAAATGTATGCTTGTCAGCGGCGCGAAAGTCATTATTGCTGACCTGAACGGTGAACTGGCACAAAAGACAGCCAGAATGCTGGGCGAGCAGGCTAGCTGGATACAAATGGATGTCGGCGATACTGCAACTGCGCAGGAAAAAGTAGATGCGCTCATTAGCGAACACGGGGCGATCGATATCCTGGTCAATAATGCGGGCAATCACTGCAAAAAACCGATTGAAGAGATGAGCGTCAGTGATTTTGAGTCAGTGCTCGACGTTCACGTTGTCGGCGCATTTGCATTAACCAAAGCGCTGGTGCCGCATATGAAACAACGTGGTCAAGGCTGTGTGCTTTTTACTGCTTCGATGACCTCATTTCTTGGGCAGCCTCTGGTTACTGGCTACAGCGCTGCGAAATCAGCTTATCTCGGCATGATTCGCGGTATGACTACGGAGCTGGCTGGACACGGGATTCGCGTCAACGGTATTGCGCCTGGCTGGATTGATACACCGATGTTGCGTAAGGCCATTGAAGGTGATGATGAACGCCGCAACAAAATCCTCGGTCGTACACCAATGAAAAAATTCGGCAGGCCGGAAGATATCGGTTGGGCAGCGGTTTATCTCGCCTCAGATGCAGCGGCGTTTGTCAGTGGTCAGGTGCTGGTGGTGGATGGCGGCGCATTGATCGGCTTCTGATGTACGGAGGAATTATGCGCAAACGAGCGTTAAAGCTTCATGCCAGAGATAACTGCGTAGTCGCGCTGAATGACATCGCCAGTGGCGATATCGTCTGGTGGGACGACGGCGAAATGGTGGCGCGCAATGGCACAACCTTAGGGCATAAGCTGGCCTGCGAAGCAGTGAAAAACGGGGATTCGATTCTGAAATACGGTGCCATTATCGGACATGCCACTCGCGATATTGCCATGGGTGAACATGTGCATTCCCATAATCTTGTCAGCAATGCCATCGCCATTTTTCATCATGATGATGCCGGCTATCAGCTAGAGGAAAAAGCATAATGGAAGGTTATGTACGGCAAAATGGCCGACCGGGTATTCGTAATACTGTGCAGGTCATCTTTATGGTGGAGTGTGCCAGCCATGTTGCTAAAAAGGTTGCCGATGGGTTTTCTTGTCACGATGTGCAGTATTTCGGCTTTTCAGGTTGTTATCCCAGCGATTACGGCTATCGGCTGGTGAAAAATCTGGCGACTCATAGCAACGTTGGCGGCGTACTGATTATTTCGCTCGGGTGCGAGAATTTTGATCGCCGTCGGTTGGAGCAAGAAGTACGAGAAAGTGGGCGACCGTGCCATACGCTGGTCATTCAGGAAAATAAAGGCACGACCAACACCATTGCGCTGGGTAAGCAACTGGTCACAGAAATGCTGGAGCAGTTAGCGCATACACCGCGTTGTACCCTGAACTGGAGTGACCTGGTGGTTGGCACTATCTGCGGTGGTTCAGATGGCACCAGTGGTATCACGGGTAACCCGGCAGTAGGGCGCGCCTTTGACCAGTTGCTGGAGAAAGGGGCTACCTGCATTTTTGAAGAAAGTGGTGAGCTGCTTGGTTGTGAGCAACATATGATGTCGCGTGCGGGTAGTCCGCAGGCACGTGATGCCATTGAAGCGGCAATGACAAAAGCAGAGCGTTATTACAGTTTGATGGGGCTGGGGAGTTTTTCCAATGGTAATGCCGAAGGTGGCTTAACCACTCAGGAAGAAAAATCCCTCGGGGCATATACCAAATCGGGTGATGCGCTGATTGCTGGCGTTATATTACCGACACAACACACACACTTTCCAGGGCTTTGGTTGATGGATGTTGTGCCTGATGGTGAACCTCGTTTTGGTTATCCGAATATCAATGACTCATCAGAAGCACTGGAACTTATCGCCTCTGGCTGTCATATGGTGTTATTTACCACAGGTCGCGGTTCAGTTATTGGTTCAGTAATCGCACCAATTATTAAAGTGTGTAATAACCCGCAGACGTGGGAGCATTTATCTGACGATATGGACGTTAATGCCGGTCGTGTAATTAGCGAAGGCGCAACGCTCGGCGATATTGCAGACGATATTATGCAGGTGATTGAGAATGTCGCAAACGGCCAACATTGTGCCGCAGAACGACTGGAACATCAGGAGTTTGTTTTAACATATAAAGCATTTGATTACAGCAAAAGTGCAGTCTGTCGGGCAGATCCCCGTTAATCGATAAAGCTCTTACAGGTAATAATAATGAAAAAATTACTGGCACCATTTTTATTTTTTTTCGCTTTATTAAGTCCGATGCTGAATGCCGCACCGGTAACTATCAAAATCGCCTATGAAAGTAACCCAGGCGAACCCGCGGATACAGTAGTGAAGTACTGGGCAGATCTTGTGAAGAAAAAAAGCAATGGAGATATTGTTTTCGAACTTTACCCAAGTTCACAGTTAGGTTCTAAACAAGATATTACTGAGCAAGCATTGATGGGGATGAATATTATCACCATCAGTGATGTTGGTTTTTTAACTGATTATGATGCAGACCTGGGAATATTATTTGGTCCTTATTTAACCGAAGATCCGCAGAAACTATTTGCGATTTATGCCAGTGACTGGTTTAAACAAAAAGAACAGAAACTACGGGAAAAAGGTGTTCATATTGTCATGAGCAACTATCTGTACGGCACCCGACAGATCATTGCTAAAAAACCAATTCGTACACCAGAAGACCTGAAAGGGATGAAGATTCGCGTGCCAAATAACGTCATGCAGATTAAAGCCATTGAAGCAATGGGAGCTACCCCAACGCCAATGCCGCTGGGAGACGTTTATCCGGCGCTGACTCAGGGGATGATCGATGGTGTGGAAAACCCGGTCTCTGTTCTGTATGGACAAAAACTGCATGAGCAGGCGAAATATTTGTCAATGGTTAACTATCTGACCAATACATCATTATGGTTGGGTGGTGAAGCATTTTTCAGCACCCTGACACCTGCGCAGTTGGATATTATTCACCAGACAGCGTATGAAGCGGGGTTATATAGCCAGAAAATCACCACTGCGCAGGATGCGGCAATGTTGAAAACCATGCAGGAGCAGGGTGTGGAAATTATCTATCCAGATGTGGCCCCTTTCAAAGAAAAAGCTTTAAAAGTCTATCAACAATTCCCGGAATGGACCCCTGGTTTATATGACACTATTCAGCAACAGCTGAAATAACTTCATGGCATAAGGACAGGTCGGTGTTACGGCACCGACCGTTAAGAGCAGAGGTGTTTATGCGTCTTTTAGGGAAATTGATTGAAGTTGCTGCGGTATTAACGCTCTTTATATTGGTAATCATGACCATTACTGCGGTAATAATGCGCTACTGTTTTCATATGCCATTACAATGGACAGAAGAGGTTTCCGGTTTATTAATGATTTGGGTGGTAATGTTTGGTGCAATTGTTGCCGAACGAGATAATACCCATTTGTCGATTCCATTTTTAGCTGACGCACTGACACCACGCTGGCAACGTGTTTTAACGTTTTTTGTCTCTCTGATATCTATTATTTTGCTGATTGTTATGGCCTGGTCAGCATGGAAGTTAGCTGCCGGAACAGCATTTAAAACCACGCAAATATTAAAAATATCCTGGTTTTGGATCGATATTGCGGTCACGGTTGGTGCAATCGGTATCACTTGTTTTACTGCCTTACACCTGATCAAGAAAACTCCGCGCAAGGAAAGTGAATAATGACAGCATTGAGTGAATTACTGGCGGGTAGCTGGCTGGATAACTGGCTGATGATCATTCCGCTTATGTTCATCTGTTTATTTATCAATATGCCGGTATGGCTGGCGATGTTTTGCGGTATTCTGACCTACTTCTTTTGCTATTCAAACGTGCCGTTAATGGTGGCAATTCAACGTTTAATTGCCACGACACAAACCCCTTCGCTGTTAGCTATTCCATTTTTTATCTTATTAGGCACGTTAATGAGCTATACGGGAATTGCCGCGCGTATTTTGCAAATTGCCAACGTGTTGATTGGCAGAATGCGCGGTGGTCTGGGTGGGGCTAATATTCTGGTTAGTACCATGATGGGCGGCGTCAGTGCATCTAACCTGGCGGATGCCGCGATGTTATCGCGCATGATGGTGCCGGAAATGGAACAGAAAGGTTATTCCCGTGGCTTTGCGGCAGCGATAACGGCAAGTGGTTCGTTGATTACGCCGATAATTCCACCGGGTATTGCGCTGATTCTTTACGGACTGGTGGCGGATGTCTCCATCGGTTCCATGTTTATGGCCGGGATCCTGCCTGGTCTATTGTGTTCCGCTATGTTGATTGTCACTGTATGGTTGGTGGCTATTCGTCGCGGTTTAAAACCTTCCAGCGCACACTGGCCAAAACCGAAAGAAGTGTCAGTGGCTCTGGCGCAGGCCTGGCCGGCACTGTTCTTAATCGTTGCGGTTATCGGTGGCATCCGGGCAAATATCTTCACACCAACAGAAGCCGGAGCAGTAGCGGTATTATTGGTGATGTTTATTGGTTTTGTGATTTATCGCGAACTGAAAATCAGCCATGTATTTACTGCGCTCTCTGAAACGGCGCGTTCCACGGCATCGGTCATGTTAATCATTATGGCGAGTGCCGCGCTGGGATGGATATTTTCGCTTGAGCGGGCCGGTATAACGGTTGCGGAGTTTGTGACCTCTCTGACCGATAATAAATACGTCTTTTTATTGATTATCAATCTATTGCTGCTGGTACTTGGTATGTTCCTTGAAGGGAGTGCCATCCTGCTAATATTAGTTCCATTACTTAAACCAGTGGTGGCTCATTTTGGCATTGATCCGGTGCATTTTGGCATCATCATGATCCTCAACCTATCGCTAGGAACGTTATCACCCCCTGTCGGAACGGTGATGCTGTTGGTATGTAATACCGTGCAGGTTTCTGTCGGGCAATTTATGCGAGAAGCGGTGCCATTACTGATAAGTCTGATTTTATTGCTGTTGGTAATTACCTATATCCCGGCAATATCTTTGTTGCTGCTGTAGAAATGAAAACCCCCTGCGTAAAAACGCTGGGGGTTGGAGGCGTCATTTTACTTCTTAATATCCGATTTAAAATCACGCTGCGCGTAGCCGGTGTAAAGCTGACGCGGACGGGCAATTTTCATACCATCGCTGTGCATTTCACTCCAGTGAGCGATCCAGCCAACGGTACGCGCCATGGCGAAGATAACGGTGAACATAGAAGACGGAATGCCCATCGCTTTCAGAATGATACCGGAGTAGAAATCAACGTTCGGGTACAGTTTCTTCTCGATAAAGTACGGGTCATTCAGCGCGATGTTTTCCAGTTCCATCGCCACTTCCAGCAGATCATCTTTGGTGCCCAGTTCTTTCAGGACTTCGTGGCAGGTTTCACGCATTACAGTGGCGCGCGGGTCGTAGTTTTTGTACACGCGGTGACCAAAACCCATCAGGCGGAAAGAATCATTTTTGTCTTTCGCACGACGAACAAATTCCGGAATGTGTTTAACCGAGCTGATTTCTTCCAGCATTTTCAGTGCAGCTTCGTTGGCGCCGCCGTGAGCCGGTCCCCATAGCGAAGCAATACCTGCTGCGATACAGGCAAACGGGTTCGCACCTGAAGAGCCAGCGGTACGCACGGTAGAAGTAGAAGCGTTCTGCTCATGGTCAGCGTGCAGGATCAAAATACGGTCCATGGCGCGTTCCAGAATAGGATTGACTTCATACGGTTCACACGGTGTGGAGAACATCATGTGCAGGAAGTTACCGGCGTAGGAGAGGTCATTACGTGGGTAAACAAATGGCTGCCCAATAGAGTATTTGTAACACATTGCCGCCATGGTCGGCATTTTCGACAGCAGGCGGAACGCGGCAATTTCACGGTGACGAGGATTGTTAACATCCAGTGAGTCGTGATAAAACGCCGCCAGCGCGCCGGTAATACCACACATCACTGCCATTGGATGCGAGTCACGACGGAAAGCGTGGAACAGACGGGTAATCTGCTCGTGGATCATGGTATGACGGGTCACCGTAGTTTTAAATTCGTCATACTGTGCCTGAGTCGGTTTTTCACCATTCAGCAGGATGTAACAAACTTCCAGGTAGTTAGAATCGGTCGCCAGCTGATCGATCGGGAAGCCACGATGCAGCAAAATACCTTCATCACCATCAATAAAAGTAATTTTAGATTCGCAGGATGCGGTTGAAGTGAAGCCGGGGTCAAAGGTGAACACACCTTTTGAACCGAGAGTACGGATATCAATAACATCTTGACCCAGCGTGCCTTTCAGCACATCCAGTTCAACAGCTGTGTCCCCGTTGAGGGTGAGTTTTGCTTTTGTATCAGCCATTTAAGGTCTCCTTAGCGCCTTATTGCGTAAGACTGCCGGAACTTAAATTTGCCTTCGCACATCAACCTGACTTTACCCGTTTTTTATTTGGCTCGCCGCTCTGCGAAAGAGGGGAACACCTGGGTACAGAGCTCTGGGCGCTTGCAGGTAAAGGATCCATTGATGACGAATAAATGGCGAATCAAGTACTTAGCAATCCGAATTATTAAACTTGTCTACCACTAATAACTGTCCTGAATGAATTGGTCAATACTTCCACACTGTTACATAAGTTAATCTTAGGTGAAATACTGACGCCATAACTTTTACGCATTATATGCTTTTCCTGGTAATGTTTGTAACAACTTTGTTGAATGATTGTCAAATTAGATGGTTAAAAATTAAATAAATGTTGTTATCGTGATGTAGATCACTGTTCCAGATAAAACCCGACAAACTATATGTAGGTTAATTGTAATGATTTTGTGAACGTCCTATACTGCGGCCAGGTCTCCGGAACACCCTGCAATCCCGAGCCACCCAGCGTTGTAACGTGTCGTTTTCGCATCTGGAAGCAGTGTTTTGCATGACGCGCAGTTATAGAAAGGACGCTGTCTGACCCGCAAGCAGACCGGAGGAAGGAAATCCCGACGTCTCCAGGTAACAGAAAGTTATCCTCTGTACCCGTAGTCCCCAGGGAATAATAAGAACAGCATGTGGGCGTTATTCATGATAAGAAATGTGAAAAAACAAAGACCTGTTAATCTGGACCTACAGACCATCCGGTTCCCCATCACGGCGATAGCGTCCATTCTCCATCGCGTTTCCGGTGTGATCACCTTTGTTGCAGTGGGCATCCTGCTGTGGCTTCTGGGTACCAGCCTCTCTTCCCCTGAAGGTTTCGAGCAAGCTTCCGCCATTATGGGCAGCTTCTTCGTCAAATTTATCATGTGGGGCATCCTTACCGCACTGGCGTATCACGTCGTCGTAGGTATTCGCCACATGATGATGGATTTTGGCTATCTGGAAGAAACATTCGAAGCGGGTAAACGCTCTGCCAAAGTCTCTTTTGTCATTACTGTCGTGCTTTCAATTCTTGCAGGAGTCCTCGTATGGTAAGCAACGCCTCCGCATTAGGACGCAATGGCGTACATGATTTCATCCTCGTTCGCGCTACTGCTATCGTCCTGACGCTTTACATCATTTATATGGTCGGTTTTTTTGCTATCAGTGGCGAACTGACATATGACGTCTGGATCGGTTTCTTTGCCTCTGCATTCACCAAAGTGTTCACCCTGCTGGCACTGTTTTCTATCTTGATTCATGCCTGGATCGGCATGTGGCAGGTGTTGACCGACTATGTTAAACCGCTGGCCTTGCGCCTGATGCTGCAACTGGTGATTGTCGTTGCGCTGGTGGTTTACGTGATTTATGGATTCGTTGTGGTGTGGGGTGTGTGATGAAATTGCCAGTCAGAGAATTTGATGCAGTTGTGATTGGTGCCGGTGGCGCAGGTATGCGCGCGGCGCTGCAAATTTCCCAGAGCGGCCAGACCTGTGCGCTGCTCTCTAAAGTTTTCCCGACCCGTTCCCATACCGTGTCTGCGCAGGGCGGCATTACTGTTGCGCTGGGTAACACCCATGAAGATAACTGGGAATGGCATATGTACGACACCGTAAAAGGGTCGGACTATATCGGTGACCAGGACGCGATTGAATATATGTGTAAAACCGGGCCGGAAGCGATTCTGGAACTCGAACACATGGGCCTGCCGTTCTCGCGCCTTGACGATGGTCGAATCTATCAACGCCCGTTTGGCGGCCAGTCGAAAAACTTCGGCGGCGAGCAGGCGGCACGCACTGCGGCGGCGGCTGACCGTACCGGTCATGCTCTGTTGCACACCCTTTATCAGCAAAACCTGAAAAACCACACCACCATTTTCTCCGAATGGTATGCGCTGGATCTGGTGAAAAACGCCGATGGCGCAGTGGTAGGTTGTACCGCACTGTGCATCGAAACTGGTGAAGTGGTTTACTTCAAAGCTCGCGCCACCGTGCTGGCGACCGGTGGGGCAGGACGTATTTATCAGTCCACCACCAACGCCCACATTAACACCGGCGACGGCGTCGGTATGGCTATTCGTGCAGGCGTACCTGTGCAGGATATGGAAATGTGGCAGTTCCACCCGACCGGCATTGCAGGTGCGGGCGTACTGGTAACCGAAGGTTGCCGTGGTGAAGGCGGCTATCTGCTGAACAAACATGGCGAACGCTTTATGGAGCGTTATGCGCCGAACGCCAAAGACCTGGCAGGCCGTGACGTGGTGGCGCGTTCCATCATGATCGAAATCCGTGAAGGTCGCGGCTGTGATGGTCCGTGGGGGCCACACGCAAAACTGAAACTCGACCACCTGGGTAAAGAGGTTCTTGAATCCCGTCTGCCGGGTATCCTTGAACTCTCCCGCACCTTCGCTCACGTCGATCCGGTGAAAGAGCCGATTCCGGTTATCCCAACTTGTCACTACATGATGGGCGGTATTCCGACCAAAGTGACCGGTCAGGCGCTGACGGTGAACGAGAAAGGCGAAGATGTGGTTGTTCCGGGGCTGTTCGCGGTAGGTGAAATCGCTTGTGTATCGGTACACGGCGCTAACCGTCTGGGCGGCAACTCGCTGCTGGATCTGGTGGTATTTGGCCGTGCGGCAGGTCTGCATCTGCAAGAGTCTATTGCCGAGCAGGGCGCACTGCGCGATGCCAGCGAGTCTGATGTAGAAGCTTCTCTGGATCGTCTGAATCGCTGGAACAACAACCGTAACGGTGAAGATCCGGTGGCGATTCGTAAAGCACTGCAAGAATGTATGCAGCATAACTTCTCGGTATTCCGTGAAGGTGATGCGATGGCGAAAGGGCTTGAGCAGTTGAAAGTTATCCGCGAGCGTCTGAAAAATGCCCGTCTGGATGACACCTCCAGCGAGTTCAACACCCAGCGCGTTGAGTGCCTGGAACTGGATAACCTGATGGAAACGGCGTATGCAACGGCTGTTTCTGCCAACTTCCGTACCGAAAGCCGTGGCGCGCATAGCCGCTTCGACTTCCCGGATCGCGATGATGAAAACTGGCTGTGCCACTCCCTGTATCTGCCAGAGTCGGAATCCATGACGCGCCGAAGCGTCAATATGGAACCGAAACTGCGCCCGGCATTCCCGCCGAAGATTCGTACTTACTAATGCGGAGACAGGAAAATGAGACTCGAGTTTTCAATTTATCGCTATAACCCGGATGTTGATGATGCTCCGCGTATGCAGGATTACACCCTGGAAGCGGATGAAGGTCGCGACATGATGCTGCTGGATGCACTTATCCAGCTGAAAGAGAAAGATCCCAGCCTGTCGTTCCGTCGCTCCTGCCGTGAAGGTGTGTGCGGTTCCGACGGTCTGAACATGAACGGCAAGAATGGTCTGGCCTGTATTACCCCGATTTCGGCTCTCAACCAGCCGGGCAAGAAGATTGTGATTCGCCCGCTGCCAGGTTTACCGGTGATCCGCGATTTGGTGGTAGACATGGGACAATTCTATGCGCAATATGAGAAAATCAAGCCTTACCTGTTGAATAATGAGCAAAATCCGCCAGCTCGCGAGCATTTACAGATGCCAGAGCAGCGCGAAAAACTCGACGGGCTGTATGAATGTATTCTCTGCGCATGTTGTTCAACCTCTTGTCCGTCTTTCTGGTGGAATCCCGATAAGTTTATCGGCCCGGCAGGCTTGTTAGCGGCGTATCGTTTCCTGATCGATAGCCGTGATACCGAGACTGACAGCCGCCTCGACGGTTTGAGTGATGCATTCAGTGTATTCCGCTGTCACAGCATCATGAACTGCGTCAGTGTATGTCCGAAAGGGCTGAACCCGACGCGCGCTATCGGCCATATCAAGTCGATGTTGTTGCAGCGTAATGCGTAAACTACAGGCCTGATAAGACGCGTAAGCGTCTTATCAGACAACCAGTGCCGGATGCGACGTTAACGCCTTATCCGGTCTACAAAAGAAATGCAGAAACCGTAGGCCTGATAAGACGCGCAAGCGTCGCATCAGGCAAACAGCGCCGGATGCGGCGTGAATGCCTTATCCGGCCTACAAAAGAAATGCAGGAAATCTTTAAAAACTGCCCCTGACACTAAGACAGTTTTTAAAGGTTCCTTAGCGGACGCAGAAAACACGACAAGTCCGCAACAAGTGAACCCCGGCACGCACATCACTGTGCGTGGTAGTATCCACGGCGAAGTAAGCATAAAAAAGATGCTTAAGGGATCACGATGCAGAACAGCGCTTTGAAAGCCTGGTTGGACTCTTCTTACCTCTCTGGCGCAAACCAGAGCTGGATAGAACAGCTCTATGAAGACTTCTTAACCGATCCTGACTCGGTTGACGCTAACTGGCGTTCGACGTTCCAGCAGTTACCTGGTACGGGAGTCAAACCGGATCAATTCCACTCTCAAACGCGTGAATATTTCCGCCGCCTGGCGAAAGACGCTTCACGTTACTCTTCAACGATCTCCGACCCTGACACCAATGTGAAGCAGGTTAAAGTCCTGCAGCTCATTAACGCATACCGCTTCCGTGGTCACCAGCATGCGAATCTCGATCCGCTGGGACTGTGGCAGCAAGATAAAGTGGCCGATCTGGACCCGTCTTTCCACGATCTGACCGAAGCAGACTTCCAGGAGACCTTCAACGTCGGTTCATTTGCCAGCGGCAAAGAAACCATGAAACTCGGCGAGCTGCTGGAAGCCCTCAAGCAAACCTACTGCGGCCCGATTGGCGCCGAGTACATGCACATTACCAGCACCGAAGAAAAACGCTGGATCCAACAGCGTATCGAGTCTGGTCGCGCGACTTTCAATAGCGAAGAGAAAAAACGCTTCTTAAGCGAACTGACCGCCGCTGAAGGCCTTGAACGTTACCTCGGCGCAAAATTCCCTGGTGCAAAACGCTTCTCGCTGGAAGGCGGCGACGCGTTAATCCCGATGCTCAAAGAGATGATCCGCCACGCTGGCAACAGCGGCACCCGTGAAGTCGTTCTTGGGATGGCGCACCGTGGTCGTCTGAACGTGCTGGTGAACGTACTGGGTAAAAAACCGCAAGACTTGTTCGACGAGTTTGCCGGTAAACATAAAGAACACCTCGGTACGGGTGACGTGAAATACCACATGGGCTTCTCGTCTGACTTCCAGACCGATGGCGGCCTGGTACACCTGGCGCTGGCGTTTAACCCGTCTCACCTTGAGATTGTTAGCCCGGTAGTTATCGGTTCTGTTCGCGCCCGTCTGGACAGACTCGATGAGCCGAGTAGCAACAAAGTGCTGCCAATCACCATTCATGGTGATGCCGCAGTGACCGGGCAGGGCGTGGTTCAGGAAACCCTGAACATGTCGAAAGCGCGTGGTTATGAAGTTGGCGGTACGGTACGTATCGTTATCAACAACCAGGTTGGCTTCACCACCTCTAACCCGCTGGATGCCCGTTCTACGCCGTACTGTACTGATATTGGCAAGATGGTACAGGCGCCGATTTTCCACGTTAACGCGGATGATCCGGAAGCCGTTGCCTTTGTTACCCGTCTGGCGCTCGATTTCCGTAACACCTTTAAACGTGATGTCTTCATCGACCTGGTGTGCTACCGCCGTCACGGCCATAACGAAGCCGACGAGCCGAGCGCAACCCAGCCGCTGATGTATCAGAAAATCAAGAAACATCCGACGCCGCGCAAAATCTACGCTGACAAGCTGGAGCAGGAAAAAGTGGCGACGCTGGAAGATGCCACCGAGATGGTTAACCTGTACCGCGATGCGCTGGATGCAGGCGATTGCGTAGTGGCAGAGTGGCGTCCGATGAACATGCACTCCTTCACCTGGTCGCCGTACCTCAACCACGAATGGGACGAAGAGTACCCGAACAAAGTTGAGATGAAGCGCCTGCAGGAGCTGGCTAAACGCATCAGTACAGTGCCGGAAGCCGTTGAAATGCAATCTCGCGTTGCCAAGATTTATGGCGACCGCCAGGCGATGGCTGCTGGTGAGAAACTGTTCGACTGGGGCGGTGCGGAAAACCTCGCTTACGCCACGCTGGTTGATGAAGGCATTCCGGTTCGTCTGTCTGGTGAAGACTCCGGCCGCGGTACGTTCTTCCACCGTCACGCAGTAATTCACAACCAGTCTAACGGTTCCACTTATACGCCGCTGCAACATATCCATAATGGCCAGGGCGCGTTCCGTGTCTGGGACTCCGTACTGTCTGAAGAAGCAGTACTGGCGTTTGAATACGGTTATGCCACCGCAGAACCTCGTACCCTGACCATCTGGGAAGCGCAGTTCGGTGACTTCGCCAACGGTGCGCAGGTGGTTATTGACCAGTTCATCTCCTCTGGCGAGCAGAAATGGGGCCGGATGTGCGGCCTGGTGATGCTGCTGCCGCACGGTTACGAAGGGCAGGGACCGGAGCACTCTTCCGCGCGTCTGGAACGTTATCTGCAACTTTGCGCTGAGCAAAACATGCAGGTGTGCGTACCGTCTACCCCGGCACAGGTTTACCACATGCTGCGTCGTCAGGCGCTGCGCGGGATGCGTCGTCCGCTGGTCGTGATGTCGCCGAAATCCCTGCTGCGTCATCCGCTGGCGGTTTCCAGCCTCGAAGAACTGGCGAACGGCAGCTTCCTGCCAGCCATCGGTGAAATCGACGATCTGGATCCGCAGGGCGTGAAGCGCGTAGTGATGTGTTCTGGTAAGGTTTATTACGACCTGCTGGAACAACGCCGTAAGAACAATCAACACGATGTCGCCATCGTGCGTATCGAGCAACTCTACCCGTTCCCGCACAAAGCGATGCAGGAAGTGTTGCAGCAGTTTGCTCACGTCAAGGATTTTGTCTGGTGCCAGGAAGAGCCGCTCAACCAGGGCGCATGGTACTGCAGCCAGCATCATTTCCGTGAAGTGATTCCGTTTGGGGCTTCTCTGCGTTATGCAGGCCGCCCGGCCTCCGCCTCTCCGGCGGTAGGGTATATGTCCGTTCACCAGAAACAGCAACAAGATCTGGTTAATGACGCGCTGAACGTCGAATAAATAAAGGATACACAATGAGTAGCGTAGATATTCTGGTCCCTGACCTGCCTGAATCCGTAGCCGATGCCACCGTCGCAACCTGGCATAAAAAACCCGGCGACGCAGTCGTACGTGATGAAGTGCTGGTAGAAATCGAAACTGACAAAGTGGTACTGGAAGTACCGGCATCAGCAGACGGCATTCTGGATGCGGTTCTGGAAGATGAAGGTACAACCGTAACGTCTCGCCAGATCCTCGGTCGCCTGCGTGAAGGCAACAGCGCGGGTAAAGAAACCAGCGCCAAAGCCGAAGCAAAAGAGTCGACTCCGGCACAACGCCAACAGGCGTCTCTGGAAGAGCAAAACAACGATGCGTTAAGCCCGGCGATCCGTCGCCTGCTGGCTGAACACAACCTCGACGCCAGCGCCATTAAAGGTACCGGTGTGGGTGGTCGTCTGACGCGTGAAGATGTGGAAAAACATCTGGCGAAAGCCCCGGCGAAAGAATCTGCACCGGCAACTGCTGCTCCGGCGGCGCAACCGGCACTGGCTGCACGTAGCGAAAAACGTGTTCCGATGACTCGCCTGCGTAAGCGTGTGGCAGAGCGTCTGCTGGAAGCGAAAAACTCCACCGCCATGCTGACCACGTTCAACGAAGTCAACATGAAGCCGATTATGGATCTGCGTAAGCAGTACGGTGAAGTGTTTGAAAAACGTCACGGCATCCGTCTGGGCTTTATGTCCTTCTACGTGAAAGCGGTGGTTGAAGCCCTGAAACGTTACCCGGAAGTGAACGCGTCAATCGACGGCGATGATGTGGTTTACCACAACTATTTCGACGTCAGCATGGCGGTTTCTACGCCACGTGGTCTGGTTACGCCGGTTCTGCGCGATGTCGATACCCTCGGCATGGCAGACATTGAGAAGAAAATCAAAGAGCTGGCAGTTAAAGGCCGTGACGGCAAGCTGACGGTTGAAGATCTGACCGGTGGTAACTTCACCATCACCAACGGTGGTGTGTTCGGTTCTCTGATGTCTACGCCGATCATCAACCCGCCGCAGAGCGCAATTCTGGGTATGCACGCTATCAAAGATCGTCCGATGGCCGTGAATGGTCAGGTTGAGATCCTGCCGATGATGTACCTGGCGCTGTCCTACGATCACCGTCTGATCGATGGTCGCGAATCCGTGGGCTTCCTGGTAACGATCAAAGAGTTGCTGGAAGATCCGACTCGTCTGCTGCTGGACGTGTAGTAAATAAGAGAATCACCTGCACTGTAGGCCTGATAAGACGCCGAAAGGCGTCGCCATCAGGCGGTGCATCATTGCCGGATGGCGGCGTAAATGCCTTATCCGGCCTACAGGTTCAAAGATAACGATTACTGAAGGATGGACAGAACACATGAACTTACATGAATATCAGGCAAAACAACTTTTTGCCCGCTATGGCTTACCAGCACCGGTGGGTTATGCCTGTACTACTCCGCGCGAAGCAGAAGAAGCCGCTTCAAAAATCGGTGCCGGTCCGTGGGTAGTAAAATGTCAGGTTCACGCTGGTGGCCGTGGTAAAGCGGGCGGTGTGAAAGTTGTAAACAGCAAAGAGGACATCCGTGCTTTTGCAGAAAACTGGCTGGGCAAGCGTCTGGTAACGTATCAAACAGATGCTAATGGTCAACCGGTTAACCAGATTCTGGTTGAAGCGGCGACAGATATCGCTAAAGAGCTGTATCTTGGTGCAGTTGTCGACCGTAGCTCCCGCCGCGTGGTCTTTATGGCCTCCACCGAAGGCGGCGTGGAAATCGAAAAAGTGGCGGAAGAAACTCCGCACCTGATCCACAAAGTTGCGCTTGATCCGCTGACTGGCCCAATGCCGTATCAGGGACGCGAGCTGGCGTTCAAACTGGGTCTGGAAGGTAAACTGGTTCAACAGTTCACCAAAATTTTCATGGGCCTGGCGACTATCTTCCTGGAACGCGATCTGGCACTGATCGAAATCAACCCGCTGGTCATCACCAAACAGGGGGATCTGATCTGCCTCGACGGCAAACTGGGCGCTGATGGCAACGCACTGTTCCGCCAGCCTGATCTGCGTGAAATGCGTGACCAGTCGCAAGAAGATCCGCGTGAAGCACAGGCTGCACAGTGGGAACTGAACTACGTTGCGCTGGACGGTAACATCGGTTGTATGGTTAACGGCGCAGGTCTGGCGATGGGTACGATGGACATCGTTAAACTGCACGGCGGCGAACCGGCTAACTTCCTCGACGTTGGCGGTGGCGCAACCAAAGAGCGCGTAACTGAAGCGTTCAAAATCATCCTCTCTGACGACAAAGTGAAAGCCGTTCTGGTTAACATCTTCGGCGGTATCGTTCGTTGCGACCTGATCGCTGACGGTATCATCGGCGCGGTAGCGGAAGTGGGTGTTAACGTACCGGTCGTAGTACGTCTTGAAGGTAACAACGCCGAACTCGGCGCGAAGAAACTGGCTGACAGTGGCCTGAATATTATTGCAGCAAAAGGTCTGACGGATGCAGCTCAGCAGGTTGTTGCCGCAGTGGAGGGGAAATAATGTCCATTTTAATTGATAAAAACACCAAGGTTATCTGCCAGGGCTTTACTGGTAGCCAGGGGACTTTCCACTCTGAACAGGCCATTGCATACGGCACCAAAATGGTTGGCGGCGTAACCCCAGGCAAAGGCGGCACCACCCACCTCGGCCTGCCGGTGTTCAATACCGTGCGTGAAGCTGTAGCCGCCACTGGCGCTACCGCTTCTGTTATCTACGTACCAGCGCCGTTCTGTAAAGACTCCATTCTGGAAGCCATCGACGCAGGCATCAAACTGATTATCACCATCACTGAAGGCATCCCGACGCTGGATATGCTGACCGTGAAAGTGAAACTGGATGAAGCAGGCGTTCGTATGATCGGCCCGAACTGCCCGGGCGTTATCACCCCGGGTGAATGCAAAATTGGTATCCAGCCGGGTCACATTCACAAGCCGGGTAAGGTGGGTATCGTTTCCCGTTCCGGTACACTGACCTATGAAGCGGTTAAACAGACCACGGATTACGGTTTCGGTCAGTCGACTTGTGTCGGTATCGGCGGCGATCCGATCCCTGGCTCTAACTTTATCGACATCCTCGAAATGTTCGAAAAAGATCCGCAGACCGAAGCGATCGTGATGATCGGTGAGATCGGCGGTAGCGCTGAAGAAGAAGCCGCGGCGTACATCAAAGAGCACGTCACCAAGCCTGTAGTGGGTTACATCGCCGGTGTGACCGCGCCGAAAGGTAAACGTATGGGCCACGCAGGCGCCATCATTGCTGGTGGTAAAGGGACTGCGGATGAGAAATTCGCTGCTCTCGAAGCCGCAGGCGTGAAAACCGTTCGCAGCCTGGCGGATATCGGTGAAGCACTGAAAACTGTTCTGAAATAAATATCTGTAATAAGAAATAGCCCTCGCCGCTTCCCTCTACAGGAATGGCGAAGGGCTGTCGGTTTCGACATGGTTGGCCATCGTATGATGGCCTTTTTTGTGCCTTAAACGTTAACCCCCCTTGTATTGCGAGGGTAATTTTGTCTTTCCGGTCAGCAGCCAGCAAAAGGGTAAGAAAAACCGCGTAGGGTATGTGGCTATAGAGATTTGTATAAGTGGAAATGTTGCATGTCTCAATAAGGGATAATAGTGGGGGTGCTGTTAAGAGATTTACTAAAAATAAAACGTGCTTATTCTATGGAGTTGCGAGCAATAATAAAACATCAATAACATATTCAATGTAATTTTATTATTATGATTCTTGCATATGATAAATACCCTCTTGACTCTCGATGGAGTTATCTATTGATTTGTTTGGTTTTTTCTTATCGCGCTGATTATTGTGTTTGAGTGTAAAATCATACCGTTATTACGGATAAATTTGCTTAAAGATTTCACTTTATCGTTAAAATGGACTGTCTTTTAATTTCCTTAGTTCTCGTCAGTCGATAGAGAGAAACTAATTAAATGGATTGTTAACTCTTTAAGGGAAACAATAATGTGGATAATTATTGCTGAAATCATCTTAACACACGGATATTGCCGTCGATATTGTAGCTAGCTTATTCACATTGTTATTTGTTTTTTAGTCATCAGTGGGAGGTCAATCAGGAAAGTTATTGATAGCAAATTGATATTATAAAAATTCATATGAGGAATCTCATCGTAATTTTGAAAGGCGCTATGCGTAAGCAGTTTTAGGCAAATAATATGCAAGCATAACTTTTTTTCTTCAGATGATTGGCGAAAAACTCCATGTTCAACGACAAATAACTTTCCTCCTTTTAACTATTCTCAGCTCATCTGTTTCTACTCGTTATTATCCCCTGAGAAACAATAACGTAACAAGACCTGATGTTATGCTCAAAAAGACAACAAATAATTAGCTATGATAAAAATATGTTATGTAAAATGGCAACAAATTGGCTAGTCTAATCAATTAGTATTATAAAAAGTTGGCAAGGTGCTTTTGTTAAATAAAATACTGTGTTTTTATCTATATTTTTCCCTATTGATAAGTATCCTGCACTTCAGCTTCACAATAAATTAACAATAAAATCACCAATAGGCTGATATTTACACGTAATTAACATATGTGATTGATTTTGATATAAATCAATTTTTAAATCTTGAAAAAAATCAGCAAAACGCGATAAATTGTCGTAGATCAAATTGGTGAGATCGTGACAATTTCGCTATAAATTGATCACTGTCGAAAAATGCAAATTTGTTCAATAAAAACCTGTTTATTGTAAGGATTTTGCGGCGTAATATAATTGCGAGATCAATTTGGTTTATTCATTAACATATTTGTAACTTTTTATCATTGTCTTTTCCTCTTTTGATGAAATGGCAACGATAGGGGCGAGCAAATAATTTTGTATTGGGGCATGCGTGTGACCCTTTCTAACGGGGTTCACTCTCGGAGTCTTCATGCGATGAGCAAGGAGTCATGATGTTAGATATAGTCGAACTGTCGCGCTTACAGTTTGCCTTGACCGCGATGTACCACTTCCTTTTTGTGCCACTGACGCTCGGTATGGCGTTCCTGCTGGCCATTATGGAAACGGTCTACGTCCTTTCCGGCAAACAGATTTATAAAGATATGACCAAATTCTGGGGCAAGTTGTTTGGTATCAACTTCGCTCTGGGCGTGGCAACCGGTCTGACCATGGAGTTCCAGTTCGGGACTAACTGGTCTTACTACTCCCACTATGTTGGGGATATTTTCGGTGCGCCGCTGGCAATCGAAGGTCTGATGGCCTTCTTCCTCGAATCCACCTTTGTAGGTCTGTTCTTCTTCGGTTGGGATCGTCTGGGTAAAGTTCAGCATATGTGTGTCACCTGGCTGGTGGCGCTCGGTTCAAACCTGTCCGCGCTGTGGATTCTGGTTGCGAACGGCTGGATGCAAAACCCAATCGCGTCCGATTTCAATTTCGAAACCATGCGTATGGAGATGGTGAGCTTCTCCGAGCTGGTGCTTAACCCGGTAGCCCAGGTGAAATTCGTTCACACTGTAGCGTCTGGTTATGTGACCGGTGCGATGTTCATCCTCGGTATCAGCGCATGGTATATGCTGAAAGGCCGTGACTTCGCCTTCGCAAAACGCTCCTTTGCTATCGCTGCCAGCTTCGGTATGGCTGCCGTTCTGTCTGTTATTGTTCTGGGTGATGAATCCGGTTACGAAATGGGCGACGTGCAGAAAACCAAACTGGCTGCAATTGAAGCCGAGTGGGAAACTCAACCTGCACCTGCTGCCTTTACCCTGTTTGGTATCCCTGACCAGGAAGAGGAAACGAACAAATTTGCGATCCAAATTCCTTATGCACTGGGTATTATCGCAACGCGTTCCGTGGATACTCCGGTTATCGGCCTGAAAGAGCTGATGGTGCAGCACGAAGAACGCATCCGTAACGGGATGAAAGCGTACTCTCTGCTTGAGCAACTGCGTTCGGGTTCAACTGACCAGGCAGTTCGTGACCAGTTCAATAGCATGAAGAAAGACCTCGGTTACGGTCTGTTGCTGAAACGCTATACGCCGAACGTGGCAGATGCGACTGAAGCACAGATTCAACAGGCAACCAAAGACTCCATTCCACGTGTAGCGCCGCTGTACTTCGCGTTCCGTATCATGGTGGCGTGTGGCTTCCTGCTGTTGGCAATCATCGCGCTCTCCTTCTGGAGCGTCATCCGCAACCGCATTGGCGAGAAAAAATGGCTGCTGCGCGCCGCGCTGTACGGTATTCCGCTGCCGTGGATCGCTGTCGAAGCGGGCTGGTTCGTTGCCGAATATGGTCGCCAACCGTGGGCTATCGGTGAAGTTCTGCCAACCGCAGTAGCGAACTCGTCACTGACCGCAGGCGATCTCATCTTCTCGATGGTACTGATTTGCGGCCTGTATACCCTGTTCCTGGTGGCAGAATTGTTCTTAATGTTCAAGTTTGCACGCCTCGGCCCAAGCAGCCTGAAAACCGGTCGCTATCACTTTGAGCAGTCTTCCACGACTACTCAGCCGGCACGCTAAGACAGGAGTCGTCAAATGATCGATTATGAAGTATTGCGTTTTATCTGGTGGCTGCTGGTTGGCGTTTTGCTGATTGGTTTTGCAGTCACTGACGGTTTCGACATGGGGGTGGGCATGCTCACCCGTTTCCTCGGTCGTAACGACACCGAGCGTCGAATTATGATTAACTCCATCGCACCACACTGGGACGGTAACCAGGTATGGCTTATCACCGCGGGCGGCGCACTGTTTGCTGCCTGGCCGATGGTCTATGCCGCTGCGTTCTCCGGCTTCTATGTTGCGATGATCCTCGTGTTGGCATCTTTGTTCTTCCGTCCGGTCGGTTTTGACTACCGCTCCAAGATTGAAGAAACACGCTGGCGCAACATGTGGGACTGGGGCATCTTCATTGGTAGCTTTGTTCCGCCGCTGGTGATTGGTGTGGCGTTTGGCAACCTGTTGCAGGGTGTACCGTTCAACGTTGATGAATATCTGCGTCTGTACTACACCGGTAACTTCTTCCAGCTGCTTAACCCGTTTGGCCTGCTGGCAGGCGTGGTAAGCGTTGGGATGATCATTACTCAGGGCGCGACCTATCTGCAGATGCGTACCGTGGGTGAACTGCACCTGCGTACTCGTGCAACTGCTCAGGTGGCGGCGCTGGTGACACTGGTCTGCTTCGCACTGGCTGGCGTATGGGTGATGTACGGTATCGACGGTTATGTCGTGAAATCGACAATGGACCATTACGCAGCCTCTAACCCGCTGAATAAAGAAGTGGTTCGTGAAGCTGGCGCATGGCTGGTGAACTTCAACAACACGCCGATTCTGTGGGCAATTCCGGCACTGGGTGTGGTTCTGCCGCTGCTGACCATCCTGACAGCTCGTATGGATAAAGCCGCGTGGGCGTTTGTGTTCTCCTCCCTGACGCTGGCCTGCATCATCCTGACTGCCGGTATTGCAATGTTCCCGTTTGTGATGCCGTCCAGCACCATGATGAACGCAAGTCTGACAATGTGGGATGCAACTTCCAGCCAGCTGACGCTTAACGTCATGACCTGGGTTGCGGTGGTTCTGGTACCGATCATTCTGCTCTACACCGCCTGGTGTTACTGGAAAATGTTCGGACGTATCACCAAAGAAGACATTGAACGTAACACCCACTCTCTGTACTAAGTAAGGAGCTAAAAATGTGGTATTTCGCATGGATTCTGGGAACGCTTCTTGCCTGTTCGTTTGGGGTAATCACCGCGCTGGCGCTTGAGCACGTCGAATCAGGCAAAGCCGGTCAAGAAGACAGCTGATGAGTAAGATTATCGCAACCTTGTATGCGGTAATGGATAAGCGCCCCCTGCGGGCGCTTTCCTTCGTGATGGCGCTGCTGTTAGCCGGATGTATGTTTTGGGACCCATCACGTTTCGCCGCAAAGACCAGTGAACTGGAAATCTGGCATGGTTTATTGCTGATGTGGGCCGTCTGTGCTGGCGTGATTCATGGCGTAGGCTTTCGCCCGCAGAAGGTTCTCTGGCAAGGGATTTTTTGCCCATTGCTTGCCGATATTGTTCTCATTGTCGGTCTGATTTTCTTCTTCTTTTAAATCAGAATTCTCTTCAAAAATTTATGGGCTACTGATGGTCCATAAATTTTTACGCTCCCTTAACTTGCCCTCATTCCCAAACCTCAATCGCGCGCGTATAGTAGCAACGTTTAAAAGTTCTAACTTTTGTTGCATTACCGGGATGTAAAGTGAATACAACGCTGTTTCGATGGCCGGTTCGCGTCTACTATGAAGATACCGATGCCGGTGGTGTGGTGTACCACGCCAGTTACGTCGCTTTTTATGAAAGAGCACGCACAGAGATGCTGCGTCATCATCACTTCAGTCAACAGGCGCTGATGGCTGAACGCGTTGCCTTTGTGGTACGTAAAATGACGGTGGAATATTATGCACCTGCGCGGCTCGACGATATGCTCGAAATACAGACTGAAATAACATCAATGCGTGGCACCTCTTTGGTTTTCACGCAACGTATTGTCAACGCCGAGAATACTTTGCTGAATGAAGCAGAGGTTCTGGTTGTTTGCGTTGACCCACTCAAAATGAAGCCTCGTGCGCTTCCCAAGTCTATTGTCGCGGAGTTTAAGCAGTGACTGACATGAATATCCTTGATTTGTTCCTGAAGGCTAGCCTTCTGGTTAAACTTATCATGTTGATTTTGATTGGTTTTTCAATCGCATCCTGGGCCATTATTATCCAGCGGACCCGTATTCTTAACGCTGCGGCGCGTGAAGCCGAAGCGTTTGAAGATAAATTCTGGTCTGGAATCGAACTTTCTCGCCTCTATCAGGAGAGCCAGGGAAAACGGGATAATCTCACCGGTTCGGAACAAATCTTTTACAGCGGGTTCAAAGAATTTGTGCGTCTGCATCGTGCCAATAGCCATGCACCTGAAGCTGTCGTGGAAGGGGCGTCGCGCGCGATGCGTATCTCCATGAATCGCGAGCTGGAAAATCTGGAAACGCACATTCCGTTCCTTGGTACGGTTGGTTCTATCAGTCCGTATATCGGTCTGTTTGGTACCGTCTGGGGGATCATGCATGCCTTTATCGCCCTTGGGGCGGTAAAACAGGCAACATTGCAAATGGTTGCACCCGGTATCGCAGAAGCGTTGATTGCAACGGCAATTGGTTTGTTCGCTGCAATTCCAGCAGTAATGGCCTATAACCGCCTCAACCAGCGCGTAAACAAACTGGAACTGAATTACGACAACTTTATGGAAGAGTTTACCGCGATTCTGCACCGCCAGGCGTTTACCGCTAGCGAGAGCAACAAGGGGTAAGCCATGGCCAGAGCGCGTGGACGAGGTCGTCGCGATCTCAAATCCGAAATCAACATCGTACCGTTGCTGGACGTTCTGCTGGTGCTGTTGCTGATCTTTATGGCAACGGCGCCAATTATTACCCAGAGCGTGGAGGTCGATCTGCCGGACGCTACTGAATCGCAGGCAGTGAGCAGTAATGATAATCCGCCTGTGATTGTTGAAGTGTCTGGTATTGGTCAGTACACCGTGGTGGTTGAGAAAGATCGCCTGGAGCGTTTACCACCTGAGCAAGTGGTGGCGGAAGTATCCAGCCGTTTTAAAGCCAACCCGAAAACGGTCTTTCTGATCGGTGGCGCAAAAGATGTGCCTTACGATGAAATAATTAAAGCACTGAACTTGTTACATAGTGCGGGTGTGAAATCGGTTGGTTTAATGACGCAGCCTATTTAAACATCTGCGTTTCCCTTGCTTGAAAGAGAGCGGGTAACAGGCGAACAGTTTTTGGGAACCGAGAGTGTCAAAGGCAACCGAACAAAACGACAAGCTCAAGCGGGCGATAATTATTTCAGCAGTGCTGCATGTCATCTTATTTGCGGCGCTGATCTGGAGTTCGTTCGACGAGAATATAGAAGCTTCAGCTGGTGGCGGTGGTGGTTCATCCATCGATGCCGTCATGGTTGATTCAGGTGCAGTAGTTGAGCAGTACAAGCGCATGCAAAGCCAGGAATCAAGCGCAAGGCGTTCCGAAGAACAGCGCAAGAAACAGGAACAGCAGGCTGCTGAAGAGCTGCGTGAGAAACAAGCTGCCGAACAGGAGCGCCTGAAGCAACTTGAGAAAGAGCGGTTAGCTGCGCAGGAACAGAAAAAGCAGGCAGAAGAAGCCGCGAAACAAGCGGAATTAAAACAGAAGCAAGCGGAAGAGGCGGCAGCGAAAGCGGCAGCAGATGCTAAAGCGAAGGCTGAAGCTGATGCCAAAGCAGCCGAAGACGCGGCGAAGAAAGCGGCTGCAGACGCGAAGAAAAAAGCGGAAGCTGAAGCCGCCAAAGCCGCTGCTGAAGCGCAGAAAAAAGCCGAGGCTGAAGCCGCTAAAGCTGCTGCGGTGCTGAAGAAGAAAGCGGAAGCGGCAGAAGCAGCTGCTGCTGAAGCAAGAAAGAAAGCAGCAGCAGAAGCTGCTGAAAAAGCGAAGGCAGAAGCTGAGAAGAAAGCAGCAGCAGAAAAAGCGGCAGCTGATAAGAAAGCGGCCGCAGAGAAAGCCGCCGCCGAGAAAAAAGCAGCGGCAGAAAAAGCCGCCGCAGACAAAAAAGCGGCAGCGGCAAAAGCAGCTGCAGAAAAAGCCGCTGCAGCAAAAGCTGCCGCAGAGGCAGATGATATTTTCGGTGAACTAAGCTCTGGTAAGAATGCACCGAAAACCGGTGGTGGGGCGAAAGGGAACAATGCTTCCCCTGCTGGGAGTGGTAATACTAAAAACAATGGCGCATCAGGCGCAGATATCAATAACTATGCAGGGCAGATTAAATCTGCTATCGAAAGTAAGTTCTATGACGCATCGTCCTATGCAGGAAAAACCTGCACGCTGCGCATAAAACTGGCACCAGATGGCATGTTACTGGATATCAAACCTGAAGGTGGCGATCCCGCACTTTGCCAGGCTGCGCTGGCAGCAGCTAAACTTGCGAAGATCCCGAAACCACCAAGCCAGGCTGTATATGAAGTGTTCAAAAACGCACCATTGGACTTCAAACCGTAATCACGATGTTGACCGTTCTGACGGTCAACATCAGGCACTGGTTGTCGCAGGGGTCTGGTAGTTTTGTGTATTTTAGTTTGTTAACATTCTGCTAAATTATCGTGGGCTATCAGTCCAGATAAGGGAGATATGATGAAGCAGGCATTACGAGTAGCATTTGGTTTTCTCATACTGTGGGCATCAGTTCTGCACGCTGAAGTCCGCATTGTGATCGACAGTGGTGTAGATTCCGGTCGTCCTATTGGCGTTGTTCCTTTCCAATGGGCAGGTCCTGGTGCGGCACCTGAGGATATTGGCGGCATCGTTGCTGCTGACTTGCGTAACAGCGGTAAATTTAATCCGTTAGATCGCGCTCGTCTGCCTCAACAGCCGGGTAGCGCGCAGGAAGTTCAACCTGCGGCATGGTCTGCGCTGGGTATTGACGCCGTAGTTGTAGGGCAGGTGACTCCAAATCCGGACGGTTCTTACAATGTCGCTTATCAGCTGGTTGATACCGGCGGTGCGCCGGGTACAGTGCTTGCTCAGAACTCATACAAAGTAAACAAACAATGGCTGCGTTACGCTGGCCATACCGCCAGTGATGAAGTGTTTGAAAAACTGACAGGCATTAAAGGTGCGTTCCGTACCCGTATTGCCTATGTTGTTCAGACCAATGGCGGTCAGTTCCCGTATGAACTGCGTGTATCTGACTATGACGGTTACAACCAGTTTGTCGTTCATCGCTCTCCGCAACCGCTGATGTCTCCGGCGTGGTCACCGGACGGTTCTAAACTGGCATATGTTACTTTCGAAAGCGGTCGTTCCGCGCTGGTTATCCAGACGCTAGCTAACGGTGCGGTGCGTCAGGTTGCTTCATTCCCGCGTCACAACGGTGCACCTGCATTCTCGCCAGACGGCAGCAAACTGGCATTCGCGTTGTCGAAAACGGGTAGTCTGAATCTGTACGTAATGGATTTGGCTTCTGGTCAGATCCGCCAGGTGACTGATGGTCGTAGCAACAACACAGAACCGACCTGGTTCCCGGATAGCCAGAACCTGGCATTTACTTCTGACCAGGCTGGTCGTCCGCAGGTTTATAAAGTGAATATCAACGGCGGTGCGCCACAACGCATTACCTGGGAAGGTTCGCAAAACCAGGATGCGGATGTCAGCAGCGACGGTAAATTTATGGTAATGGTCAGCTCCAATGGTGGGCAGCAGCACATTGCCAAACAAGATCTGGTAACGGGAGGCGTACAAGTTCTGTCGTCCACGTTCCTGGATGAAACGCCAAGTCTGGCACCTAACGGCACTATGGTAATCTACAGCTCTTCTCAGGGGATGGGATCCGTGCTGAATTTGGTTTCTACAGATGGGCGTTTCAAAGCGCGTCTTCCGGCAACTGATGGACAGGTCAAATTCCCTGCCTGGTCGCCGTATCTGTGATAATAATTAATTGAATAGTAAAGGAATCATTGAAATGCAACTGAACAAAGTGCTGAAAGGGCTGATGATTGCTCTGCCTGTTATGGCAATTGCGGCATGTTCTTCCAACAAGAACGCCAGCAATGACGGCAGCGAAGGCATGCTGGGTGCCGGCACTGGTATGGATGCTAACGGCGGCAACGGCGGCAACATGTCTTCCGAAGAGCAGGCTCGTCTGCAAATGCAACAGCTGCAGCAGAACAACATCGTTTACTTCGATCTGGACAAATACGATATCCGTTCTGACTTCGCTCAAATGCTGGATGCACACGCTAACTTCCTGCGTAGCAACCCGTCTTACAAAGTCACCGTAGAAGGTCACGCGGACGAACGTGGTACTCCGGAATACAACATCTCCCTGGGTGAACGTCGTGCGAACGCCGTTAAGATGTACCTGCAGGGTAAAGGTGTTTCTGCAGACCAGATCTCCATCGTTTCTTACGGTAAAGAAAAACCTGCAGTACTGGGTCATGACGAAGCGGCATACTCCAAAAACCGTCGTGCGGTACTGGTTTACTAAGAGAATTGCATGAGCAGTAACTTCAGACATCAACTATTGAGTCTGTCGTTACTGGTTGGTATAGCGGCCCCCTGGGCCGCTTTTGCTCAGGCACCAATCAGTAGTGTCGGCTCCGGCTCGGTCGAAGATCGTGTCACTCAACTTGAGCGTATTTCTAATGCTCATAGCCAGCTTTTAACCCAACTCCAGCAACAGCTCTCTGATAATCAGTCCGATATAGATTCTCTGCGTGGTCAAATTCAGGAAAATCAGTATCAACTGAATCAGGTCGTGGAGCGGCAAAAGCAGATCCTGTTGCAGATCGATAGCCTCAGCAGTGGTGGCGCAGCGGCGCAATCAACCAGCGGCGATCAAAGCGGGGCGGCGGCAACAACAACGCCAACAGCTGATGCAGGTACTGCGAATGCTGGCGCGCCGGTGAAAAGCGGTGATCCAAACACGGATTACAATGCGGCTATTGCTCTGGTGCAGGATAAATCCCGCCAGGATGACGCGATGGTGGCATTTCAGAATTTCATCAAAAATTATCCTGATTCAACTTACCTGCCTAACGCCAATTATTGGCTGGGTCAGTTAAACTACAACAAGGGTAAGAAAGATGATGCAGCGTACTATTTTGCTTCGGTGGTGAAAAACTATCCGAAGTCACCGAAAGCTGCGGATGCGATGTTTAAAGTCGGCGTCATCATGCAGGACAAAGGTGACACCGCGAAAGCGAAAGCCGTGTATCAGCAGGTTATCAGTAAATACCCGGGTACTGATGGCGCCAAACAGGCGCAAAAACGTCTGAACGCGATGTAATGCATAACACGCGACCAGAAGTCGCATTATTTCTGGTCGTGTCGTGCGAATCATAAGCAGTTGAGTGATCTGCATCGAAATTTTTGTTGCGCTCAAGTCTGAAATCAGTAATATATGCCGCCGTTGCCACGGGATATCAAACAAACCAAAAGCAACGCAAAAGTGGGTCGTTAGCTCAGTTGGTAGAGCAGTTGACTTTTAATCAATTGGTCGCAGGTTCGAATCCTGCACGACCCACCACTAACATAGTTAGTTGTAGTATCCAGCGTAGTATCGGGTGATTAGCTCAGCTGGGAGAGCACCTCCCTTACAAGGAGGGGGTCGGCGGTTCGATCCCGTCATCACCCACCACCGGGTCGTTAGCTCAGTTGGTAGAGCAGTTGACTTTTAATCAATTGGTCGCAGGTTCGAATCCTGCACGACCCACCATCATTTCAGATGAGTTTGGTGGAAGTAATTTGTAGTATCCAGCGCAATATCGGGTGATTAGCTCAGCTGGGAGAGCACCTCCCTTACAAGGAGGGGGTCGGCGGTTCGATCCCGTCATCACCCACCACTCGGGTCGTTAGCTCAGTTGGTAGAGCAGTTGACTTTTAATCAATTGGTCGCAGGTTCGAATCCTGCACGACCCACCAATTTTAACATCAAACTCAGATGTTAAGCGTGAAGGATAACGTTGCGTCAGCAACGGCCCGTAGGGCGAGCGAAGCGAGTCATCCTGCACGACCCACCAATCTCCAGGATTGGAACCGAGTAAAAATCTTTCAGGTAACACCCATATGGGTCGTTAGCTCAGTTGGTAGAGCAGTTGACTTTTAATCAATTGGTCGCAGGTTCGAATCCTGCACGACCCACCAATTTATAGGTGGTTACTGGTAGAGAACGTGAAGGATAACGTTGCGTCAGCAACGGCCCGAAGGGCGAGACGAAGTCGAGTCATCCTGCACGACCCACCATCCTGAATGATTAAAGCAGCATAATCCCGCAAGGGGTCGTTAGCTCAGTTGGTAGAGCAGTTGACTTTTAATCAATTGGTCGCAGGTTCGAATCCTGCACGACCCACCAATGTAAAAAAGCGCCCTAAAGGCGCTTTTTTGCTATTCAGGCATCTCTCAATTTCAATTCTTGACCCTGATGACATACTCCGCGCTTGCTGCGTAAACAACTCTACGTCGGAGGAATAAGACGTAAAGTGTGGCATTCGCCATCTCATACGTAATTCGAGTGACTTTTCCCCACCATTGGACTATCTTGTTTAGCATATAAAACAAATTACGCCGATAACAGCGAATATCACGCTTAAGTCGGTTTTAACGTTAAGCCTGTAAAACGAGATGGCCAAATGAGCGTGATGTTTGATCCTGAAACGGCAATATATCCTTTCCCCCCGAAGCCAACGCCGTTAAGCATTGATGAAAAAGCGTATTACCGCGAGAAGATAAAACGTCTGCTAAAAGAACGTAATGCGGTGATGGTTGCCCACTACTATACCGATCCCGAAATTCAACAACTGGCTGAAGAAACCGGTGGCTGTATTTCTGATTCTCTGGAAATGGCGCGCTTCGGTGCAAAGCATCCCGCTTCTACGTTGTTAGTCGCTGGGGTGAGATTTATGGGTGAAACTGCCAAAATTCTCAGTCCGGAAAAAACAATTCTGATGCCGACACTTAAGGCTGAATGTTCACTGGATCTCGGATGTCCGATTGAAGAATTCAACGCATTTTGCGATACCCATCCCGATCGTACTGTCGTCGTCTATGCCAATACTTCTGCTGCGGTTAAAGCGCGAGCAGATTGGGTGGTAACTTCAAGCATTGCCGTCGAACTTATTGATCATTTGGATAGTTTGGGTGAAAAAATCATCTGGGCACCAGACAAACATTTGGGGCGTTACGTGCAAAAACAGACAGGCGCAGACATTTTATGCTGGCAAGGCGCCTGTATCGTTCATGACGAGTTTAAGACTCAGGCGTTAACCCATTTACAGAAACAGTACCCTGATGCTGCCATACTCGTGCATCCGGAGTCACCGCAAGCTATTGTCGATATGGCCGATGCTGTTGGTTCCACAAGTCAGTTGATTAACGCTGCAAAAACATTGCCGCATCAGCAACTGATTGTGGCGACTGACCGGGGCATTTTCTACAAAATGCAGCAGGCGGTGCCAGATAAAGAATTGCTGGAGGCGCCAACCGCTGGTGAGGGCGCAACTTGCCGCAGTTGCGCCCATTGCCCGTGGATGGCTATGAATGGCCTTCAGGCCATCGCAGAGGCTCTGGAACAGGGAGGCTGCAAATACGAGGTGCATGTTGATAAAAAGCTGCGAGAGAGGGCGCTGGTGCCCCTCAACCGCATGCTGGATTTTGCGGCTACACTACGTGGATAACTGACAATAAGGCGTCGCGCTACGCTTTGGGGGAAAGATGGATTTTTTTAGCACACAGAACATTTTGGTTCATATACCGATCGGTGCTGGCGGTTACGATCTCTCATGGATCGAAGCAGTAGGGACGATCGCAGGGTTGCTGTGCATTGGCCTTGCCAGTCTGGAGAAGATCAGCAACTACTTCTTTGGTCTGATTAACGTCACCCTGTTTGGCATCATTTTCTTTCAGATTCAGCTGTATGCCAGCCTGCTATTACAGGTGTTTTTCTTTGCCGCGAATATTTACGGCTGGTATGCGTGGTCGCGACAAACCAGTCAACATGAAGCCGAGTTGAAAATTCGCTGGCTACCTTTGCCGAAGGCGCTAACCTGGCTGGCGGTTTGTGTCGTTGCCATTGGCCTGATGACAGTATTTATCAATCCTGTATTTGCGTTTCTGACCCGTGTTGCAGTAATGATTATGCACGCGTTGGGATTACAGGTTGCGATGCCAGAACTGCAACCGGATGCCTTCCCGTTCTGGGATTCCTGCATGATGGTGTTATCCATCGTGGCCATGATTCTGATGACGCGTAAATACGTCGAAAACTGGTTATTGTGGGTCATCATTAACGTGATCAGCGTGGTGATTTTCGCCTTGCAGGGCGTTTATGCGATGTCGCTGGAGTATCTGATCCTGACCTTTATTGCCCTGAATGGCAGCCGGATGTGGATCAATAGCGCACGCGAAAGGGGCTCACGCGCGCTATCCCATTAATGGTGATGATGTGAATGGCCGGATACGCCTTGATTAAGGTGGCAATCCGGCCCTTGACAAGGTTGATATTCCATCTGGATCGTGGCGTGCTCAATCTGATAGTGATCCATCAGATAATGTTGGATCTGATCCAACAACGCATCGTGATCATGTGGCGGGATCACCTGTACATGCATTGTCATTACTGGCTTTTCGCCCACCATCCACACGTGTACATGATGCACATTACGAACTTCCGGGATTTCACGGCACATACGGCGCTTCATTTCAGCGATATCCAGTGAAACGGGCGCACCTTCCAGCAATTCATTGACACTGTCTTTAAGCAAACGCCAGGCACTGCGTAACACCAGCACAGAAACCAGAATGGAGAGAATTGGGTCAGCAGGTGTCCAGCCAGTCGAGATAATAATCAAAGCTGCAATAATGGCACCGACAGATCCAAGCAGGTCACCCAGAACATGCAGGGCTGCTGCACGTACATTAAGATTTTTCTCTTCATTACCGCTATGCAGCAACCAGAAAGAAAGCACATTTGCCAGCAAGCCCGCTACGGCAATGGCCATCATCATTCCACCTTCAACCGGGCGAGGTGTCCGGAAACGCTCGATTGCCTCCCAGACAATCAAAATAGTGATGACGACTAAAGCGATTGCATTGATAAATGCGGCCAGGGTGGTGAGTCTTAGCCAGCCAAAAGTATGGCGCATCGTCGGTGGTCGGTGGGAAAACTGGACTGCGAGCAGTGCGAAGAGCAGTGCAGCAGTATCAGTGAGCATATGACCAGCATCTGCCAGTAACGCCAGAGAACCGGAAATGAATCCGCCCACCACTTCGATAAGCATAAAGCCAGCCGTGACACAAAAAGCATAAAAGAGTCGGCGGGCATTTTTATCTTCAGGCAGATGAGTGGAAGAATGTGAATGCGAATGTGCCATAGTTTCGTCCCTTTATTTTTCTCATTATTACTGTATGACATCATACTGGCTTCAGGCGATAAAAATTAAAAAGGAGAGCCTCCGCTCTCCCATTATTAGCCAAATATTCTGGCTTACTGCGTGGTGCCGTCGGTTTTGGTATCGACATCATTGTTGATGCCATCACCGGTTTGGACTTTTTTATTGATATCCGGGCAGCGACCATCTTTGCACATGGTGTTCTTGTGCTCTTCATCTTTGGTCATGCCGTCATTGTTCATTGAAGAACCATCCGGATGCAGCATTGTGCCACCAGAACCGGTATTTACCCCGTTATTGTCGACGTTATTTGGCGCGACGTTTTGACGGGCGTCAGGGGCTACCTGGCCCGCATCAGCTGCGGCGTTTGCCTGGCCGTTATTGGTTTGCGCTCCGCTATCGGCAGCCAGCGCGGCACCGCTGGCAAGGCTTAGAGTGGCAGTCAAAAATAGTGTGGCCAGTTTTGTCATTTTCATAGGATGCTCCTGTTATGGTCGTTATGTCGGATAACCTCTTCCAACAGTGCATTTGCAGGTGAATATCAGGCAATGGTTTAAGATTTCAGCCAGAAGAACAAATCCAGCAGAGAATCTTGAAAAAATTAATAAACATAGAAGTTACAGTTAGAAATTGTAGGAGAGATCTCGTTTTTCGCGACAATCTGGCGTATTTCTTGCCGATTCCAGGATTATTCCGTCCATAGTGTAAAACGCCGTTTACACACTCTGACGGAAGATATAGATTGGAAGTATTGCATTCACCAAGATAAGTATGGCAACACTGGAACAGACATGAATTATCAGAACGACGATTTACGCATCAAAGAAATCAAAGAGTTACTTCCTCCTGTCGCATTGCTGGAAAAATTCCCCGCTACGGAAAATGCCGCGAATACGGTTGCCCATGCCCGAAAAGCGATCCATAAGATCCTGAAAGGTAATGATGATCGCCTGTTAGTGGTGATTGGTCCGTGCTCAATTCATGATCCTGTAGCGGCTAAAGAGTATGCCACTCGCTTGCTGGCGCTGCGTGAAGAGCTGAAAGACGACCTGGAAATTGTAATGCGCGTTTATTTTGAAAAGCCGCGTACAACGGTGGGCTGGAAAGGCCTGATTAACGATCCGCATATGGATAACAGCTTCCAGATCAACGACGGTTTGCGCATTGCCCGTAAATTACTGCTCGATATTAACGACAGCGGTCTGCCAGCGGCGGGTGAATTCCTGGATATGATCACCCCACAATATCTCGCCGACCTGATGAGTTGGGGGGCAATTGGCGCACGTACAACGGAATCGCAGGTGCATCGCGAGCTGGCGTCTGGTCTTTCTTGTCCGGTAGGTTTTAAAAACGGCACAGACGGCACTATTAAAGTGGCTATCGATGCCATTAATGCCGCTGGTGCGCCGCACTGTTTCCTGTCAGTGACCAAATGGGGCCACTCGGCGATTGTGAATACCAGCGGTAACGGCGATTGCCATATTATTCTGCGCGGTGGTAAAGAGCCTAACTACAGTGCAAAACACGTTGCTGAAGTGAAAGAAGGGCTGAACAAGGCGGGTTTACCGGCGCAGGTGATGATTGATTTCAGCCATGCTAACTCGTCCAAACAGTTCAAAAAACAGATGGATGTTTGCGCCGATGTTTGCCAGCAGATTGCCGGTGGCGAAAACGCCATTATTGGTGTGATGGTGGAAAGTCATCTGGTAGAAGGTAATCAGAGTCTGGAGAGCGGGGAGCCGCTGGTCTATGGCAAGAGCATCACCGATGCCTGCATTGGCTGGGACGATACCGATGCTCTGTTACGTCAACTGGCGAACGCAGTAAAAGCACGTCGCGGGTAAGGTTTAATTGTCGGATGCGCCGCCAGAGTGGCCTATCCGGTGAATCGCCGTAGCCCTGATAAGACGCGCAGCGTCGCATCAGGCAATGAGCTTCGTTGTTAGCAACGAACAATAAAAAAGCCGACTCACTTTGCAGTCGGCTTTCTCATTTATAAAGCTATTTACGTTATTTCGCTTTACCCTGATTCGCAACAGCCGCTGCTTTCGCCGCGATCTCGTCAGCATTACCCAGATAATAACGTTTCAGCGGTTTGAAGTTCTCGTCGAATTCATAAACCAGCGGTACGCCAGTCGGGATATTCAGCTCAAGAATCTCTTCTTCGCTCATATTATCGAGATATTTCACCAGCGCACGCAGAGAGTTACCGTGTGCAGCGACGATCACGCGCTCACCGCTCTTCATACGCGGCAGAATGGTTTCATTCCAGTAAGGGATCACGCGGTCAATAGTCAGAGCCAGGCTTTCAGTCAACGGCAGTTCTTTCTCACTCAGCTTCGCGTAGCGCGGATCGTGGCCCGGATAACGCTCATCATCTTTAGTCAGTTCCGGCGGAGTCACCGCAAAACCACGACGCCACTGTTTCACCTGCTCGTCGCCATATTTTTCAGCGGTTTCTGCTTTGTTCAGCCCCTGCAACGCACCGTAGTGACGTTCGTTCAGTTTCCAGGATTTCTCAACGGGGAGCCATGCCTGATCCAGTTCGTCCAGCACATTCCACAGGGTATGGATAGCACGTTTCAGCACAGAGGTGTAAGCGAAGTCAAAGCTGTAACCTTCCTCTTTCAGCAGCTTGCCTGCTGCTTTTGCTTCGCTTACGCCTTTCTCAGACAGATCCACGTCGTACCAACCGGTGAAACGGTTTTCTTTGTTCCACTGGCTTTCGCCGTGACGAACCAGAACCAGCTTAGTTACAGCCATATACTTACTCCTCAAATCATTATTTAATGATAATAATTCTCATTATATTGCCGTGATAAAGTAACAGCAACGCTTACGCATAACCATAGCGAAAATAGTGTCGCAGTGTAAGGTTGTTGTGAATATTGAGTTGCAAATATGTCGGTGTTTGCTGCGGATTTGAGCAATATAAAAGAGAAAGCCCTCATCACGAGGGCTTAAAGTTACTCAGCAATAAACTGATATTCCGTCAGGCTGGAATACTCTTCGCCAGGGCGTAAGAAGCAGTCTGGTTGTGGCCATTCAGGATGGTTCGGGCTGTCAGGCAGAAACTCGCTTTCCAGCGCCAGGCCTTGCCAGTCAGCGTAAGGTTCAGTTCCCCGCGAAGGCGTGCCGCCGAGGAAGTTACCGGAGTAAAATTGTAGAGCCGGTGCGGTGGTGTAGACTTTCAGCTGCAATTTTTCATCTGCTGACCAGACATGCGCCGCCACTTTCTTTCCATTGCCTTTGGCCTGCAACAAGAACGCGTGATCGTAACCTTTCACTTTGCGCTGATCGTCGTCGGCAAGAAACTCACTGGCGATGATTTTGGCGCTGCGGAAATCAAAAGACGTCCCGGCGACAGATTTCAGGCCGTCGTGCGGAATGCCTCCTTCATCAACGGGCAGATATTCGTCAGCCAGAATTTGCAGTTTGTGATTACGTACATCTGACTGCTCGCCATCGAGGTTGAAATAGACGTGATTCGTCATATTCACCGGGCAAGGTTTATCAACCGTGGCGCGATAAGTAATAGAGATACGGTTATCGTCGGTCAGAAGATATTGTACCGTCGCGCTGAGATTACCCGGAAAACCCTGATCGCCATCTTCTGAACTCAGAGCAAACAGCACCTGACGATCGTTTTGGTTCACAATCTGCCAGCGGCGTTTATCGAACCCTTTCGGGCCGCCGTGCAGTTGGTTAACACCCTGACTTGGCGAAAGCGTCACGGTTTCACCGTCAAAGGTATAACGGCTATTGGCGATACGGTTGGCATAACGACCAATAGAGGCCCCCAGAAACGCGGCCTGATCCTGATAGCATTCCGGGCTGGCACAGCCGAGCAACGCCTCGCGGACGCTGCCATCGGAAAGCGGAATACGGGTTGAAAGTAAAGTCGCACCCCAGTCCATCAGCGTGACTACCATCCCTGCGTTGTTACGCAAAGTTAACAGTCGGTACGGCTGACCATCGGGTGCCAGTGCGGGAGTTTCGTTCAGCACTGTCCTGCTCCTTGTGATGGTTTACAAACGTAAAAAGTCTCTTTAATTCCTGTTTTTGCTTCATATTGTTCAGCGACAGCTTGCTGTACGGCAGGGACCAGCTCCTCCGGAATCAAGGCGACGATACAGCCACCAAATCCGCCACCGGTCATGCGTACGCCACCTTTGTCGCCAATCACAGCTTTCACGATTTCGACCAGAGTGTCAATTTGCGGTACGGTGATTTCGAAATCATCGCGCATAGAGGCATGAGACTCTGCCATTAACTCGCCCATACGTTTCAGGTCACCTTGCTCCAGCGCGCTGGCAGCTTCAACGGTACGCGCGTTTTCGGTCAGGATATGACGTACGCGTTTCGCGACGATCGGGTCCAGTTCATGTGCTACGGCGTTGAACTCTTCAATGGTGACATCGCGCAGGGCTGGCTGCTGGAAGAAACGCGCACCGGTTTCACACTGTTCACGACGGGTGTTGTACTCGCTACCGACCAGAGTGCGTTTGAAGTTACTGTTGATGATGACGACAGCCACACCTTTCGGCATCGAAACGGCTTTGGTCCCCAGAGAGCGGCAATCGATCAGCAAGGCATGATCTTTCTTACCCAGCGCGGAAATCAGCTGATCCATGATCCCGCAGTTACAGCCAACGAACTGGTTTTCTGCTTCCTGACCGTTCAGCGCGATTTGCGCGCCGTCCAGCGGCAGATGATAAAGCTGCTGTAACACGGTTCCGACCGCCACTTCCAGCGAAGCGGAAGAACTTAACCCTGCACCTTGCGGTACGTTGCCGCTGATCACCATATCCACGCCGCCGAAGCTGTTGTTACGCAGTTGCAGGTGTTTCACTACGCCACGGACGTAATTAGCCCATTGATAGTTTTCATGAGCGACAATGGGCGCATCAAGGGAAAACTCATCAATCTGATTTTCATAATCAGCCGCCATCACGCGAATTTTGCGGTCATCACGCGGCGCACAACTGATCACGGTTTGATAATCAATCGCGCAGGGCAGAACGAAACCGTCGTTGTAGTCGGTGTGTTCGCCAATCAAATTCACGCGTCCAGGCGCCTGAATGGTGTGAGTGGCAGGGTAGCCAAAAGCGTTGGCAAACAGAGATTGTGTTTTTTCTTTCAGACTCATTTCTTACACTCCGGATTCGCGAAAATGGATATCGCTGACTGCGCGCAAACGCTCTGCTGCCTGTTCTGCCGTCAGGTCACGCTGGGTTTCTGCCAGCATTTCATAACCCACCATAAATTTACGGACGGTGGCGGAGCGCAACAGAGGTGGATAAAAGTGCGCGTGCAGCTGCCAGTGCTGATTCTCTTCGCCATTAAACGGCGCGCCGTGCCAGCCCATAGAGTAGGGGAAGGAACACTGGAAGAGGTTGTCATAACGACTGGTCAACTTTTTCAACGCCAGCGCCAGATCGCTGCGCTGAGCATCGGTCAAATCGGTGATCCGCAAAACGTGGGCTTTAGGCAGTAGCAGCGTTTCGAACGGCCAGGCAGCCCAGTAAGGCACTACGGCTAACCAGTGTTCGGTTTCGACAACGGTACGGCTACCGTCTGCCAGTTCACGCTGGACATAATCCACCAGCATTGGCGATTTCTGTTCGGCGAAATATTCTTTTTGCAGGCGATCTTCACGCCCGGCTTCGTTAGGCAGGAAACTGTTTGCCCAAACCTGACCGTGTGGATGTGGGTTAGAGCACCCCATCGCTGCACCTTTGTTTTCAAACACCTGCACCCACGGATACGTTTTTCCCAGCTCTGCGGTTTGCTCTTGCCATGTTTTGACGATTTCCGTCAGTGCGGCAACGCTTAACTCTGGCAGCGTTTTACTGTGATCCGGTGAAAAGCAGATCACCCGACTGGTGCCGCGCGCACTCTGGCAACGCATCAGAGGATCGTTGCTTTCCGGCGCGTCTGGCGTGTCGGACATCAGCGCCGCAAAGTCATTGGTAAAGACGTAAGTCCCGGTGTAATCGGGGTTTTTATCGCCTGTAACCCGCACATTACCTGCGCAGAGGAAGCAATCTGGATCGTGCGCGGGCAACACCTGTTTAACGGGCGTTTCCTGCGCCCCCTGCCAGGGGCGCTTAGCGCGGTGCGGTGAAACCAGAATCCATTGCCCGGTGAGCGGGTTATAGCGGCGATGTGGATGATCAACGGGATTAAATTGCGTCATGGTCGTTCCTTAATCGGGATATCCCTGTGGATGGCGTGACTGCCAGTGCCAGGTGTCCTGCGCCATTTCATCGAGTGTGCGCGTTACGCGCCAGTTCAGTTCGCGGTCGGCTTTGCTGGCGTCCGCCCAGTAGGCCGGAAGGTCGCCCGCGCGACGTGGTGCAAAATGATAGTTAACCGGTTTGCCGCAGGCTTTGCTGAAGGCATTAACCACGTCCAGCACACTGCTACCTACGCCAGCGCCGAGGTTGTAAATGTGTACGCCAGGCTTGTTCGCCAGTTTTTCCATCGCCACGACATGACCATCCGCCAGGTCCATTACGTGAATGTAATCACGCACGCCAGTGCCATCTTCGGTCGGATAATCGTTACCAAAAATAGCCAGAGAGTCGCGACGGCCCACAGCAACCTGGGCAATGTACGGCATCAGGTTATTCGGAATGCCTTGCGGATCTTCGCCCATATCGCCCGACGGATGCGCGCCAACCGGGTTGAAGTAGCGCAGCAGGGCAATGCTCCAGTCAGGCTGGGCTTTTTGCAGGTCGGTGAGGATCTGTTCCACCATCAACTTGCTTTTACCGTAAGGGCTTTGCGGTGTACCGGTCGGGAAGCTTTCAACGTATGGAATTTTGGGCTGATCGCCATAAACGGTGGCGGAGGAGCTAAAAATAAAGTTTTTGACGTTAGCGGCGCGCATGGCGCTAATCAGACGCAGAGTACCGTTGACGTTGTTGTCGTAATATTCCAGCGGTTTTTGTACTGACTCGCCAACGGCTTTTAGCCCGGCGAAGTGGATCACGGTATCGATAGCGTGATCGTGCAGGATCTCGGTCATCAACGCTTCATTACGGATATCGCCTTCAATAAACGTCGGATGTTTGCCGCCTAAACGCTCGATAACAGGCAGTACGCTGCGCTTACTGTTACAGAGGTTATCAAGAATGATGACATCATGACCGTTTTGCAGTAATTGCACACAGGTATGACTTCCAATGTAACCGCTACCACCGGTAACCAGAACTCTCATAATTCGCTCCATTAGGCTTATGGTATGAAATAACCATAGCATAACAAAGATGCGAAAAGTGTGACATGGAATAAATTAGTGGAATCGTTTACACAAGAATTTAGCCCGCTTTTATGTGCGATGAAGTGATTATAAAACAGAGGGTTTGTGAATGATTGCGCTTTTTATCTGAAAAAAGGGGCGTTTTCATGCCTACAGGTATCGAACCGAAGGCCGGAGAAGGCGTTTATGCCACATCCGGCACCGTCAGGATCACAACTTAGTTTATTTTTGTCAGTGCATAACGATAGAGTTCACTGTCCGGCACGAACTCCAGACGATGGGTAATGCAAGCAGGCGCATCTTCAGCGTGGTGCGAAACAAATAACAATTGCGTTTCACCTTCACTAATCAGCACATCAACAAAACGGCGGATAAGCTGGCGATTTAGCGGGTCCAGGCCTTGCAATGGTTCATCGAGAATAAGCAATGTGGGATGCTTCACCAGTGCGCGGACGATCAATGCCAGACGTTGCTGTCCCCAGGAAAGGCTATGGAAAGGGGCGTCTGCCGTGCGTTTATCAATACCAAGAATATCCAGCCACTGCTGCACCAGCTTTTGCTGGCGATCTGAAACGGCCTGATAAATACCAATCGAATCAAAATACCCGGAAAGGATCACGTTACGCACGGTCGTGCTGACACGGTAATCCAGATGCAAACTGCTGCTGACGTAACCGATATGTTTTTTGATATCCCAGATGGTTTCACCGCTGCCGCGACGTCGCCCGAAAAGCGTTAAATCGTTGCTGTAACCTTGCGGATGATCGCCAGTAATCAGGCTTAATAACGTTGATTTTCCCGCACCATTTGGCCCGACAATTTGCCAGTGTTCGCCAGGATTCACCTGCCAGCTAAGGTTATTGAGAATGGGGCGATCGTTATAAGAAACCACGCCATTGTTCAGCACTATGCGCGGTTCGCTGGCGGATAAGGCGTGACGTGCTGAAGGCTCATCCGGCTCCGGCAGTTGTACACCATCAAGCCGTTCACTGTGTGCAAGTTGCGCGACGAGTGCCTGCTGGAGTAATTCCTCTTTAGCACCCGTTTCCGCTAACGTGCAATCCGCCAGTACACCAGCAAACTGGACAAATTCCGGGATCTCATCGAAGCGATTGAGCACCAGTACCAGAGTAATTCCGGACTGATGTAACGAGGCGAGCAGTTCTGCCAGTTGCTGACGTGAGGCAACATCAAGGCCATCGAACGGTTCATCAAGAATCAATAAGTCAGGATCTGACATCAGCGCCTGACAGAGCAGGGTTTTACGCGTCTCGCCAGTGGAAAGGTATTTAAAGCGTCGGTCGAGGAGGGCGGTAATGCCAAACTGCTGCGCCAGTTCCGTGCAACGTTGTACATCTTTAACTTCATCCTGAATGATCTCAGCCGTCGTGCGCCCGGTGTCATCTTCGCCCGGACTAAGCATATCGGTGTTATTCCGCTGCCATTCGTCGCTGACGAGTTTCTGCAATTGCTCGAAGGAGAGACGCGTGATATGGGAAAACTGGTTTTGGCGTTCACCTTTCAAAAGTGGAAGTTCACCTGCCAGCGCGCGGGCCAACGCCGACTTCCCGCTACCATTTGAACCGACAAACGCCCAACTATCACCCGCATTTAACGTAATCTGAGGCAATTGCAGCGTTTTTATGTCGCTAAGACGAAACGTGCCTTGCGAAATTTGCAACGATGACATTTTGTATCCCATTTTTTGCAGCGATTACTGACAGGGATACGTGTTTCATAACAAATTGTCAACACGCTTAGCACAGCGTGGCGATAATCACGCGGTCGGCATTAAAGTAAGCCGTGACATTCTGCCCTTGCTCAAGAGAAGTCGCTTCATTTACCGGTACTGTGGCGCACAGGGTTTGCCCGTCGGGTAGCGACATTAATACTTCGCACTGCTCCGCGCCGCGCTCGATATGACTAATAATGCCTGGCAATTGGTTGTCGGCGTTTTGCGCGACTGAATCATCCTGTGTAATACCTACCCACGGCGCTTTAAGCAGAACCAATACTTCTTTGCCTTCATCCAGTCCCAGACGCGCGCCGCTTTGTGCAGTAATCGCGACTTTCAGACGCGTTTTACCGTCTGCCAGTAATACATCAACATGTTGCTGAACGTCATCATGATCGCGGGCGGTTATGGTGCCGAACCATTGGTTACGGGCGCTGGTTTGTAGTGAAAAGCGTGAGATGGCTGCCAGCAGGCTATTCAACGGCAGAGCATCATCGTCACTTAACACATCAAAGGCTTTTTGCTGGATTTGGGCCAGTAAATCATAAAGCTGAATCAGTCGCTGACCGTAACGAGTCAGTACCGCACCACCACCGCCTTTTCCGCCCGTGGCGCGCTCAACCAACGTATGCTCACTCAACTGATTCATCTCGTTAATGGCATCCCAGGCGCTTTTATAGCTGATACCGGCATCTTTCGCGCCCTGGCTGATGGAACCGGAAAGCGCGATGTGTTTTAGTAGCGAAATGCGGCGCGGGTCGGCGAATAATTTTTGTTGGAGCTTAAGGGTGAGAAGGATTTCGGCCTGCATAACAATGTCCTGGCAAAAGCCTTATTGTGACGGAAAACGAACGCCACGCAAAGCTGACCGCACAAAAGGGGAGTGCTTTTCTGTGCTTAGCGGTTAGAATAGACACAGGACTATATCTGGAGTTGACCATGTTAGAGTTATTAAAAAGTCTGGTATTCGCCGTAATCATGGTACCTGTCGTGATGGCCATCATCCTGGGTCTGATTTACGGTCTTGGTGAAGTATTCAACATCTTTTCTGGTGTTGGTAAAAAAGACCAGCCCGGACAAAATCATTGATTCTCTGAATGCCCGCCTGGTCGGGCATTTTCTTTTTCTCAACTTCCTGCTTTTCCTGCCGATATTTTTACTATCTACCTCTCAAAGGTTAACAATAACTGCTGGGAAAATTCTGAACTTACCGTTATATTGACGCCTACATAACGTTATATAAAGGGGTTTCAAATGGCGCGTAAATGGTTAAATCTGTTTGCCGGAGCGGCACTCTCTATCACTGTTGCTGGCAATGCGTTGGCGGATGAAGGAAAAATCACGGTTTTTGCGGCAGCATCGCTGACTAACGCAATGCAGGACATTGCTACGCAGTATAAAAAAGAGAAAGGTGTGGATGTAGTTTCTTCTTTCGCCTCGTCTTCCACTCTGGTCCGTCAGATTGAAGCTGGCGCGCCGGCTGATCTGTTTATCTCTGCCGATCAGAAATGGATGGATTATGCGGTTGATAAAAAAGCGATCGATACCGCCACGCGTCAGACATTGCTCGGCAATAGCCTGGTCGTTGTAGCACCGAAAGCCAGCGCACAGAAAGAATTTACCATCGACAGCAAAACTAACTGGACTACCCTGCTGAATGGCGGTCGCCTGGCGGTTGGCGATCCGGAACATGTTCCTGCTGGCATTTATGCGAAAGAAGCACTGCAAAAATTGGGTGCATGGGATACGCTCTCCCCGAAACTGGCTCCGGCGGAAGATGTTCGTGGGGCGTTGGCGCTGGTCGAACGCAATGAAGCGCCGCTGGGCATTGTCTACGGTTCTGACGCGGTTGCCAGCAAAGGGGTAAAAGTGGTTGCCACTTTCCCGGAAGATTCACATAAAAAAGTAGAATATCCGGTTGCTGTCGTGGAAGGGCATAACACCGCCACGGTGAAAGCATTTTACGATTATTTGAAAGGACCGCAGGCAGCGGAAATCTTTAAACGTTACGGATTTACAACTAAGTAATGATACTGACTGATCCAGAATGGCAGGCGGTTTTACTAAGCCTGAAAGTGTCTTCCCTGGCTGTGCTGTTTAGCCTGCCGTTTGGGATCTTTTTTGCCTGGTTACTGGTGCGTTGCACATTTCCGGGCAAAGCTCTGCTCGATAGCGTACTGCACCTACCGCTGGTGTTACCGCCCGTGGTCGTTGGCTACTTGCTGTTAGTGTCTATGGGACGACGCGGATTTATCGGCGAACGCCTGTATGACTGGTTTGGCATTACCTTCGCCTTTAGCTGGCGCGGCGCGGTTCTCGCTGCCGCCGTCATGTCTTTTCCGCTGATGGTGCGGGCAATTCGTCTGGCCCTGGAAGGGGTTGATGTCAAACTGGAACAGGCCGCAAGAACATTGGGTGCCGGACGCTGGCGCGTTTTCTTTACTATCACGTTGCCGCTGACCTTGCCGGGAATTATTGTCGGTACAGTACTGGCATTCGCTCGTTCGCTTGGTGAATTTGGCGCAACTATCACCTTTGTGTCGAACATTCCTGGCGAAACGCGGACCATTCCTTCTGCCATGTATACCCTGATCCAGACCCCCGGCGGTGAAAGCGGCGCGGCGAGATTGTGCATTATCTCTATTGCGCTGGCGATGATCTCCCTGTTGATTTCAGAATGGCTGGCCAGAATCAGCCGTGAGCGGGCGGGGCGATAACCATGCTGGAACTGAACTTTTCCCAGACATTAGGCAACCATTGCCTGACCATTAATGAAACGCTGCCCGCTAATGGTATCACCGCCATTTTTGGCGTCTCCGGGGCCGGAAAAACCTCGCTGATTAACGCCATCAGTGGACTGACACGTCCGCAAAAAGGGCGGATTGTCCTCAATGGTCGGGTATTAAATGACGCTGAAAAAGGTATCTGCCTGACGCCGGAAAAGCGTCGCGTTGGCTATGTGTTTCAGGATGCGCGGTTGTTTCCACATTACAAAGTTCGCGGCAATCTGCGCTATGGCATGGCGAAAAGCATGGTCGATCAGTTTGATAAGCTGGTGGCGCTTTTAGGCATTGAACCGTTACTTGACCGTTTACCAGGGAGTCTTTCCGGGGGCGAAAAACAGCGCGTGGCGATTGGTCGGGCTTTGTTGACAGCTCCGGAATTGCTGTTGCTGGACGAGCCGCTGGCATCGCTGGATATTCCGCGTAAACGCGAACTGCTGCCTTATCTGCAACGTCTGACGCGGGAAATTAACATTCCGATGCTGTATGTCAGCCATTCGCTGGATGAGATCCTTCATCTGGCAGACCGAGTGATGGTACTGGAAAACGGCCAGGTGAAAGCGTTTGGTGCGCTGGAAGAAGTCTGGGGCAGTAGCGTGATGAATCCGTGGTTGCCGAAAGAGCAACAAAGCAGCATTCTGAAAGTAACGGTACTGGAACATCATCCGCGTTACGCGATGACCGCGCTGGCGCTGGGCGATCAACATTTGTGGGTCAATAAGCTGGATGAACCGCTACAAGCCGCGCTACGTATCCGCATCCAGGCCTCTGATGTTTCTTTGGTTTTACAACCACCGCAGCAAACCAGTATCCGCAATGTGCTGCGCGCAAAAGTGGTCAATAGCTATGATGACAACGGTCAGGTGGAAGTTGAACTGGAAGTCGGCGGAAAAAACCTGTGGGCACGAATAAGCCCGTGGGCCAGGGATGAACTGGCGATCAAACCTGGCCTGTGGCTGTACGCGCAAATTAAAAGTGTGTCGATAACCGCCTGATTAAATCAGGTGGTTGTAAATAAACTGGGCGATGCTGTCGGTGGTGTTGTCACCGATCACAATATTGGCGCGCGCTTTTACCGCGTCATCGGCGTTGCCCATTGCCACTCCTGTGCCAGCGGCTTCCAGCATACTGATATCATTAAAGTTATCGCCGAAAGCCACTACATTTTCCATCGACCAGCCTTGCGCCTCAACCCATTTTGTCAGGCGTTTGCCTTTGCTGTTACCGCCGCGCGCAATATCAACCTGATCGTGCCAGGACCATTCACACTCCAGCCCCAACTCGTGTTCAACATGCTTACCAAAATGCTGTAATTGCGGCAGGTCATCGTGCGTCAGAGCGAACTTCCACACGGCGTTAACTTGTTGCGCCGTTTCCGCCAGAGAAGCTACCTGTGTGAAAGTCGGGCGCTGTTCCGGCGGCAAAGTCTGTGCCCAGTTAGAAGTGCGAATGACATGCCCGGTCGGGTGCTCATACACCATCGCATCGTCCACATACATCAGACCATGAATGTGGTGTTCATTCAGCATCTCAATGAGTTGCAGAGCTTTATTAACAGGCATTGGATCGGCTTCAAGCACAGTTTTTGCATGATAATCATACAAATAGGTACCATTACAGCAAATAGCAGGTGTATCCAGCGCCAGCGCCTGATAAAAAGGATGAATAGCGACGTGATGGCGACCCGTGACGATAATCAATTGGTAACCGGCTTCGCGAGCGCGGGCCAGCGCTTCTATCGATGAAGGAAGCAGGGTCTTTTTCGGGGTCAATAAGGTGCCGTCTAAGTCGAGAGCAATCACGCGTGTGGTCATGGCGTATTCCAGATTAAGGTTAAGAATTTTCGTCTGCGCGAATGGTACACCGATACCACTATCGGACAAAATTCTGCGTTTTAATTCAGCATTCACCGCCAAAAGCGACTAATTTTAGCTGTTACAGTCAGTTGCTAAATGCAAAGGAGCATTCATGAAGCAAACCGTTTATATCGCCAGCCCTGAAAGCCAGCAAATTCACGTCTGGAATCTGGATCATGAAGGCGCACTGACGCTGACACAGGTTGTTGATGTGCCGGGGCAGGTGCAGCCGATGGTGGTCAGCCCGGACAAACGTTACCTTTACGTTGGTGTTCGTCCGGAGTTTCGCGTTCTGGCGTATCGCATTGCACCGGATGATGGCGCTCTGACATTCGCCGCTGAATCTGCGCTGCCGGGTAGCCCGACGCATATTTCCACCGATCACCAGGGGCAGTTTATTTTTGTCGGCTCTTACAATGCAGGTAACGTGAGTGTAACGCGACTGGAAGATGGCCTGCCTGTGGGCGTTGTTGATGTGGTTGAGGGACTGGACGGTTGTCATTCCGCCAATATTTCACCGGATAATCGTACGCTTTGGGTTCCGGCATTAAAGCAGGATCGTATATGCCTGTTTACGGTTAGCGATGATGGTCATCTGGTGGCGCAGGATCCGGCAGAAGTGACTACCGTTGAAGGGGCCGGTCCGCGTCATATGGTGTTCCATCCAAACGAACAATATGCGTATTGTGTTAATGAGTTAAACAGTTCGGTGGATGTCTGGGAACTGAAAGATCCGCACGGTAATATCGAATGCGTCCAGACGCTGGATATGATGCCGGAAAACTTCTCCGACACCCGTTGGGCTGCTGATATTCATATCACCCCAGATGGTCGCCATTTGTATGCCTGCGACCGTACTGCCAGCCTGATTACCGTTTTCAGCGTTTCAGAAGATGGCAGCGTATTGAGTAAAGAAGGCTACCAGCCAACGGAAACCCAGCCGCGCGGTTTTAATGTTGATCATAGTAACAAGTATCTGATTGCCGCCGGACAAAAATCGCACCATATCTCAGTTTACGAAATTGTCGGCGAGCAGGGGCTGTTACATGAAAAAGGCCGCTATGCGGTCGGGCAGGGGCCAATGTGGGTGGTGGTTAACGCACACTAACTGTTGATTTACCCGGCGCAGGATTTCCTGCGCCGGTGTATTAACCCATCTCCTGTAACGCATGTCTCTGGCGTTCGACGATATTGGTCCACAAATTGTCTTTATCGTCAGTCCACAAATTAATCAGTAAGGCAAAAAAGCGTTCTGCTGCTGGAGAAAGTACGGCATCTTTACGGCGAATAATCCCCAATGTTCGACGAATGACCGGCTCCACCAGCGGGATGCCAATAATCGAAGAATAAGGAGCGTGAGGCATTGCCAGACCTGGAAGCGCTGAAATCCCCAGTCCTGCTTCCACCAGTCCTAATGAGGTCGAAAGATGACGCACTTCGTAAAACCAGTCCAGCCTCCAGGGCTTGTCGGCCAGCTTTTGTTCTATCAACAGTCGGTTGCCGCTGGAGGAGCGTACGCCAATCATTTTGTAACCTACTAACTCCTGCCATTCCACCAGCTGCTTTTTGGCCAATGGATGGTCACGCCGACAGGCCAGAACGAACGGTTCGTTGACCAGTGGGGTAAAATCAATAGATGAATTTGTGATGTTGTTCATGTTTATGCCAAAGTCAGATTCGTTACACAGTACCGACTCCATGCAATTATTCGTGCCTTGTTCCAGAATCCGCACTTTAATATTGGGATATAGCTCATTAAATTTGCCAATTGCCAGTGGCAAAAAATAAAACACAGCGGTAGGAATACACGCTAACGTCACCATACCTCGATGATAAGCATTCATATCACGAATATTAAAAAGCGTTTCATCGAATTTTTTTATTAATTCCCGCGCCTCCGGAAGCAACATTTTTCCCGCTTTTGTTAAAGTAACCTTGCGAGTTGTGCGCTCAAAGAGTTGAATATGTAAATCTGCTTCCATCTTTTTTATTCTGCGCGTTAATGCAGGTTGCGTAATATTAAGTAATTTAGCAGCATTGTTAAATGAACTGGCCTCTGCCAGTACGACAAATGCCTTCATACTTGATAATTCATGCTTCATTATTACTCCGGAAAATGGAAGCGACGATTTTTAGTGATTAGCAGTTAAAAATTTTAACTGCATTTAGCTAACTTGAATTAATGAAAAAATGTTATTAATCGTTGAACTAAAGTCATTAGAGATGCTTTGCCCTTAATGTAACCATATCGCAATAAGCTATGTTTTTAAATTGAGGGCATTATTATGAAAAAAATACCCTGCGTGATGATGCGAGGTGGTACCTCGAGGGGGGCGTTCCTGTTAGCAGAACATTTACCCGAAGATCAAACGCAGCGCGATAAAATATTGATGGCAATTATGGGTTCCGGTAACGATCTGGAAATTGACGGTATCGGTGGTGGCAATCCGTTAACCAGTAAAGTGGCTATTATTAGTCGTTCCGCCGATCCGCGTGCTGATGTCGATTATCTGTTTGCTCAGGTTATCGTCCATGAGCAACGTGTCGATACCACGCCTAACTGCGGCAATATGTTGTCTGGGGTTGGGGCATTCGCCATTGAAAATGGTCTGATCGCTGCGACGTCACCGGTCACCCGCGTGCGTATCCGTAACGTCAATACTGGCACGTTCATCGAAGCTGATGTGCAAACGCCAAACGGTGTTGTCGCGTATGAGGGTAGCGCCAGAATTGACGGCGTGCCGGGCACTGCCGCACCGGTCGCGCTCACTTTCCTGAATGCTGCTGGAACCAAAACGGGGAAAGTCTTCCCGACAGATAATCAGATTGATTATTTTGACGATGTTCCGGTGACCTGTATCGATATGGCGATGCCTGTTGTCATTATTCCCGCTGAATATCTGGGAAAAACCGGCTATGAATTACCGGCGGAACTGGATGCCGACAAAGCGTTATTAGCCCGTATAGAATCAATCCGTTTGCAAGCCGGTAAAGCAATGGGCTTAGGGGATGTCAGTAATATGGTAATTCCCAAACCTGTGCTTATTTCACCTGCACAGAAAGGCGGGGCGATCAATGTGCGTTATTTTATGCCGCACTCTTGTCATCGCGCGCTGGCAATCACTGGTGCGATTGCTATTTCCAGTAGTTGCGCGCTGGAAGGCACCGTTACCCGACAAATCGTCCCTTCTGTAGGTTACGGCAATATCAATATTGAACACCCCAGTGGTGCGCTTGATGTTCATTTAAGTAATGAAGGTCAGGATGCCACAACGTTACGCGCATCTGTTATTCGTACGACCAGGAAAATATTTTCCGGTGAAGTTTATCTTCCCTGAAAAAATACGCTGTCGTGACAAGGACAATCAATAAAGGAATTCTGTATGAATAATACAGAAAGCTCAGGATTTTAAATGAATAAAAAATCATTATGGAAGCTAATTCTGATATTAGCGATCCCATGTATTATTGGCGTTATGCCTGCTCCGGCAGGATTAAGCGAACTGGCATGGGTGTTGTTTGGTATCTACCTGGCGGCGATTGTGGGTCTGGTTATCAAGCCCTTCCCGGAGCCTGTCGTACTGTTAATTGCCGTTGCTGCCTCGATGGTGGTCGTCGGTAACTTATCCGACGGGGCGTTTAAAACCACCGCCGTACTAAGCGGTTACTCTTCCGGTACAACCTGGCTGGTGTTCTCGGCATTCACCTTAAGCGCCGCATTTGTGACCACTGGCTTAGGTAAACGTATCGCCTATCTGCTGATTGGTAAAATCGGTAACACCACGCTGGGTCTGGGTTACGTTACGGTATTCCTTGATCTGGTACTCGCTCCGGCAACACCGTCGAACACCGCGCGTGCGGGTGGTATCGTGTTACCGATCATCAACAGCGTGGCGGTGGCACTCGGGTCTGAACCGGAAAAAAGCCCGCGTCGTGTTGGACATTATCTGATGATGTCCATTTATATGGTCACCAAAACAACCAGCTATATGTTCTTTACCGCAATGGCGGGGAACATTCTGGCGCTGAAAATGATCAACGACATTCTGCACCTGCAAATTAGCTGGGGTGGATGGGCGCTGGCGGCTGGTTTACCAGGCATCATTATGTTGCTGGTTACGCCGTTGGTGATTTACACCATGTATCCACCAGAAATTAAAAAAGTGGATAACAAAACCATCGCCAAAGCGGGTCTTTCCGAACTCGGGCCGATGAAAATCCGCGAAAAAATGCTGCTCGGTGTGTTTGTATTGGCACTGCTGGGCTGGATTTTCAGTAAAACTCTTGGGGTTGATGAATCCACCGTGGCAATCGTGGTTATGGCGACCATGCTGCTGCTGGGGATCGTCACTTGGGAAGACGTAGTTAAAAATAAAGGTGGCTGGAATACCTTAATCTGGTACGGCGGTATTATCGGCTTAAGCTCCTTATTATCGAAAGTGAAATTCTTCGAATGGTTAGCTGAAGTCTTTAAAAATAACCTGGCATTTGATGGTCACGGTAACGTTGCTTTCTTCGTCATTATTTTCCTTAGCATTATCGTACGTTATTTCTTCGCTTCTGGTAGCGCCTATATCGTTGCTATGTTGCCGGTATTTGCCATGCTGGCGAATGTCTCCGGCGCACCGTTAATGTTAACCGCGCTGGCACTGCTGTTCTCTAACTCTTATGGCGGCATGGTTACCCACTATGGTGGCGCGGCAGGTCCGGTCATCTTCGGCGTGGGGTACAACGATATTAAATCCTGGTGGTTAGTTGGTGCGGTACTGACGATATTAACCTTCCTTGTGCATATCACCCTCGGCGTATGGTGGTGGAATATGCTGATCGGCTGGAACATGCTGTAAATATCCCTTCATTATCTTTCTGCGCACTTCACGGTGCGCAGATATCTGGAGCATTTGATGATCAAGTTATCTGAAAATGGCGTGTTTCTCGCCAGTAATAACGAAATAATTGCCGAAGAACATTTCACTGGCGAAATTAAAAAAGAAGAAGCTAAAAAAGGGACTATTGCCTGGTCTATTCTCTCTTCTCATAATACGTCCGGCAATATGGACAAACTTAAAATTAAGTTTGATTCCTTAGCCTCACACGATATTACTTTTGTTGGTATTGTACAGACCGCTAAAGCGTCTGGCATGGATCGTTTCCCGCTGCCGTATGTCCTGACCAACTGCCATAATTCACTGTGCGCCGTGGGCGGCACCATTAACGGTGATGATCATATTTTTGGTTTATCGGCAGCACAGCGTTATGGCGGTATTTTTGTGCCTCCACATATTGCGGTCATTCATCAATATATGCGTGAAATGATGGCGGGTGGCGGCAAAATGATCCTTGGGTCAGATAGCCACACCCGTTACGGTGCATTAGGTACAATGGCTGTCGGCGAGGGCGGTGGCGAGCTGGTGAAACAGTTGCTCAATGATACCTGGGATGTCGACTATCCGGGAGTTGTTGCGGTCCATCTGACCGGAAAACCTGCGCCGTATGTGGGACCGCAGGATGTGGCGCTGGCGATTATCGGCGCGGTGTTCAAAAATGGCTACGTCAAAAACAAAGTCATGGAGTTTGTTGGCCCGGGTGTTGCGTCGCTTTCTACCGATTTCCGTAACAGCGTTGACGTGATGACCACAGAAACCACCTGTTTAAGTTCCGTCTGGCAAACCGATGAAGAAGTGCATAACTGGCTGGCCTTGCATGGTCGCAGCGCGGATTACTGCCAGCTTAACCCACAGCCGATGGCGTACTACGACGGTTGCATTAGCGTTGATCTCAGCGCCATCAAACCAATGATTGCGCTGCCGTTCCATCCAAGCAACGTGTATGAAATTGACACGCTGAATCAGAACCTGACTGACATTCTGCGTGAGATTGAAATTGAGTCCGAGCGCGTGGCGCATGGTAAAGCCAAACTTTCCCTGCTGGATAAAGTGGAAAATGGTCGCCTGAAAGTGCAACAGGGGATTATCGCTGGCTGTTCTGGCGGTAACTATGAAAACGTTATCGCCGCGGCGAATGCGCTGCGCGGTCAATCCTGTGGTAACGAAACCTTCTCGCTGGCGGTTTACCCGTCATCGCAGCCGGTGTTTATGGATTTAGCTAAAAAAGGTGTGGTAGCAGATTTGATTGGCGCAGGCGCAATCATCAGAACCGCATTCTGCGGTCCATGCTTTGGCGCGGGCGATACACCAATCAACAACGGTTTGAGTATTCGACACACCACGCGTAACTTCCCGAACCGCGAAGGCTCTAAGCCTGCTAATGGTCAGATGTCAGCGGTGGCGTTGATGGACGCCCGTTCTATCGCTGCGACTGCCGCAAACGGTGGTTATTTAACTTCTGCCAGTGAACTGGACTGCTGGGATAACGTGCCGGAGTACGCCTTCGATGTGACACCGTATAAAAACCGTGTTTATCAGGGATTTGTGAAAGGGGCGACCCAGCAACCGCTGATCTACGGGCCGAACATCAAAGACTGGCCGGAATTAGGCGCGCTGACTGACAATATCGTCCTCAAAGTGTGCTCGAAGATCCTCGACGAAGTGACCACCACCGACGAATTGATTCCTTCCGGTGAAACCTCTTCTTATCGTTCAAATCCGATTGGACTGGCGGAGTTTACTCTGTCGCGCCGCGATCCGGGTTATGTTGGAAGAAGTAAAGCGACTGCCGAACTGGAAAATCAGCGCCTGGCGGGAAATGTCAGCGAGCTGGCAGAGGTGTTTGCGCGCATTAAGCAGATTGCTGGTCAGGAAAATATTGATCCGCTGCAAACTGAAATTGGTAGCATGGTCTATGCGGTGAAACCAGGCGATGGTTCTGCGCGTGAACAGGCAGCGAGCTGCCAGCGCGTCATTGGCGGGCTGGCGAATATTGCCGAAGAATACGCCACCAAACGCTACCGTTCTAACGTCATTAACTGGGGGATGTTACCACTGCAAATGGCGGAAGCACCGGACTTTGAAGTGGGAGATTACATATACATCCCTGGTATTAAAGCGGCGCTGGATAATCCTGGTGCGACGTTTAAAGGTTATGTGATCCATGAAGATGAGCCGGTAACGGAAATTACGCTCTATATGGAAAGTCTCACTGCCGAAGAACGCGAGATTATCAAAGCGGGTAGTTTGATTAACTTCAATAAAAACCGTCAGATGTAAAGCGGTCACTCTGTGAATGTACGCCGCATCAGGCATATTTGTCGGATGCGATGCTGACGCATCTTATCCGACCTACGAATCGCATTGACCCCGTAGGCCGGATAAGGCGTTTACGCCGCATCCGGCAAATGGTTAACAGCTCTTACTTCTTCGCCTCTGCAACCACTTTACTACCCACGCCGCGGTTATTGTATTCCCACATGCGGTTGTAGTTAGTGTCGTTCAGATTACGCTGTACTTCATCGTTATCATCAACGCTGCCGGTATTGCCCGCAAACGGACGATTGGAAATCACTGCATCGGCCCACGGCTTAGCCGTATTAAAGCCTTCGTTGATGGCGCTATCACGGATCACCACCTGACCGTTGGTATTGGCATCAACATCCAGCGAGCGACCCAGTTGCGCGACACCATCACCAGAAGCATTGAAACGGCTGTTTACCGCGAGGAAACCGTAATAGATGTTTGACAGTGTAGCCGGTGCAAACACATACGCTTCTTGCTGGGTACGGGAGTTCACCACGCGGAATTCGGTGTTTTCGAACACCACTGCGCCGCGACCAGAAACGATATCCACATCCCCTTCAATGTAACTGTTAGTCACCAGAGTACGTGGCTGACGGTTAGTTTCCAGACGGTTTTGCACACCGCTGTTGGTCACAAAGAAGGTATTCTGACGACCGAGAATGTTGACGTTATTGATCTGCACTTTATCGCCATCGGTACGCAGCGCTACCGCCGGATGGTTACCCGCATCTACGCTATCGCCCAGCGTGTTTTCGATGGTCAGGTTTTGCAGTTGCAGGCCATTGTTTTGTGACCAGAAGACTGCAGAACAGAGAACGCCGATACTGTCGCTGCGTTTGCTCTGGCAGCTATCATACATATACCACGCCGGTTTACCTGGCATATATTTGCCGCGCGGATTGACGTCATGACGCCAGTCGGTTGGGCTCATTGTGCCATCAATCGAAAGCCCAATTTTTACATCAATCGGCTTTTCACCCGTACCGTAGACGGTGATTCCACCCGGAGCAGCAGGGACGTAAACCGTTCCTTCATACTCACCTGGCATCACAGCAATGTACTGGCGCTTATTGGTGCGCTTGATAATTGCCGCATCCACCGCTGCCTGAACAGTCGTGTGCGTCACACCCGGCGTACCCGCCGGGCCGACAACAAAGTCAGGTTGTGCGGGCAAAGAGATCGGCGAAGGATTCCACGCCGCAGCACCAGGCGTCAGGGATGAAAAATAGTGTTGAGCATCGAAATTCTGCGCTTCTTTTGCCGACAGAATCGGGCGAGAAGAAGTACCAGGTGCGGTTTGATCAGAAGGACGTTGATCGGGCGGTGTTGAGCTACAGGCGGTCAGCGTCACGCCAAAAGCCAGTGCCAGCGCCAGACGGGAAACTGAAAATGTGTTCACAGGTTGCTCCGGGCTATGATATGGAAAAATGAATCCGTTGAAGCCTGCTTTTTTATACTAAGTTGGCATTATAAAAAAGCATTGCTTATCAATTTGTTGCAACGAACAGGTCACTATCAGTCAAAATAAAATCATTATTTGATTTCAATTTTGTCCCACTCCCTGCCTCTGTCATCACGATACTGTGATGCCATGGTGTCCGACTTATGCCCGAGAAGATGTTGAGCAAACTTATCGCTTATCTGCTTCTCATAGAGTCTTGCAGACAAACTGCGCAACTCGTGAAAGGTAGGCGGATCCCCTTCGAAGGAAAGACCTGATGCTTTTCGTGCGCGCATAAAATACCTTGATACTGTGCCGGATGAAAGCGGTTCGCGACGAGTAGATGCAATTATGGTTTCTCCGCCAAGAATCTCTTTGCATTTATCAAGTGTTTCCTTCATTGATATTCCGAGAGCATCAACATGCAATGCTGTTGGGATGGCAATTTTTACGCCTGTTTTGCTTTGCTCGACATAAAGATATCCATCTACGATATCAGACCACTTCATTTCGCATAAATCACCAACTCGTTGCCCGGTAACGACAGCCAGTTCCATTGCAAGTCTGAGCCAACATGGTGATGATTCTGCTGCTTGATAAATTTTCAGGTATTCGTCAGCCGTAAGTCTTGATCTCCTTACCTCTGATTTTGCTGCGCGAGTGGCAGCGACAGGGTTTGTTGTTATATGGCCTTCAGCTATTGCCTCTCGGAATGCATCGCTCAGTGTTGATCTGATTAACTTGGCTGACGCCGCCTTGCCCTCGTCTATGTATCCATTGAGCATTGCCGCAATTTCTTTTGTGGTGATGTCTTCAAGTGGAGCATCAGGCAGACCCCTCCTTATTGCTTTAATTTTGCTCATGTAATTTATGAGTGTCTTCTGCTTGATTCCTCTGCTGGCTAGGATTTTTTCGTAGCGATCAAGCCATGAATGTAACGTAACGGAATTATCACTGTTGATTCTCGCTGTCAGAGGCTTGTGTTTGTGTCCTGAAAATAACTCAATGTTGGCCTGTATAGCTTCAGTGATTGCGATTCGCCTGTCTCGGCCTAATCCAAACTCTTTACCCGTCCTTGGGTCCCTGTAGCAGTAATATCCATTGTTTCTTATATAAAGGTTAGGGGGTAAATCCCGGCGCTCATGACTTCGCCTTCTTCCCATTTCTGATCCT
>NZ_JAATUR010000016.1 GCF_011881725.1 Escherichia coli | reverse complement strand
GCGGCCCATACCGGTTTCACTGACGGCAAGTTCCGCTAAATCTCTGGCATGTATTTCGCATTGTTTAAGGAGTAACAGATGGCGCACGACGAACAATGGCTCACCCCACGCCTGCAAACGGCGGCAACGCTGTGTAACCAGACGCCCGTCGGGACGGGATCTCCGCTGTGGCTGGGGGTGGATTTAGGAACCTGCGATGTGGTGTCGATAGTCGTTGACCGCGACGGTCAGCCAGTGGCGGTATGTCTCGACTGGGCCGATGTGGTCCGCGACGGCATAGTCTGGGATTTCTTCGGCGCAGTCACCATTGTTCGTCGCCATCTCGACACCCTTGAGCAGCAATTCGGTCGTCGCTTTACCCATGCGGCGACTTCATTTCCTCCAGGTACTGACCCGCGTATTTCCATCAACGTGCTGGAATCTGCCGGGCTGGAAGTCAGTCATGTGTTGGATGAACCAACGGCGGTGGCAGATCTGCTGCAACTGGACAACGCCGGTGTAGTGGATATCGGCGGCGGCACCACCGGCATTGCCATCGTGAAACAGGGCAAGGTGACTTATTCAGCGGATGAAGCCACCGGCGGGCATCACATTTCTCTGACTCTCGCCGGAAATCGTCGTATTTCGCTGGAAGAGGCGGAGCAGTATAAGCGCGGTCACGGTGAGGAGATTTGGCCTGCAGTGAAACCGGTCTACGAAAAAATGGTGGACATTGTTGCCCGGCATATTGAAGGGCAGGGCATTACTGATTTATGGCTGGCGGGCGGCTCCTGTATGCAACCCGGTGTGGCGGAACTGTTTTGCAAACAATTTCCGGAATTGCAGGTGCATTTACCGCAGCACAGCCTGTTTATGACCCCGCTGGCGATAGCCTGTAGCGGGCGAGAGAGAGCGGAGGGGCGATATGCAAAATGAATTACAGAGCGCGCTCTTTCAGGCGTTCGACACCCTGAATTTGCAACGGATAAAAACATTTAGCGTCCCGCCAGTCACGCTCTGCGGCCTGGGCGCGGTAAGTAGTTGCGGACAGCAAGCGCACACCCGCGGGCTTAAACATCTTTTCGTGATGGCAGACAGCTTTTTGCATCAGGCGGGGATGACCGCCGGGCTGGCGCGTAGTCTGGCCGTCAAAGGTATCGCCATAACGCTCTGGCCGTGTCCGGTGGGCGAACCGTGCATTACCGACGTGTGTGCGGCTGTAGCGCAACTGCGTGAATCCGGTTGTGACGGCGTAATCGCGTTTGGCGGCGGCTCGGTGCTGGATGCAGCGAAAGCCGTTGCGTTGCTGGCGACGAACCCTGATGGCACGCTGGCAGAAATGTCAGAAACCAGTGTTTTGCAACCGCGCTTGCCACTGATTGCCATTCCGACCACCGCCGGAACTGGCTCTGAAACCACTAACGTAACGGTGATTATCGACGCTGTGAGCGGGCGCAAGCAGGTGTTAGCACATGCCTCGCTGATGCCGGATGTGGCGATTCTGGATGCCGCGTTGACTGAAGGTGTGCCTTCACAAGTGACGGCGATGACCGGTATCGACGCGTTAACCCATGCCATTGAAGCGTACAGCTCGCTGAACGCCACACCGTTTACCGACAGTCTGGCGATTGGCGCTATTGCGATGATTAGCAAATCACTGCCTAAAGCCGTGGGCTACGGTCACGACCTTGCGGCGCGCGAGAGCATGTTGCTCGCCTCGTGTATGGCGGGAATGGCGTTTTCCAGCGCGGGGCTGGGGCTGTGTCATGCGATGGCGCATCAGCCGGGCGCAGAGTTGCATATTCCGCACGGTCTGGCCAACGCCATGCTGCTGCCGACGGTGATGGAGTTTAACCGGATGGTTTGTCGCGAACGTTTTAGTCAGGTAGGCAGAGCGATACGGGCTAAAAAATCGGACGATCGCGACGCCATTAATGCGGTAAGCGAGCTGATTGCGGAAGTTGGGAGCGGTAAACGGCTGGCTGATGTGGGCGCGACATCTGCGCATTACAACACCTGGGCGCAGAGGGCGCTGGAGGACATTTGTCTGCGCAGCAACCCGCGTACTGCCAGCCTGGAGCAGATTGTCGGCCTGTACGCGGCGGCGCAATAAATAACGGATGCGACATGTAGGGCGGATAAGGCGTTCACGCCGCATCCGCCATTGGCGGGGTGCAGATGCCGGATGCGACGCTTGTCGCGTCTTATCCGGCCTACAGGAACGCGCATGTAGGGCGGATAAGGCGTTCACGCCGCATCCGCCATTGGCGGGGTGCAGATGCCGGATGCGACGCTTGCCGCGTCTTATCCGGCCTACAGGACGCACATGTAGGGCGGATAAGGCGTTCACGCCGCATCCGCCAGTGGCGGGGTGCAGATGCCGGATGCGACGCTTGTCGCGTCTTATCCGGCCTACAGGACGCACATGTAGGGCGGATAAGGCGTTCACGCCGCATCCGCCATTGGCGGGGTGCAGATGGCGGATGCGACGCTTGTCGCGTCTTATCCGGCCTACAGGATTGCACATATAGGGCGGATAAGGCGTTCACGCCGCATCCGCCATTGGTAGGGTGCAGATGCCGGATGCGACGCTTGCCGCGTCTTATCCGGCCTACAGGACGCACATGTAGGGCGGATAAGGCGTTTACGCCGCATCCGCCAATAAATAACAACTAACAGGGAATAAAGGCGATGGGAATTAACGAAATCATCATGTACATCATGATGTTCTTTATGCTGATAGCTGCCGTAGACAGGATCCTGTCGCAGTTCGGCGGTTCTGCACGTTTCCTCGGTAAGTTCGGTAAAAGTATCGAAGGAGCGGGGGGGCAGTTCGAAGAAGGCTTTATGGCAATGGGCGCACTGGGCCTGGCGATGGTCGGTATGACCGCGCTGGCGCCGGTACTGGCCCACGTACTCGGGCCGGTGATCATCCCGGTTTACGAAATGCTCGGCGCAAACCCGTCAATGTTCGCCGGAACACTGCTGGCGTGCGATATGGGCGGTTTCTTCCTCGCCAAAGAGCTGGCAGGCGGTGATGTAGCAGCGTGGCTATACTCTGGGTTAATTCTCGGGTCGATGATGGGGCCAACGATTGTGTTTTCCATTCCGGTGGCGCTTGGCATTATCGAACCTTCTGATCGTCGTTATCTGGCGCTCGGTGTGCTGGCGGGCATTGTGACCATTCCGATTGGCTGTATCGCTGGTGGTCTGGTAGCAATGTACTCCGGTGTACAGATCAACGGCCAGCCGGTGGAATTCACCTTTGCCTTGATCCTGATGAACATGATCCCGGTGATCATTGTCGCAATCCTCGTAGCGCTGGGACTGAAATTCATCCCGGAAAAAATGATCAACGGCTTCCAGATCTTCGCCAAATTCCTCGTCGCGTTGATAACGATTGGCCTTGCCGCCACGGTAGTGAAATTCCTGCTCGGCTGGGAACTGATCCCCGGTCTTGATCCTATCTTTATGGCCCCAGGCGATAAACCCGGTGAAGTGATGCGCGCCATTGAAGTTATCGGCTCTATCTCCTGCGTACTGTTGGGGGCGTATCCGATGGTGCTGCTGCTGACCCGCTGGTTTGAAAAACCGCTGATGAGCGTCGGTAAGTTGCTGAATATGAATAATATCGCGGCAGCTGGCATGGTAGCGACGCTTGCCAACAATATCCCGATGTTCGGCATGATGAAGCAAATGGATACCCGCGGAAAAGTTATCAACTGCGCCTTCGCCGTTTCCGCTGCTTTCGCCCTGGGCGACCACTTAGGCTTCGCCGCTGCCAACATGAACGCCATGATCTTCCCGATGATTGTCGGCAAGCTGATTGGCGGCGTCACAGCGATTGGCGTGGCGATGATGCTGGTGCCAAAAGAAGATGCGACCGCGGCTAAAACCGAAGCGGAGGCACAATCGTGAACACTCGCCAGCTACTGAGCGTCGGTATCGATATCGGCACCACCACCACCCAGGTGATCTTCTCCCACCTGGAGCTGGTTAACCGTGCGGCGGTGTCGCAGGTGCCGCGCTACGAATTCATCAAACGCGAAATTAGCTGGCAAAGCCCGGTGTTCTTTACCCCTGTTGATAAACAGGGCGGATTAAAAGAAGCGGAACTGAAAACCTTAATCCTCGAGCAATATCAGGCCGCGGGCATTGCGACGGAAAGCGTTGATTCCGGCGCCATCATCATTACCGGCGAGAGTGCGAAGACCCGCAATGCACGTCCGGCGGTGATGACGCTCTCTCAATCGCTGGGCGATTTTGTGGTCGCCAGCGCCGGACCGCATCTGGAATCTGTCATTGCCGGACACGGCGCAGGGGCGCAAGCCCTTTCTGAACAACGGCTGTGTCGGGTACTGAATATCGACATTGGCGGCGGCACGGCGAACTACGCTCTGTTCGATGCCGGAAAAATCAGCAGCACTGCCTGCCTCAACGTTGGCGGTCGTCTGCTGGAAACCGACAGCCAGGGACGAGTCATTTACACCCATAAACCGGGGCAAATGATTGTGGATGATTGCTTCGGCGCAGGCACTGATGCCCGTTCACTGACCGGCGCGCAGTTGGTGCAGGTTACCCGGCGGATGGCGGAACTGATTGTTGAAGTGATTGACGGAACGCTCTCGCCGCTTGCGCAGGCATTGATGCAAACTGGTCTGCTGCCCGCAGGCGTTACGCCCGAAATCATTACGCTTTCTGGCGGTGTGGGCGAATGTTATCGCCACCAGCCCGCTGACCCGTTTTGTTTTGCCGATATTGGCCCGTTGCTGGCAACGGCGCTGCATGACCATCCGCGCCTGCGTGAGATGAATGTGCAGTTTCCAGCGCAAACCGTGCGTGCCACGGTGATTGGTGCGGGCGCACATACCCTTTCGCTCTCTGGCAGCACTATCTGGCTGGAGGGCGTACAACTGCCGCTGCGCAATTTACCGGTGGCGATCCCAATTGATGAAACGGATCTGGTGAGTGCCTGGCAACAGGCGCTGATTCAATTGGATCTGGATCCAAAAACTGACGCGTACGTGCTGGCGCTTCCCGCCTCGCTGCCAGTGCGTTACGCCGCGGTACTGACGGTCATCAACGCGCTGGTCGATTTCGTCACGCGTTTTCCGAATCCGCATCCCCTGCTGGTGGTGGCCGGGCAGGACTTTGGTAAAGCTCTGGGCATGTTGTTGCGCCCACAGCTACAACAACTCCCGTTGGCAGTCATTGACGAAGTGATTGTCCGCGCGGGGGACTATATCGACATTGGTACGCCTCTTTTTGGCGGATCGGTTGTGCCGGTGACGGTGAAATCACTCGCATTTCCTTCCTGAGGGAACGACTTATGAAACTAAAGACCACATTGTTCGGCAATGTATATCAGTTTAAGGATGTAAAAGAGGTACTGGCTAAAGCCAACGAACTGCGTTCGGGGGATGTGCTGGCGGGCGTTGCAGCGGCAAGCTCGCAGGAGCGCGTGGCAGCAAAGCAGGTGTTGTCGGAAATGACGGTGGCGGATATCCGCAATAATCCGGTTATTGCCTATGAAGATGACTGCGTGACGCGGCTGATTCAGGACGACGTTAACGAAACGGCCTACAACCAGATTAAAAACTGGAGCATCAGTGAGCTGCGCGAACATGTGCTCAGCGATGAAACCAGCGTTGATGATATTGCCTTTACCCGCAAAGGGCTGACCTCGGAAGTGGTCGCGGCGGTAGCGAAGATTTGCTCCAACGCCGACCTGATCTACGGCGCGAAGAAAATGCCGATAATCAAAAAGGCCAACACCACCATCGGTATTCCTGGCACCTTTAGCGCCCGCTTGCAGCCAAACGATACCCGTGACGACGTGCAAAGTATCGCCGCGCAAATCTACGAAGGGCTTTCCTTTGGCGTGGGCGATGCGGTGATCGGCGTTAACCCGGTGACTGACGACGTGGAAAACTTAAGCCGCGTGCTGGATACCGTGTATGGCGTGATCGACAAGTTCAATATTCCAACTCAGGGCTGCGTACTGGCGCACGTCACCACGCAAATTGAAGCGATCCGTCGCGGCGCGCCGGGCGGGCTGATTTTCCAGAGTATCTGCGGCAGTGAAAAAGGGCTGAAAGAGTTCGGCGTGGAACTGGCGATGCTCGACGAAGCGCGCGCAGTCGGCGCAGAGTTCAACCGTATTGCCGGGGAAAACTGCCTCTACTTCGAAACCGGACAAGGTTCTGCGCTGTCTGCGGGAGCTAACTTCGGCGCTGACCAGGTGACGATGGAGGCGCGTAACTACGGGCTGGCGCGCCATTACGATCCATTTATCGTCAACACCGTGGTTGGCTTTATTGGGCCAGAGTATCTCTACAACGACCGCCAGATTATTCGTGCAGGCTTAGAAGATCACTTTATGGGCAAGCTGAGCGGCATCTCTATGGGCTGTGACTGCTGCTACACCAACCACGCTGACGCTGACCAGAACCTCAACGAAAACCTGATGATCCTGCTCGCCACCGCAGGCTGCAACTACATCATGGGGATGCCGCTCGGCGACGACATTATGCTCAACTATCAGACCACGGCCTTCCACGACACCGCCACTGTACGTCAGTTACTCAACCTGCGCCCGTCGCCGGAGTTTGAACGCTGGCTGGAAAGCATGGGCATTATGGCGAACGGTCGCCTGACTAAACGGGCGGGCGATCCGTCACTGTTCTTCTGATGACGCGGAGATAACACATCATGGATCAAAAACAGATTGAAGAAATTGTACGCAGCGTGATGGCGTCAATGGGACAAACGGCCCCCACGCCGTCAGAAGCAAAGTGCGCCACAACAACCTGTGCGGCACCGGTGACCTCTGAAAGTTGCGCGCTGGATTTAGGTTCTGCTGAAGCGAAGGCGTGGATTGGCGTTGAAAATCCGCATCGTGCGGATGTGTTAACAGAACTGCGTCGCAGTACCGTGGCCCGTGTCTGTACCGGTCGTGCCGGTCCGCGTCCGCGCACCCAGGCGCTGTTGCGTTTCCTGGCCGATCACTCACGTTCGAAAGATACCGTACTGAAAGAAGTTCCGGAAGAGTGGGTGAAAGCGCAAGGCTTACTGGAAGTCCGCTCTGAAATTAGCGACAAAAATCTCTACCTCACTCGCCCGGACATGGGCCGCCGCCTGTGTGCAGAAGCGGTTGAAGCGTTGAAAGCGCAGTGTGTCGCCAATCCGGATGTACAGGTTGTTATCTCCGATGGCTTGTCGACTGACGCGATTACCGTGAACTACGAAGAAATTCTGCCGCCGCTGATGGCAGGTCTGAAACAGGCAGGGCTGAAAGTCGGTACGCCGTTCTTTGTTCGTTATGGTCGCGTGAAGATTGAAGATCAGATTGGCGAACTTCTTGGCGCGAAAGTAGTGATCCTGCTGGTGGGCGAACGTCCGGGATTAGGGCAGTCAGAAAGTCTCTCCTGCTACGCCGTTTACTCACCGCGTGTGGCAACTACCGTTGAAGCCGACAGAACCTGTATTTCCAACATTCACCAGGGCGGTACGCCGCCGGTTGAGGCCGCAGCAGTCATTGTGGATTTGGCGAAACGTATGCTGGAGCAGAAAGCATCCGGCATCAACATGACCCGATAAGGAGGCATCATGCCAGCTTTAGATTTGATTCGACCGTCGGTAACCGCCATGCGGGTGATTGCCTCCGTTAACGCCGATTTTGCGCGCGAACTGAAATTACCTCCGCATATTCGTAGCCTCGGGCTGATTTCTGCCGACTCCGATGATGTTACTTACATTGCCGCTGATGAAGCGACCAAACAGGCAATGGTAGAAGTTGTTTATGGCCGCTCGCTGTATGCAGGTGCCGCACACGGTCCGTCACCAACTGCCGGTGAAGTGCTGATTATGCTGGGCGGGCCAAACCCGGCGGAAGTGCGCGCCGGTCTGGATGCAATGGTTGCGCATATTGAAAATGGCGCGGCGTTCCAGTGGGCCAATGATGCACAAGATACGGCATTCCTCGCACATGTAGTTTCGCGTACTGGTTCTTACCTCTCATCAACTGCCGGGATTACGCTTGGCGATCCGATGGCGTATCTGGTGGCGCCGCCGCTGGAAGCGACCTACGGCATTGATGCAGCGTTGAAATCTGCCGACGTGCAACTGGTGACCTATGTACCGCCACCATCAGAAACCAACTATTCCGCGGCATTTTTAACCGGTAGTCAGGCCGCGTGTAAAGCGGCCTGTAATGCCTTTACTGATGCCGTGCTGGAAATCGCGCGCAACCCAATCCAGCGAGCGTAATGGAGGTTGCTGATGATCAATGCACTGGGATTGCTGGAAGTGGACGGCATGGTCGCCGCAATCGATGCGGCGGATGCCATGCTGAAAGCGGCCAACGTGCGTCTGCTCAGTCACGAAGTGCTTGACCCTGGTCGCTTAACGCTGGTGGTGGAAGGCGATCTGGCGGCGTGTCGTGCGGCGCTTGACGCAGGTTGTGCTGCGGCGATGCGTACCGGACGTGTTATCAGCCGCAAGGAAATCGGTCGACCAGACGATGACACCCAGTGGCTGGTTACTGGCTTTAACCGCCAGCCGAAGCAATCCGTAAAGGAACCCGACGCGCCAGTTATCGTCGCGGAATCTGCTGACGAGTTGTTGGCGCTGTTAACATCAGTACGTCAGGGAATGACGGCCGGAGAAGTGGCAGCCCACTTTGGCTGGCCGCTGGAAAAAGCCAGAAATGCGCTCGAACAGCTCTTTTCTGCCGGGACGTTACGTAAACGCAGTAGTCGTTATCGTCTCAAGCCCCATTAACCTGTCGGAGGTGCCGGGTGTCGTACAACACCCGGCATTAACATCATGAAAAAGACCCGTACAGCCAATTTGCACCATCTTTATCATGAACCCTTACCCGAAAACCTGAAGCTCACGCCGAAGGTCGAAGTGGATAATGTTCATCAACGACAGACAACGGATGTCTATGAACATGCTTTGACGATTACCGCCTGGCAGCAGATTTACGATCAGCTACATCCGGGTAAGTTTCATGGTGAATTTACGGAAATTCTGCTCGATGATATTCAGGTTTTCCGTGAGTACACCGGTCTGGCGCTGCGTCAATCATGCCTGGTCTGGCCGAACTCGTTCTGGTTTGGTATTCCGGCAACGCGCGGCGAACAGGGATTTATCGGCTCGCAATGTTTGGGAAATGCAGAAATAGCCACGCGTCCTGGGGGTACTGAATTTGAATTAAGTACGCCTGACGATTACACCATTCTCGGCGTGGTGTTTTCTGAAGATGCCATTACCCGGCAGGCAAACTTTCTGCATAACCCGGATCGGGTATTACATATGTTGCGTAACCAGTCGGCGCTGGAAGTGAAAGAGCAGCATAAAGCCGCGTTGTGGGGCTTTGTTCAGCAGGCGCTGGCGACATTTTGCGAAAACCCGGAGAATTTGCATCAGCCTGCGGTGCGTAAAGTGCTGGGTGACAATTTGCTGATGGCAATGGGGGCGATGCTGGAAGAAGCGCAGCCAATGGTGACGGCGGAAAGTATTAGTCATCAGAGTTACCGCCGATTGCTTTTCCGCGCCCGTGAATATGTGCTGGAAAATATGTCCGAACCAGTGACGGTGCTGGATTTGTGTAATCAACTGCATGTCAGTCGCCGCACGCTACAAAACGCGTTTCACGCTATTTTAGGTATTGGTCCGAACGCGTGGCTGAAACGCATTCGTCTGAATGCCGTGCGCCGCGAATTGATAAGTCCGTGGTCGCAAAGCACTACGGTGAAAGATGCCGCCATGCAGTGGGGATTCTGGCATCTGGGGCAATTCGCCACGGATTATCAGCAACTGTTTGCGGAAAAGCCGTCACTGACGCTGCATCAGCGAATGCAGGAGTTGGGGTAAATAAATCATACCCAATCCCTGACTTTAATAAACTTACTCAACTCCGCTTCCGGACTACCATCTTCTGGCTGATAATCGTACTCCCAGCGTACCAGTGGCGGCATTGACATCAGGATAGACTCGGTGCGACCGCCAGTTTGTAAGCCAAATAGCGTACCGCGATCCCATACCAGATTGAACTCGACGTAGCGACCGCGTCGGTAGAGCTGGAAATTGCGTTCGCGCTCGCCGTAGGCCGTCGCTTTACGTCGCTCAACAATCGGTAAATAAGCGTCGGTGTAGCCTTTACCTACTGCCTGCATAAAGTCGAAACAGTGGTCGAAGTCTGGCGTATTCAGGTCATCAAAGAACAGCCCGCCAATGCCGCGCTGTTCGTTGCGATGTTTGAGATAGAAATATTCGTCACACCATTTTTTGTAACGGGGATAAACGTCTTCACCAAATGGCTGGCACAGGTCGCGGGCGGTACGGTGCCAGTGAATGGCGTCTTCTTCAAAGCCATAGAAAGGGGTTAAGTCGAAGCCACCGCCAAACCACCAGACAGGCGCTGCCCCCGGCTTTTCGGCAATAAAAAAGCGCACATTGGCGTGGCTGGTGGGAACATACGGATTATGCGGATGCACCACCAAAGAAACGCCCATTGCCTCGAAACTGCGCCCGGCAAGTTCCGGACGGTGAGCGGTGGCGGAAGCGGGCATCGCGTCGCCGTGGACGTGAGAAAAGTTGACGCCCGCTTGTTCGAAAACCCCTCCATTACGCAACACCCGACTACGTCCGCCGCCGCCCGCTTCGCGCTGCCAGCTATCTTCGACAAACTCAGCGCCATCGACGGCGGTCAGCTGCTGACAAATCGTATCCTGAAGGTTGAGCAGAAACTGTCTAACCTTGTGTGCGTCGGGTTTCATAACTTACCGCTTTTTCGAATGTGCTTTCTGGTTGTCAAACCAGTGGAAATAACTGATCACGCCTTCAGCAATCGCTGTGGCGATTTTCTGACGAAACGCCGCCGTGCCTAATAGCCGTTCTTCTTCCGGGTTGGTGATAAACGAAGTTTCCACCAGCACCGAAGGAACAGACGGCGATTTTAACACCACAAATGCTGCTTGTTCGGTGTTGCGGCTGTGCAGTTTATGCACCGGCTTAATCTTTTTCAGAATATGCGAGCCGAGCGTCAGACTGTTTTTAATGGTATCGGTTTGCACCAGATCAAACAGCACTTGCTGCAATAGGTGATCCCTGTCAGTCGCCTTTTTACCAGCAACTTCATCGGCGCGGTTTTCACGTTCGGACAAGTATTTCGCCATCGCGCTACTTGCGCCACGGTTAGAGAGGGCAAAGACCGATGCTCCGGCAGCTTTTGGGTTGGTAAAACCGTCGGCATGAATTGACATAAACAGGTCCGCACCATGTTTATGGGCGATTTCAACGCGATCGTAAAGGGGGATAAACGTATCGCCAGTACGCGTCAACCGCGCATCAATGCCATGATTGCGCAAAATGGAACGGACGTTTTTGGCAATCGCCAGCACCACATGTTTTTCTTTCGAGCCGTTGCGGCCAATCGCTCCGGTATCAATCCCGCCGTGGCCTGGATCGAGAACGACTATCCGCTTTCCCCCGGTTTTTTTGGCTTTCGGCTTACTGTGTCCGTTGTTGGTTTTTAAAGGTTCTTCTTTGGCGATGGCTTGTGACATTCCTGACAACGTCAGGGCAGCCAATCCGGCTTTCAGCACCTGGCGGCGCGAAGTGAGTGTTTTTAGTGGTTTAAAAGTGCTCATACGGCCTGAGTTGTAATAATGAAGTTCCAGATGTTATATCGTATCGCGTATTCCGTTACGACGGTTTGCTGGTGAGAATTGTTTTACTTTTCATTTCAATAAATGACAACGCTTCATTATGCCACTTTTTCAACCGATTTTCGTCAGATATTGGCTAATTCGACCGTTCACGCCATAATCACCCTTTTAACCCCCAAAAAGGCAACCAATACCATGGAGATACGCGTATTTCGCCAGGAAGATTTCGAAGAGGTCATCACCCTTTGGGAGCGTTGCGACTTGCTGCGTCCGTGGAACGATCCGGAAATGGACATCGAGCGCAAGATGAACCATGACGTCAGTTTGTTCCTGGTCGCGGAAGTGAACGGTGAAGTGGTGGGAACGGTAATGGGCGGTTATGACGGGCATCGTGGGTCTGCTTATTATCTTGGCGTACATCCGGAGTTTCGCGGGCGCGGCATTGCGAACGCGCTGCTTAATCGGCTGGAGAAAAAGCTAATTGCTCGCGGCTGTCCAAAAATACAAATCAACGTGCCGGAAGATAATGACATGGTGCTCGGAATGTACGAGCGCCTGGGATATGAACATGCCGATGTACTGAGTCTGGGTAAGCGTTTGATTGAAGATGAAGAGTACTGAGTTTCATCCTGTCCATTATGATGCGCACGGACGCCTGCGTTTACCCTTCCTCTTCTGGCTTGTGCTTTTACTTCAGGCACGAACCTGGGTGCTGTTTGTCATTGCCGGTGCGTCGCGTGAGCAGGGCACCGCGCTGCTGAATCTGTTTTATCCCGATCACGATAATTTCTGGCTGGGGTTAATTCCCGGCATTCCGGCGGTGCTGGCGTTTTTGCTGAGTGGTAGGCGGGCTATATTTCCCCGTATCTGGCATGTGCTCTATTTTCTGTTGCTGTTGGCGCAGTTCATTTTGCTTTGTTGGCAACCGTGGTTGTGGCTGAACGGGGAATCGATAAGCGGTGTTGGTCTAACGCTGGTGGTGGCGGATATTGTTGCGCTAATCTGGCTTTTGACCAATCGACGTTTACGCGCTTGTTTTGTGGAAGAGAAAGAATAAAGGCACTTTTTTGCAAATTCGCACTCCAAGCAACGTTATTGAATAACCAAAGGAAGTGACATGAAATCGCTGCGTTTATTGTTATGCGCTATGCCGTTGATGCTGACCGGCTGTTCCACCATGTCGTCAGTTAACTGGTCTGCCGCTAATCCGTGGAACTGGTTTGGTTCGTCCACCAAAGTGAGCGAGCAGGGCGTTGGGGAATTAACGGCATCCACACCACTGCAAGAACAAGCGATTGCCGATGCGCTTGATGGCGATTATCGCCTGCGCAGCGGAATGAAAACCGCGAACGGCAACGTGGTGCCCTTTTTTGAAGTGATGAAAGGCGACAACGTGGCGATGGTGATTAACGGTGATCAGGGCATGATCAGCCGCATTGATGTGCTGGATAGCGATATTCCAGCTGACACGGGTGTTAAAATCGGTACACCGTTTAGCGACCTTTACAGCAAAGCATTTGGCAATTGCCAAAAAGCTGATGGTGATGATAATCGCGCCGTCGAATGTAAAGCCGAAGGCAGTCAACATATTAGCTATCAGTTCAGCGGGAAATGGAGTGGTCCGGAAGGGTTAATGCCTTCGGACGATACCCTGAAAAACTGGAAAGTCAGTAAAATTATCTGGCGGCGTTAATTTGCGTCTGAACAAACCGCCGCCGCGAAAAAACACGTAAAATAGCGCCCAACAATGCCACGGATTGCGTGGCATTCTTATTTTCAGGAGGAACAATGTCTCAGGTTCAGAGTGGCATTTTGCCAGAACATTGCCGCGCGGCGATTTGGATTGAAGCCAACGTTAAAGGGGAAGTTGACGCCCTGCGTGCGGCCAGTAAAACATTTGCCGACAAACTGGCAACTTTTGAAGCGAAATTCCCGGACGCGCATCTTGGTGCGGTTGTTGCCTTTGGTAACAACACCTGGCGGGCTCTGAGCGGCGGCGTTGGCGCCGAAGAGCTGAAAGATTTTCCAGGTTACGGTAAAGGTCTTGCGCCAACGACCCAGTTCGATGTGTTGATCCACATTCTTTCTCTGCGCCATGACGTAAACTTCTCTGTCGCTCAGGCAGCGATGGAAGCCTTTGGTGACTGCATTGAAGTGAAAGAAGAGATCCACGGTTTCCGTTGGGTGGAAGAGCGCGATCTGAGCGGCTTTGTTGACGGCACGGAAAACCCGGCGGGTGAAGAGACGCGTCGTGAAGTGGCGGTTATCAAAGACGGTGTGGATGCGGGCGGCAGCTATGTGTTTGTCCAGCGTTGGGAGCACAATCTCAAGCAACTCAACCGTATGAGCGTTCACGATCAGGAAATGATGATCGGACGCACCAAAGAGGCCAACGAAGAGATCGACGGCGACGAACGTCCGGAAACCTCTCACCTGACCCGCGTTGATCTGAAAGAAGACGGTAAAGGACTGAAGATTGTTCGTCAGAGCCTGCCTTACGGCACCGCCAGCGGCACGCATGGTCTGTACTTCTGCGCCTACTGCGCACGTCTGCATAACATTGAGCAGCAGTTGTTGAGCATGTTTGGCGATACCGATGGTAAGCGTGACGCGATGTTGCGTTTCACCAAACCGGTTACTGGCGGCTATTATTTCGCGCCGTCGCTGGACAAGCTGATGGCGTTGTAAGTTTTACTCACGCACCTGTAGCTTCTGGCCGGATATGGCATAAATGCCTTGTCCGGCTTACAAGAACGCTCAAACTCAATAAATTGCAGTTAACCTGAAGGCCTGATAAGCGTAGCGCATCGGCTGTTTTGTCTCTGAGCTACCACTTAGTCCAGGCTAACGTTACGGCAGCCAAAGAGCGTAGTGAAAATAAATCCACTAACCCATGCCACCAGAATCCCGCCAGCGTAAACCGCCATTGCCGGAAGGATACCTTGCGCGGAAGTCATTAGCGGCAGCGCCACCAGACCAGACGGCCCGAAAGCGCTGTTTAAGCCCATCGGCAGACCCCACCAGGCTATCAGCCCGATAAACAAACCGCCCGCCGCACCGCCTAAACAGGCGGTAACAAACGGCTTCATGCGTGGCAGGGTGACGCCGTAAATCAGCGGCTCGCCAACGCCCAGAAGGCCGGGAATAATCGCCCCGCGGACCTGACTGCGTAATGCACTGTGCGGTTGCGCCCGCCAGTAGAGCGCCAGCGCCGCGCCCACCTGGCCCGCGCCTGCCATTGAAAGGATGGGAAATAAGCTGTTGAATCCCTGACTGTCCATTAACGCGAGGTAAACAGGAATAAAGCCCTGATGCACGCCAAATACCACGGCGATCAGGAATAGCCCGGCTAAAACCGCACAACCGAACGGATTACTGTTCAGGTGCATAAACAGCCACGACATACCTTCAAACAGCCAGCCGCCCAGCGGCATAATGATTAAGTATGCCAGTGTAGCGGTGATCAGCAGGGTGATTAACGAGGTCAGCAGCATGTCGAGATCGTCGGGCATAAAGCGACGCACCATGCCTTCGATGCGGGCGCAGGCCCAGGCGGCAATCAGCACGCCGATAATATTGCCGCGCGGATCGATGGGCAGGCCGAAGAAATCGTGAAAACCGGCGTAGTAACCGGTTGTTGCTGCTGGGTTATAACCGAGCAAAAAGAGCGCGGCGATAATTGCGCCATTTACGCCCGTGCCGCCGAACGCCTGGGCGCGTTATAGCCCACCAGAATCACCAGGAAGGTGAACAGCCCTTTGCTGAACACCTTCATAAAATTCAGCGCATCGGGTAGCGTGCCTTGAGCATCAGCCGGAACGTGCATCACCGTGGCAATTAGCGTCGCAATCCCCAGTAACAGACCTGCTGCAATAAAACCGGGGATCAGCGGCGTAAAGATGGTGGCGAATTTGGCGAGAAATTGTTGCACGCCGGAAGTTTGTTTGGCTTTTAACTGGCGTTTGTTCTGGACGGCGATTTCCGCGGCATCCTGAACGGGCGCTTCACCCAGCAACTCGCTCATGGCTTTTGCGGCACGATGCGCTTTGCCTGGTCCGAAAACGACTTGTACCTGATCGCTGGTCAAAATGACGCCCTTGACGCCTTCCAGGGTTTTGATATCGGGATCAACCAGTGAACTGTCATGTACACCCAGACGCAAACGCGTCATACAGTTACCACAACTGGCGATGTTTCCCGGGCCACCGACCCGGGTAAGAATGGTGTTCAGAAGTTCACTGCTGATCTCTTTAGCCATGGGTTATTCCTTTTCCAGAGCCTTGCGAATAAAGCCGTCGTGTTGATCCAGACGTTTTTTAGCTTCAGCGGCATCGAGATTTTTCAGCACCATCACAATGGCCGTTTTACAGTGGCGCTCGCAGGCAATCAATGCTGTTTCCGCTTGCTCCGTGCTACATCCGGTGGCGTTTTTGACGATATTTACCTGACGTACGTGCAGTTTTTCGTTGGTGGCGACCACATCTACCATCAGGTTGCCGAACACTTTGCCTGACTTAATCATCAGTCCGGTGGAGAGCATATTGAGCACCAGTTTCTGCGCCGTACCCGCTTTCATTCGCGAAGAACCGGTAACCACTTCGGCACCAACAATCGGCGTAATGGCAAACTCTGCGGTGGTTGAAACGGCACTCCCCGGATTACAGGAAATTCCCACCGTGCGGCAACCGAGTTGGCGCGCGTATTCCAGCCCGGCAATCACATACGGCGTGCGTCCGCTGGCCGCAATGCCAACCACCACATCCTGCGCGGTTAAGCCGATATTCTTCAGATCGTTAACACCGCCTTCCCGGCTGTCCTCCGCGCCTTCTACCGCATGCTGAATGGCATATTCGCCACCGGCAATCAAACCAACGACCAGACCCGGTTTCACGCCGTAGGTCGGCGGACATTCACTGGCATCAAGAATACCCAGACGACCGGAAGTCCCCGCACCGAGATAAATCAGACGGCCGCCGCCGCTCACCTGGGCGTGGATAACATCGATCGCTGCTGCGATGTCCGGCAGTACGCGCTCAACGGCGAGCGGTACGGTTTTATCTTCTTCGTTGATAATTCGGCACATTTCCAGCGTTGATACGCGGTCAATTTCAGCCGAGGCGGCGTTCGAGCCTTCGGTAATCATCTTTTCAAGTTGCATCAGTGGTGACCTTAGTATTCACAATCAAATAATTGCATATTGATGGAATCATATATCTCGATTTGCTAGTTTTAAAGGAATCATTGAGTCTTAAATCGCAGAGTGTGAAGAGCGTCAAAGCGCAAAAAGCGTGTGCTATGCTGCGCGCAGGACGTGGCGAGGGAGTGGAAGATGTTGTACCTGACAAAATTACGCAATGCGGAAAGCGAATTTACCGAGAACGAGCAAAAAATTGCTGACTTTCTGCTGGCCAGGGTGAGTGAGCTGAAATCCGTTTCTTCACGAAATATGGCGAAACAGCTCGGCATCAGCCAGTCGAGTATTGTGAAGTTTGCCCAGAAACTCGGCGCACAAGGGTTTACTGAACTGCGTATGGCGTTAATTGGCGAATACAGTGCCAGCCGGGAGAAAACAAATGCCACGGCGCTGCACCTGCACAGTTCGATTACCAGTGATGATTCGCTGGAAGTGATTGCCCGCAAACTGAATCGCGAAAAAGAGCTGGCGCTGGAGCAAACCTGCGCGTTGCTCGATTATGCGCGACTGCAAAAAATCATTGAGGTCATCAGTAAAGCGCCGTTTATTCAGATAACCGGTTTGGGCGGATCGGCGCTGGTCGGACGCGATCTCTCATTCAAACTGATGAAAATTGGCTATCGTGTGGCCTGCGAAGCCGACACGCACGTACAAGCCACTGTTTCCCAGGCGCTGAAAAAAGGCGATGTACAAATTGCTATCTCTTACAGCGGCAGTAAAAAAGAGATTGTCTTGTGCGCAGAAGCGGCACGAAAGCAGGGGGCAACGGTGATTGCCATTACCTCATTAACCGATTCCCCGCTGCGGCGGCTGGCGCATTTCACGCTCGATACCGTTTCTGGTGAAACCGAATGGCGTAGCTCGTCGATGTCCACCCGCACGGCGCAAAATTCTGTTACCGATTTACTGTTTGTTGGTTTGGTGCAACTCAATGATGTCGAGTCACTGAAAATGATTGAGCGCAGCAGCGAGCTGACGCAACGCCTGAAGTGATGCATAAAGCAGCGACTGGAGTGAGATTTTCCTGAATTAGTGAAGTGATCCGCAGCAATATTTTGTTTATCCTGTATTTTCAGAGGAAATGGAGTGTAACGCTCTGTATTAACAAGGAGAGCATTAAAATGGGTAAACTCACGGGCAAGACAGCACTGATTACGGGCGCATTGCAGGGAATTGGCGAAGGAATCGCCAGAACTTTTGCACGTCATGGCGCAAACCTAATCTTGCTGGATATCTCCCCTGAGATCGAAAAGCTGGCGGACGAACTGTGTGGTCGTGGTCATCGCTGTACGGCGGTTGTTGCCGATGTACGTGACCCGGCGTCGGTAGCCGCAGCTATCAAGCGCGCAAAGGAAAAAGAAGGGCGCATTGATATTCTGGTGAATAACGCAGGCGTTTGTCGTCTGGGCAGTTTCCTCGATATGAGCGATGAAGATCGCGATTTCCATATTGATATCAATATTAAAGGTGTATGGAACGTCACGAAGGCGGTGCTGCCGGAGATGATTGCCCGTAAAGATGGCCGCATTGTGATGATGTCTTCGGTCACTGGCGATATGGTGGCCGATCCAGGTGAAACGGCGTATGCCTTAACGAAAGCGGCGATTGTTGGCCTGACAAAATCGCTGGCGGTGGAGTACGCGCAGTCTGGCATTCGCGTTAACGCAATCTGCCCTGGATACGTTCGCACGCCAATGGCGGAAAGTATTGCCCGCCAGTCGAATCCGGAAGATCCGGAATCAGTGCTGACTGAAATGGCGAAAGCAATTCCGCTGCGTCGCCTTGCCGATCCGCTGGAAGTCGGTGAACTGGCCGCCTTCCTCGCATCGGATGAATCCAGCTATTTAACCGGTACACAGAATGTGATTGATGGCGGCAGCACTCTGCCGGAGACGGTCAGCGTCGGCATCTGATTCACCTCTGTTTCCTCCCTGTATTTGTGGGGAGGATTTCGTCTTGAACTACGTTCACCAGGCTATTTTATTTGTCATTTTGGCCCCGGGCAGTGCTCGAAATCCTCACGTACTATGTGTACGCTCCGGTTTCTCCGCGCTGTTCGTGTCCAAACTGACTGCAACAATTACGCCTGTTGAACCAAGTTCTTATTCCCTTTTTAACTTCCAAATCACCAAACGGTATATAAAACCGTTACTCCTTTCACGTCCGTTATAAATATGATGGCTAATAGAAAGTCATTTAATTTATAAGGGTGCGCAATGGCCGTTAACTTACTGAAAAAGAAATATCTCGCGCTGGTTGCTTCTCTGCTGCTGGCAGGCCATGTACAAGCAACGGAGCTGCTGAACAGTTCTTATGACGTCTCCCGCGAGCTGTTTGCCGCCCTGAATACCCCGTTTGAACAGCAATGGGCGAAAGATAATGGCGGCGATAAACTGACGATTAAACAATCTCATGCCGGGTCATCCAAACAGGCGCTGGCGATTTTGCAGGGCTTAAAAGCCGACGTTGTCACTTATAACCAGGTGACTGACGTGCAGATCCTGCATGACAAAGGCAAGCTGATCCCGGCGGACTGGCAGTCGCGTCTGCCGAATAACAGCTCGCCGTTCTACTCCACCATGGGCTTCCTGGTGCGTAAGGGCAACCCGAAGAATATCCATGACTGGAACGACCTCGTGCGCTCCGACGTGAAGTTGATTTTCCCGAACCCGAAAACCTCCGGTAACGCGCGTTACACCTACCTGGCAGCATGGGGCGCAGCAGATAAAGCCGACGGCGGCGATAAAGCCAAAACCGAACAGTTTATGACCCAGTTCCTGAAAAACGTCGAAGTGTTCGATACCGGCGGTCGTGGCGCAACCACCACCTTTGCCGAGCGTGGCCTGGGTGATGTGCTGATCAGCTTCGAATCAGAAGTGAACAACATCCGCAAACAGTATGAAGCGCAAGGTTTTGAAGTGGTGATTCCGAAAACCAATATTCTGGCGGAATTTCCGGTGGCGTGGGTGGATAAAAACGTGAAGGCCAACGGCACCGAAAAAGCGGCGAAAGATTACCTGAACTGGCTCTACAGCCCGCAGGCGCAAACCATCATCACCGACTACTACTACCGCGTAAATAACCCGGAAGTGATGGATAAACTGAAAGACAAATTCCCGCAGACCGAACTGTTTCGTGTGGAAGATAAATTTGGCTCATGGCCGGAAGTGATGAAAACCCACTTCAACAGCGGCGGCGAGTTAGACAAGCTGTTAGCGGCGGGGCGTAACTAATGTTTGCAGTTTCTTCGAGACGTGTGCTGCCGGGCTTTACATTAAGCCTCGGCACCAGTCTGTTGTTTGTCTGCCTGATTTTGCTGCTGCCGCTCTCCGCACTGGTGATGCAACTCTCTGAGATGAGCTGGGCGCAGTACTGGGAGGTGATCACCAACCCGCAGGTGGTCGCAGCCTACAAAGTGACGCTGCTGTCGGCGTTTGTGGCATCGATTTTTAACGGAGTTTTCGGCCTGCTGATGGCGTGGATTTTAACCCGTTATCGCTTTCCGGGCCGCACGCTGCTCGATGCGCTGATGGATTTACCCTTTGCGCTGCCGACGGCGGTCGCCGGTTTGACGCTGGCCTCGCTCTTTTCTGTCAACGGTTTTTACGGCGAGTGGCTGGCGAAGTTTGATATCAAAGTCACCTATACCTGGCTTGGGATAGCGGTGGCGATGGCCTTTACCAGCATTCCGTTTGTGGTGCGTACCGTGCAGCCGGTGCTGGAAGAGTTAGGCCCGGAATATGAAGAAGCGGCGGAAACGCTCGGTGCAACGCGCTGGCAGAGTTTCTGCAAAGTGGTGCTGCCGGAGCTTTCTCCGGCGCTGGTGGCGGGCGTGGCGCTGTCGTTTACTCGTAGCCTCGGTGAGTTTGGCGCGGTGATTTTTATCGCCGGGAACATCGCCTGGAAAACGGAAGTGACGTCACTGATGATTTTTGTTCGCTTACAGGAATTTGATTACCCGGCGGCGAGCGCGATTGCTTCGGTGATCCTCGCGGCATCACTGCTGCTGCTGTTCTCAATTAACACTCTGCAAAGTCGCTTTGGTCGGCGTGTGGTAGGTCATTAATGGCGGAAGTTACCCAATTGAAGCGTTATGACGCGCGCCCGATTAACTGGGGCAAATGGTTTCTGATTGGCATCGGGATGCTGGTTTCGGCGTTCATTTTGCTGGTGCCGATGATTTACATCTTCGTGCAGGCATTCAGCAAAGGGCTGATGCCCGTTTTACAGAATCTGGCCGATCCGGACATGCTGCACGCCATCTGGCTGACGGTGATGATTGCGCTGATTGCCGTACCGGTAAACCTGGTATTCGGCATTCTGCTGGCCTGGCTGGTGACGCGTTTTAACTTTCCCGGACGCCAGTTATTGCTGACGCTGCTGGACATCCCGTTTGCCGTATCGCCGGTGGTTGCTGGTCTGGTTTATCTGCTGTTTTACGGCTCTAACGGTCCGTTGGGCGGCTGGCTGGATGAACATGACCTGCAAATTATGTTCTCCTGGCCGGGAATGGTGCTGGTCACTATCTTCGTCACCTGTCCGTTTGTGGTGCGCGAGCTGGTGCCGGTGATGTTAAGTCAGGGCAGTCAGGAAGATGAAGCGGCGATTTTGCTTGGTGCGTCCGGCTGGCAGATGTTCCGCCGCGTCACGTTGCCGAACATTCGCTGGGCGCTGCTATACGGCGTGGTGCTGACTAACGCCCGCGCAATTGGCGAGTTTGGCGCGGTGTCGGTGGTATCAGGCTCGATTCGCGGTGAAACCCTGTCGCTGCCGTTACAAATTGAATTGCTGGAGCAGGACTACAACACCGTCGGCTCCTTTACCGCCGCTGCGCTGTTGACGCTGATGGCAATTATCACCCTGTTTTTAAAGAGTATGTTGCAGTGGCGTCTGGAAAATCAGGAAAAACGCGCGCAGCAGGAGGAACATCATGAGCATTGAGATTGCCAATATTAAGAAGTCTTTTGGTCGCACCCAGGTGCTGAACGATATCTCACTGGATATTCCTTCTGGTCAGATGGTTGCGTTGCTGGGGCCGTCCGGTTCCGGGAAAACCACATTGCTGCGCATTATCGCCGGGCTGGAGCATCAAACCAGCGGACATATTCGCTTCCACGGCACCGACGTCAGCCGCATGCATGCGCGCGATCGTAAAGTGGGATTCGTCTTCCAGCACTACGCACTGTTTCGTCATATGACAGTATTCGACAATATCGCCTTCGGCCTGACGGTGCTGCCGCGTCGTGAGCGCCCGAATGCGGCGGCGATCAAAGCGAAAGTGACAAAATTGCTGGAAATGGTACAGCTTGCCCATCTGGCAGAACGTTATCCGGCGCAGCTTTCCGGTGGGCAGAAACAGCGTGTGGCGCTGGCGCGTGCGCTTGCCGTAGAACCGCAAATTCTGCTGCTTGATGAACCGTTTGGCGCGCTGGATGCGCAGGTACGTAAAGAGCTGCGTCGCTGGCTGCGTCAGCTCCACGAAGAGCTGAAATTTACCAGCGTGTTCGTCACTCACGATCAGGAAGAGGCGACCGAAGTAGCCGATCGTGTGGTGGTGATGAGCCAGGGTAATATCGAACAGGCAGACGCGCCGGATCAGGTATGGCGCGAACCAGCGACCCGTTTTGTGCTGGAGTTTATGGGTGAAGTAAACCGCCTTCAGGGAACCATTCGCGGCGGGCAGTTCCACGTTGGCGCGCATCGCTGGCCGCTGGGGTATACGCCTGCGTATCAGGGGCCGGTGGATCTCTTCCTGCGCCCGTGGGAAGTGGATATCAGCCGCCGTACCAGCCTCGATTCGCCGCTGCCGGTACAGGTACTGGAAGCCAGCCCGAAAGGGCACTACACCCAATTAGTCGTGCAGCCGCTGGGGTGGTACAACGAAGCGCTGACGGTCGTGATGCACGGCGACGATGCCCCGCAGCGTGGCGAGCGTTTATTCGTTGGCCTGCAACATGCGCGGCTGTATAACGGCGATCAGCGTATTGAAACCCGCGATGAGGAACTTGCTCTCGCACAAAGCGCCTGATAGGTTGAATGAATGTTAAACGCCCGGAGGCGCATCCCGCGATCCGGGCTTTTTAATGGCAAGGTTTTGTAACCTGTAGGCCTGATAAGACGCGCAAGCGTCGCATCAGGCAACACCACGTATGGACAGAGATCGTGAGTACATTAGAACAAACAATAGGCAATACACCTCTGGTGAAATTACAGCGAATGGGGCCGGATAACGGCAGTGAAGTGTGGCTAAAACTGGAAGGCAATAACCCTGCGGGGTCAGTAAAAGACCGTGCAGCGCTTTCGATGATTGTCGAGGCGGAAAAGCGCGGCGAGATTAAACCGGGCGATGTGTTAATCGAAGCCACCAGTGGCAACACCGGCATTGCGCTGGCAATGATTGCCGCGCTGAAAGGCTATCGCATGAAATTGCTGATGCCGGACAACATGAGCCAGGAACGCCGCGCGGCGATGCTGGCATACGGTGCGGAACTGATTCTGGTCACCAAAGAGCAAGGCATGGAAGGCGCGCGCGATCTGGCGCTTGAAATGGCCAACCGTGGCGAAGGCAAGCTGCTCGATCAGTTTAACAACCCTGATAACCCCTACGCCCATTACACCACCACCGGGCCGGAAATCTGGCAGCAAACCGGCGGGCGCATTACCCATTTTGTCTCCAGCATGGGAACAACCGGCACCATTACCGGCGTGTCGCGCTTTATGCGCGAGCAATCCAGACCAGTGACGATTGTCGGCCTGCAACCGGAAGAGGGCAGTAGTATTCCGGGCATTCGCCGCTGGCCAGCGGAATATCTGCCGGGGATTTTCAACGCTTCGCTGGTGGATGAGGTACTGGATATTCATCAACGTGACGCAGAAAACACCATGCGCGAACTGGCCGTTAAGGAAGGGATTTTCTGTGGTGTGAGCTCTGGTGGCGCGGTTGCCGGCGCACTGCGCGTGGCAAACGCTAACCCCGGCGCGGTGGTGGTGGCGATCATCTGCGATCGTGGCGATCGCTATCTCTCCACCGGAGTGTTCGGGGAAGAACACTTTAGCCAGGGGGCGGGGATTTAAGATTATTGCGCGGGCACCGTTTTATCCGTCTGCGCAATTAACGCATGTAAAAAAGGTTGCGCGTTTTCATCACTCTTTCCGGGGATCTTCACAATGTAGGGCTTCCCGGTAATCGATGATGACGAAGCAACCTTATCAATAAATTGTTCGGCAGTATCAATACGGTTTCGGGTGTTACCCAGTTTCAGGCGCAGATGAGAAACCGCTTCATCGCATGTATGTTCATCGCCGTTGCGCACAAATACCAAATCCTTGTTCTGTGCTAATCCCTCCAACATGGCGTTGATGCGGGCTTCTTCGTGGACTGTTAACTTCGCGTAAACGGGGAGAGTCATTAGCAGCGTAATGACCAGACAAATGATTTTCTTCACTGAATTACCTTATCCTTGTTTTGTGATAGCCGATTTGACTGCCAAAATCAGGTAAAGTTTCGGTTGGGATGCGATGAGGATCATCGGCAAGGAGAAAAATTTAAATGAGTAGTTTGTTGTTGTTTAACGATAAGAGCAGAGCATTGCAGGCGGATATCGTCGCAGTGCAGTCGCAGGTGGTGTATGGCAGCGTAGGCAACAGCATTGCCGTGCCTGCTATTAAACAGAATGGCCTGAATGTCTTTGCTGTACCGACCGTGTTGCTCAGCAATACGCCGCATTATGATACTTTCTACGGTGGTGCGATTCCGGACGAATGGTTTAGCGGCTATTTACGCGCACTGCAGGAACGCGATGCACTGCGGCAGCTGCGCGCAGTCACCACCGGTTATATGGGAACCGCGTCGCAAATCAAAATTCTTGCCGAGTGGCTGACTGTATTACGCGAAAACCATCCTGACTTATTGATTATGGTCGATCCGGTCATTGGCGATATTGATAGCGGAATTTATGTCAAACCTGACCTTCCTGATGCGTACCGGCAATATTTGCTGCCGCTGGCGCAGGGAATTACGCCCAATATCTTTGAGCTGGAAATTCTGACCGGTAAAAACTGCCGCGATCTCGACAGTGCCATTGCTGCTGCAAAAAGTTTGCTTTCAGATACATTAAAATGGGTGGTGATTACCAGCGCCTCCGGTAACGAAGAAAATCAGGAGATGCAGGTAGTGGTGGTTAGCGCCGACAGTGTCAATGTCATTTCCCATTCACGGGTTAAAACCGATCTGAAAGGTACTGGCGATCTATTTTGCGCCCAGCTTATTAGTGGCTTGCTGAAAGGGAAGGCGTTAACCGACGCGGTACACAGTGCAGGTCTGCGCGTACTGGAAGTGATGCGCTACACCCATCAGCATGAAAGTGATGAATTGATTTTGCCGCCACTAGCGGAAGCATAAAAAAATGGCGCCGATGGGCGCCATTTTTCACTGCGGCAAGAATTACTTCTTGATGCGGATAACCGGGGTTTCACCCACAGTCACGCTACCGGACAGTTTGATCAGTTCTTTGATTTCGTCCATGTTGGAGATAACAACCGGAGTCAGGGTAGACTTGGCTTTCTCTTCCAGCAGCGGCAGATCGAATTCAATCACAGTATCGCCAACTTTCACGCGCTGACCTTCTTCAGCAATACGCTTGAAGCCTTCGCCTTTCAGTTCAACGGTGTCGATACCGAAGTGGACGAACAGCTCAACGCCGCTATCAGATTCGATAGAGAACGCATGGTTGGTTTCAAAAATTTTACCAATGGTGCCGTCAACCGGAGCGACCATTTTGTTACCAGTTGGTTTGATAGCAATACCATCACCAACGATTTTTTCCGCAAAAACGACATCCGGCACGTCTTCGATATTGACGATCTCGCCAGAGAGCGGAGCAATGATCTCAATAGTTCCGGTATCCTTCTTGTCGTCGGAAACCAGAGATTTCAGTTTATCGAACAAACCCATGATCTTCTCCTAAGCAGTAAATTGGGCCGCATCTCGTGGATTAGCAGATTGTTTTTTCTTCAATGAACTTGTTAACCAGCGTCATTAACTCGTCCGTTGTCGGTTGAGCAAGAGCCTGCTCTGCTAACACCTTCGCATCTTCGAAGTTCGTGTTACGGATAATCTTCTTAATGCGCGGGATAGAAATGGCGCTCATAGAGAATTCGTCCAGACCCATCCCCAGCAACAGAAGTGTAGCACGTTCATCGCCAGCAAGCTCACCACACATACCTGTCCATTTGCCTTCAGCATGAGAAGCATCAATAACTTGCTTGATCAAGTTCAGCACGGACGGTGACATTGGCTGGTAAAGGTGTGAAATCATATCATTACCACGGTCAACTGCCAGAGTGTACTGCGTTAAATCATTGGTGCCGATACTAAAGAAATCAACTTCTTTGGCCAAATGACGTGCAATTGTTGCGGCAGCCGGTGTTTCCACCATTACGCCGATTTCAATTGACTCGTCAAACGCTTTACCTTCATCGCGCAGTTCTTGTTTGTAGATTTCAATCTCTTTGCGCAGTGCACGCACTTCTTCAACAGAGATAATCATCGGGAACATAATGCGCAATTTACCGAAAGCAGAGGCGCGCAGGATAGCGCGAAGTTGATCGCGCAGGATCTCTTTACGATCCATCGCGATACGGATGGCGCGCCAGCCGAGGAACGGGTTCTCTTCTTTCGGGAAGTTCATGTATGGCAGCTCTTTATCGCCGCCGATGTCCATGGTACGAACGATAACTGCCTGTGAGCCACACGCTTCAGCCACCGCTTTGTAAGCAGCAAACTGTTCTTCTTCAGTTGGCAGCGCGTCGCGGTCCATGAACAGGAATTCGGTACGATACAGACCAACGCCTTCAGCGCCGTTACGTTCTGCACCTTCAACGTCACGAACAGTACCGATGTTAGCGCACACTTCGACCTGGTGACCGTCCAGCGTAATAGCTGGCAGATCTTTCAGCTTAGCAAGCTCTGCTTTTTCAGAAGCAACTTGCTCCTGAACGGCGCGCATTTTATCAATAACTTCATTGGTTGGATTGACGTAAACCTGATTGTTTACGGCATCCAGAATCAGATAGTCGTCGTTTTTCACCTGAGAGGTGACGCTACCGGTACCCACGATGGCTGGCAGTTCCAGAGAACGCGCCATGATAGATGTGTGGGAAGTACGGCCACCTGCATCGGTGATGAAACCCAGTACCTTCTTCAGGTTCAGCTGTGCGGTTTCAGATGGCGTCAGATCAGCGGCAACCAGGATGACTTCATCCTGAATGGCGCTCAGGTCGATAATCTTCAGCCCCAGGATGTTGCGCAGCAGGCGCTTACCGATATCACGTACGTCAGCCGCACGCTCTTTCAGGTATTCGTCATCCAGTTCTTCCAGGGCAGAAGCCTGACCTTCGATAACTTCATGAGCAGCTGCATCAGCGGTCATGTGCTTATCTTTAATCAGGGCTATGATTTCCTGCTCCAGCTCCTCATCTTCGAGCAGCATAATATGCCCTTCGAAGATGGCTTCTTTTTCTTCACCGAACGTTTCACCAGCTTTCGTTTTGATCGTTTCCAGCTGGGCTGATGCCTTGGCACGACCGCTCAGAAAACGTTCAACTTCCTGATCAACCTGGTCGGCAGAAATTTTTTTCCGGTCAATGACGATTTCGTCTTCTTTCAAAAGCAGAGCTTTACCGAAAGCGATACCCGGGGATGCTAAAATGCCTGAAATCATAACCCTACCTTACTTGTGACTGATTTTTAAAAGAACCCGGGAAATTACTCGAGTTCCGCCATCAGTTTAACCAGATGTTCAACCGCTTTCTGCTCGTCTTCGCCTTCTGCGGAGATAGTCACAACGGTACCTTGAGTCAGGCCCAGAGTCTGCAGTTTAAACAGGCTTTTCGCGCTGGCGCTTTTGCCGTTGGAAGTCACAGTAATTTCAGAAGTGAAGCCCTTAGCTTCTTTTACAAACTGGGCAGCAGGGCGGGTGTGCAGACCGTTCGGAGCGGTAATGGTAACTTCTTGCTGGAACATTGTATTTCCCCAACTTATAGGTTTAGTGTTGTGGAACTAAAGTCTAGCCTGGCGGTTTGACTTTAGCCTGTATTGTTAGCGCCAGTTTTAACAGACGCGACGCACGAAGTGCTCTATACAGTCCATCGCTGGCGGATGTTGGCCGCTGACGTTTCGTTCGTCATTAAACATTATGCCGCTAAAGGAAGATTTGAACCAAATCATAAAATCGATTCAGCTAAGGCTTTTCCTGTAACGATTAATTTCGCGCATCAAAATAATTAGTCAGGTTAAATACCAGTTCCGACAAGTTGAATCAATGCCAGGAGGGGCGAAAGTTTGAAGCAGGCCACAAAAAAGCACCTGAAAAGGTGCTTTTTTACGCATTTCTTACAAGCTGGCATTACTGTTGCAATTCTTTCTCGGTAAAGAGATCGGCAAACAGTGCAGTGCTTAAATAACGCTCACCCGATGATGGTAGAATAACCACAATATTCTTATTGGTAAAGCTTTCATCTTCTTGTAGTTTCAACGCTGCAGCAACAGCTGCGCCGGAAGAGATCCCGGCAAGAATGCCTTCTTCTTCCATCAGACGACGTGCGGTAGAAATTGCTTCTTCATTGGTGATGCCAATAACTTTATCGACCAGCTTGAGATCAAGGTTAGCCGGAATAAAACCAGCGCCAATACCCTGAATTTTATGCGGGCCAGGTTTAATCTCTTCACCTGCCAGCGCCTGGGCGATAACCGGAGAATCTGTTGGCTCAACGGCGACAGAGATGAGATCGGTCTTGCCTTTGGTGCCTTTAATGTAGCGGCTGACGCCGGTCAGCGTACCGCCAGTACCCACGCCAGCAATAAATACATCAACCTGACCGTCAGTATCTTCCCAGATCTCAGGACCGGTAGTTTTTTCGTGAATTTCAGGGTTTGCCGGATTGCTGAATTGTTGCAGCAGCAGGTATTTCTCTGGATTGCTGGCGACAATTTCTTCTGCTTTCTGGATTGCGCCTTTCATGCCTTTAGCACCTTCGGTCAGCACCAGGTTTGCACCTAACGCTTTCAACAGCTTGCGGCGTTCAATACTCATGGTTTCCGGCATGGTCAGGGTGAGTTTGTAACCGCGAGCGGCAGCCACATATGCCAGTGCAATCCCGGTATTACCGCTGGTTGGCTCCACCAGCTCAACGCCCGGTTTCAGTACGCCGCGCTTTTCGGCATCCCAAATCATATTGGCACCGATACGGCATTTAACGCTGAAGCTGGGGTTACGAGATTCCACCTTCGCCAGAATACGTCCGTTACCGATGCGATTCAGGCGAACCAGCGGTGTGTGACCGATAGTCAGCGAGTTATCTTCAAAAATCTTACTCATGGCCTGTCCTTAACTATATGAAATTGGGATACAACAGGTAGCATACCCGCTCAGAGAATATGCGGAAGTAAGGATTTAGCATATCTATATGCAGAAGGGAAATAATGACTTGCTAGATGGAATAAGGGGCGGCATAAGCCACCCCTGTTCCACACATAATGTTTACAAAATAATCGGTAAATTATTACCGCCATAATGCATATTTAGCGCGGTAGCAATCGACCCACATCGCCGTAGCGCCACAAACGGCCACCGGCATGATGAACAGGTTGAGTACCGGGATCATTGTGAACAGGCTGGTTAAAGCACCAAACTGCATATTAGTGATCTTGCGCGTGCGCAGGGCAGTGCGCATATCTTTGAATGGCACTTTGTGGTTATCGAACGGATAGTCGCAGTACTGGATGGCTAACATCCAGGCGCTGAACAGGAACCACAGCACCGGTGCGACGGTTTGCCCAATGCCCGGGATGAAGTAAAGGATCAGCAATACAATCGCGCGCGGCAGATACCAGGCAAACTTTTGCCATTCACGTTTCATAATCCGCGGCACATCTTTCATGATGCCGAAAATCCCGGTATCCGGTGGCGTAGCGCCAGTCAGCCTTGCTTCCAGTTGTTCAGCCAACAAACCGTTAAATGGTGCGGCAATCCAGTTGGCGATGGTGGAGAAGAAATAGCCAAAAACCAGTAGCACGGAGATAACCGCTACAGGCCACAACAAATAGCTCAACCATTGCAGCCAGTCAGGTACGTGGCTCATTAACGATGGGATCCAGACATCCAGTTGGCTAAAGAGCCACCAGAATGCGCCACCCATCAACAATATATTGATCAACAGCGGTAAGATGACAAAACGCCGAATCCCAGGTTGCGAGACGAGCTTCCAGCCTTGCGCAAAATAGTAAAAACCGCTGCGTGAGGCAGATGTGAATGTTGAAACCATAATCAGGATATGCTCCTTTTGACCAATCCCAGGAAAGTTCTGCGTATTTTACCGGGTAATTGCGCAATGGACAGTTAGGATATGTTCGAAAAAACAGCAAAAAGCACGATTTCATCTATCTTTGTGCTGTGAAAGTTAATAGTGCACTTGCACTTGAGGTAATCGACAAATACTCTTAGTGAGTAAATGTTTGCCGTGGTGGCAAGGTGTTAGAACAACAGAGAATATAATGATGCAGGATTTGCGTCTGATATTAATCATTGTTGGCGCGATCGCCATAATCGCTTTACTGGTACATGGTTTCTGGACCAGCCGTAAAGAACGATCTTCTATGTTTCGCGATCGGCCACTAAAACGAATGAAGTCAAAACGTGACGACGATTCTTATGACGAGGATGTCGAAGATGATGAGGGCGTTGGTGAGGTTCGTGTTCACCGCGTAAATCATGCCCCGGCTAACGCCCAGGAGCATGAGGCTGCTCGTCCGTCGCCGCAACACCAGTACCAACCGCCTTATGCGTCTGCGCAACCGCGTCAACCGGTACAGCAGCCGCCTGAAGCGCAGGTACCGCCGCAACATGCTCCGCATTCAGCGCAGCCAGTGCAGCAACCGCAGCCAGTACAGCAGCCGGCTTACCCGCCGCAGCCTGAACAGCCAGTTGCTTCGCCGGTGCCTCCAGCTCCGCAGCCGGCTTTCCAGACCGCGGAACCTGTAGCAGCACCGCAGCCTGAACCTGTAGCTGAACCGGCGCCTGTAATGGATAAGCCGAAGCGCAAAGAAGCGGTGATCATCATGAACGTCGCGGCGCATCACGGTAGCGAGCTGAACGGTGAACTGCTTCTTAACAGCATTCAACAAGCGGGCTTTATTTTTGGCGATATGAATATTTACCATCGTCATCTTAGCCCGGATGGCAGCGGCCCGGCGTTATTCAGCCTGGCGAATATGGTGAAACCGGGAACCTTTGATCCTGAAATGAAGGATTTCACAACGCCGGGTGTCACCATCTTCATGCAGGTGCCGTCTTACGGTGATGAACTGCAAAACTTCAAGCTGATGCTGCAATCTGCGCAGCATATTGCCGATGAAGTAGGCGGCGTAGTGCTTGACGATCAGCGCCGTATGATGACTCCGCAGAAACTGCGCGAGTATCAGGACATCATCCGCGAAGTCAAAGACGCTAACGCCTGATACACTTAAGGCAAATTAACTCCTCTTCGAACCCCCGCTTGTCGGGGGTTTTTAGCATTGATGGTGCGATATGGAATCAATCGAACAACAACTGACAGAACTGCGAACGATGCTTCGCCACCATGAATATCTTTATCATGTGATGGATGCGCCGGAAATTCCCGACGCTGAATACGACAGGCTGATGCGCGAGTTGCGCGAGCTGGAAACCAAACATCCAGAGCTAATTACGCCTGATTCGCCTACCCAACGTGTAGGTGCTGCACCGCTGGCGGCTTTCAGCCAGATCCGTCATGAAGTACCAATGTTGTCGCTGGATAACGTATTTGATGAAGAAAGCTTTCTTGCTTTCAACAAACGCGTACAGGACCGTCTGAAAAGCAACGAAAAAGTGACCTGGTGCTGCGAGTTAAAGCTTGATGGGCTTGCCGTCAGCATTCTGTATGAGAATGGTGTACTAGTAAGCGCGGCGACCCGTGGAGATGGCACCACTGGGGAAGATATCACGTCGAACGTGCGTACTATTCGCGCCATTCCGCTGAAACTGCATGGTGAGAATATTCCGGCACGTCTGGAAGTGCGTGGTGAAGTGTTCCTGCCGCAGGCGGGTTTTGAGAAGATTAACGAAGAGGCGCGACGCACGGGCGGGAAAGTGTTTGCTAACCCACGTAATGCGGCGGCTGGTTCTCTGCGTCAGCTTGATCCGCGTATAACTGCGAAGCGACCGCTTACTTTCTTCTGCTATGGTGTTGGCGTACTGGAAGGTGGCGAACTGCCGGACACTCATCTTGGTCGTTTGATGCAGTTTAAAGCGTGGGGATTACCTGTCAGCGATCGGGTAACGCTTTGCGAATCAGCAGAAGACGTGCTGGCGTTTTACCACAAAGTGGAAGAAGACCGCCCGACGCTGGGCTTTGATATCGACGGCGTGGTCATTAAGGTCAACTCTCTGGCGCAGCAGGAGCAACTAGGCTTTGTTTCCCGCGCTCCGCGTTGGGCTGTTGCGTTTAAATTCCCGGCGCAGGAACAAATGACTTTCGTGCGCGATGTAGAGTTTCAGGTTGGGCGTACAGGTGCGATTACGCCCGTTGCGCGTCTTGAACCTGTCCATGTTGCAGGGGTGCTGGTGAGCAATGCCACACTACATAACGCCGACGAAATCGAACGCCTGGGCTTACGCATTGGCGATAAAGTGGTGATTCGCCGTGCAGGCGACGTGATCCCGCAGGTGGTTAACGTCGTGCTATCTGAACGCCCGGAAGATACCCGTGAGGTTGTATTCCCGACGCATTGTCCGGTATGTGGTTCTGACGTCGAGCGTGTGGAAGGTGAAGCGGTTGCTCGCTGTACCGGTGGCCTGATTTGCGGTGCGCAGCGGAAAGAGTCGCTGAAACACTTTGTTTCCCGCCGCGCGATGGACGTTGACGGCATGGGTGACAAAATTATCGACCAGTTGGTTGAAAAAGAATACGTCCACACTCCGGCGGACCTGTTCAAACTCACCGCAGGCAAACTGACCGGACTAGAGCGAATGGGGCCGAAATCGGCACAAAACGTGGTTAATGCACTGGAAAAAGCGAAAGAAACCACCTTTGCCCGCTTCCTCTATGCTCTTGGTATCCGTGAAGTTGGTGAGGCTACCGCAGCAGGTCTGGCTGCCTATTTTGGCACGCTGGAAGCGCTGGAATCAGCCTCGATTGAAGAGCTGCAAAAAGTGCCAGATGTTGGAGTTGTCGTCGCATCCCATGTTCACAACTTCTTTGCCGAAGAAAGTAATCGCAATGTCATCAGCGAGCTATTGGCGGAAGGCGTTTACTGGCCTGCGCCGGTAGTGATTAACGCGGAAGAGATCGACAGTCCGTTTGCCGGTAAAACCGTAGTGCTCACTGGGAGCTTAAGCCAGATGTCGCGTGATGACGCTAAAGCTCGCTTGGTCGAGCTGGGTGCGAAAGTCGCTGGCAGCGTTTCGAAGAAAACCGATCTGGTGATTGCCGGTGAAGCAGCTGGCTCTAAACTGGCGAAAGCGCAGGAACTGGGCATTGAAGTTATCGACGAAGCTGAAATGCTGCGTTTGCTGGGGAGTTGAGGTGGAGAAAGAGCAGCTGATTGAAATTGCCAATACGGTGATGCCGTTTGGTAAATACAAAGGGCGTCGCTTAATCGACCTGCCGGAAGAGTATCTGCTGTGGTTTGCCCGCAAAGATGAGTTCCCGGCAGGCAAACTTGGTGAGTTAATGCAAATCACGCTGCTGATTAAAACAGAGGGGCTGACGCAGCTGGTCCAGCCCCTTAAACGTCCGCTTTAAGCCTTCCCAGTGTGGCTTTCCTGCTGCGCTTTTAATTGCTCGGTCTGGCGCTTGTAGCGACGCGCCAGTACCGCGCAAACCATCAGCTGGATCTGATGGAAAATCATCAACGGCAGTACCATAATGCCAATCACCGATGTAGGGAACAGGATGTTCGCCATTGGGATACCATTTGCCAGACTCTTTTTCGAGCCACAGAAGACGATAGTGATTTCATCTGCCTTATTGAAACCCAGTCGACGTGCCATAAAGACGTTAATCACAATCACAATAGCCAGCAATACGCAGCTGACTACCGCAATAAACAGCAACGATCCCCAGCCGACTTTGTGCCAGATGCCGTTAACGACGGCTTCGCTGAATGCCGTATAAACCACTAACAAAATGGACGTTTGGTCAGTTTTCGCAATCCATTTTTTATTGCGCGACACCCAGTTACCAACCCACGGCCGGGAAAGATGTCCCAACACAAAAGGCAGCAACAGTTGCAGCATAATCTTACCCACCTGCTCGAGGCTGCCCCCAGCGCCGTGAACATTCATCACCAGGCCAACCAGTAACGGCGAAAGGAAAATCCCCAACAGGCTGGATGCCGACGCAGAACATACTGCCGCCGCGACGTTGCCACCCGCCATTGAGGTGAAGGCAATAGCAGACTGCACGGTAGCCGGGAGAATGCACAAGTAGAGAAAACCGGAATAGAGCATCGGGTCGACATTTATCGGTTTCCACCAGGCAAACAGTACGCCCAGAATCGGAAACAGCACGAAGGTGCTACACATCACCCACAAATGCAGTCGCCAGTGACCACCGCCAGCAATAATCGCCTCACGCGACAACTTCGCGCCGTGCATAAAGAACAGCAGGGCAATAGCTGCGATAGTCAGATTTTCGAAGAAGGGGACGAAGTCGCCTCTGGCCGGAAAGAAAGAGGCGAGTAACACCACCGTGATCAGGGTTAAGGTGAAAGGATCGAGGATACGAAAAAGTTTCATAAAGACTCCAGATGACCGATGGTTCTATTGTGCTTCTTCCAGTTTGAGAAATAAAATTGATTTATTGAATCCATTCATGAAGAAAAGAGATGAATTACTCGCTAAAGCAATTAAGGGTTTTCGTCACTGTGGCGCAGGAGAAAAGTTTTAGCCGTGCGGGAGAGCGTATCGGCCTGAGTCAGTCGGCCGTGAGTCACAGCGTAAAGGAGCTGGAAAATCACACAGGTGTTCGCCTGCTGGACAGAACCACGCGTGAAGTGGTGCTTACAGATGCAGGGCAGCAGTTGGCTTTGCGTCTTGAGCGACTGCTGGATGAACTGAACAGCACGTTGCGCGATACCGGGCGTATGGGGCAACAACTGAGCGGAAAAGTTCGGGTCGCTGCCAGCCAAACCATTTCCGCTCATCTTATTCCGCAATGCATTGCTGAAAGCCATCGTCGCTATCCAGATATTCAGTTTGTCCTGCACGATCGTCCGCAGCAGTGGGTGATGGAAAGTATTCGCCAGGGAGATGTCGATTTTGGCATTGTCATTGATCCCGGCCCTGTGGGCGATCTGCAATGTGAAGCTATTCTTTCCGAGCCTTTCTTTCTGCTTTGTCATCGCGATAGCGCTTTGGCCACAGAAGATTATGTTCCCTGGCAGGCTTTGCAGGGGGCGAAACTGGTGTTGCAGGATTACGCCTCAGGCAGCCGACCACTGATTGACGCCGCGCTGGCGCGCAACGGTATTCAGGCGGATATCGTGCAGGAGATTGGCCACCCGGCGACGCTGTTCCCGATGGTGGCTGCTGGTATCGGCATCAGCATTCTTCCGGCGCTGGCCTTGCCGTTACCCGAGGGCAGCCCGCTGGTGGTAAAGCGCATTACGCCGGTAGTGGAACGCCAGCTGATGCTGGTGCGCAGGAAGAACCGTTCACTTTCCACCGCCGCTGAAGCGTTATGGGAGGTGGTGCGAGGCCAGGGCCGTGCGCTAATGGCTGGGCGGGAAGGGGATCCGCTGTATCAGATATAGAGCTAATTCATACTGCCGGGGCTCCCGGCAGTAATCAATCAGAAATTAAATTTGATGGAGTAGATTATCGCATCCTGGTAAAAATCTTCGCCCAGTTTGTCATCCGCATAACGATACTGAATCCCCGTGGTGATGTGTGAAGTTGCATTCCACCACAGTGCGACGGCACCATTCAGACCTTCTTTGCCGCCGTTACCTGCCGCGTAGGTGGCATTACGATCAAACTCGTACTCGTTCCAGTTGGTGAGGGTGAATTTCTCACTGCCCAGCATAAAGCTGTAACCTGCAACCCAACCGGCTACATAACCGTTATCGCCGGTATAATAGGTTTGGTCTGTATAGCGTTTTGCAAAGAACGGTTTGAACCACCAACCGCTGCCGGTGAAATTGTAGCCGATCCCGTAAAGGAACATATCGTCATGGAAATTCACACGATTCGCAGAACCGTAGGTGCCATACGCATGCAAGTAGAGATTAAATCCGGTGTCACCCAGGTAAATACGGTTGGTATTTTTAAATGTATAACGCTGCTCGCTACCCGGTTTATCATGACGATCATTATAAAAGTTTTCCCAGTCGAAGAACCCATACATTTCTCCCCAACTAAAGTTAGCGCCGCTTTCTAATTCCAGATAGCCAAAATCATCTTTATGGGACTTATTACTGGTTTTCTCTGTCGTGCGGGATGTCCAATCAAGGTAATGCAGACCAATGTCAGCAAAGCCCCCTTTAAACTCGGCATAAGACATTTGCGGCAAAGCCATGGGAACCAGGCCCAGGCTTAATGCAATAAGCTGTTTTTTCATAGTATCTTCCACTTAAATAATAAATTTAATGAATGTGATATGCTTATATATTTATGCTGTAATTATTTAGCATGTCTATTTTATTAGATTGATGACACCTCTAACCAATACATAATTCTCACGTAATGATAGGGTGTCGATCTGAATGTCTTCAGGATTGATATCAAATTGCAATTGATATCCGTGGTGAAAAGTATTGGTAAACTTGATGAATTTCAGGATATTTAAAAGGGAAACTCAAAGTCGAAGGGGAAGATGGTGAATCTAAAGCTACAGTTAAAAGTTCTTTCATTTCTGCAATTCTTTTTGTGGGGAAGTTGGCTCAACACATTTGGTTCTTATATGTTTATTACGCTGCGCTTCAAAGGAGAGGATATTGGTGCAGTCTACAGTACATTAGGTATTGCAGCGGTGATAACGTCAACATTATTTGGCATTGTGGCAGATAAATGGATTAGTGCTAAATGGATCTATGCCGCCTGTCACTTCTTTGGCGCAGTAACATTATTTATTGCTGCATCGGTTACCACGCCTTCGGCAATGTTCATTGTCATTTTACTTAACTCTCTCGTGTATATGCCAACGCTTGGTTTGAGTAATACAATTTCATATTATCGCATACAAACTGCGGGGATGGATATTGTGACAGAATTCCCACCAATCCGTATTTGGGGAACGATAGGGTTTATTGTTGCAATGTGGGCGGTAAGTCTGGCAGGTTTTGAATTAAGTCATATGCAATTGTATATCGGTGCGGCAGCTTCATTAGGCTTGAGCCTGTTCACATTGACTTTACCAACTGTACCGGTGGCGAAATCTAATCAGGCACAAGGCATGATAGATCTTCTCGGATTGCGCGCATTTACACTGTTTAAGAACAGCAAAATGGCTATTTTCTTTATCTTTGCCATGCTGCTCGGAGCAGAGTTACAAATTACCGGGATGTTTGGTAATACATTTCTCCACAGCTTTGAGAGCATTCCAGAGTTTGCCAATAGTTTTGTTGTTACCCATGCTTCTATTTTGCTATCGATTTCTCAGATATCCGAAGTCTGTTTCATTCTTGCCATTCCTTTTTTCCTGAAAAAATATGGTATTAAAAATGTCATGCTGATGAGCATGATTGCCTGGATGCTGCGCTTTGGTTTATTCGCTTATGGCGATCCTTCATTCGGCGGTACCATTCTGTTAATTCTTTCGATGATTGTTTATGGCTGTGCTTTTGACTTCTTCAATATATCTGGCTCGGTATTTGTTGAACAAGAAGTTGATCCCTCGATTCGTAACAGCGCACAGGGCGTTTTCCTGATGATGGCCAATGGTTTTGGTTGTATTCTGGGCGGTTTTATCAGTGGTAAAGTCGTCGATTATTTAACAACGGATGGCAATCCGCAGTGGTCAACCATTTGGCTGGTATTTGCTGGATATTCACTGGTTCTGGCTCTCGCATTTATGGTGTTGTTTAAATATAAACACAAAGGTATCCCGACAACGTCCGGTCATTTCGCCTGATACGGGATTTATAAAAATTAATGATATTTATATGATTCGCAAAAGAGGACGTTATGGCAAATCAATTGTATAACCAGTGTCGGGTTTATTGTGCACCCTGGCGATTAGATGCTTTAAATTTAAATGATATCATCGATCAATGGATTGACGATGGTCTGTTACCGCCGCTGATCCATACTTTTCTTCCTTATCGTGATGATGCCGGTGCCTCCAGTGAAGAAGAGATTTTTGTTAACGATGTCGCGAATATGGACAACAGTGTTGGGGTTGTCGGGTATTTCGATGGTGGAACTTATGATTCCGGTTGTGCATGGGAAGTGGGCTATGCATGGGCTTTAGGGATGCCTGTTCACCTGGTAACGACAGACTTTCTTTTATGGGCTGCGGGAAATTCTTCAGAGTTTTACCCTATAAGTAAGCTGATGAATTATGTGGCAAAAGTGGTTTCAGTATCAGATTCCGATGCCAGCATCAGCAACTATCGTGAACAAAACAACGATCTCATCAAGCGTGCGTTGCAACTATTTCAACAAAATTTAATCTCCGACTTCGGCACGACGATTACTCCAGCTGTACCCGTTACGCCATTGCCGATTGAGTATGACTATTATCTTGATCCTAACTTCATGTATACCGAACTCTCTCGAGGCCTACTGGAGAAGATCAAAGATGCGATCATTAGTGTAGGTAAAACTTTCATCGTTGGCGACAACATGAATGATATTGCGGCGGATATTGATAATTTAAGAAAATCCAGACAGGCCATTTTTTATTCTGATACCTTCGAGCCGAATGTCGACACCGGTATTATGAATGGCATTGCCTATGCATTAGGACAGCAATCTATTATTTATTGTAGCAAGCAACAAAAATATCAATCTGCACTGACGACTGATCATCTGAATTTAATGATTACGTGGTCGTCAATAATGGCACATTCATTTGCAGAACTTGAAATATTGATTGGCAACACAGAAATATAATAGTTTATCTGCTTGGTTATCAGGTGCGCGATTGCCTGATAGCCAGCTTTTAATTAACCATCAAAAATTATATCGCCGTTATATCTCTTTGCCGGGGGACAGTATGATCGATTTCAAATTTATATTGAATATCTCTGGAAAATGTATTGGTCACTCGCGACTTTTTCTCGCTATAAAAAGATGTGACTCATATCTAACGAATAATGCTTATTACAAGGACTTGCCATGACCCAATCTCATTTTTCGCAAAACCCGTGGTATTGCGCAGATATCATTCGTCGTCATAAACCAGATTTTACCCCACGCGTTGCGTTTATTTTGGGGTCGGGACTGGGGGCGCTGGCTGAACAAATAGAAGATGCAGTTGCCATTTCTTATAGTGATTTGCCGGGGTTTCCGGTGAGCACCGTACACGGCCATGCAGGAGAGTTGGTCCTCGGCGTGCTCTCTGGTGTGCCTGTAGCCTGCATGAAAGGTCGCGGTCATTTTTATGAGGGCCGGGGAATGACGGTCATGACTGATGCGATTCGCACGTTCAAGTTGCTGGGCTGTGAGCTGTTGTTCTGCACTAACGCAGCAGGTTCACTTCGCCCGGAAGTGGGGGCGGGTAGTCTTGTTGTGCTGAAAGATCACATTAATACGATGCCAGGCACACCGATGACTGGCCTTAATGATGAGCGTTTTGGTGAACGCTTTTTCTCATTAGCGAATGCTTACGATGCTGATTATCGCGCCGTTTTACAAACCGTTGCGCAGGAAGAAGGTTTTCCGCTGACAGAAGGGTTTTTTGTTTCTTATCCGGGGCCGAACTTCGAAACGGCGGCAGAAATTCGCATGATGCAGCTGATTGGTGGCGATGTTGTTGGTATGTCTGTAGTGCCTGAAGTGATTAGCGCACGTCATTGCGAAATGAAAGTCGTTGCCGTGTCCGCAATAACCAATATGGCGGAAGGCTTAAGTGATGTGAAATTGTCGCATGCCCAAACCCTGGCTTCAGCAGAGTTATCACGGCAAAACTTTATTAATCTGATTTGCGGATTCTTACGCAAAATCGCCTGAAAACAATAAAAATGGCCTCGCGGACGGGGCCATCTCACTGCGATAAGGAAACGAAAAATGAATATCGCAACACGTTTAAAGGTAATGTCTTTCTTACAATATTTTATCTGGGGGAGCTGGTTAGTTACCCTCGGATCTTACATGATAAACACCTTACATTTTACCGGGGCTGATGTTGGTATGGCATACAGTTCTAAAGGCATTGCGGCCATTATTATGCCAGCCATTATGGGCATTATTGCCGATAAATGGTTACGGGCTGAACGTACCTATATGCTGTGTCATTTAATTTGCGCCGGGGTACTTTTTGATGCCGCCTCCGTGACTGAACCGAATATGATGTTCTGGATAATGTTGCTTAACGCGATGGCGTTCATGCCCACGATTGCGTTATCCAACAGCGTTTCCTATTCGTGCCTGGCGCAGGCCGGATTAGACCCGGTTACCAGTTTTCCGCCCATCCGCGTTTATGGCACCGTGGGATTTATTGTCGCAATGTGGCTGGTGAGTTTATTGCATCTGGAGTTAAGCAGTGTGCAGTTGTATATCGCTTCCGGAGCATCTTTAGTGCTAGCGGTCTATGCGTTAACGTTACCAAAAATTCCAGTGGCGGAACATAAAGCCAGTACGACGCTTTCGAGTAAATTAGGCCTGGATGCGTTTGTGTTATTTAAAAATCCACGTATGGCGATTTTCTTTCTATTTGCCATGCTATTAGGTGCAGTCCTGCAAATTACTAACGTTTTTGGTAATCCTTTCCTGCATGATTTTGCCCGCAATCCTGAGTTTGCTGATAGCTTCGTGGTGAAATATCCTTCCATTCTGCTTTCGGTTTCGCAAATGGCGGAAGTCGGCTTCATTCTTACTATTCCCTTCTTCCTGAAACGGTTTGGCATAAAAACCGTTATGTTGATGAGTATGGTCGCGTGGACATTACGTTTTGGATTCTTTGCCTTTGGCGATCCATCCCCAGGCGGCTTTGTATTATTGTTGTTGTCGATGATTGTCTATGGCTGTGCGTTCGATTTTTTCAATATCTCCGGTTCCGTGTTTGTCGAGCAGGAAGTGGATTCCAGGATCCGCGCCAGCGCTCAGGGCTTATTTATGACCATGGTCAATGGCGTTGGGGCGTGGATTGGTTCTCTTCTGAGTGGCATAGCGGTTGACTATTTCACGGTTGATGGCGTGAAAGACTGGCAAACCATCTGGCTGGTATTTGCTGCGTATGCTCTGGCCTTAGCGGTGATTTTTGCCCTGTTCTTCCGTTATAAGCATGAACCTGAAAAAATGGCGCAGAAATCATTAGCTCACTGATGTAAACAGGGTTTTCCTTGATTGCAATGTGTTAAATTTGCAGCCTTACTCATACCGTATGGAGCGCAATAATTATGGAAAGTACGCATCGTATTGATCTCAAGTTATTGCGCTATTTTCTTGCGGTCGCCGAAGAACTTCACTTTGGGCGGGCGGCTGCGCGGCTGAATATGTCGCAACCGCCATTAAGTATTCATATTAAAGATCTGGAGCAACAACTGGGCACGTTGCTGTTCGTTCGTCATTCGCGTAGTGTGGCGCTCACTCACGCCGGAAAAATTCTACTGGAAGAGTCACGTCGATTGCTGGCTAATGCCAGTCAGGCGCTGGCAAGGGTAGAGCAGATCGGTCGTGGTGAGGCAGGGCGCATTGAGCTGGGTGTGGTGGGAACCGCAATGTGGGGGCGAATGCGTCCGGCGATGCGGCGGTTTTTGAAAGAGTGCCCTAATGTTCATGTCTCATTTCGTGAAAAATCGCCAGGGATGCAAATGGCATTGCTTGAGCGGCGGGAACTGGACGCAGGTATCTGGCGGATGGCCATTGAACCCACAACGGGATTTACCAGTCTGCGATTACACGAATCCTCCTTTTTGGTGGCGATACCGGAAGATCATCATCTGGCTTGCGAAAACGCTATCCCGTTAACGGCATTGCGCAATGAATACTTTGTGACGCTGCCATCGGTCCATTCCGACTGGGCATTTTTGCAGCGCGTTTGCCAACAGGCGGGGTTTGCTCCGATGATCGTCCGGGAGGCTGTAGAGCCGCAAACCGTACTGGCGATGATCAGTATGGGCCTGGGCGTGACCTTAATGGCAGATAGCTATGCCCAAATGAGCTGGCCGGGTGTGGTATTTCGACCACTTGAGGAGCGTATTCCGGCAGATTTGTACATTGTTTATGAACAGCAACAGGCAACGCCAGCGCTTGAGAGATTGGTTAATGCTTTGATAGCGTGAAAGAAAATATCGCAGATAGCAAAAAAGCGCCTTTAGGGCGCTTTTTTACATTGGTGGGTCGTGCAGGATGACTCGCTTCGCTCGCCCTTCGGGCCGTCGCCGCGAGCGGCTCCGTTGTTTCACTGCGCTCAACTCGAACCTGCAGCAGGTTCGAATCTTTGAATATGGCAGATAGCAAAAAAGCGCCTTTAGGGCGCTTTTTTACATTGGTGGGTCGTGCAGGATTCGAACCTGCGACCAATTGATTAAAAGTCAACTGCTCTACCAACTGAGCTAACGACCCGAAGTGGTGGGTGATGACGGGATCGAACCGCCGACCCCCTCCTTGTAAGGGAGGTGCTCTCCCAGCTGAGCTAATCACCCACTTCGGTACTTCATATTTTTACAAGAAATTTAGCTGGCGAGAAAGTGGTGGGTGATGACGGGATCGAACCGCCGACCCCCTCCTTGTAAGGGAGGTGCTCTCCCAGCTGAGCTAATCACCCACTTCTCAATTTCTTGCTACACGGCGGAGACTACATAAAGTAGTTGGTGGGTGATGACGGGATCGAACCGCCGACCCCCTCCTTGTAAGGGAGGTGCTCTCCCAGCTGAGCTAATCACCCCCGCTGTGTGGAGTCGCATTATAGGGAGAGTTCAAAATGAGTCAACGCATTTTCTAAAGAAAATGTTCGTTCGTCGTAAATTTAAGCAAGATGATCGCAAAACAGGTCGTGTTGCGCAATTTCTCAACGAAAACAATAATGCATCATGTAGCAACCCGAACTACATTGAGGAATCAGGCGGGAGTGATAGAATATCGCCCACTCAATTTTTCCAGGATTTGCCGGTTGTCGGCATCTTTCTAAACGTAAGGCCATTTCATGAAAATCAAAACTCGCTTCGCGCCAAGCCCAACAGGCTATCTGCACGTTGGCGGCGCGCGTACTGCTCTTTACTCCTGGCTTTTTGCACGTAACCACGGCGGTGAGTTCGTGCTGCGTATTGAAGACACCGATCTTGAGCGTTCCACGCCGGAAGCTATCGAAGCCATTATGGATGGCATGAACTGGCTGAGTCTGGAGTGGGATGAAGGCCCGTACTTCCAGACCAAACGTTTTGATCGCTACAATGCGGTTATCGATCAGATGCTGGAAGAGGGCACTGCTTATAAATGCTACTGCTCTAAAGAGCGTCTCGAAGCGCTGCGTGAAGAGCAGATGGCAAAAGGCGAGAAGCCACGTTATGACGGCCGCTGCCGCCACAGTCATGAGCATCACGCTGATGATGAACCGTGCGTTGTACGTTTTGCTAACCCGCAGGAAGGTTCCGTTGTTTTTGACGACCAGATCCGTGGTCCGATCGAGTTTAGCAACCAGGAGCTGGATGATCTGATTATCCGTCGTACCGATGGTTCTCCGACCTATAACTTCTGTGTGGTTGTCGACGACTGGGATATGGAAATTACTCACGTTATCCGTGGTGAAGACCATATCAACAACACGCCGCGCCAGATCAACATTCTGAAAGCGCTGAAAGCGCCCGTACCGGTTTACGCGCACGTTTCTATGATCAACGGCGATGACGGTAAAAAATTGTCCAAACGCCACGGTGCAGTCAGCGTAATGCAGTATCGTGATGACGGCTATCTGCCAGAAGCACTGTTGAACTATCTGGTGCGTCTGGGCTGGTCCCACGGCGATCAGGAAATCTTCACCCGTGAAGAGATGATCAAGTACTTCACCCTGAATGCCGTCAGCAAATCTGCCAGTGCGTTCAACACTGATAAACTGCTGTGGTTGAACCATCACTACATTAATGCACTGCCACCGGAGTATGTGGCTACCCACTTACAGTGGCACATCGAGCAGGAAAATATCGATACCCGTAATGGCCCGCAACTGGCGGATCTGGTGAAACTGTTGGGTGAACGCTGCAAAACGCTCAAAGAGATGGCGCAAAGCTGCCGTTATTTCTACGAAGATTTTGCTGAGTTTGATGCCGACGCCGCGAAAAAACATCTGCGTCCGGTAGCGCGTCAGCCGCTGGAAGTGGTACGTGACAAACTGGCCGCGATTACTGACTGGACCGCTGAAAATGTTCATCACGCTATTCAGGCAACGGCGGATGAACTGGAAGTGGGGATGGGCAAAGTCGGTATGCCGCTGCGTGTCGCCGTTACTGGTGCGGGGCAGTCTCCGGCACTGGATGTTACCGTTCACGCGATCGGCAAAGCACGTAGCATCGAGCGCATCAACAAAGCGCTGGCGTTTATTACTGAACGCGAAAACCAGCAGTAATTAGCGCATAAAAGATAAACGGCAGGAGATAGTATCCTGCCGTTATTTATTTATGCTGACTCGTCAATATCGAGACGGGCGAGGAAATTGCGAATTCCTTCACGTGACAAAAATTGCGCGACTTTTTCCTGCTCAATGTCTGTCATATTGTCTATCGCGTTGATGATTTGTCGATACGCCGGGGCGCGTGCTCCAGGAGCGTATTCAGCAATTCTCTCTTCAGCTTCCAGCAACATTGGTGTGTTATGAAATGCAGGTGTGTTCTGAATAAACTCGCAAACCTGCGAATCGACCAGAATAAGTCTGGCGCGACCGCCTTTCACTCCGGGAAATTTTTCCGTTCTCCAGCCTTTTTCTCTGATCCAACGGTTAACCGTTTGTTTAGCCACACCGAGGCATTCCGCCAGTTCTTCGGTGGTCATTTTATTGCGTAATCTTTTCATATTATTTGCTGTCGCGAATCCCTAAGCGTTGTAATAATCCGATAATCCCTTCCCGCAGAATCAAGGATGTAAACTGTTTTTGTTCAAGAGGCGTCATCTCTTTCGCCAGCGTCGCCAGCAGCACTTCAAGTGGCGTATCACCAGACAGTTCAGGTGCTTCTCCCTGACCATCCGGGCGTTCTGCATTACGAATATATTCACGAACTTGTTTATTGACGTGAATCAGTCGGGCCTTGCCACCCTGGACACCAGGTTTTGGTGATGTCGCCCAGCCTTGCTTGCGTACCCATTTATTGATGGTCTGACGGCTATAACCGGTCAGCCTGGCAAGTTCATCTGGCGTCATCATCTCCTTGAACATAACAATTCCCTGAATAATTGTGGGTCTATTAGCGGTTCATTTTATAACATCACTTTACAAGAAACCGTGACAGGAATAACTACTGAATGCGAGCGACTATCCAAAATAGTTCATTTGCCTGATTTTTCAGCGATTGAAACTACGCGCTGCAATTTGCCGTTGACACATTCAGGCGGAATTCATATGATGCCGCCCGTCAACTCGACAAGCTTTACGTGACGGGGCTATAGCTCAGCTGGGAGAGCGCTTGCATGGCATGCAAGAGGTCAGCGGTTCGATCCCGCTTAGCTCCACCAAAATTTGCACCCAGCAAATTTGGTACGTAAACGACTCGTGGGGCTATAGCTCAGCTGGGAGAGCGCTTGCATGGCATGCAAGAGGTCAGCGGTTCGATCCCGCTTAGCTCCACCAAATTTCAAACCCTCGCTGCGAAGCGGGGGTTTTTTGTTTCTGCTTTTTTCCGCTTTTGTAATACAGTCTACGTCCTGATGAGTGCCGCCAGGTGGAAACATCATTGGATGAAATATCGGCAATAGGGTGGCCCCAGTTTGCTTCAGGATGTGAATAAACTTATTATTTGTGAGCCTAAAACCTCGATCAGTGAGAGTAGTGTACTCATGTTTGTGGAGCATAATCTGTTAAAAAATATCAAGATATTTACACTAGCGTTTACGCTCACCGTGGTACTTATTCAGTTATCCCGTTTTATTTCGCCACTTGCTGTTATCCATTCCGGCTATATTTTCCTGGCGTGGATGCCACTGTGCGTAATGCTATCAATATTGTTTATCTTCGGCTGGCGCGGTGTCGTTCCCTTTTTATGTGGAATGTTTTGCACCAATCTTTGGAATTTTCATCTCTCATTTTTGCAAACCGCCGTCATGCTTGGCAGCCAGACGTTTGCTGCGCTGTGTGCCTGTGCTCTCTTACGCTGGCAGTTGGGAACGCGTTGGCGCTATGGATTGGCCACACGAAACGTCTGGCAACGTCTCTTCTGGCTTGGCCTGGTGGCGCCGATCGGCATCAAATGCAGCATGTATCTGGTGGGCGGGTTCTTTGATTTCCCACTAAAGATATCGACCTTTTTCAGCGATGCCGATGCGATTTTCACGGTAGTTGATTTACTGAGTCTTTTCACCGCAGTGTTGATTTACAACATGTTCTTTTACTATCTCACTCGCATGATTGTAAGTCCTCACTTTGCGCAGATATTGTGGCGCAGGGATATCGCTCCGTCGCTGAATAAAGAGAAACGCACATTTACCTTAAGTTGGCTGGCGACTCTTAGCGTATTGCTACTTCTGATGTGTACGCCTTATGAAAACGACTTTATCGCCGGCTACCTGGTACCTGTTTTCTTTATTATCTTTACCCTCGGTGTTGGTAAGCTTCGATATCCGTTTTTAAATCTTACCTGGGCTGTATCTACGCTTTTCCTCCTGAACTACAACCAGAATTTTTTACAAGGGGTGGAAACAGAATATTCGCTGGCATTTATTCTCGCGGTGTTGATTTCATTTAGCATCTGCTTACTTTATATGGTGCGCATTTATCATCGTAGCGAATGGCTTAATCGTCGCTGGCATTTGCAGGCGCTGACCGATCCATTAACGCTATTACCCAACTTTCGTGCACTGGAGCAATCGCAGGAGCAAGAGGCAGGTAAGAGTTTTTGCTGTCTGCGCATTGATAATCTTGAGTTTATGAGTCGCCATTACGGGTTAGTGATGCGCGTTCATTGTATTCGCTCAATTTACCGTACGCTGCTGCCGTTGATGCAGGAAAATGAAAAGTTGTATCAATTGCCGGGGAGCGAATTGCTGTTAGTACTGACCGGGCCGGAAACGGAAGGGCGGTTACAGCATATGATTAACGTTCTCAACAGTCGCCAAATTCACTGGAACAACACCGGACTGGATATGGGCTATGGTGCTGCCTGGGGACGTTTTGACGGTAATCGGGATACCCTTCAGCCAATGCTGGGGCAGTTGAGCTGGCTGGCAGAACAATCCTGCGTTCATCACCACGCGATGGCGTTGGATAGTCGAGAGGAGATTGCATCCGGGCAGACAAGCAAACAGGTGTTGTTACTCAATACTATCCGTAAGGCGCTAGATAAGGGGGATTTGCTGCTCTATGCCCAGCCCATTCGCAACAAGGACGGAGAAGGTTACGATGAAATCCTTGCGCGTCTGAAATACGACGGCGGCATAATGACGCCTGATAAATTTTTGCCGCTTATTGCCCAATTTAACCTGAGTACGCGATTCGATTTACAGGTGCTGGAATCCCTGTTGAAGTGGCTGGCAACTCACCCTTGCGACAAGAAAGGCCCGCGCTTTTCAGTTAATTTAATGCCGCTCACTTTGCTGCAAAAGAATATCGCTGGTCGGATTATTCGTTTGTTCAAGCGTTATCACATCTCCCCGGAGACGGTCATTCTTGAGATCACCGAGGAGCAGGCGTTTTCTAATGCAGAAAGTAGTATGTACAACATCGACCAACTGCATAAGTTTGGTTTTCGTATTGCGATTGATGATTTTGGCACTGGCTATGCCAACTACGAACGGTTAAAGCGTTTGCAGGCTGATATCATCAAGATTGATGGTGTCTTTGTGAAAGATATCGTTACGAACACGCTGGATGCGATGATCGTGAGATCAATTATCGATCTGGCAAAAGCGAAATCATTGAGTGTGGTCGCAGAGTTTGTCGAGACGCAACAACAGCAGGCGCTATTGCATAAACTTGGAGTGCAATATCTGCAAGGGTATTTGATTGGCCGCCCACAGCCATTAGTTGATTAACAGGCATAAAAAAGCCGGGGATTGGAATTACCCCGGCTTTTTGATTGGATTATTTTACAGCACCAGTGCTGCGATTGACGCAGACAGCACGCTCACCAGCGTAGAGCCGTAAACCAGTTTCAGACCAAAGCGAGAAACTACGTTACCTTGCTCTTCGTTCAGACCTTTAATCGCCCCCGCGATAATCCCGATTGAAGAGAAGTTAGCGAAGGAAACCAGGAATACAGAGATGATGCCTTCCGCACGCGGAGAAAGTGTGGAGGCAATTTTCTGCAGATCCATCATCGCAACGAACTCGTTGGAAACCAGTTTGGTCGCCATGATACTGCCTACCTGAAGCGCTTCGCTGGATGGTACACCCATTACCCATGCAATCGGATAGAAGATGTAACCCAGAATTCCCTGGAAGGAGATGCTGTAGCCGAACCAGCCGGTCACTGTTGCGAAGAGAGCATTCAGTGCTGCGATCAGCGCGATAAAGCCGATCAGCATCGCGGCAACGATAATCGCCACTTTGAAGCCCGCCAGAATGTATTCACCCAGCATTTCGAAGAAACTCTGTCCTTCGTGCAGGTTAGACATCTGGATATTCTCTTCGCTGGCATCAACACGGTAAGGGTTGATCAGTGACAGTACGATAAAGGTGCTGAACATGTTCAGAACCAGCGCAGCAACCACGTATTTCGGTTCCAGCATCGTCATGTACGCGCCCACAATAGACATGGAGACGGTAGACATCGCCGTCGCTGCCATGGTGTACATGCGGTTGCGGGACATTTTGCCGAGAATATCTTTATACGCGATGAAGTTTTCAGACTGACCCAGAATCAGGGAGCTGACGGCGTTAAAGGATTCCAGTTTGCCCATTCCGTTGACTTTGGAGAGCAGGAAACCAATTGCGCGGATAATCACCGGCAATACGCGAATGTGCTGGAGAATACCGATCAGCGCAGAGATAAAGACGATTGGGCACAGCACTTTCAGGAAGAAGAATGCCAGGCCTTGATCATTCATACTACCAAAGACGAAGTTAGTCCCTTCGTTGGCAAATCCGAGCAGTTTTTCGAACATTTCGGAAAAGCCTTTCACGAAGCCCAGACCAACGTCGGAGTTCAGGAAGAACCACGCCAGTAACACTTCGATAACAAGCAGTTGAATAACATAACGAATACGAATTTTTTTGCGGTCACTGCTTACCAGCAGTGCGAGAATCGCAACAACGGCAAGTGCCAGTACAAAATGAAGGACGCGGTCCATATTTGCTCCAAATATGAGGCAGGTTAAATTTCCTTGCACATTCTATGTAACATGGTTAAGGAAAACGAGATCTGACACACACTATAATGACGTCCTGTGACAAGCTTCAAAAATAGTGAGCTGACATACATTTCTGCTATGTGTGTATTACAGCTAAAAGTTATGTAAATGTGCTAACATTAAACATAATCACAACATTCAAGTTAGCAATCTTTTCTTAGTCATAATCTGGTCTATCAAATAAATCATTACAATCCACTCAAGTGAATTTGATAATCATTCTCATTTGACGTAGCATGAAACATAGCAAAGGCTATGTTTTAGAGGTACAAGATGACTAACTATCGCGTTGAGAGTAGCAGCGGACGGGCGGCGCGCAAGATGAGGCTCGCATTAATGGGACCGGCGTTCATAGCGGCGATTGGTTATATCGATCCCGGCAACTTTGCGACCAATATTCAGGCGGGTGCCAGCTTCGGTTATCAGCTGCTCTGGGTTGTCGTCTGGGCTAATCTGATGGCAATGCTGATTCAGATCCTCTCAGCCAAACTGGGGATTGCCACGGGTAAAAATCTGGCGGAGCAAATTCGCGATCACTATCCGCGTCCCGTAGTGTGGTTCTATTGGGTCCAGGCAGAAATTATTGCGATGGCAACCGATCTCGCAGAGTTCATTGGCGCGGCAATCGGTTTCAAACTGATTCTTGGGGTTTCTTTATTGCAGGGAGCGGTGCTGACAGGTATCGCCACTTTCCTGATTTTAATGCTGCAACGTCGCGGGCAAAAACCGCTGGAGAAGGTGATTGGTGGGCTTCTGTTGTTTGTCGCGGCGGCTTACATTGTTGAGCTTATTTTCTCCCAACCGAATCTGGTGCAGTTGAGCAAAGGTATGGCGATACCGAGTTTACCGACCTCGGAAGCGGTCTTCCTGGCGGCTGGCGTGTTAGGGGCGACGATTATGCCGCATGTGATTTATCTTCACTCTTCTCTCACTCAGCATCTACATGGTGGTTCACGCCAGCAACGTTACTCAGCTACCAAATGGGATGTGGCGATTGCCATGACCATTGCTGGCTTTGTCAATCTGGCGATGATGGCAACGGCTGCCGCAGCGTTTCACTTTTCTGGTCATACCGGTGTTGCCGATCTTGATGAGGCTTACCTGACCCTGCAACCGCTGTTAAGCGATGCTGCGGCAACGGTTTTTGGTTTAAGTCTGGTTGCTGCGGGGCTTTCGTCAACGGTGGTGGGTACGTTGGCAGGGCAGGTGGTGATGCAGGGGTTCATTCGCTTTCATATACCGTTGTGGGTACGCCGTACGGTAACCATGCTGCCGTCGTTTATTGTTATTCTGATGGGATTAGATCCGACACGGATTCTGGTTATGAGCCAGGTGCTGCTCAGTTTTGGTATTGCTCTGGCGCTGGTTCCACTACTGATTTTTACCAGTGACAGTAAGTTGATGGGCGATCTGGTGAACAGCAAACGCGTAAAACAGATAGGCTGGGTGATTGTGGTGCTGGTAGTGGCGCTGAATATTTGGTTGCTGGTAGGAACGGCGCTGGGATTGTAGTTGAATGAGCGTCGCATTTGGCACCATTGGCGGATGCGGCGTAAACGCCTTATCCGCCCTACACATTAAAGAGCCGGTTTGTAGGCCTGATAAGACGCGCTAGCGTCGCATCAGGCAACATGCTCCATTAGTGGATGCGTTTAATGGCGATGCCCATGTCCGCGGCCTTTTCCGCGATGATCATCACGGTCGCGCCAGCCTTCACGGTAACCACGCTCATACGCTTTACGCTTATCCCAGCCACGGTGGTAGCCATTATCATGACGCCACCAGCGGTTTTTACGCCATTCATAATTACGGTGCCAGTAGTCACGATCGCGCCAGTGGCCACCGTCCCAGTAGTTACCATAATGATCGCGATCGCCAATTTGTAATTTGATTGATGGCAGTAAGGTAATTTCACCTGCGTTTGCCGCAAGCGGGGTAAATGCCATCAGGGCGGCCGCCAGAAACAGTGACTTGAACATTGTTATTTTCCTTCACGATCGAAGCCGTCAGCGGCCTGTTAACGCAATATTACGGGGAGGTAAAGCCCCGTTTCATCGCCATAACTCTTAAATCATGAGGGAGAGCATTTTTTGCTAAAGGTTATCGTGGGGTGGCTGTTGCTTTGGTCGATTCACCATCATCATTGGCTTACCTGCTAATAACAGCCATGCCGGAAGCATGACGATACAGAGCAGCGGTAGCAATGTGGTGTTGGGTACAATGACTGCCGCCATAAACAGACTTAACCAGCCATCGCGTGTTACCACCAGCACGACGCCGAGAATAGCGCAGGAAACGGTTATTGCCGCCGGGACAGCGGGAACGTGCTCATGCAGCATCAACCCTAACGCCACGCCGACAAACACAGCCGGGAAGATGCGTCCGCCGCGAAAGCCGCTGGCGGCAGCAACGACCAGGGCGGCAAGTTTGATTACCGCCAGCAAAAAATAATCGCTGGTGCTGAAGGCCTGATTTGTCACCATCTGCTGCATCTCATCCAGCCCTTTAAATAGCGAAACAGGTCCACCAATAACTCCCAGAATACCGAGAATAAACCCGCCCATCCCCAGCATGATGACCGGATTTTTAATCTTATGCATCATCGCGTGTACCCGTGGAAAACACCACACTGCAACCATTCCCGCCGCAATGGCGATCGCCGTCACAATTGCACCACTGATGATGTCTGCTAACTGCATCTGTCCGTAGTGGGCAATAGGCAGCGAAAAATGAGGATGGAAAAACAGTCCAGTGGTTAGCGCACCAGCGGCTGCGGCCATTAACGGCGCGAAGAGACGATCCCATAGCGGGACTTCATTATTGCCATTTAAGGTTTGCGAAAAAATCAATGCCGCCGCAACAGGCGTGCCAAAAAGCGCACCGATGGTGCCTGCAGAGGCTAAAATAGTCCACTCCATGCGGTTCACGCGCGGTAACAGACGCGCGCCAATCGCCACCGCGAGGGCGATATTGACGGTCATAATTGGATGTTCCGGCCCGAGACTGACACCGCCAGCAAGACCGAGAATTAATGCTACGATAAGTCCTGGTAGTGCAGAGGGAGGGACTGGCGCGCCAATCAGCGGTTCACAGGCGGGATCTGGCCCGGCATGACCCTTGCTGAAACGGATGACTAGCCCTACAGCAGCTCCCGTCAGCGTTAAAATTCCGATGATCCAGAGCGGTGAATCCTGGGCTATCCCCAGACTTCCCGGCAGTCGTTGCCAGAGCAGATTCTGTAATACCGAGGCAATTTTCATCACCACAATCAGAATAAGACTGGACGCAATCCCAATTGCCACAGCGGGGAGCGATAATAACAACATGGTTCTGGCTCGCGGATGGAGCATGTTCTATTCCTTATGCGGGGTCAGATAATTAGTTTGCCTGGCTTGCAAAAAGGCATCGCTGCAATTGGTGCTGAAACGATAAAGTAATTGTGTGACCCAGATCGATATTTACAGGGAGCCCGCCTATTCGGCGTTGTTGTTATGCCCCCAGGTATTTACAGTGTGAGAAAGAATTATTTTGACTTTAGCGGAGCAGTTGAAGAATGACAAAGTATGCATTAGTCGGTGATGTGGGCGGCACCAACGCACGTCTTGCTCTGTGTGATATTGCCAGTGGTGAAATCTCGCAGGCTAAAACCTATTCAGGGCTTGATTATCCCAGCCTGGAAGCGGTCATTCGTGTTTATCTTGAAGAGCATAAAGTCGAGGTGAAAGATGGCTGTATCGCCATTGCTTGCCCGATTACCGGTGACTGGGTGGCAATGACCAACCACACCTGGGCGTTCTCGATTGCTGAAATGAAAAAGAATCTCGGTTTTAGCCATCTGGAAATTATTAACGATTTTACCGCTGTATCGATGGCGATCCCGATGCTTAAAAAAGAGCATCTGATCCAGTTTGGCGGCGCAGAACCGGTTACAGGTAAACCTATCGCCGTTTACGGTGCCGGAACCGGGCTTGGGGTTGCGCATCTGGTCCATGTTGATAAACGCTGGGTAAGCTTGCCGGGCGAAGGTGGTCACGTTGATTTTGCGCCAAACAGCGAAGAAGAGGCCATTATTCTCGAAATATTGCGTGCGGAAATTGGTCATGTTTCGGCGGAACGCGTGCTTTCTGGCCCCGGGCTGGTGAATCTGTATCGCGCGATTGTGAAAGCGGACAATCGCCTGCCAGAAAATCTTAAACCAAAAGATATTACCGAACGTGCGCTGGCCGACAGTTGCACCGATTGCCGCCGCGCGTTGTCCCTGTTTTGCGTCATTATGGGGCGTTTTGGCGGCAACCTTGCGCTCAATCTTGGAACATTTGGTGGCGTATATATTGCGGGCGGTATCGTGCCGCGTTTCCTTGAATTCTTCAAAGCCTCCGGTTTTCGTGCTGCTTTTGAAGACAAAGGACGCTTTAAAGATTATGTCCATGATATTCCGGTTTATCTCATCGTCCATGATAATCCGGGGCTTCTCGGCTCTGGTGCACATTTACGTCAGACCTTAGGTCACATCCTGTAAATCCTTCCAGCCATATCGGGAGGTAATTCTCCCGATAATCTTTTAAATCATGTAGTTAATTACACTTTCTTTTGTGTCTCCTCACAAGGCCGACCTGCGTCACACTTCCACACAACGGGATTAATTCTCCAGTAAATGCATTATTTGTCTGGTAACGGCAATTTGTTTTGCACGTTCATAATTTCACTTGTCAACTATAAACAAACAAGGAAATAACGATGAGTAAGAAACTGATTGCCTTATGTGCCTGCCCGATGGGGCTGGCTCACACCTTTATGGCCGCCCAGGCGCTGGAAGAGGCAGCGGTAGAAGCCGGTTATGAAGTAAAAATTGAAACTCAGGGGGCGGATGGTATCCAGAACCGCCTGACGGCGCAGGATATTGCCGAAGCGACCATCATCATCCACTCGGTTGCAGTCACCCCGGAAGATAACGAACGTTTCGAATCACGCGACGTTTATGAAATCACTTTGCAGGACGCAATTAAAAACGCTGCGGGCATCATCAAAGAAATCGAAGAGATGATTGCCGCTGAACAACAGTAATATTCGACAGGGATAATTGTTATGGCCATTAAAAAACGCAGTGCAACCGTTGTGCCTGGCGCATCCGGTGCGGCAGCGGCAATTAAGAATCCGCAGGCCTCTAAAACCAGCTTCTGGGGTGAACTCCCGCAGCATGTGATGTCAGGGATTTCACGCATGGTGCCGACCTTAATTATGGGCGGTGTAATCCTGGCTTTCAGTCAGTTGATTGCGTATAGCTGGCTTAAAATTCCTGCGGATATCGGCATCATGGATGCGCTTAATAGCGGGAAATTTTCCGGTTTCGACCTCTCCTTACTGAAGTTTGCCTGGCTGTCACAGTCCTTTGGTGGCGTGCTGTTTGGCTTTGCCATACCGATGTTTGCCGCTTTTGTGGCGAACTCCATTGGCGGCAAACTGGCGTTCCCGGCTGGTTTTATCGGCGGGTTGATGTCTACCCAGCCGACGCAACTGCTGAACTTCGATCCCAGCACGATGCAATGGGCGACCTCTTCGCCGGTGCCGTCCACCTTCATTGGTGCCCTGATTATTTCTATCGTTGCGGGTTACCTTGTGAAGTGGATGAACCAGAAAATCCAGTTACCGGATTTCCTGTTAGCGTTCAAAACCACATTTTTGCTACCGATTCTTTCCGCCATTTTTGTCATGCTGGCGATGTACTACGTCATCACCCCCTTTGGTGGCTGGATTAACAGCGGTATCCGTACTGTGCTGACCGCCGCAGGTGAGAAGGGCGCGTTGATGTATGCGATGGGTATCGCAGCAGCGACCGCCATCGACCTCGGTGGTCCAATCAACAAAGCAGCAGGTTTCGTTGCCTTTAGCTTTACCACCGATCACGTATTACCGGTTACCGCGCGTTCAATCGCTATCGTTATTCCGCCGATAGGCCTGGGTCTGGCGACCATTATCGACCGTCGTTTAACGGGTAAACGCCTGTTCAACGCTCAGCTTTATCCGCAGGGTAAAACCGCGATGTTCCTTGCTTTTATGGGGATCAGTGAAGGTGCGATTCCGTTTGCACTTGAAAGCCCCATCACCGCTATTCCGTCCTATATGGTTGGCGCGATTGTCGGCTCAACCGCTGCTGTCTGGCTGGGTGCGGTGCAGTGGTTCCCGGAATCCGCTATCTGGGCGTGGCCGCTGGTCACTAACCTCGGCGTCTATATGGCGGGGATCGCACTGGGAGCAATCATTACTGCACTGATGGTGGTGTTCCTGCGTCTGATGATGTTCCGCAAAGGCAAATTGTTAATCGATAGCCTGTAAGAAGGACAATCCTGATGACATTACTCGCTTCGCTGCGTGGCTGGCTTAAGGCGCTGCAACTGGATGCGGTGCTTCTCTCCTCACGACAGAACAAACAGCCGTATCTGGGGATATCCAGCGGATCAGGTTATGTGCTGATTAGTCGTGAGAGTGCGCATATTCTGGTGGACTCGCGCTATTACGCGGATGTAGAAGCCCGAACCCAAGGTTACCAGCTGCATTTGCTTGACGCGACGCACACGCTTGCAACCATCGTCAGGCAAATCATTGCCGATGAGCATCTGCAAACGCTCGGTTTTGAAGGTCAGCAGGTGAGTTGGGAAACCGCGCACCGCTGGCAGGCTGAACTTAATGCAACGCTGGTAAGCGCCACGCCGGATGTGCTGCGGCAAATCAAAACGCCAGAGGAGGTGGAGAAAATCCGCCTCGCCTGTGGGATTGCCGATCGTGGTGCAGAGCATATTCGCCGGTTTATACAGGCGGGGATGAGCGAATGCAAAATAGCCGCTGAACTGGAGTGGTTTATGCGCCAGCAGGGCGCAGAAAAAGCCTCTTTTGACACCATTGTCGCGAGCGGCTGGCGTGGAGCGCTGCCGCACGGCAAAGCCAGCGACAAGATTGTTGCCGCGGGCGAGTTTGTCACTCTTGATTTTGGTGCGCTCTATCAGGGTTACTGCTCTGATATGACGCGCACCTTCCTGGTGAATGGCGAAGGGGTGAGCGCCGAATCTCACCCGTTGTTTAACGTCTATCAGATTGTCCTGCAGGCACAGCTCGCGGCAATCTCCGCGATTCGTCCCGGTGTGCGCTGCCAACAGGTTGACGATGCCGCGCGCCGGGTGATTACCGAGGCAGGTTTTGGCGACTATTTCGGTCATAACACCGGTCATGCCATCGGCATTGAAGTCCATGAAGATCCGCGTTTTTCACCGTGGGATACCACGATGCTACAGCCAGGCATGTTACTGACCGTGGAGCCGGGGATTTATTTGCCAGGGCAAGGGGGCGTGCGCATCGAAGATGTCGTGCTGGTCACCCCGCAAGGCGCAGAAGTGCTCTACGCCATGCCGAAAACAGTGTTGCTCACGGGAGAGGCATAATGGATTTATCGCTATTAAAAGCGTTGAGCGAGGCAGATGCGATCGCCTCGTCGGAACAGGAAGTACGGCAGATCCTGCTGGAGGAAGCGGATCGTCTGCAAAAAGAGGTCCGTTTTGACGGACTGGGATCGGTGCTGATCCGCCTCAATGAATCGACAGGTCCGAAGGTAATGATCTGCGCGCATATGGACGAAGTGGGGTTTATGGTGCGCAGCATCTCCCGTGAAGGAGCGATTGACGTGCTGCCGGTTGGCAATGTGCGCATGGCTGCCCGCCAGCTTCAGCCGGTGCGCATCACCACCCGTGAAGCGCGCAAAATTCCCGGTCTCCTCGACGGCGAGCGGCAGGGGAATGACGTCAGCGCTATGCGCGTGGACATTGGCGCGCGCTCGTATGACGAAGTCATGCAGGTGGGAATTCGCCCAGGCGATCGCGTTACCTTCGATACCTCTTTTCAGGTTCTCCCTCACCAGCGGGTGATGGGGAAAGCCTTTGATGACCGCCTCGGTTGCTACCTTCTGGTGACATTACTGCGCGAACTACACAGCGCCGAACTGCCTGCGGAAGTCTGGCTGGTAGCAAGTTCCAGCGAAGAGGTGGGATTACGCGGCGGGCAAACCGCCACCCGTACGGTGTCGCCGGACGTCGCCATTGTGCTTGATACCGCCTGTTGGGCGAAAAACTTTGATTATGGCGCGGCTAACCATCGCCAGATTGGTAACGGCCCGATGCTGGTGCTAAGCGATAAGTCGCTGATTGCGCCACCAAAACTCACCGCGTGGATTGAAACCGTGGCGGCAGAAATTGGCGTGCCGTTACAGGCAGATATGTTCAGCAACGGCGGCACGGACGGCGGAGCGGTGCACTTAACCGGCACTGGCGTGCCCACAGTGGTGATGGGGCCTGCCACCCGCCACGGACATTGCGCCGCGTCGATTGCCGATTGCCGCGACATTTTGCAGATGCAGCAACTTTTATCTGCTCTTATTCAACGTTTTACGCGTGAGACGGTTGTTCAACTGACGGATTTCAGATGATCTCCTGATTAACTCGGAGCGGTTATGCTAACGATTCAATTTCTCTGTCCTTTGCCTAACGGTCTGCATGCCCGTCCGGCGTGGGAACTTAAAGAACAGTGCAGCCAGTGGCAAAGCGAAATCACCTTCATCAACCATCGCCAGAACGCAAAGGCCGATGCGAAAAGCTCGCTGGCGCTGATTGGCACCGGTACCCTATTTAATGACAGTTGCAGCCTGAACATCAGCGGCAGCGATGAAGAGCAGGCGCGGCGCGTACTGGAAGAGTACATCCTGGTACGCTTTATCGACAGCGACAGCATTCAACCGACGCAGGCAGAACTGACGGCGCATCCGCTACCGCGTTCATTAAGCCGCCTCAACCCGGATTTACTGTACGGCAATGTGCTGGCAAGCGGCGTCGGTGTGGGGACGCTGACCCTGTTACAGAGCGACAGCCTCGACAGTTACCGGGCGATCCCCGCCAGTGCGCAAGATTCCACCCGGCTGGAGCACAGCCTGGCAACGCTTGCCGAGCAACTGAATCAGCAATTGCGCGAGCGTGACGGCGAAAGCAAAACCATCCTCAGCGCCCATTTGTCGCTGATTCAGGATGATGAATTTGCAGGCAATATCCGTCACCTGATGACAGAACAGCATCAGGGGCTGGGCGCTGCGATCATCAGCAATATGGAGCAGGTTTGCGACAAGCTTTCCGCCTCTGCCAGTGACTACCTCCGTGAGCGGGTCAGCGACATTCGCGATATCAGCGAACAGTTGCTGCATATCACCTGGCCGGAACTGAAGCCGCGCAACAATCTGGTGCTTGAAAAACCGACCATTCTGGTGGCTGAAGATCTAACTCCAAGCCAGTTTTTGAGCCTCGATCTAAAAAATCTTGCGGGCATGATTCTGGAGAAAACCGGGCGCACCTCGCACACTCTGATTCTGGCCCGCGCCTCAGCGATCCCTGTTCTTAGCGGCCTGCCGCTGGAAGCGATAGCCCGTTATGCCGGGCAACCGGCGGTGCTTGACGCCCAGTGCGGAGTGCTGGCGATTAATCCTGACGACGCTGTGAGCGGTTATTATCAGGTAGCGCAGACGCTGGCGGATAAACGTCAGCAGCAACAGGCGCAGGCCGCAGCGCAGCTGGCCTGTTCACGTGATAACAAGCGCATTGATATCGCGGCAAACATTGGCACCGCTCTGGAAGCCCCAGGCGCGTTTGCCAACGGCGCGGAAGGTGTCGGGCTGTTCCGTACAGAAATGCTCTATATGGATCGCGACAGCGCGCCGGACGAGCAGGAGCAGTTTGAAGCGTACCAGCAAGTGCTGCTGGCGGCGGGTGACAAGCCGATTATCTTCCGCACGATGGACATCGGAGGTGATAAAAGTATTCCTTATCTGAATATTCCCCGGGAAGAGAACCCGTTTCTCGGCTACCGCGCGGTACGAATTTACCCGGAATTTGCTGGACTGTTCCGCACTCAACTGCGGGCGATTTTGCGTGCTGCCAGTTTTGGTAACGCCCAGTTGATGATCCCGATGGTCCACAGTCTAGATCAGATCTTATGGGTGAAGGGAGAGATCCAAAAAGCAATCGTTGAGCTTAAACGCGATGGTTTGCGTCACGCAGAGACGATCTCTCTGGGGATCATGGTGGAAGTGCCGTCAGTGTGCTACATCATCGACCACTTCTGCGATGAGGTCGATTTCTTCAGTATCGGTTCTAACGATATGACCCAGTATCTGTATGCGGTCGATCGTAATAACCCGCGCGTATCGCCGCTGTATAACCCGATTACGCCATCGTTCCTGCGTATGTTGCAGCAGATTGTTACCACTGCGCATCAGCGGGGCAAATGGGTAGGCATTTGCGGTGAACTGGGCGGTGAAAGCCGTTATCTGCCGCTACTGCTTGGGCTGTGCCTGGATGAGCTGAGTATGAGTAGCCCTCGCATTCCGGCGGTGAAAAGCCAGCTTCGTCAACTGGATAGCGAGGCGTGTCGGGAACTGGCGCGTCAGGCATGTGAATGCCGCAGCGCGCAAGAGATTGAGGCGTTACTCAGCACGTTTACGCCGGAAGAAGACGTTCGCCCACTGCTGGCGCTGGAGAATATCTTTGTTGATCAGGCCTTTAGTAATAAAGAGCAGGCGATTCAGTTTCTGTGCGGTAACCTCGGCGTTAACGGGCGCACTGAGCATCCGTTTGAGCTGGAAGAGGATGTCTGGCAGCGGGAAGAGATTGTCACCACAGGCGTTGGTTTTGGCGTGGCGATCCCACACACCAAATCTCAGTGGATCCGTCATTCCAGTATCAGCATTGCCCGTCTGGTGAAACCGGTTGACTGGCAGTCAGAAATGGGCGAAGTCGAACTGGTGATTATGCTGACGCTGGGGGCTAACGAAGGGATGAATCATGTGAAAGTCTTTTCTCAGCTGGCGCGCAAACTGGTGAATAAAACCTTCCGCCAGTCACTCTTTGCCGCGCAAGATGCACAAAGCATTCTGGCGCTGCTGGAAACAGAATTAACCTTCTGAACTTAGCCCTGAAAACGAGCGCTGTACTCTCCCGGCGTCAGACCAAACTGACGCCGGAAGATACGACAAAAATAGTCACTGTCCGGAAAGCCGCAACGCTGTGCCACTTCATGAATCGACAGATGATATTTCTGCAAAATCATCCTTGCCTTTGCCATTCGTACCCAACGCACATACTCGATAAAACGCATCGTCCCATGCTGTGCAAAAAGTTTTGACAGATGATTGGGCGTGATATTAAAGAACTGCGCCACGCTCTCGCGGGTGAGTGGTTGGGCGTAGTTATCCTGAACCCAGTTACAAATGCTGTGATAGAGAAAATCGCTGCGCGGTTGTGAATGACCCGGCGGCATGTTCACCACATTCCGGCAAAGATGCAGCAAACTGAGTACCAGCGGCTGAATGATATTCTGCTCCAGCGGCGAACGGCTGAGATGGGTGAGGGCGGTGAGCATCGCTTCACCTTCACCGCGTTGCAGGCTGGGAAGTTGGATTTGGCGAGCAGGATGCAACAACGACGTTGTGCGGCTATCGTAAAACGATAATCCCAGCCAGGTTGGCGCAAACACCAGGCTTAACAGCATTACCGGTTTGTTGTTGACCGGTAAATTAGCCGCGCGTGCCGGAATAAACAGCATTTCTCCTTCCACCAGACGCTGCTGCTTTGCTTCCAGCAGATTGCCGTATTCGCCGCGCAACACGATATCCAGACGGGGAAAATCAATACATAAACTGCCCACCGGTAACGAGGCTGGTTGGCTGGCAAACCAGACGCGCCCCAGTAGCTGCGGGTTAAGCACCAGGCCGCTGAACAGATCGGCGAAAAATTGTTGATCGGCGGGCAAGCCTGTTGCTTTCATGAATATTCCTGATTACAGATGCATTAACTGCCTGAATTCCTTGACCTTGCTGCGGCTGACCGGCACTTCAAAATCCAGATCCTTCAGCCGCAGAATGTAGGTGTTATTAAACCACGGTTCGATCTCGCGGATTTTGTTCAGGTTGACGCAAAACGAGCGATGGCAGCGGAAAAAATGCGACGACGGCAGTTTGCTGCAAAACTCGGTGATGTTCATCGGCATTACGTAGGATTCACGCCGCGTATAGACAAAGGTCATTTTCTCGTGCGCTTCGGCGTAGTAGATATCATTGACCGGCGTCACGATGAGGCGTTCATCTTTCACCAGATTAATGGTGTCATTTTCACGCGTTAACGGTACGGTGGGCGTGCTGCTGGTTTGCTGTTGCTGCCAGGCGGCTTCCAGCTTTTGCAGCATCCCGGTAATCCGTGACTCCTGATAGGGTTTGAGAATATAGTCAAACGCCTCCAGTTCAAACGCTTCCACCGCATGTTCTTTCCACGCGGTGATAAACACAATAAACGGTTTATGGGCGAACTGGCTGATGTTTTGTGCCAGCAGCACGCCATCCAGCGACGGAATATTGATATCCAGAAAAATGGCGTCGACGCGGTTATGTTGCAAAAACTTCAACACGTCCAGACCGTCGTCAAAGGTGCCGACAATCTCCATCTGGCTGTGCTCTTTAATAAGCCAGCTCAGTTCCTGTTGTGCCAGGAATTCGTCTTCAACAATGATGACTTTCACAATATCACTCCGGCTCAAAGCAATAACGTAGCCTGTGAGGCGACAGGGGTGCGTTGGTTAGGAATGTAAAACGCAATTTCCGTTCCTGGTTCCAGGCGGCGGATATGTAACCCCTCGCCATATAATAACTTCACGCGATGATGCACATTCAGCAGACCGATTTTATTGCCCGGCATTTCGTTCGCTTCGACCCGCTCAATCACCTTTGGATCGATGCCATGCCCGGTATCTCTTACGGCAATTCGGACCCGATTACCGCACTCCGCAACGCTGATGGTGACAACGCCTTTTCCCTTGCAAGGCTGAATACCGTGGACAATGGCGTTTTCCACCAACGGCTGGATCAGCAGGCTGGGAATGCAGCAATTCACCTCTTCATCAATATCATAGATAACCGTCAGCTTGTCGCCAAAGCGGGCCTGCTCAATGGCAATATAGTCTTTAATTTGATACAGCTCTTTTTTGATATCGATTTGCTCATCGTCTTTTAATTCAATGTTATAGCGCAGATAACGCGACAGATTAAAGATCAGCTGGCGAGCGGTATCCGGATTCAGACGGATTGACGATGAAATAGCGTTCAGAGCATTAAACAGAAAATGGGGATTAATTTTGCTTTGCAGGGCGCGAAGCTCTGCCTTATTTGCCATTTCACGTAGTTGTTCGGCGCGTGAAACCTCCAGTTGCGTGGAGATGATTTGCGACAGACCGACCGCCATTTCCTGTAATGAGGACGTAATCTGGTGCGCGTGGCAGTAGTAGATTTTCAGTGTTCCGGTCACAACGCCTTTCTCCCACAATGGGATCACCAGCATCGAATGAATCTCTGGTGTGCGGTGGGCTTCATCATTGTTTTTAATGATGATTTTTCCGTAATTCATCGCCTGACGGGTAGTCGGACTAATGAAGTCATCGCCATTCTGATAGTTGTGTTCGCCCACGCCGACATACGCCAGCACATGATCGGTATTGGTGATTGCCACCGCGTCAGCGTGAATGTCATCGCGGATAATTTCGCAGACCTTGCGTAATGACTCGCTATTGACATGACGAAACAGCGGCAGAGTTTTATTGGCGATATCCAGCGCTAGCTTGGCTTGTCGCGCAGCGCTGGCCTCTTTTTCGCCCTCAACGCTTTGTACCAGCAGCACAATAAAGCCGATACAGACGCTGCCGAGGATCATTGGAATCCCGATTTTAGAAACGATATCGATCCCCAGTTCGGTGGTCGGCGCCCAGACAATCACCAGAATCATGGTTAACGTTTCACACAACATGCCACCCAGAATACCGACACGCCAGCGTTGTGCTTTGGGGATTTTCAGGTTGATCCAGCCAGAGATACAACCCGCCAGAATACTGGTGATAAAGCAGGGGATCGCCGTTACGCCGCCGATATCAATTAAATAACGGTGAATACCCGCGATCACCCCGGTAATGATACCCACCCACGGGCCAAACAGGATCCCACCTGACATTACCGCGATAATACGCACGTTAACCAGCGAGCCTTCCACCGGAACGCCGGACCAGGTACTGAACAGGGCGAACAGCGAGAAAATGGCGGTAACAGCGAGCAACTCTTTTGCTGAGTGCGCCGACTTGTGCAACAGTTCGCGAAACAGGCGGATACGAATGAGGAAGAACAGGCAGATAAGCATTAGCGCTGCCCGATCGAAGACCGCCAGCAGCATGTTGAATATTTCGTGCACGGGTGACTCTGAATAAGGTTTAAACCTCTATGATAGGTAACCAGGAGGCTGATGACCAGCAGGCCGTTTTTGAGGAAAAACCACAATTTTAAAAGGGGATTTAAAGGTGAATGGTGTATTAGCAATACATCTCTTGATAATGCACGTTTGGTTAGTAAATTTATTGAAATTATAATGTTAATAAAATTAATTTAATTTTCTTGTTAACGTATATAAATTTCCTGTTTTTAAGGTAGTGTTCCTCATTTTAAGCCATTAACAAAAATGATCTAAAACGCTGGACAGACAGAAATTAATCAGGCTATTTTCAAAACAGCCACCATCGTGGCAGCGTCGCTCGGACGGTCCGGGCGCTCACGTTAATCTGAGGAAATTATGGCTGACACTCGCCCTGAACGTCGCTTTACGCGTATTGATCGTCTCCCGCCCTACGTTTTTAACATTACCGCTGAACTGAAGATGGCTGCGCGTCGGCGCGGCGAAGATATTATCGATTTCAGTATGGGTAACCCGGACGGCGCGACCCCGCCGCATATCGTCGAAAAATTATGTACTGTGGCGCAGCGACCGGACACACACGGTTATTCCACCTCGCGTGGTATTCCGCGGTTACGTCGCGCGATTTCCCGTTGGTATCAGGAACGCTATGACGTTGCGATCGATCCGGAATCAGAAGCCATCGTCACCATTGGCTCGAAAGAGGGGCTGGCGCATCTGATGCTGGCGACGCTGGATCACGGCGACACCGTGCTGGTACCGAATCCAAGCTACCCCATTCATATTTACGGCGCGGTGATTGCCGGTGCACAGGTCCGTTCAGTGCCGCTGGTGGAAGGTGTCGATTTCTTCAATGAGCTGGAACGCGCTATTCGGGAAAGTTATCCGAAACCGAAAATGATGATCCTCGGATTCCCGTCAAACCCTACTGCGCAATGCGTGGAGCTGGAGTTCTTTGAGAAGGTTGTCGCGCTGGCGAAACGCTACGACGTGCTGGTGGTCCACGACCTGGCCTATGCTGATATCGTCTATGATGGCTGGAAAGCGCCGTCAATTATGCAGGTGCCGGGTGCACGAGACGTGGCGGTCGAGTTCTTTACGCTGTCGAAAAGCTACAACATGGCGGGCTGGCGCATAGGCTTTATGGTCGGCAATAAAACGCTGGTTAGCGCGCTGGCACGCATCAAAAGTTATCACGATTACGGCACCTTTACGCCATTACAGGTTGCCGCCATTGCGGCGCTCGAAGGCGATCAACAGTGCGTGCGTGACATTGCCGAACAGTATAAACGTCGGCGCGATGTGCTGGTAAAAGGGCTACATGAAGCGGGCTGGATGGTCGAAATGCCGAAAGCTTCGATGTATGTCTGGGCGAAAATCCCGGAACAATATGCGGCAATGGGCTCGCTGGAATTTGCCAAGAAGCTGCTGAATGAAGCGAAAGTGTGTGTCTCGCCAGGAATCGGCTTTGGCGACTATGGTGATACGCATGTTCGTTTTGCGCTGATTGAAAACCGCGACCGTATTCGTCAGGCGATTCGTGGGATTAAAGCGATGTTCCGTGCCGACGGTTTACTACCCGCCAGCAGCAAACATATTCACGAAAACGCGGAATAACGCCTTCGCCAGAAATGCAAACAGGAGCCTGATGGCTCCTGTTTTTCATTGCACAGTTTGCTTTTAGATCATCAGGGCAAAAGTACCGGCCCAAACGATGACCATAAAAGAAATGCCCATAAAGAAATATTTCACTTTACATCTCTCCGCGTATTTACTGCTACGCCTGAATGACTTCATTACACCTGGTACAGTGAGCTGACACCAGCGGGCATCACCTCAGAATTCTGAGCATATTGGCTCGAGACGGCGCTAATGTACGCCTAAAACTAAATCGAAACAAGTGGCGTTTTCTTATTTACTTTTAGTAACTTACGAGTGTCGCATATCGGCGACAGTTTGATTTCTGGCAGTAATAATTCGCTATTCAGCGAAGGGAAAAATCTTAAGAAAAAAAGCCATAAAAACCATGATGTTATTATGGCTTATTCGAGGAAGGACAAAGCCTGGGGTATTGGCTAAACGTATAACGAGGCTTCACCCACCGGACGCGTTTTGAAGCGGCGATGGATCCAGAGATACTGCTCTGGTGCGCGCATTATCTCATTCTCAATAATTTTGTTCATATAGGCAGCGGCCTGAGCTTCATCAGCCGGATAGCCTTCAATCTCTGGCGTAATAAACAGACGGTAACCGCTATAATCGGCTTTTCGTACCATCGTCACAGTTAGCATAGCTGCGCCGGAGAGGCGAGAGAGGACGTAGGTGCCATTGGTTGTAGCAACATTTTCTACCGCAAAGAACGGCGCGAAGGAGCTACCCTTACGACCATAATCCTGGTCAGGTGCAAACCATACGGCTTCACCTTTTTTCAGCGCACTGACAATGCCGCGCAGATTATTTCGACCGATCATCGCTTTATTGGAACGCATGCGACCACGGGTCTGTACCCATTCCATCAGTTGATTATTATGCGGACGGTAAGTAGCCATCATCGGTTGGCAAAGTCCCATTACGCGGCCACCCAGCTCCAGCGACATAAAGTGCACACCGACAACCATCACGCCGCGATTTTGCATTTGTGCGCGTTGCAGGTTATCCAGCCCTTCAACATCAAACCATTTACGCACGCGACGATCTGGCCAGAACCACGCCATTCCTGTTTCTACCAACGCCATGCCGAGTGAGCGAAAGTTGTCGGCAATCATCTTCTCGCGCTCTTCAGGAGAATGCTGCGGGAAACAAAGTTCCAGGTTTTTACGGGCGATGGATTCACGACGTTTCAGGAATGGTCTGGCCATCGTGCCTATACGTGTGCCAAGAAAGCACAGAACAGGATAAGGAAGTTGTACCCAAAGCCAGAGTACGCCAAGACCAAACCACGTCAGCCAGTAGCGAGGATGCAGAAACTCGCGGGAAAATTTGCATTTTGGAAACATAGTTACCTTCTGTAAATACGAATTGTTGTATCGCAGAAGATTCCATGTCGACAGCGGTACACTCAATTAATTGGGCCATCATGTACGACAATGGTTCCTGTAAAGAGTGTAAAGACTAGCCAGGACATAACCACGAGGAGCATGAATGCGGTAACTCTATTTTATCACTGGCTAACAGCTTTCAGCTACTGATTATTAATCGTGCAGTATAAATATTTTTCCCCCTGGAATAGTCTTACATTCAACATGTTGTTTTCATTAATGCTTAGCAAAAATTGCCAGCGATTAAGGATTGTCTTATTATTAAAGTGACTGAAGTTACTGGTTTTTTAGCGCGGCAGGAGGTTGAGCTATGATTTATTTATGGATGTTTCTCGCCCTGTGTATTGTCTGCGTAAGCGGATACATCGGTCAGGTACTGAATGTGGTATCGGCTGTCTCTTCTTTTTTCGGCATGGTGATCCTCGCAGCACTAATTTATTACTTCACCATGTGGTTAACTGGCGGTAATGATCTGGTGACGGGGATATTTATGTTTCTTGCCCCGGCTTGTGGCTTGATGATTCGCTTTATGGTGGGGTATGGAAGACGGTAGAGGGTGAGTATGATTCACATTTGGGCAGGCGTTCATATCAGCAACAGCCATGATTGTTCGCCTGCCATATGACAGACTGCATTTTGTTATTCCTCTAATAGACACTGTGTGATCGCACAGGATGAATAAGATAACTCGCCTTTGACTGAAAAGAGGCGGTGGTTTCGTCTGTGAGGTTTAATGGTGGTACATCTTCTCTCATCTTATATGAAATCGCCTGTGACGGCTGAAATTTTGTAGAGTGAGTTAGAGTCATTGTTGCGTTTTTTTCCATATATTTATCGCTCGTCTCACTTCCACTACCAGAAGTGGAAAAAGCAAAAACATTGCATGTCATAATGGATGCAAATAAAAATAAGCTAAAAAGTATTAAGTTTGCTTTCATGGGAAATTATCCTGATAATAGTTTCGTTGGGTACTATGATGTTATAGATGTATTTACATTTAATTAATCTGTATTTACAGTTAAATAATAAATTACATATCTTTGTGGTATATAAGAATAGTTCTCTGCGGAAGAAAGCATATTCCTACAATTGTAAGACGAAAAGCCTCTTTGCGATAATCACTACAGTTGTAAGATAACTCTTTCAAAATAACCGTAGCTCTCTGATTTCTCATTTCATGCTCACCCAATATGATGGCAGCGTTTTCTAAAACTGTTAAAGAATGAGGCAAGTATGAAACGTTTAATTATGGCTACGATGGTCACAGCAATTCTGGCATCTTCAACTGTATGGGCAGCCGATAATGCACCGGTAGCGGCACAACAGCAAACTCAGCAAGTTCAGCAAACCCAGAAAACGGCAGCAGCCGAGCGTATCTCTGAACAAGGTTTATATGCGATGCGTGATGTGCAGATAGCACGCCTGGCTCTGTTTCATGGCGATCCAGAAAAGGCAAAAGAACTGACCAACGAAGCTTCAGCATTGCTGTCAGATGACAGCACCGAGTGGGCAAAGTTCGCTAAGCCAGGCAAAAAGACCAACCTTAATGATGACCAATATATTGTCATTAACGCATCTGTCGGAATTTCCGAGAGTTATGTAGCGACACCTGAAAAAGAAGCTGCGATAAAAATTGCGAATGAAAAAATGGCGAAAGGGGATAAAAAGGGTGCAATGGAAGAACTTCGCCTGGCTGGTGTTGGTGTAATGGAAAATCAATATTTGATGCCGCTTAAACAGACTCGTAATGCACTTGCTGATGCGAAGAAACTGCTTGATAAAAAGAAATACTATGAGGCAAACCTGGCACTTAAAGGTGCAGAAGATGGTATTATCGTCGATAGCGAAGCCCTGTTTGTGAACTAATGATGACAGGTTGCATATTGAGATAAAGGATTTAACTCCTCTAGCCGGAAATTTTTTATGACCACAATACGATAGATTGTGGTCATAAAATTATTTGGTACTCGCGGTTCTATAAAAACGCATCTTATATCCCCCAAAGTAATGCGCAATAATCCCGCTTTTCCACGATATCATTGTTTATGTTATGTTTTATGGTACATTATAAAATGTGTGAACATATTTTTCCTGTAAATCGCCGCCGCTTCTTACAGCTGTAAGAATAACATCACAAATGTCGCGAATCTCTCCGATTACCACGTGAAAATATTTATTATATTCTTCTTTTCGTCTTCACTACTCACCATGCAGAAAGGAATTGGAAGTAGCGATGAAATTATTTTTATTATTCGATGTTGAAAATCAAATATATCGAGTGTGGTTACGACGATATTTTGCGAGTTATTTACAGTCAGTGCTACTCCATAAATAAACGCAGAATTAACACATTTTTAATTAACTAATAGGTACTGCTATGTCAACTCCACTTCAAGGAATTAAAGTTCTCGATTTTACTGGTGTGCAATCTGGCCCATCTTGTACTCAGATGCTGGCATGGTTTGGCGCTGACGTTATTAAAATTGAACGTCCCGGCGTTGGTGACGTAACGCGTCGCCAGCTGCGAGATATTCCAGATATCGATGCGCTTTACTTCACCATGCTTAACAGCAATAAACGTTCAATTGAATTAAACACTAAAACCGCGGAAGGCAAAGAGGTAATGGAAAAGCTGATCCGCGAAGCAGATATTTTAGTCGAGAACTTTCATCCAGGGGCCATTGATCATATGGGATTTACCTGGGAGCATATTCAAGAGATCAATCCACGTATGATTTTTGGTTCGATCAAGGGGTTTGATGAGTGTTCTCCTTACGTGAATGTAAAAGCCTATGAAAACGTTGCTCAGGCTGCGGGGGGCGCAGCATCCACCACTGGCTTTTGGGATGGCCCGCCGCTGGTAAGTGCCGCTGCGTTGGGTGACAGCAATACCGGAATGCATTTACTGATCGGTTTGCTTGCTGCTTTGCTGCATCGTGAAAAAACGGGCCGTGGGCAACGAGTTACCATGTCGATGCAGGACGCCGTGTTGAACCTTTGCCGCGTAAAATTACGTGACCAGCAGCGTCTCGATAAGTTGGGTTTTCTGGAAGAATACCCGCAGTATCCAAATGGTACTTTTGGTGACGCAGTTCCACGCGGTGGGAATGCGGGTGGTGGTGGTCAGCCTGGCTGGATCCTGAAATGTAAAGGCTGGGAAACCGATCCTAATGCCTATATTTATTTCACTATTCAGGAACAAAACTGGGAAAACACTTGTAAAGCCATCGGCAAACCAGAATGGATTACCGATCCGGCATACAGTACAGCTCATGCCCGGCAGCCACATATTTTCGATATTTTTGCCGAAATCGAAAAATATACCGTCACTATTGATAAGCATGAAGCCGTCGCCTATTTGACTCAGTTTGATATTCCATGTGCACCGGTTTTAAGCATGAAAGAAATCTCACTCGATCCTTCTTTGCGCCAAAGTGGAAGTGTTGTTGAGGTGGAACAACCGTTACGTGGAAAATACCTGACAGTAGGCTGCCCAATGAAATTCTCTTCATTTACACCTGATATTAAGGCGGCACCGCTATTAGGTGAACATACCGCGGCTATATTGCAGGAGCTGGGGTATAGCGACGATGAAATTGCTGCAATGAAGCAAAACCACGCCATCTGATATTAACGGGGGCTTCTGGCCCCCAATTCTTAAAATTTCGAGGTTATAAATCATGTCAGATAAACTTCAAATGACAGATGGTATGCATATCATCGTTGAAGCATTAAAGCAGAATAATATTGACACTATCTATGGTGTTGTAGGTATCCCTGTGACGGACATGGCGCGCCATGCCCAGGCGGAAGGCATTCGTTATATTGGGTTTCGTCATGAACAGTCTGCAGGCTATGCGGCGGCGGCAAGCGGTTTTCTTACACAAAAGCCAGGGATCTGCCTGACTGTTTCTGCACCGGGGTTCCTGAATGGTTTGACCGCGTTGGCTAACGCAACGGTAAATGGTTTTCCAATGATCATGATCAGTGGTTCCAGCGACCGCGCGATCGTCGACCTCCAGCAAGGTGATTATGAAGAGTTGGACCAAATGAATGCGGCAAAACCTTATGCTAAAGCGGCATTTCGCGTTAACCAACCGCAGGATCTTGGCATTGCGTTGGCACGCGCTATCCGGGTCTCTGTTTCGGGTCGCCCTGGCGGTGTTTATCTTGATTTGCCGGCAAATGTCCTGGCAGCGACGATGGAAAAAGACGAAGCGTTAACCACTATTGTTAAGGTTGAAAATCCGTCGCCAGCATTATTGCCATGCCCGAAGTCAGTCACTAGCGCAATTTCACTTTTAGCAAAAGCAGAGCGGCCATTAATTATCCTTGGCAAAGGCGCAGCGTATTCACAAGCTGATGAACAGCTTCGTGAGTTTATTGAAAGTACTCAGATCCCATTCCTGCCAATGTCTATGGCAAAAGGCATCCTGGAAGATACGCATCCGCTTTCTGCGGCAGCTGCGCGTTCGTTTGCTCTGGCAAATGCTGACGTTGTCATGCTTGTCGGTGCGCGACTGAATTGGTTACTGGCGCACGGTAAAAAAGGATGGGCGGCAGATACACAGTTTATTCAACTGGATATTGAACCGCAGGAAATTGACAGCAACCGACCGATTGCTGCGCCAGTTGTTGGCGATATTGCATCCAGTATGCAAGGTATGTTGGCAGAACTGGGAAAAAATACATTTACCACTCCATTGGTATGGCGCGATATTTTAAATATCCATAAGCAGCAAAATGCGCAAAAAATGCAGGAAAAGTTAAGTACAGAAACACAACCATTAAATTACTTTAATGCATTGAGTGCCGTGCGCGATGTTTTACGTGACAACAAGGATATTTATTTAGTCAATGAAGGGGCAAATACCCTGGATAATGCACGAAATATTATTGATATGTATAAACCACGCCATCGTCTGGATTGTGGTACCTGGGGAGTTATGGGTATTGGGATGGGTTATGCCATCGGCGCCAGTGTAACCTCAGGATCGCCAGTTGTCGCCATAGAAGGCGATAGTGCATTTGGTTTCAGTGGGATGGAAATCGAAACGATATGTCGTTATAACCTGCCGGTGACGATTGTCATTTTTAATAATGGTGGCATCTACAGAGGAGACGGTGTCGATCTCAGCGGAGCTGGTGCACCATCACCAACAGATCTCCTGCAGCATGCAAGGTATGACAAATTAATGGATGCGTTTCGTGGTGTTGGCTATAACGTCAGCACGACAGATGAACTTCGTCATGCATTAACAACCGGTATTCAGTCACGCAAACCGACCATTATTAATGTGGTTATTGACCCAGCAGCAGGAACTGAAAGCGGCCATATTACCAAACTTAATCCAAAACAAGTCGCTGGTAATTAAATACTGACATCGTCTCCTTTTGCCAACTCATTATACGATGGTGAGGGGGACCCTTATCGGGAATACTATTATGCAAACATTTTTTATTGGCGACTTACTGCCTATTATCATTATCATGCTGTTAGGCTACTTTAGCGGCAGACGAGAAACTTTTTCTGAAGATCAAGCGCGAGCATTTAATAAACTGGTATTAAACTACGCTCTTCCTGCGGCTCTATTTGTTTCTATTACTCGGGCAAACAGGGAAATGATTTTTGCGGACACCCGCCTGACCCTTGTATCACTTGTGGTTATCGTCGGATGTTTCTTTTTCTCCTGGTTCGGTTGTTACAAATTTTTTAAACGAACCCATGCAGAAGCAGCAGTATGTGCATTAATTGCGGGTTCACCTACCATCGGGTTCCTGGGGTTTGCAGTTCTTGATCCTATTTATGGTGATTCTGTTTCGACAGGTTTAGTGGTGGCAATTATTTCTATTATTGTTAACGCAATTACTATTCCTATTGGCCTGTATTTGTTGAACCCCTCATCGGGAGCAGATGGCAAAAAGAATAGCAATCTTAGCGCATTAATTTCTGCGGCAAAGGAGCCGGTAGTATGGGCACCTGTACTGGCAACAATATTGGTACTGGTTGGTGTAAAAATTCCTGCGGCATGGGATCCAACATTTAATCTGATTGCAAAAGCGAACTCAGGTGTAGCGGTATTCGCTGCGGGGCTGACTCTGGCTGCACATAAATTCGAATTCAGTGCTGAAATTGCTTATAACACCTTCCTGAAGCTGATTCTGATGCCTCTGGCGCTGCTTCTCGTTGGGATGGCATGTCATCTGAACAGTGAACATTTGCAGATGATGGTACTGGCAGGCGCATTACCGCCGGCATTCTCTGGAATCATTATTGCCAGCCGGTTTAATGTCTATACCCGTACTGGTACTGCGTCATTGGCAGTGAGCGTACTTGGTTTTGTCGTCACGGCGCCATTGTGGATTTATGTCAGCCGACTCGTTTCATAATTAATAATGTTATTTACTATACATAAATGCCGAAGAGTCCTTTTTACCTTCGGCTTTTTTTAAGGCACAATAAAATGACAAATAATGAAAGCAAAGGGCCATTTGAAGGGTTATTAGTTATCGATATGACCCATGTACTTAATGGTCCTTTCGGAACACAACTTCTTTGCAATATGGGCGCAAGGGTAATTAAAGTTGAACCGCCAGGCCATGGCGATGATACACGCACATTTGGTCCCTATGTGGACGGACAGTCACTTTATTACAGTTTTATTAATCATGGCAAAGAGAGCGTGGTACTTGATTTAAAGAATGACCACGACAAAAGTATATTTATAAATATGCTTAAACAAGCCGATGTATTAGCCGAAAACTTTCGACCAGGCACAATGGAAAAACTGGGTTTTTCGTGGAAAACACTACAAGAAATAAATCCACGCCTCATATATGCGTCATCGTCAGGCTTCGGTCATACTGGTCCGTTAAAAGATGCTCCTGCTTACGATACCATCATTCAGGCTATGAGCGGGATAATGATGGAAACGGGATATCCTGATGCTCCACCTGTACGGGTTGGCACTTCACTTGCGGATCTTTGCGGCGGAGTCTATTTATTTAGTGGAATAGTGAGCGCACTTTATGGCCGCGAAAAGAGCCAGCGGGGGGCACATGTCGATATAGCTATGTTTGATGCCACTCTGAGTTTTCTGGAACATGGTCTTATGGCGTATATAGCGACAGGGCAGTCACCGCAACGTCTGGGAAATCGCCATCCCTACATGGCACCTTTCGATGTCTTCGATACTCAGGATAAGCCGATTACTATTTGTTGCGGGAATGACAAGCTTTTTTCTGCATTATGCCAGGCACTTGAGCTTACGGAACTGGTTAATGATCCACGATTTATCAGCAATGTTTTACGTGTACAAAATCAAGCAATTCTTAAACATTATCTTGAGAACATGCTAAAAACGCAGCCAGCTGAAGTTTGGTTGTCCAGAATACATAAAGTTGGTGTGCCAGTAGCACCGTTATTAAGTGTGGCCGAGGCCATACAATTGCCACAAACGCAGGCGAGAAATATGCTGATTGAAGCCGGGGGAATAATGATGCCGGGAAATCCGATTAAAATCAGTGGTTGCGCGGACCCACATGTTATGCCGGGAGCAGCAACGCTCGACCAGCATGGGGAACAAATTCGACAAGAGTTTTCATCGTAAATGTAATATGTGTTGGTAAATAGCTCCCACATTTGAATCTTGTGGGAGCCAGCCACAATTTAGCCATTTTTCTGACAGAAAATATCAATCTCCTGATCTAACTCTGCCATGTGTTCTTTAACAGAATTCAGCAGTTGGATAATACCTGGCTTACTGTCATCTGAAATGGGCGTTATCTCTAGCTGATGACTGAGTTCAATCAATTTTTGTAAATTAAGGATGTTAGCAGCACCGTGAATGCGATGAATACACTGATGAAAAGTTCGGTTATCGCCTGCTTCTAAAGCGTGTAACGCACCGGACAGATCTTTATGCATTTCATGCTGGAAAGTCATGAGAATTTCTTGCATCAGTTGTATATCGTTCGCTGTATTATTTTCCAGGGCTTCGATATCAAGGTAGCGATACTGCGGCGCAAGATTTTCAACCTGCCTTAACTGGCTTAAATGTGTTTTCAGTACATCCAGGGTCAACGGTTTGAACAAACATAAACTCATGCCACAACTTAGCCCTTTGTCACGTTCGCTAACCTGTGCATTTGCCGTAAGCCCCCAGATGGGTAAAGAGGAATTTTGCTCACGGAGTTTGCGAGTCAACTCGAAACCATCCATATTTGGCATATTAACGTCGGTAATGAGCAGATCATAATGTTGCGTACTGATTTTGTGTAACGCTTCTACACCATCATTGGCTTCATCGACCTCATAGCCTAGTAAGTTAAGCTGGCGTTTAAGTAATAACCGGTTTGTCGGGTGATCATCCGCGATTAATATGCTTAACGTTTCTGGCAGAGTGATGGATTGTTCTGGTGTTGCCTCGATCGTGGTTACTTTTCGGGTAATCTCAACCGGAATTGTGATTGTAAATGTCGTTCCTATGCCAGGCTTACTTTCTAGTGACAAATCACCCTGCATATTATTGATTAGCTTTTTGCAGATCATTAAGCCTAAACCAGAACCTGTTTGCTGACGACCCGCACTTGTTTGGCTATAGCGTTTAAAAAGTTGTTGTTGTTCTTCCTGAGATATTCCACTACCTGAGTCCATAATCTCCATTTTAATGACTGCGCCTTCGTCCTCAATGTGTTCCATAGCGGTTGTAATTTTTACCGACCCCCTGGTGGTAAATTTAAGAGCATTGCTCAGTAAATTAGATAAAACCCGCTTAAACGCCTGAGGGTCGATCTTAACGAGGTAGTGTTCTGGAAACGTACTGCTGCAACTTAATGCAATGTTTTTGCTTGCAGCAATCGCATCGAAAGAGTGACAAGTGGTCTGGACTATAGAGGGGATATCGACCCATTGTGGCTGAAGCTGATAGTTACCCGACTCAATTTTGTCGACGTCCAGGATTTCACCAATCAAGCCGAGAAGCGACTGTCCTGTAGCGTAGGCAAGTGAAATGGCCTCAACACGTTGTTCCGTGCTAAGGCCAGAACCAGACAGAAGTTCCAGGAAGCCCATAATGGAGCTTACTGGTGTTCTTATTTCGTGACTCATCGTTGCCAGAAATTGGCTTTTTGCGACAGTTGCATTGATCGCTTTATTTTTCTCTACTTCGAGAGCATGAATTAGATCACGCGTTTCGGTAATATCTTGCCAACCACAAATATAGACTGCATGGTCGCTTGCAGGCATACTGCATAATGTATGCCAGTGATTAATGCATCTTTTCTCAATTCCATTATAAATTTCAAACACTTGTGTATATATTGTTCGATTTTCTTTGGTTTCTGCTGTGATTTCATGAACATTAGAAAAAATATCTTTAAACGGTGATTCATCGTTTTCTAATGGCAACAATGCATTTTTGTAGCAACCAGCAGTAAAATAATGCTCAAATGCACTATTGTGACTAATAATATGACCTTGCCAGCTTACAACGTAAGTTGGATTCGGTAAGGCATCGGAGAGTGCTTTACGGAATGATATTTGATTTTCTAAATCGCCCTGAATTACTTTGCGGCGACGAACTGAGCGTAACAGGTAGAATCCCCATAAAAGGCTACTACCAACTAATAAAACGGATAATGTCGTAACAATATAAAATTGTTCGCTATAGAGATCCCATGTGTCAATTGTCACATTGGGCATTTTTATCCATTTTTCCGTCAGGCGCAGAACTTCGCTTGGGGGAATGGCATTAAGTGCTTTATTTATAATATCCTTAAGTTCAGGTTCTCCGCGAGGAAATGCAAACGAAAGCGATGCATTCTGAACACCAGGGATAAGAAAATGATAAAGTTCATTAGGATAATAATGGTCGATCATGTAGCGTGAATTTAGCTGAGTCGCGACTAGGGCATCAAGTTCACCTTCCTTAACTTTATGAAATGCAGCACTGGCATTATCAACTTGTACCCACTCAACTTCTGGATACATCTCTTTTAATTGCGAATGAAGCTCGTAATAATATGGAATGGCAACTTTCATTCCTTTTTTTAATTCTTGTTCACTATCAGACGACTTTTGCATGACAAATACATAAGGCGTTGTAATGAAAGCTTCAGCAAATAAAACATTGTTTTCACGATCTTCACTATAAATAGCGCCGGGTAATATATCCCATCCACCGGGATTAAGCTGTGTACCCGCATGGATATTTTGTGAAATAGTGATCGGAGAAAAATTCAGACCTGTTTGCAGCGTAATAATATTAAGAATATCCCCCATAACGCCTCGAACAGAGCCATTTTCATCAGTCATAGAATAGGGGGGCGAGTAAGGATTTTCTAGCACCTTTAAATCAGGATGCTGTTTAATCCACTGTTTTTCATGTTCAGTGAGTTCCAGGGGTTTATTCAGAAAGGCCAGATTTCCTATATCAAGCCAATTTTGCGATACTTCATAGCGAACTTCATTTTTTAAAGCATCAACAAACCGGTTGAGTACTTCATTAAGAATAACGGATTCTTTTCTGGTCAAGAAGAAATTATATTGACGCGGCGAGTTATAATATTTTACAACATTTAGAGAATGGGTGAAATATCGAGAGATCATGCTGCTGGTAATAATGTTACTACCAATAAAGTAATCATTCTGCCCTGCAGAGACCGAGGCTAACGCTTGATATAAATCTGTAAAAGAGATAATTTTTGCATTAGGAAATGATTGATGGATTACTTCATCGGAGGGATAACCTGCTACCCGAGCAACATTCACTGGTTTCGGCGAGGTAAGTGGTCGCATTGAATCGTTAAGGGTGGTTACCAGCGCCGGAAAGGTAATTATCAGTGGCCTGGTTGCGACAATTTCATCATTAAGAGGCGGCGAAGAAACTAAATGTGATAACACAATATCGACTTCACCTTCCTCCAGCGCGTCCATTGCTTTTTGATGATCTGCATATTCCCGGAGTATTAACTTGATATTTAACGCTCTTTTTAAAAGATTTAAATAATCAGCATTAATACCGCGAATCCGTTGTTGCGAATCAGTATGCAATAACGTAGCGGTTTGTGACTTGTGTACTGCAATCACAAGATTTTTTTTGCTCGCTAACCAACGTAACTCCTTATTACTAAGGCGCAGCGGGTCAAGCGTGACCCGATTGTTACTACTTATGCCACGGTATTCGATGTAATCTTCGTCTGCGAAGCTTATTGTCGACCAAAGACAACAACAGAGAAGCAAAATATAGGGTAAAAAATTCATTTTATTAGCCGATTTTATTACGTTGCGCGAATGTGTAAAGATCCATTAGTGATTTACATTCTAATTTTTCCATCAGGCGGCTTTTATAAGTACTGACAGTTTTATTGCTGATGAACATTTTGTCGGCAATGTCATTGTTGTCCTTACCATCAAGAATATACCGCATGACGCTAATTTCTTGTTTCGATAAGGAGTCGAGTTTTTGCTGGTCGGATGTTAAACTTCCAACAAACCGATTGAGAGAGAAGGGGAAATAGCAGTAGCCATTTTTAGCAGCTTCAATAGCCGCAATGATATTGTTCATGCCCTCTTTTTTACTCACAAAGCCATTCGCGCCAGCATCAGCACAATGTTTGCCGTAAAAATGGTCATTTTTAGCGGAAACGATAATAATAATCCCGGTATAATGGCGTTTTCTTAACGTTTCTAACACCTGGATACCGTTAATTCCGGGGATATCGACGTCGATGATGACGATATCTGGTTTAAGCGTTTCTACCCGCTGAACGGCACTTCCTCCTTCAGTCAACTCCGCTAAGATTTCAATATCGTTTTTGACCAATAAATTACGAATTGCTGCGATAGCAAGAGGATGGTCATCAATAATTATTGCATTCATAGATTATTCCTTTTGCAATGAAGCATCTCCCTTCTCCCTGTAGTAATACAGACATAAGGCATAATCTGATTTTCTCAATGAAAATCAGAAAATCCGGGCTTCCTTTAAGATATTTCGATACTATACCATATAAATATTCCACTTAAATGAAATGTCAACAATAAAATCAGATATTATACCTCTGATTTATAGTTTCAATTTGTCACTATAAGTCTTCTCATTATTCCTACAGGTGTAAGAATTGTATTTCAAAGACTACGGTTTAATCTTCTGTTATTCCTCAACCTGCTCATTTAAATTATCTCTCCACGTTCCTGGGATAATGGAAACACATTCACTGTGTTTGATATGAATGAAATTAATATCCTTTTCATTTCATTCATAAATTTCATCTGTGCGAAATGAGAGATAATAGTGGAACAGATTAACTTAAATAAAAAAAAGGCTAACAGAAGAAAGTATTTTAGCTTATTGGCAGGAGGGGTGTTTATCGCTTTTGTAGGCGCTTATGCCTATTGGTCAATGGTATTAGAAGACACGATAAGTACTGATGACGCCTATGTTACTGGCAATGCAGATCCAATTTCTGCGCAAGTCTCAGGCAGTGTTACTGTAGTTAATCATAAAGATACAAACTATGTTCGACAGGGGGACATTTTAGTTTCACTGGATAAAACCGATGCCACAATAGCACTCAATAAAGCTAAAAATAACCTGGCAAATATTGTGCGACAAACCAATAAGCTTTACTTACAGGATAAACAATACAGCGCCGAAGTTGCCTCAGCACGTATTCAGTATCAACAATCATTAGAAGATTATAACCGGCGAGTGCCATTAGCGAAGCAGGGCGTTATTTCAAAAGAAACTCTGGAACATACCAAAGATACGTTAAGAAGTAGCAAAGCGGCGTTAGATGCTGCTATTCAGGCTTATAAGGCAAATAAAGCCTTAGTGATGAACACGCCTTTAAATCGCCAGCCACAAGTTGTTGAGGCTGCGGATGCAACTAAAGAAGCCTGGTTGGCGCTCAAACGTACGGATATCAAGAGTCCGGTTACCGGTTATATTGCTCAGCGAAGTGTTCAGGTTGGCGAAACAGTGAGTCCGGGGCAATCGTTAATGGCTGTCGTACCTGCACGTCAAATGTGGGTTAATGCTAACTTTAAAGAAACACAACTCACGGATGTACGAATTGGTCAGTCAGTCAATATTATCAGCGATCTTTATGGGGAAAATGTTGTATTCCATGGCCGGGTTACAGGGATCAATATGGGAACCGGTAATGCTTTCTCCTTATTGCCCGCACAAAATGCGACAGGTAACTGGATCAAAATAGTTCAGCGTGTACCGGTTGAAGTTTCACTGGATCCGAGAGAACTCATAGAACATCCCTTGCGCATTGGTTTATCGATGACTGCAACAATTGATACTAAAAATGAAGACATTGCTGAGATGCCTGATCTGGCTTCAACTGTGACGTCCATGCCTGCTTATACCAGTAAGGCTTTAGTTATTGATACCAGTCCGATAGAAAAAGAAATTAACAACATTATTTCTCGTAATGGACAACCTTAATGGCAATCACTCAATCTACTCCGGCACCATTAACCGGTGGGAAGTTATGGTGTGTCACTATTGCATTGTCATTAGCGACGTTCATGCAGATGTTAGACTCTACTATTTCTAATGTCGCTATACCCACTATATCCGGTTTTCTGGGCGCATCAACGGACGAAGGAACATGGGTTATCACATCGTTTGGCGTAGCCAATGCTATTGCGATCCCTATTACAGGTAGGCTGGCACAACGAATAGGTGAATTAAGGTTATTTTTGCTTTCAGTAACCTTTTTTTCGCTCTCCTCATTAATGTGCAGTTTATCGACTAATCTTGATGTTTTAATCTTTTTTAGAGTCGTGCAGGGCTTAATGGCAGGGCCATTAATTCCACTGTCACAGAGTTTATTGTTAAGAAATTATCCGCCAGAAAGACGAACCTTCGCTTTGGCATTATGGTCGATGACCGTGATTATCGCCCCAATTTGTGGACCGATCTTGGGCGGCTACATTTGTGATAACTTCAGCTGGGGTTGGATATTTTTAATCAATGTCCCGATGGGGATTATTGTCCTGACATTATGCTTAACCTTACTTAAAGGAAGAGAAACTGAAACTTCACCGGTCAAAATGAATCTACCAGGGCTGACTTTTCTGGTCCTCGGTGTCGGTGGCTTGCAAATTATGCTTGATAAAGGACGCGATCTGGATTGGTTCAACTCAAGTACAATAATAATATTAACTATAGTGTCAGTCATTTCGCTGATTTCTTTGGTTATTTGGGAGTCGACCTCCGAGAATCCAATTCTTGATCTTAGTTTGTTTAAGTCGCGTAATTTCACTATTGGTATTGTGAGCATCACATGTGCGTATTTATTTTACTCTGGGGCGATTGTACTTATGCCGCAGTTGCTCCAGGAAACTATGGGATATAATGCGATTTGGGCTGGGCTTGCCTATGCGCCAATCGGGATCATGCCGCTGTTGATATCACCTTTAATAGGACATTACGGCAACAAAATTGACATGCGGGTGTTAGTTACATTTAGTTTTTTGATGTATGCGGTTTGTTATTACTGGCGTTCTGTGACATTTATGCCGACGATTGATTTTACAGGCATCATTTTGCCGCAGTTTTTCCAGGGATTCGCCGTTGCCTGTTTCTTTTTACCCTTAACAACGATTTCGTTTTCAGGTTTGCCAGATAATAAATTTGCCAACGCCTCCAGTATGAGCAATTTTTTTCGTACCTTGTCAGGGTCCGTTGGTACATCGTTGACAATGACGCTGTGGGGACGCCGGGAATCGTTACACCATAGTGAATTGACGGCAACTATCGATCAATTTAATCCTGTGTTTAATTCATCATCACAAGTCATGGACAAATACTATGGTTCGCTTTCAGGGGTTCTCAATGAAATTAATAATGAAATAACACAGCAGTCACTTTCAATTTCTGCTAATGAGATTTTCCGCATGGCCGCTATTGCTTTTATAATACTCACGGTTTTGGTTTGGTTTGCTAAACCGCCGTTTACAGCGAAAGGCGTTGGGTGATGTTAAAAAGAGAGGACTATAGTGGGGGAATCCAATGAGTTCTCTTTAATATATTATGCAGGATATTATCGAGCAGCATCGCTCAGCCAGGGAAAGGATGGCGATGCTGTATTGAAAAATAATTAGCGGCCTTTAGCCAGATATTGTTTCATCTCTTCTTCTGGCACCATTCCACCTCCCGTCGCCCACACCAGATGTGTGGCGTTACGCAATTGTTCGGCATTGAAATCGTTCATCTGTTGGTAACTTACTGATGCGCAAATACGCTGAGGACCGGCCATACCCGCCAGTGCCGAAGGTTCAAGACGAATGCCTTCTTCCTGCGCCAGCCAGCCAAGCATGTCATACATAGTTTGATCGCTAAGGGTATAGAAGCCATCAAGAAGACGCTCCATTGCCCGTCCAACAAAGCCCGACGCGCGACCAACGGCCAGGCCATCCGCCGCGGTAAGGTTGTCGATACCAATATCCTGAACAGAAATCTGATCGTGTAATCCGGTATGGACGCCTAACAACATACACGGGGAGTGCGTTGGTTCGGCAAAAAAACAGTGAACATTATCGCCAAAGGCCAGTTTAAGCCCGAATGCAACGCCTCCAGGACCACCGCCCACTCCACACGGCAGATAGACAAACAGAGGGTTATCAGCATCGACGACACGACCTTGCCCGGCAAATTGCGCTTTGAGACGCTGACCTGCGACGGCATACCCAAGGAACAAGGTGCGGGAATTCTCATCATCAATAAAGAAACAGTTCGGATCAGTCTGCGCTGCTTTGCGTCCCTCTTCGACTGCAACACCATAATCTTGCTCGTATTCCACAACCGTTACGCCATGGCTACGCAGTTTCGCTTTTTTCCAGGCGCGGGCATCAGCAGACATATGCACCGTTACCTTAAAGCCAATGCAGGCGCTCATAATACCGATTGATAATCCCAGGTTTCCGGTTGAACCCACCGCAATGCTGTATTGGCTAAAAAACTTTTTAAATTCAGGTGATAGCAGTTTGCTGTAGTCATCTTCAACGGTCAGCAATCCCGCTTCCAGAGCCAGTTTTTCTGCATGGGCCAGGACTTCATAAATCCCACCGCGTGCTTTTATGGAGCCGGAAATTGGCAAATGGCTATCTTTTTTCAGTAGCAACTGTCCGCTAATTGGTTGCTGATATTCCTTTTCCAGCCGTTTTTTCATGGCCGGAATGGCAACCAGTTCTGACTCAATAATCCCACCTGTGGCAGCTGTTTCAGGAAATGCTTTTGCCAGATAGGGCGCAAAACGAGATAAGCGCGCATGGGCGTCCTGAACATCCTGTTCGGTCAGGCCAACATAAGGTAAACCTTCCGCCAATGAGGTCGTGCCAGGGTTAAACCAGGTGGTTTCGTTAAGAGCAACCAGATCCTCTAACAACGGATACTGGGCGATGAGCGAATTTATTTTAGCGTTTTCCATAGTACGTCTCTTTGCGCTTAGATGATAAATGACAGCAGGAATGTGCCCGCCAGAGCGACGACTAAAGCGATAAATGTCGCTGTCGTATAGTATTTGAAAGTTTCATTGAACTTAGCGCCGCAGCACACTGATCCCTATTTATATTCTGTTATCCGGACTGGCGATGCCAGTTGGTATTGTTTTCTACCAACTCCCTCCTGGACGGTTACTCGCTGGCGGGAGCGGGAACGAAACTGGAGACGATTGTTCCGGGGCTTATTGTTGTTTTTTATTGTATTACAGTGTCGGCTGACTGGACGTTGGGAATATCGTCGGGTCTCGCCAGTGACGTCTGTTTCTGCTACAGTGCCCGTTTTACGGCGAACGGCTTGGGTATGGCTTCATTAAAGGATGTAGCACGCCTGGCGGGGGTGTCGATGATGACAGTCTCCCGGGTGATGCATAATGCAGAATCTGTGCGTCCTGCAACGCGCGACTGTGTATTGCAGGCGATCCAGGCCCTGAATTATGTCCCTGATCTTTCCGCCCGTAAGATGCGCACTCAGGGACGTAAGCCGTCGACTCTCGCCGTGTTGGCGCAGGATACTGCTACCACACCTTTCTCTGTTGATATTCTGCTTGCCATTGAGCAAACCGCCAGCGAGTTCGGCTGGAACAGTTTTTTAATCAATATTTTTTCTGAAGATGATGCTGCCCGCGCGGCGCGGCAACTGCTTGCCCACCGTCCTGATGGCATTATCTATACCACAATGGGGTTGCGGCATATCACGCTGCCTGAGTCTCTGCATGGCGAAAATATTGTTTTGGCGAACTGTGTGGCGGATGACCCTGCGTTACCCAGCTATATTCCTGATGATTACACTGCACAATATGAAGCAACACAGCATTTGCTCGCGGCGGGGTATCGTCAACCGTTATGCTTCTGGTTACCGGAAGGTGCGCTGGCGACAGGGTATCGTCGGCAGGGATTTGAACAGGCCTGGCGTGATGCCGGACGAGATCTGGCTGAGACGAAGCAATTTCATATGGCAACAGGTGACGATCACTACACCGATCTCGCTGGTTTACTGAACGCTCACTTCCCATCTGGCAAACCAGATTTCGATGTTCTGATTTGTGGTAACGATCGCGCAGCCTTTGTGGCTTATCAGGTTCTTCTGGCGAAGGGGATCCGTATCCCGCAGGATGTCGCCGTAATGGGCTTTGACAATCTGGTTGGTGTTGGGCATCTGTTTTTACCGCCGCTGACCACAATTCAGCTTCCACACGACATTATCGGGCGGGAAGCTGCATTGCATATTATTGAAGGTCGTGAAGGGGGGAGACAGACGCGGATCCCTTGCCCGCTGCTGATCCGTTGCTCCACCTGATACTGTGTTACCCCAGTTGCCAGAGGGCACTTTGTTGCAGTATGGCCTCCCCGTGGGCGGCATAGAGCGACAGTTCCCGTTCTTCTGGCTGCGGATAGATTCTGCTACTCATCACCGCTTCCCCATCATTAATGAACACTTCCACGGATGATGTATCGATAAATATCCTTAGCGCAAGTGTGTCACATTGTGGAAGGGGAATACTGCGGTAACCGTCTAAATTTTCTTCTGGGTAATACCGCCACAAAACGAGTCGTTCGGACTGGTTATCGACATATAGCCGCATTCCTGTGCCGAGCTGTAATCCGTAATGCTCAGCATCACTGTTCTTCAGAGACCACTGCAACAGAACCTCAACCGCTTGCGCGTTCTCCTGCAAAACGTATTTGTGGTTGACAGTGCCAGGGGGAACATACAGATACTGCTGGCGTAATGACTCAGCTTCGCGTACCGGGCGCTGTAGGAGTTTACCATTGCTCTCTGATAGCTCGCGCGCCAACGTCATGCAACCTGCCCAGCCTTCACGTTTTGAGGGCATTGGCGACTCCCACATATCCATCCAGCCGATAACAATACGTCTGCCATCCTTCGCTAAAAAGCTTTGCGGCGCATAAAAATCATGCCCGTTATCAAGTTCCATAAAGTGACCGGATTGCGCAAAAAGTCGTCCTGGCGACCACATTCCGGGTATTACGCCGCTCTGAAAGCGATTTCGTTTACTGTATCCCTCGGCTTTCATTCCCTGCGGGGAAAACATCAGGTAATGCTGATCGCCAAGGCTGAAAAAGTCCGGGCATTCCCACATATAGCTTTCACCCGCGTCAGCGTGGGCCAGTACGCGATCGAAGGTCCATTCTCGCAGTGAACTACCGCGATAAAGCAGGATCTGCCCCGTGTTGCCAGGGTCTTTCGCGCCTACCACCATCCACCAGGTATTGGCCTCACGCCACACTTTAGGATCGCGGAAGTGCATGACTCCTTCAGGCGGAGTGAGGATCACGCCCTGTTTCTCGAAATGAATACCATCACGGCTGGTGGCCAGACATTGTACTTCGCGAATTGCATCATCATTACCTGCGCCACCGAGCCAGACGTGGCCGGTGTAGATAAGTGAGAGCACGCCATTGTCATTGACAGCGCTGCCTGAAAAACATCCGTCTTTGTCATCCTCGTCTCCCGGCGCTAGCGCAATAGGCTCATGTTGCCAGTGGATCATATCGTCACTGGTGGCATGTCCCCAGTGCATTGGCCCCCAGTGTTCGCTCATCGGGTGATGTTGATAAAACGCGTGATAGCGATCGTTAAACCAGATCAGGCCGTTCGGATCGTTCATCCACCCGGCAGGAGGCGCGAGGTGAAAATGAGGATAGAAAGTATTGCCCCGGCGCTCGTGAAGTTTTGCCAGTGCGTTTTGCGCTTCATGCAAACGAGATTGCATCATTTTTATCATCCTGGTTAAGCAAATTTGGTGAATTGTTAACGTTAACTTTTATAAAGATAAAGGCCACTTTCTTTATAAGTGTGATGATAATCACAAATGTTAACGTTAACTATGTGGTTTTGTGATCGAACAGGCATGTTTGGGTAAATCCATGACGATTTTGCGAAAAAGAGGTTTATCACTATGCGTAAACCAGATGAATTTGAGGGAGAAAGATGTCAGCCAAAGTATGGGTTTTAGGGGATGCGGTCGTGGATCTGTTGCCAGAATCAGACGGGCGGTTACTGCCTTGTCCTGGAGGTGCGCCGGCTAACGTTGCGGTGGGAATCGCCAGATTAGGTGGAATAAGTGGTTTTATAGGCCGGGTGGGGGATGATCCTTTTGGCGCGTTAATGCAACGAACGCTGATAACGGAGGGAGTCGAAACCACGTATCTGAAGCAGGATGAATGGCATCGGACCTCCACTGTGCTTGTCGATCTCAACGATCAGGGAGAACGTTCATTTACGTTTATGGTCCGCCCCAGCGCCGATCTTTTTTTAGAGACGACCGACTTGCCCTGTTGGCGATATGGCGAATGGTTACATCTCTGCTCGATCGCGTTGTCTGCAGAACCTTCACGTACCAGCGCATTTACTGCGATGGCAGCGATCCGGCGGGCCGGAGGTTTTGTCAGCTTCGATCCCAACATCCGTGAAGACCTTTGGCAAGACGAGCAGTTGCTTCGCATGTGTTTGCAACAGGCACTACAACTGGCGGACGTGGTCAAGCTCTCGGAAGAAGAATGGCGACTTATCAGCGGAAAAGCGCAAAGCGACCGGGATATACGCGCCCTGGCAGCAGAATATGAAATCGCCATGCTGTTGGTGACGAAAGGCGCTGAAGGGGTGGTGGCCTGCTATCGTGGGGAAGTTCACCATTTTGCCGGAATGTCCGTGAATTGTGTGGATAGCACCGGGGCTGGTGATGCGTTTGTCGCCGGGTTACTTGCAGGTCTGTCCGCCACGGGCTTATCTGCGGATGATCGCGAATTGCAACGAATTATCGATCTCGCTCAACGTTGCGGAGCGCTTGCAGTAACGGCGAAGGGGGCGATGACGGCGCTACCATGTCGGCAGGATCTGGAATGGTGTAAGTAAACCGCGAGGTCGCTCTTGCCTCTGAACAGGACGTAAATTTTTTTAACGACAGGCAGGTAATTATGGCGCTGAATATTCCCTTCAGAAATGCGTACTATCGTTTTGCATCCAGCTACTCATTTCTCTTTTTTATTTCCTGGTCGCTGTGGTGGTCGTTATACGCCATTTGGCTGAAAGGGCATTTAGGTTTGACAGGGACGGAATTAGGTACACTTTATTCGGTCAACCAGTTTACCAGCATGCTGTTTATGGTGGCCTACGGCATTATTCAGGATAAGCTTGGCCTGAAGAAACCGCTCATCTGGTGTATGAGTTTCATCCTGGTCCTGACCGGGCCGTTTATGATTTACGTTTATGAACCGTTACTGCAAAGCCATTTTTCTTTAGGTCTAATTCTGGGGTCGCTCTTTTTTGGGCTGGGGTATCTGGCTGGATGCGGTCTGCTTGATAGTTTCACCGAAAAAATGGCGCGGAATTTTCATTTCGAATATGGAACAGCGCGTGCCTGGGGATCTTTTGGCTATGCAATTGGCGCGTTCTTTGCTGGCATCTTTTTTAGTATCAATCCCCATATCAACTTTTGGCTGGTCTCACTATTTGGCGCTGTATTTATGATGATCAACATGCGTTTTAAAGATAAGGATCAGCAGTGCGTAACGACGGAAGCTGGAGGGGTAAAAAAAGAGGATTTTATCGCTGTCTTCAAGGATCGAAACTTCTGGATCTTCGTCGTATTTATTGTGGGGACGTGGTCTTTCTATAACATTTTTGATCAACAACTCTTTCCTGTATTTTATGCCGGTCTGTTCGAATCACACGATGTCGGAACGCGCGTGTATGGTTATCTCAACTCATTCCAGGTTGTGCTTGAAGCGCTGTGTATGGCGACGATTCCCTTCTTTGTTAATCGGGTTGGGCCAAAAAACGCGTTACTCATCGGAGTGGTGATTATGGCGTTGCGTATTCTCTCCTGCGCTCTGTTCGTGAATCCCTGGATCATTTCATTGGTGAAGCTGTTACATGCCATAGAGGTTCCACTTTGCGTCATATCTGTATTCAAATACAGCGTAGCAAACTTTGATAAGCGCCTGTCGTCGACGATCTTTCTGATTGGTTTTCAAATTGCCAGCTCGTTGGGGATCGTGTTGCTTTCAACGCCAACAGGTATCCTCTTTGACTTTGCAGGCTACCAGACTGTTTTCTTCGCCATCTCGGGGATCGTCTGCCTGATGTTGCTATTTGGCATTTTCTTTTTGAGTAAAAAACGAGAGCAAACCGTGCTGGAAACGCCTGTACCTTCAGTGACATAAACATAAATTTTTTCCGGTTGTTGCCGATAGCGCTATATCCTTCAACCGGAAAAAAGCCGTACCCACGTAACCTGTCTCACGTATCACGGACCTGCGTATCCATCAAGGTGTAGCATTGGGTCACGCCAGATTCACGATCAGGATTCTGGGTCATGTTTTCGATTGCCGGATAAGCAAGTGGATACAGGGCAACAACGCTGCTGAATCAATTTCTGATGGAGCTGGGGAGGTTTCGCTTGAGGGATAAATGGTGTCCCCTGCAGACATCTACTTGACGATGCAGGGGATTGATTGGAATGGTGTTTTTTAGATGTGAGAAATATTTTACCCGCTATTTTACCCATTGGCGCGGCTTAAGAGCTTATTTTTGAATTCACAATGGTCACGATATAACCATCTTGCTCGCCCGTGGATAACTTTGGCTTTTGGCAGGTCGCCGGACTTAATCCGGTCATAGATGAAGGTTTTACCGAAGCCAGTATCGGCCATGATGAATTTCAAATCAACCAGTGAATCAGGTTGTAGTTCGTGTTGCATG